>CAZUGO010000042.1:0-35653 GCA_964619935.1 uncultured Planctomycetales bacterium | reverse complement strand
TGTGCAGCAGCCGCACCGAACAAAACGCGAAGCGAATGGGCGGCCTAGTCCGACTTTCGCAGATAGGTGTGGTGATCGGCGTTGGCGAAGGTGTGAGGGGCGATCGGGGGGCGCAGGTCTGCACTACATTTCTGCTGAATTGCGGTGGGCGGCGATGCTTACGTGGCCAGTGGCATCTCCACCTGGCCGGCGCGGATGCGCGGGGGCGGCTGGGGCGGTAACGTCAGGCGGAGTTGCTCCAGGATCATGGGCTGCTCGGCTGTCGGCTCCGTGTGGCGGGGCAGGAGCAGTTCGCGTCCGTCGGTGGTTGGGATGACCACATCCACCATCTGGATGCCGGAGATGGCCTGCAGCACGGCCCGTGGGGTCAGACCGGGGGCGCGGGTTCGCAGTTTCATGCGCAGCGTTACCGTGAGGCAATACCCCAGGAAGGCTACGAAGACGTGGGCCTCCACCCGCTGGCCGAGCTGATGGTGGCCGCCAACACCGCCCTTCCAGCCACCGCAGACGCAGATTCCGCCGCCAAAATTCCACAAATCGCAGATTTCGACCTAGTCCGACCAATCGCAGGTTCGCATGATCGGTTGCATGCAATAAACTGTGCTCAAACTGTCCTCGAAACGCATCACGAGACAGTAAAAACAGGGAAGGAACAGAACATCAGCGAGACGAACGAAGTCCTGGTCGGGGCGCAGGTTACGAGCTAGAAGCAGTTGTTTGAAGAGTGTAACTAGCTTTAGCATAAGAACTTATATAACTTAGCCTTGTTGTTGCAGTGGCCTGCGGCGGCTCTGCGTCATCACGCAAAGGCCGCTCGCCCAGGCAGTCCACGGTTACCGTGCTTGGGTCCGCCAGCCGCAGGCGGTATCCGGACGGGGTCGAACCGTCGACATTCGACTGAGGACATCGCCGTACTTGGCGCCAAACTACGTGATCGTCGACACCCAGCACCAGGCGCACTATCGCCAGTTGGGTTCAGCGCCCGCCACTTCACCTACCTGGTCCCAGAAAGCGCGTCAGGAAACCCGCCGGAGAAGGTCCAGAGCCTCGCCGCATTGGCGGTTAAGCCCAGGATTCCCGGGGGCGGTAACGAGGCCCAACCTTCGCACTTCGTCACATCTGGCGGCCTTCCCGGGGGCGGGAGTGGGGATTTTTGGCAAAGGTCTGCACTACAGATTCATGGTAGATTCATGGGGGTGGTCCTGTGACCAGCCTAACGTCAGCACGGGAAGTCACAAGGCGCCAGGATGACAGCCTGCGGTTTACTGCTCGACTGGTTTGCTGTTCTGCCAAGGACTCGCGGAATGTCATGAAATCTCCGGGCTAGGGGTCTGCTTTGCCTGCGCCGTTTTGGCTTGGCGCGTGCGACAGGTCTCTAAATCCGCGGGCTGGGTCCGTTCCACGTGAAACAACCGTCTTTCGCCGCTCGCACCCGACCGGTGCCTTTGGGGGTGCCAGGCTGGCCCCGCTCGTATCGGCGTGATAGGATATGACTTGTTTCACGTGGAACGGAAACATGGAGAAACTTCTTCGGAGAGCAGCCATGGCAGAGCCGACAAAGCGGTTGGGTCGAGGCCTCAGTTCACTGATCTCGGATCCATCGGTCTCGAAATTGGCTGATCGGCTGGATCGCGCCGGTCCGGCGGATCAGAGCCGTGCGGGGGCGGGCCATGCTCGGTTTCGAACTTTCCAGGTACCGCTCGAATCGATTCGCCCGAACCCGGAGCAGCCCAGGCGGTCGCTCAGCGATGCCGGCGTATCCGCCCTCGCCGAATCCATTCAGCGCAACGGACTGATTCAACCCATCGTGGTTCGCGCACTGGCGCTCAATGAATCGCAAAGTATTGTCAAATATGAGCTTATATCTGGTGAGCGCCGTTGGAGGGCCTCCCGCGTGGCCGGGATACCGGACGTTCCAGCGATCATTCGGGACGCCGATCCGGAGCAGTTGCTGGAGCTGTCGCTGGTAGAGAACATCCAGCGGGAAGACCTCAACCCAATTGATAAAGCTCATGCGTACCAACGGTTTATGTCAGAGTTCGGCGTTTCTGCTGAGGAATTGGGTCGCCGGATGGGGGAGCAGCGCAGCACCGTGACCAACACCATTCGTCTGCTGGAGCTTCCCGAGTCGGTACGCCAATTGGTGGCGGCTGACCTGCTCGGCATGGGCCACGCCCGGGCGCTCATCAAGGTCCAACCAGAGGCTTTGCAACTGCAACTGGCCAAGACGGCGGTCGCCGACGGCATGTCGGTGCGGGCTCTCGAAGAGTTGGTGCGGCGGCAGCGCCGACCGGGCGCGGCCGGCTCGGGGCCAGCGGTTGCCGCCAAGCGGCCGCACATCCGTGATCTGGAGCAACGCTTCGAGGCCGCCTTGCAGACCCGCGTCCGCATCCAGGAAAGGCGCGGCGGGCAGCGCGGACGGATCGTCATCGAGTACAATTCGATCGATGATTTCCAGCGAGTGTTAGACCGGCTGGGCATTGAGCCCTGATTCGCGGCTTGCGGTGTGGGGGTGATCGAGAGGCTCGGCGGCCGTCACCCGGTGGGCCGATGGCAGATTGAGCGCGCCGGGCGGATGCGGTCCGGTCAATCAAGGCCGCGGGATTGGATGCTCGGCGGGCTTTCTGATAGGTTGCGTGATCATGGCGACGGATTATGACATTGCCCATATCAGCGGAACCTGCTCGATCAGCCAGCGGGTTCTGGAGCCGGGCGAAGCATTTTTTGCCGTGCTCTTCGAAACGGCGGAAGGCTTCGTGCGACGAGACTTCAGCCTGGAGGTCTGGAACGGGCCGCCCGAGGGCGTGTTCTCGTTCTGGAAGTCACGCATTCCACACAAGGAAGAAAAAAGACGCCTGCTCGTTGACAACGAGGTGCTGGTCAACCTCTTCCTGCGGCTGGCCGATCACCCCGAGCCGGTCAAACAACACTTCCGCTTTGTCCTGGCGCTGGTGCTGATGCGGAAGCGCCTCCTCAAGTATGAGCAGACCGTGCGTGAAGGGACCGCGGAGTACTGGCAGATGCGTCTGACCGCGGAGCACAGCGTTCACCAAGTGCGTAATCCGCGGCTCGATGACCGTCAGATCGAGGCGGTCAGCAGCGAGTTGGGCGCCATTCTGCACGGCGACTGCAAGGCTTTTGCCCAACTCGACGACCGTGCTGAGTCCGAATCACAATCCTCCTCAGATCAGAGCGACCCTCATCCGCATGAACATTGACCGACGCCAACGAGCGCGAGCACCGTATCGGGCTGGGTTGAGCCGTCCGGCGGCGTTGCGCGGGGGGCTCATGCTGGTGCTGGCTGCAGCGTCGGTTACCGGGTGTCATGAGCCGGCACGTCCCGACCTGCTGACCTATTTGCCGATGTCCGAGGCCATCACCCTGCTGAACCGCAACAACTACAAGGTCGACATGAGGCTGTACGGCGCCGGCCGCTGGACCGGGACCATGGTGGATGCCGACGGCGACCCATTTCCGGGGCACGGCCAGTTTCGGCTGCACTATGCCCGACCGGACCGGCTCTGTTTTGAAGCCAAGGACCTGGGCGTCAATTACTTCGAGGTCGGGTGCAACGGCCGGGAATGCTGGTTCTGGCAGCAGTACCGCCTGGACCGCATGATTCTGGGCAGCCGGCAGGAAATGGAAGGGCTGAGCTTCATGGGCATCCCCATCGATCCCCGAACCCTCATGGATGCCCTGGGGGTCCAGTTGATTGAAATCAGCGGCCGTCGCCCGGTGTACCGGGTGACCGCTGACCACCACCAGTTGCTGTTCGAGCAGACCCTTGGCAGCGGTGAGCCGGTCATCGTGAAGGAATACTGGCTGGCCCGGCGCGAACCGTTTTGCATCGAGCGCGTGGTGTATCGTGATTTCGATGGACGCTCCGTGCTCGAAGTCGCCTTGGCCGGTTTCAAACGGTTGCCGGAAGACGGACCATTCGTGGCCCATCGCATCCGCATCCACTGGCCTCAGACCGGTAGTAACCTGAACCTGGAGTTCAGCCGGCTCAGCCAGCATCCCGATGTCGACAGCATCTGGTTCGAACAGCCGGCCGATCGCCCGCAGCGCGACAATCGCCATCGGGCTCCCAAGAGCATCGTATCGCCGAATGACCTCTCGAATGAGCAATCCGCCCGGTTGCCATAGCCCGCGGCACCACCCGCCGCGGCGGCGGGCCGTGCGTGCCTGGCCGCCCGGGGCGGTTGCCCTGCTGACCGGCGGGCTGGTGTGCCTGGCGGCAGGCACACCGGCGCCCCTGGAGCTGGGCCTCAGCGGCAATGAGTCGCGGCTGTGGATGCACCAGGAGCGCATTGCGACCGCCGATTCGCAGCACGTGCTGACCTTCGGGGTGCGCCCGGCACGCCAATCCAACTTTCTGTTTCCCGCTGCCTTGCGCAACCTGCGGGGCCGCGTCCAACTGACCGCCGACCTGGGCGACGATCTGCATGTGTTTTTCAGCGAAGGGACGCATCGCCGCTACCATTTCCGGCTGAATCGCCGCATCGAGTTCGCCCGCAACACCGAACTGTCCCTGCCGGATCAGCGCTTGCCGCTGGCGGTGTGCGGCGATGCCCCCAACCACCGCCTGTATGCGGTGGTGCCCGCGGACTGTCTGGCTGCCCTGCCGAGCCCGCCGCTGGAGCCCGATTCGGAAGCGCTGGATACGGTGGATGTCGGAACGGCCCCGGCGGTTGCGGCACCCGCCGAACCGGGGCGTTTCGCATTGGTGCGATACGAGGGGCAGCGCTGGTGGGGCGAGCAGCAGATTCCCGAGTGGGTCGCCGCGCCGGCGGCAATCCGCCTGGCGGTGGACCCGGCCGGACAGGTTCACCTGTGGGCTTCCGCCGGTGCCGGCGGAACCTGGCTGCACACGCGCCGCACCGACGACAACTGGAGTGCACCGCAGGCGCTGCCGGATGCCGTGACCGAGGTGTTATGCTGCTTCGTGCACGAGCGGCGGATGGCGGTGGTCGCGGTCCTTGGCGAAGGTTCAGGTCATTCGCTGGCGCCATTGACCTACGACGGTGGAGCCTGGATCCGCGGCCCGGTGTTCGAACTCGATGGCGCCGCATTCCGAGTGAGCGACCTGCATCCGGTGGCGGCCCGCTTCCGGCAGTCCATTGCGGTGGCCTACCGCAATGCCCAGGACCAGGTGCTGGTCGGGCGTTGGCCACTCACCGGCGGAGCGGCACTCGAGCCGCCCACACTGGTGGGGCACGGCCGGCTGGACAATGCGCCGCTGCGCAACTGGCAGTCGCAAAGCGTGCTCGGTTTTGTGCTGATGGGTCTGCTACTGGCCTACGTGTTCTGGCGGCGCCAGGCGGTGATCACCCGCGCGCTCCCGTTGCCGGCCCATTACGTGGTGGCCGGTCTGGGCCGGCGGGCGCTCGCCTTCCTGATTGATTTTCTGCCGGTCGCGCTGGTGACCGCGTGGTCGTGGTTCCCGGCGCTGGTGGCCTGGCTCGACGATTACCAGCGCCAACAACTGGAAGGTGAAGGGCCCCCGCCGCTGAGCATGGATCTGCTGTGGAGCTGGGTGCTGTGTTGCGGGCTCTACATTATATATGCCACAGTGACCGAAACGATGTACGGCGGGACGCCCGGCAAGCTGGTGCTGCAGTGCCGCGTGGTGACCGAGGCCGGCCGCCGCTGCAGCTTGCGACAGATCATCATCCGCAACGGTGTGCGGGCCATCGAACTGTTTCCGATGTTTCAATTGTGGTTCGCGGTGATCCCCTTGGTGCTGACCCGTAACCGCCAGCGGCTGGGTGACCTGATGGCAGGCACGCTGGTGGTCGAGCGGGTTCATCCCGCGCGGCGCCGAACCCAACTGCGCGAGCCTGGGCCGGATGCCGGAGCACCGCCGCGGTCGACGGTGGATGACGATTCGGGGGACTCCCAGGAACCCCCGCCCCGCGACGACCCGCCGTTGGCCGGCGATAGATCCTGGCGGCGCGCCTGGCCACGCGTGCCGGCCGCCCGCGCGTGGAACCCAAGCTCGCGACCTGCTCCGGGGCGATCCGCCAGGCACCGGGTCAGGCGGGCGCAATCAGGCGCCCGCCGGCTGTTGGCCATGACGCTGGCGGCCCCCGCCGCAGCGGTCGCCGGCGAGGATGGCGGGCTGCCCGGTGTGGAGCGCCTCCCGGTTTCATTCAGTACACCGGAAGGATGGACCTACCGCGGTGGAATCGAGTTGCCGCCGCGGCACATTCGGCGACCTTACGCAGTGCTGCTGCTCGGGGGTGGTCTGGGGACCGACATTGATTGGCAGGTTCCGGGGATCATGACCATCAGCGGCACCGCCACCCGGGACGCTGCGGTCTTGTCCCAAGCCCTGCTCAAGGCAGGGCTGACAGTCATGCGCTGGAACAGCATTCGCGAGGGCGATCCACTGCACGCCCAGGATCCGCTGATGTTTGACGCCCAGCCCTATCCGAAAACGGTGGAGCAGACTCGACTGGCCCTGCAGGCATTCAAGGACAAAGCCGGGCTTCCGACCGAGCATATTTTTCTGCTGGGTCACAGCAATGGCGCCCGCCGGGCGATAATCCTGGTTGCGGAAGCGGACGGCAACTTCGCCGGCCTGATCACGCTTGCGGCTGCGGGGCTGCTGCCGAAACCGTCCACCGCCGTGGAGACCATCGCCGCCGAGGCCTCGCAGACGTTCAAGGTCGGGGATGCCGATACCAGCGGCGCGCTCGACCGCGCGGAGCTGGATGCCCTCAGCAAACAACCGGCCGCCTGGGCCGCGAGGCTTGCAACGGCGGCGATCGACGTCAATCACAACGGCACGGTCGATCGCCATGAGCTGATCGTGTTCGCACTGGCCGCTCAGCCGGAGCAATGGAAGCCGCCGGAACCCCTGGGCTTGGATGCATACGGCTACTCCTGGGGCATCGACGTGTTGCGGCGCAAGCCGATTCCCACCTTGGCGGTGGTCGGCAGCCTGGATCCGCGCTGGCTGTTGCAGAGCTACGTGGTCACAATCCTCATGAGCGAGGCCAAGCGCCGCGATTATCAATGGACGGTCTATGAGCAGCTCGGTCACAACCTGTCGCCAATGGTGCCCGGCGAGGTCAGGCACGAGACGCATGGCGTGATCAGCGATGCCCGCGTCGGACCCATCGACGAGGCCGTGGTGGCTGATGTCGTGGAGTGGATCAACCAGCGAATCGCGGTCCTGCAAGAGGCGCCCCGCTGATCGCATGGGCCGCCTGCGGTGTATGGACCGGCCGAGCGCGCTTGGCCTGCGGACCCCACGCTGAACCGTAGGGTCTGTTGGTGGCAATGCAGTCATGATCGCGAGCCGATACCCAACGGATTCCGGCGGTGTGGGAGACGCTCGCCCGCTGGGGCCGGCCCTTCAGTTCCGTAAAAGTGCGAGCGTCTCGGCCGTCACAGACGACCGAGACGCTTCACCGGACACGGGGTGGAGTATCAAAGACAAGGGACGGCGAACCGCTCGAGTTCGTCGTCGATCAATTCGATTGTGTGTGGCGAATCGTTCCAAAGATACGATTCACCTGGCCGCCGCCGCAAATCGAATTGGACGAAAATTCGAAGATTCCTGCAGCGTCCCATAAGCTGGCAATGCCCCACACCGAGCACTCCGGCTCAACTGGCGATTCGCAGTCACGTGCCTCGAAGGACCGTCTCAGCAGCGGATTCGACACACTTCCACCGAAGGTCTTCGCAGGCTACGGACGCGCCCTTGTCACTCCAACCGTCGGTCCCAACAGACGGTGGGAATTCTGCGAAGCTTCACGGCGACGGCCCAGAGGCTCAGGACGCTACCTCCAAACCGATTCCCCCAGGCGGTACAGGCCGTCATAAGCCAGCACTTTGATTCCGGCCAGGGCCATGGCGATCCGGAACAGCCGCACGAACATGCGATCGTCGACGTGGGTCAGAATCCGCTTTCCGATCAGCGTGCCGGGTATGACCATCAGTGACATGATCAGAATCAGGCGGCCCAGGGTGCCGTATGCCACCAGGCCGCCGGCCAGAAAGATGGGGACCTTCAGGAGGTGCACCAGGGCCTGGCACACTGCCTTGGTGGCGATCAGCCGTTCCTTGACGAATCCGCAATGGACGAAGACCGGGGCGATCAGCGGGCCGATGGCGCCCACGGTCAGGCCGAGCATCCCGGCCAGAAAACCGAAGCGTGTGAAGCGCCGACCGATCTGCACCGCGGATGCGGCATTCACTGCGGCCGGCGGCAGTGTCGGACGAAACGTCATGATCAGCACGTACGACCCGATGGCGATCTTGAGGTAGGCGTCGGTGGCGTCGATGTGGGCTTGCAGCCAGATCATCGCCACGCCCCCGACAATGCTGCCCGGAACGGCACCGGCTGCAAATCGGGCGATAGTCTTCCAGTCGACGTGGCGGATGAACGCCAGCAGCCGCGTGCCGTTGCTGACCAGTTGAACCGCGCCGTGGGCCGGAATGGCTTCCGCATGGGGCAGGAAGCTCAGCAGCACCGCCAGCAGCAGGATGCCGCCACCCATGCCGATGATGCCGGAGATCACCGCCGTCAGCAGGGCGGCCAATGCAAGAATGGCATGGGCGATCATCAGGCGTCGGGTCCGATGAAGAAACAGGGACGAGGACTCACTTGGACGTCACCGAAGACGGCCGCCCGGGGCCCTGTGCCGGTCGGTGTGCCGGTCGCGGGCCAGCGTCGCAGTCGGCCGTTACGGCCGATCAGCGCCAGTCCCAACTTCCGCGTCCCGGATGCCGTAGCGCTGCTCAAAGTCCTGCAGCCGGCGAGGATCGAGTTCTGCAAAAAAATCACCTTTGAGAATGGTGCCGTCGCGGCAGTGGGCCTGCACCTGCCCGGAGCAACGTGAGCGGTTGCCGCTGATTCGCAACGTGGCCCGCTCAAAGGGCGCCGTGCCGGCGTGGCGCCCGCGAACCTGTTGGAAGAAGCCCTCCAGCTCACGATGTCCTTCCGCAGAGACCATGTAGTGACCATTGAGCGCCGGGCAGCGCAAGTACACGTCGTAGAAGGGCTCGCCGTGTCGCGCGCCGGGCAGCGGAAACGACAGCAGCACTCGGACATCGCCCGCAACATCGAAAAAGGCCCAGGTACTGGACAGGTGCAGGTCGCCCTGGGCCCCGCTGAGGTACGGCTGCTGCACGGTCACCCGGGCGTGGGCCGCACAACCGGCGGTCGATCCCAATGCCGCCGCCAGTATCCACCGTGTGATTCCCGGGCTGGTATTCATGAGCCGGGCATTATAACGGGATCTCCAGCCGCCGGTTACTGCGGTACAATAGCCCGCCGGCAGCCGTTCGAACCGGAGGTTCCCGTGAAGGTCATGACCGAAATTGCCGCAGCCCTGTTGCGCTGCGGCCGAATCGTGCACCGGCGGACTGCTGGCCAAGACGCTCACCGATATCCCCGGCAGTAGCGCGTACTTTCGTGACGGCGTGGTGGCGCTGAGGAGCTGGGGACGCTCGCCACGCGGTTCGGCGCTCGGGTTCCTTGACGGCGGCGGTGTGGGCAGCGACGGGTGGGCCTGAGGTGGCATGGTCCCGCTTGCGAGGGCATGCCGGTCGTAGGACAAGTCGTTCGGCGCTGGGGGTTGCCGCCATGCCCATGCTTCGGGTGAGCATGGCCGCCGCCGGCGAGCCGGTCCACCGAGGTCTGAGGCCATCGGTCGCGGGGTGTTCGGGGCGCGGTCGCCGGGTGTTCAGGGCGCGGTCGCCGGGTGTTGCGGTCCGGCGCGTGCTGCGCCGGCGTCCGTTCCGTACCGCGCCAGCATCCAACGCTTACCGCGCCAGACTCCAACGCCTACCGCGCAGAGCAACGAGCCCCCGCCGGCAAAATTCCGCATGAACCCCTGCCGGGCCGGCACTGCCCGCCGTGCCGGAATCCGACCGGCAGGGCTGGCCAGAGCCGCGACCGGGGAGCGGACGTTGACCAACTCAGCGACACGGTCCCGAGCCGCGGGGCGCACCCGGGTCGGACCGGTGCTACCCCATCCGAATGCGATTGAATTGCGACCTCACCTGGGCCGCACGGATAGCAGGCCTGGCTGGCGGCCGCTTTTCTTGGGATTCAACGGTTTGCCCTTACGGTCGCGGCTCTGACTGACATTGTGGACAGATGTGCGTGCCGCGACCGGCGGCGCGCAGCTTGACCAGCGGCGTCCGGCAGCGGCGGCAGGGTTGGCCCGCACGGCCATAGACCCGATGGCGGAGCTGGAACCAGCCTTGCTCGCCGTTGGCGGCGTAATAGTCGCGGATGGTGCTACCGCCGGCCTGGATGGCGGCCTGCAAGGTGCCCCGAATGGCCCGATGCAGCCGCCGGACCTGGGCGTCATCCAGATCGGCCGCCCGGGTCAGCGGATGGACCCGGGCCTGGAATAGCGATTCGTCGACGTAAATGTTTCCCAGCCCGGCGAGCAGCTTCTGGTCCAGCAGCGCCGCCTTGATCCGGCGCGGGCGGTCCAGCAGCCGCCGGAACTCCGGCAGGGTGATCTCCAGGGCGTCGGGCCCCAATCGGCCGAGCCCGCGCCCGCCGAGCTGCGAGGTGGCATCCAGCAACCAAACGCCGCCGAAGCGCCGCACATCGCGAAAGCGCAGCTCATCAGCGCTGCCGGCAATCCGAATTTGCAGATGGGTGTGCGGCAACAGCTCCTGGCGGCAGGGCTTGACCGTCAACTGCCCCGACATGCCCAGATGAAACTGAATCTGGCGGCCGTTCCCGATTTCAAAGATGATCCGCTTGGCTCGCCGGCGGACCTGGTCGATGGTCCGGCCCTTGGCAAAACGGTTGAGATCGAGCGGCTCGCCGTGCAGCACGTCCAGGCGGTGGACCCGGGCCAGGCCGAGGCGGCGACCCACCAGCGGCTGCAAGGTGGTCACCACGGTCTGAACTTCAGGCAGTTCGGGCATCGGTCGGCACCTTGCGGATGGGGGGATGCAGGCGGGTCTGAATGCTGAACCCCGATCGAATGCAAGCGGCAGTTCGGACGGCGCTGAGGGCCGGCGGCTCCCCCGCCAGCCGATCCATGAAGCGGCCGCTTGAAATCCAGCAAGAGCGCCCCGGAAGAAGGTCAGTCATGCACTGGCTCCCGGCGGGGCCTGGGATCTTGCTGGACGTGCGCTTCGTACACCGCCCAGCGCAGCAGGATGAAGTAGCGATACAGCAACAGCACCAGCCACAATGCACACGCGGCGGCCATCACCGAGCCGACGACGGCGGCGCACACCATCGGTCCGGAGAGCCGCGGGGCTGCGGCGAGCGGCACAGAGATTCCGCCGGCCAGCCCGGCGACGGCCAGGGCCACCGAGAAGCCCCGGACGGCACGTGTCGTGGAGCGCTCCAGTGCTTCATCGGGGATCCGTTCAGCCAGACGGCGCAGAAACACCGCCGCCCCCAGCAGGACGGCGATTGACGTCGCGGTGGCGATCGCCGGCGGCAGCCACCGGGTGGGGAACAGCACGTGGGTGCCCACGGCCAGGGCCCGCAGCACCGCCGCCAGCCGCAGCCAGAACCCCAGATTGAATGTCGATCCGCCGAGCACGTCCCGCGGCTCGGGCGTGGTCAGGAACCACACCCCGGCCAGAACCGCCACGGCGCTGATGGCACTCGCCATTCTGAGCTGCCAGAACACCGCCAGCAGGTCCAGCAGCAAGGCGCAGACCAGCAGGCCGACCCCGTTGCGAACGGTCGCCAGCCAATACGGCGGCGACAACACCAAGGCATCACCGACCAGCGACAGCGCCGCGGGCGTGCCGCACTCCGGACAGCGGCCTCGCTTGCCGAGCCCGCGCAGGTTGTATTCGCAGTGGACGCAGGTGAGATCTTCGGCAATGTCGCCGCCGGCCCGTTTCTTGGCCCCGAACGGCGGCAGGTCGGACGGGGCGGGCGCCGGCGGATCCTCGGGTACCAGATCGTAACTCATCGGTCAGGTCCTGCCCTGGGTCGCGCGGGCTCGGGCGGTCGGGATGGGCACACCATCCCCGATTGATCAGTATATCCGCGGCCGCCGTTGTTCGCGACGAAACCGGCAACTATGATAAGGCGTTGCCTGGCCCCCCCCCTCCCGAGTGGATACGCCCCATGAGCGGTTTTGAACTGGTCAGTGACTTTCGGCCCAGCGGCGATCAGCCGCAGGCCATCGAACGGCTCCGCCGGCTGTTTGAGGGCGGGGCCCGTTGCGGCTGCCTGCTGGGGGTCACCGGCTCGGGCAAGACCTTCACCATGGCCCACCTCATTCAGGCGCTGCAGCGGCCGACGTTGGTCATCTCGCACAACAAGACCCTGGCGGCCCAGTTGTACGAGGAGTTCAAGGAGTTGTTTCCGGGCAACGCCGTGGAGTATTTTGTCAGCTACTACGACTACTATCAGCCCGAAGCCTACATTCCGCAGCGCGACATCTACATTGAGAAGGATGCCTCGCGCAACGACAACCTGGACCGCCTGCGGCTGGCCGCGACCAGTGCCCTGGTATCCCGCCGGGACGTGATCATCGTCGCCAGCGTGTCCTGCATTTTCGGACTGGGCTCACCCGACGCCTACAAACAAAGCGTGGTGTGGATCCGCAAAGGCCAGTCGGTCGACCGCGACGAACTGCTCAAGCGCTTTGTGGATCTGCAATACGAACGCAACGACGTCGCCCTGGACCGCGGAAAGTTCCGGGTCCGCGGCGACGTCATCGAACTGTTCCCGGCCTACGAGCAGATTGCCCATCGCATTGAGATGTTCGGAGACGAGATCGAGAAGCTGGACACCATCAACCCGCTGACCGGCACCTCGCTGGCCGCCCACGAAGAACTGTTCATCTATCCGGCGGTGCACTACGTCCTGCCCGAGGACAGCATCCAGGCGGCCGTCGAGTCCATCCGCACGGAACTCGAACAGCGGCTGCAGGAACTCCGCCGCCACGGCAAGCTGTTGGAAGCCCAGCGGCTGGCCGCCCGCACCCGCTACGACATCGAGATGCTGGCGGAAGCGGGATACTGTTCGGGAATCGAGAACTACTCCCGACACCTCAACCAGATGCCGCCGGGTTCCAGACCGTACACCCTGGTGGACTACTTTCCGGAAGAGTTCCTGCTGATCCTGGACGAGTCGCACGCCACCATCCCGCAAATCGGCGCCATGTTCAACGGCGACCAGGCCCGCAAGCGGACGCTGGTGGAGCACGGCTTCCGCCTGCCTTCGGCGCTGGACAACCGGCCGCTGCGGTTTGAGGAGTTCGAGCGGATGTGGCGCCAGGTGCTGTTTGTATCGGCCACCCCCGGCCCCTACGAATTCAAGGTCTGCCAGGGCGAGGTGGTCGAGCAGATCATTCGACCCACCGGGCTGGTGGATCCGGTGATCCACGTCAAGCCGGCCCGCGGCCAGGTGCCCGATCTGTTGCAGCGGATTCATGAACGGGCCGCCGCAGGCGAGCGGGTGTTGGTCACCACGCTGACCAAGCGCCTGGCCGAGGACCTTTCGCGCTACATCCAGGAAGAGGGGCTGCGCGGCCGCTACCTGCACAGCGAGATCGACACCCTGGAACGAGTCGACATTCTGAAAGACCTGCGCCGCGGTGCGTTCGACGTCCTGGTGGGCGTCAACCTGCTGCGCGAAGGGCTCGATCTGCCCGAGGTCTCGCTGGTCGCCATCCTGGATGCCGACAAGGAAGGATTCCTGCGCAGCGAGACCTCCTTGATTCAGACCATCGGCCGGACCGCCCGTAACGTCAACGCCGAAGTGATCATGTATGCCGACAAGATCACCCCGAGCATGCAGCGGGCGATGGATGAAACCGGGCGGCGCCGCGACATTCAGGCGGCCTACAACGTCGCACACGGCATTACCCCGGAGACGGTCAAGAAGGCCATCCGCAGCGGCCTGCAGGAGGTCGTCACCGCCCGCAAGACCCTCGAAGAAGCCATCCACGCCGACCACGAGGAGTATGATCGCCTGGAGCTGATCCAACTGCTGGAAGCCGAGATGATGGCGGCGGCCGAGGCCCTGGAGTTCGAGAAGGCCGCCCGCCTGCGCGATCACCTGCAGGCGCTGAACGCGTCGCCGGACCTGCGGGTCCGCCGCCCGAAAGACCCGAGCCCCGACCGCAAGAAGAAGAAGGCAGAACCATGGCAGCCCAAGTCGAAGACCCGGCCACCCCGTCACTAGCCGACCTGCAGATCGACGAGTCCCGATTTCGACAACTGCTGGCCCTGGCCTGGGCGGAAGATTTGGCGACCTGCGGCGACCTGACCACCCAGGCGGTCGCCGCCCGGCACCCCACGGTGTCCGGCGCGGGCCGGGCCGACCTGATCGCCAAGACCGGCGGTGTCGTTTGCGGTTTGAGTCTGGCGCCCGTGATCCTGGAGGGCCGCACGCCGCCGCTCCGTTTTGAAGCCCAGGTCCGCGATGGCGACGTCGTGGAAGCCGGCACCCGACTGGGCACCGTGTGTGGAAGCCGGGCCTGGATTCTGACGACCGAGCGCGTGCTGCTCAACTTTCTGCAGCGGCTCAGCGGTGTGGCCACCTTGACCCGCGAGTACGTCGCCCAGGTGAACGGGACCCGGGCCCGGATCTACGACACCCGCAAGACCACACCGGGTTGGCGCGATCTGGAAAAGTACGCGGTGCGGTGCGGCGGTGGCAGCAACCATCGCCATGGGCTGCACGACGCGGTGCTGGTCAAGGACAACCACCTGAGTGGCATTCCTGTCGAGCGGCTGGCCCATTTTGCGTTCGAGGTGCTCACCGAGATCGCCCAACTGCGGCCCGCACCGGCGTTCGTCGAGTTCGAGGTTCAATCGCTGGAGCAGCTTCAGGCGCTGCTGAAGGTGGTCGGCATCGACGTCATCATGCTGGACCATTTCGGTCTGGAGGACCTGCGCCGCGCCGTGGACCTGCGCGATCACATGGGGCTGGCAGGCAAGGTCGACCTGGAAGCGTCCGGTAACGTCGATTTACCCCGGGTGCGGGCCATCGCCCAGACCGGCATTGACCGTATCTCGATTGGGGCCATAACGCATTCTGCGGCAGTGTTGGATATCAGCCTGCAAATGACGCTCGGCACGGTGGCCTGAGCGACTTGGCGCTTGCCAATCGCCTAGGAATCGGGACAATGTTAATCAGGGAGTAGGAGGGCTCAAGAACAAGAGCCCCCAGGTCTCCATTGACAGCCGTTCTGGTCATTGTATTACAATGGTTGG
The DNA here is from genome assembly GCA_964619935.1 of uncultured Planctomycetales bacterium. Classification (GTDB taxonomy): domain Bacteria; phylum Planctomycetota; class Phycisphaerae; order UBA1845; family CAIVHJ01; genus CAZUGO01. The sequence goes on along the minus strand of CAZUGO010000042.1, from coordinate 20,476 downwards.
CGTACCTGGTTCTACCAAATCGAGATCAGACTCATGCCCAAAACCATCACGATCGCTCGGGGGATTCTGTCCCGGATCTTCATCCTTTGCCCAGTGGTGGCGACCGCGCCCGCTTGGGGCGACCCGCCGATCCAGCAACTGCCCGCTCCTCATTACTCATTTGGGCTGGGTTCGCCGTCCGCGGCCCCGGGCAACGGGCTGGCGGATGCCATCCTGACCCTTGGCCCGCTGGAGGTCCCGCTGGTTGCAACCGGCGGCGAAGTGCTCGGGTTGGGCGGTGTGGCGGATGACCTCGATGCGCTGTCCGCCGCCAATACCCAGGTCTTGCCGGGCGATCACCTGGCGCTGCTGTTCTCGGTGGACGCCGGCACCGTCGGTTTGCTGCTGCCGGCGCCCGACCTGGTTGCCCAAGGCGTCCCGTACAACGCCAAGAACCAGGCCATGCTGGGTCACCAGGCCGCGGATCAGTACCTATCGCTGGGGCTGTTCCAGAAAGGCGGTGGACCGCAATTGGTGTTCAACAACGTTCTGGTTCGAAACAACTACAACGAGGGCGGCACGGATTTTGCGGCGGTCCCGAATATCGGTGCAGCCATGACGTTTTCGGGCGATAGCCAAGATGAGGTGGACGCCACCGCGGTTCTGGTAGGCCCGAAGATCTATTTCTCCACCACGGCGGCATCCACGTCCTTGGCCGAGATCAGCAGCTTCAACGCCATCAGCGGCGCGCACATCTTCGTGGTGTCAACCGACTCGACCCCGCCGGTGCTGTCGATTTACGCGACGGCCGAGAACCTCGGCCTGCACGCTGCCGACGACCTCGACGCCTTGATCGTGTTCGACGCCAACAACGACGGCTCGTTCAATGCCGCCGATCAGGTGCTGTTTTCGCTGACGCCGGCGTCGCCGTCATTGCAGACCATTATCGACGCCGGCGGTGCGGCCTGTGCGGCTGATGTCCTGACGGTCAGCCCGGGTCAGATGCCAGAGGTGTTCGCCCCGGCGCACGCCCTGGGCCTCGGCCATCCTGACGACAACGTCGACGCCCTGGATTACCTGCTGTGCAATGACACGTTTCAGGCGGCCGTGACCTTCGGCATCCGCCAATCGGGCCCCGGCTGGATCCAGGAATCGGGCAGCAACCCGCCCGACGGCGGCCCGCTCCCCAACCAAGTGCGCGACAAGCCGAATTCGGGCGGCGGCTCGGACGGCGGCGACCTGCCGGGCGGATAGAGAGCACCACCCGCGCACCGGCATCCACCCGCCACCCCGTGGCGGATCGATCTCCGGGCCACCCTGCTCGTGCCTGGAGCGGCGTGCGCCCATGCCAGGCAGGCAGCGCGACCCCCCCCAATCTCGAACGACCAGTCCGCCGACCGCGAGTCCTGGCCGGCGCGAGCTTTCCACCCGCAGAACTCACAGATTCAGGATCACGGCGTTGGGAGAACCTGAGGGTCGGTCAGACCGCCGGCCGGGGCAGGTGAAACAACTCGGTGAGCACCGCGTACTCATCGCGCCCCAGGCGAGCCACGGGTTTGAGTTGTGCGGCATCGACCCGGCCGTCCGCAGCCATGACCCGCTCGTCGATGTGGATCATCCGACAGCGTCCAATGACCAGATCGGTGGAGGCGTTGCCCAGGGTCAGCATTTGCTCCAAGGTACACTCGATGTGGATCGGGCTTTCCGCAATCCGGCACGGCTTGACGAGCACTGAATCCAGCGGCGTCAGCCCGACGGCATCGAATTCGCTGACCTCGGCGGGGTAATCGGCGCTGGACTGCACCATTTGCTGGACCGTTTCGGCGGTGGCAACATTGACGACAAACTCGCCGGTATCGCGGATGTTGCGTGCGGTGTCCTTCATTTGGCCCCGCCGGCGGCCGACGGCCGCCATGACCATCAGCGGGTCTCCGCACACTGCGTTGAACCAGCTGAACGGGGCCGCGTTGCGGGCGCCGGCGGGCGTGCACGTCGAAATCCAACCGATGGGTCGCGGCACGATCGCGGTGAGCAGCAGGGTATAGGCCTCCGCCTGCGGCAACTGATCGAAGTCCAGGGTGCGGTAGGACATGGCAGGCTCCCGGGGAAGTGAATGAACACGGGCGGCCGCGGCGACATGGCGGCGGCCGCCCGGGGTTGTGCGGCATCTTCGCTCACGAATCACAGCTTGGAGAGCAGCCCTTCCAATTCGTTGAGCAGGTGCTCGAAATGGGCCATGCAATCCTGCACCGGCTTGGGGGTGGTCATGTCGACGCCGGCGACCTTGAGCATGTCGATTGCATACATGCTGTTGCCAATCTTCAGGAACTTCATGAAATCGTCCACTGCCGGGCCCGGTTCGTCCATGATCCGCTTGGCCAGGGCCGCCGCCGCCGAATAGCTGGTGGCGTAACGGTACACGTAGAAGTTCCGATAGTAATGCGGAATCCGCAGGCACTCGATGTCGGCTTCGGAGTCCAGCACCAGGTCGGGCCCGTAGTACTTCTGGAAGATCTCGCGGCTCATCTTCATCAGCGATTCCGCAGTCATCGGCTCGCCTTTCTCGGCGAGCGCATGGATGGCCAGATCGAACTCGGCGAACTTGGTCTGCCGGAACACGGTGGTCCGGATGTTCTCCAGCATCGTGTCGATCATCCAGGCCCGTTCACGGGGGTCGGTGGTCTGGTTCAGCAGGTACTGCTTGAAGACGATTTCCGCCGCGGTTGAGGCCACCTCGGCGGTGAACATCGGGTAGCCGCCGTACACCGGCGGCTGGTTCTTCTGGGTGAAGTAGCTCTGCATGGCATGGCCCATCTCGTGGGCGATGGTCGACACGTCGTTGTAGGTCCCGTTGAAGTTCAGCAGCACATAGGGCGGCGACAGGTAGGTCCCCATGTTGTAGGCACCGGCGCGCTTCCCCTTGTTTTCAAAGACATCCACCCAGTGCGACTCCAGGGCCATCTTCATGGTGTCGGTGTAGGCGGTGCCCATCGGCTGGATGCCCTTGAGGACCAGGGCGCAGGCATCTTCGTAGCTGTAGGTTCGGTCGGTGGGCATCTCCACCAGGGAAACGTACAGATCGTAGGGGTGAATCTGGTCGAGCTTGAGGACCTGCTTCTTGAGCCGGGTGTAGCGATGCAGCAGCGGCAGGTGTTCGTTGACCGTCTGGATCAGGCTGTGGTAGACCGACTCGGGCAGGTTCTCGGCATCCAGCGACGCCTGCAGGCAACTGGGGTATCCGCGGGCCTTGGCGTAGAACCAGTCGCGCTGGCAGGCACCGGCCAGCGTGGAGGCCAGCGACTGCTTGATCTCCAGGTAGCTCTGCATGAACCCCAGGTAGGCGTCGCGCCGCTCCCGGGCATCCTTGGAGTACAGCTTGGCATTAAACACTCCGGGGCTGATCTCAATGTCGTTGCCGTTGCGGTCCTTCAGGGTCCGCAGCTTCAGCTCGGCGTTGGTCAGCAGCTCGAAGGTGTTCTCGGCGGCACCGGCCGGCTTGGAGGCCATGGCCAGCAGCTCTTCCTCGCGGGGCGACAGGATGTGCTGCTTCTGGCGATAGAGGTTGTCGAAGTAATGGCGGTAAACCGCCAGGTCGGAATTCTCCAGCCAACTGTTCACGGTTTCCTGGGGAATCTTGGTCAGCTCGGGTTCCAGCCACGAGGTGGCCTCGGCGACCTTGACGGCCAGCGTCTGGGCCCGCTGTTCCAGGGCCTGGGTATCGGGCTGGCGGGTGTCCTCGTGGAAGCGCATCGAGGCATAGGCGTACAGTTTCTCGAGTTGGATCTCGACCTGATCGCGAACCGCCAGCAGCCGCGACAGGCTGCTCGGCGACTGGCCGGCCGTGCCCTTGAAGCCCTTCAGAATCCCCAGCATGGCATCGACCTGATCATGTTGCAGATCCCAGGCTTCGCGCGAATCGAACATCACCGAAAGATCCCACTTGTACTTGGTATCGATGGTGCTGCGCTCTGGAACCTCCCCCGTCTGGGCTTTGACCTCGGCACTGAGGACGATCACGGTCAGCACTCCTAACAGGGTTGAACTCGACTTGATCCACCGGCTCATGAACGACCATCCTTTCTGTGTGGACCCCGGCCTCCGGCGGGCAGCCGGCGCCGCGGTTTTCACACCGCGAGACGCACGGCCCTGCGGGCGGGTCTGATCCGACCTAACACCATGAGAATGTAAGCACTACAGCAGCCTGCGGTCGCTTGACGCTCCATACCGATCCGCTATACTGAAGGCGGCAGTTTAGCATAATTGTCCAAGGCGGCACAGCGACCATGAGACGCAAGACAGCCTGATGGGAAACCACCGAAAGATCGCCAACGGCGTTCGGTCGGGCTGTTACGTCGGCATACAAGCTGTTGCCGTTTTTGTGTTTATGAGCAACTCGATGATGACGATTCCCGGGGTCAGCGGCCAACGATCATGCCCAGAATAACGCTACCGGACGGCACGTCCAAGCAAGTCGCCGACGGAGCCACGACCTACGATGTTGCCGCCGAGATCGGTCCCGGGCTGGCCCGGGCGGCCGTGGCGGCCAGCGTCCGAGCGCCCACCGGCTCCCCCATGATTCTGGACCTGAATCGGCCGCTGCCCGGCGACTGCGAACTCAAAATCCTCACCGAGGGTGACGACGACCCGCAGACGCTGGCGGTCATCCGGCACAGCGCCGCCCACGTCATGGCCGAAGCGATCTGCAAGTTGTTTCCGGAAGCCAAGTTGGTCTACGGGCCGGCCATTGAGGACGGCTTTTACTACGACATCGACTTGGATGAACCGATCACCCCCGACTCGTTCGGGCAGATCGAAGCCGAGATGTCCGAGATCATCAAGCAGGACCGCCCCTTCACCCGCATCGAAATGTCGCGGGCGGAAGGCATGACCAAGGTCCGGGCCGAAGGCAATCCGTACAAGGTGGACAACGCCGAACGGGCCAGCGGCGAGGTGCTCAGCTTCTACGTCACCGGCGACCCCGTCGGGCACGATTTCGAGGACCTCTGCGGCGGGCCGCATGTTCCCAGCACCGGGCGGATCAAGGCCTTCAAACTGCTGCAAGTCAGCGGGGCCTACCATCACGGCGACCAGAGCAAGAAGCAACTGCAACGGGTCTACGGCACCGCGTTCCCCAGCAAGAAGCGGCTCCAGGAGTACCTGCACCGGCTGGAAGAAGCCAAGAAACGTGACCACCGCCGGCTGGGACCGCAACTGGATCTGTTTCACCTCCAGGAAGAAGCGCCGGGAGCGGTCTTCTGGCACCCCAAGGGTTGGGCCCTGTACCAGATCGTCGTCGCGTACATCCGCGACCTGTTGGGCCACAACGGCTACTTCGAGATCAATACGCCCCAAGTGGTCGATAAGAGCCTCTGGGAGAAGAGCGGGCACTGGGACAAGTTTCGCGAGAACATGTTTGTCACCGAGACCGAAGCCCGCGATTTCGCGATCAAACCCATGAACTGTCCCTGCCACATCCAGGTCTTCAAGCAGGGGATCCGCAGCTACCGCGACTTGCCGCTGCGGCTGTCCGAGTTCGGCAGCTGCCACCGCAACGAGCCGTCCGGTACGTTGCACGGCATCATGCGGGTCCGGGCCTTCACCCAGGACGACGGCCATATCTTTTGCACCGAAGCCCAGATCGGTGACGAGGTGGCCCGTTTTTGCGATCTGGTGCGGACCACCTACCATGACTTCGGGTTCGATGACATGGTCGTCAAGCTGTCCACCCGCCCGCCGCAGCGCGTCGGCAGTGACGAAGTCTGGGACAAGTCCGAAGCGGCATTGCACGCCGCCTTGCGGCGCATGGGCCTGGAGTACGACGTCGATGCAGGCGAAGGAGCGTTCTACGGACCCAAGATCGATTTCAACGTCCGCGATTGCCTGAATCGCCTGTGGCAGCTCGGAACCATCCAGGTGGACTTCTCCATGCCCGCCCGGCTGGGAGCCAAGTACATCGGCGAAGACAACGCCGCCCACGTTCCGGTGATGCTCCACCGGGCCATCTGCGGCAGCCTGGAACGATTCATCGGCATCCTCATCGAGCACTACGCGGGTGCCTTGCCGCTGTGGATGGCGCCGATCCAGGTGGCGGTGGCCACGGTCAGCGAAAAGAGCGTCAGCTATGCCCGCGAGGTCTACGGCTGGCTGGTCCAGCACGGCGTCCGGGCGGTCCTGGACGTCAGCAGCGACCGCATCGGACCCAAGAAGCAACGGGCCCGCGATCAGATGATTCCCTACATCCTGGTGGTCGGCGAACAGGAGGCGGCCGAACAAACCGTCAATGTCAACGACCGCGGCGGGGTGACCATGGGCACGTTTCCATTCGAGAAGTTCGTTGACGGCTGCGTCCACGAGATTGCCACCCGTGGTCGCAAGTGAGACCTCGATCCCCTGTTAAGGAGAAGCCCCCATCGCAGCACAAGCCCGCGTGAACGAACGCATCCGGGTCAGCCCGGTACGAGTCATTGCCGAAGACGGAGAACAACTGGGCATTCTGCCGACCGACGAGGCCCTGAAACGAGCCCGTGACTCGGGCATGGACCTGGTGGAAGTCTCGCCCAACGAGCGACCGCCGGTCTGCAAGATCATGGATTTCGGCAAGTTCAAGTACAACCAGAAGAAGAAGCAACGCCAGCAGCACAAGCACAGCCATGAGATTGCCATCAAGGAGATCAGGCTGCGTCCCAAAATCGACAAGCACGATCGGGATTTCAAGCTGAAGCATGCCCAGGAGTTCCTGGAGAAGGGCGACAAGGTCCAGTTCACCATGCTGTTTCGGGGTCGGGAGAACGTGCACCGCGACATCGGCGTGGAGATCTTCGACGAAATTGTCGCCATGTTCGGGGAGATCGCCAAGGTCGAGCAGCCGGCCAAGGCGGCCGGCCGGCGCATGACCATCGTGCTGGCCCCCGTCAAAGCCAAGGTCAAGTAGTCGGCCGCACCGCCGGACCGGTTTGTCATTTCTGTGGGCATGCTCTATCATGAGCCCCTCGCAAGAATGTCTGACGCACCCCTGGAAGGATGAGGAATGGACGGATTGATTGCAGCACACGGCGGTCGATTGGTGAACTGTCTTTCGAAGGGTCCCCTGCAGGGCGCCGACGGCCTGCCGGCGATCGTGCTCCCCGAACGCGAGCAGTGCGATGTCGAGATGATCGGGATCGGGGCCTTCAGCCCGCTTGCCGGATTCATGGGTCGGGCCGACTTCGACAGCGTCTGCGACCACATGCGCCTGGCCGACGGCACGCCCTGGCCGATCCCGATCACCTGTAGCGTCGACGCCGCCACCGCCGGCGGCATTTCCGTCGGCCAGAAGGTCGCCCTGAAGTCCGCCCCAGGCCGCGTGCTGGCGGTCCTGACCGTCACCGAGAAGTATGACCACGACACGGCCAAGGAAGTCACCCGGGTGTATCGGACCGATTCCCCCGAGCACCCCGGCGTGGACGTAACGCTCAAGCAGGGCGCCGTCTGCCTGGCGGGGCCTGTCGAGGTGCACCGCGATCCCGGCCTCCATGCGTTTTCGGAATTCCAGTTGACCCCGGCCCAGACCCGCGCCGAATTCGAGAAGCGCGGCTGGCGCACCGTGGTGGCCTTCCAAACCCGCAATCCGATTCACCGGGCCCACGAATATCTGACCAAGTGTGCCCTGGAAATCTGCGACGGGCTGCTGATCCACCCGCTGGTCGGCCAGACCCAGGCTGGCGACATTCCGCCGGACGTACGCATGCGCTGCTACGATGTGCTGATCAAGAAGTACTACGTGCCCGAGCGCACCCTGCTGGCGGTCATGCCGGCGGCCATGCGCTACGCCGGGCCGCGTGAAGCGATTCTGCATGCCCTGGTCCGCCAGAATTACGGATGCACCCATTTCATTGTGGGTCGTGACCACGCCGGCGTGGGCTCCTACTACGGCACTTATGACGCCCAGAAGATCTTCGATTCCTTCGCACCGGGCGACATCGCCATCACGCCGTTGAAGTTCGAGCACGCCACCTGGTGCCAGAAGTGTGAAGGCATGGTCTCCGGCAAGACCTGCCCGCATCCGGGCGAAGACAAGATCTTCCTGTCGGGCACCAAGGTCCGCGAGATGTTATCCGCCGGCCAGCGCCCGCCGATGGAGTTCTCACGGCCCGAGGTCGCCGACATCCTGATCGACGCCATGCAGAGCGCCGGATGACGGACCATGACCGCACCTCGCAACACGCCGGCAGCCGTCGAGCCTCCCGAGGCGCTGATCGAGCGACTGGTCGGCGAGCCCGTGTCACTGATTGCCGGCCACGTCACCCCCGACGCCGACTGCCTGAGTTCGATGTTCGCGCTGGCCATGGGGCTGGAACAGGCCACCGGGCGGCGTTCCCCGTGTGCCCTGCCCAAGCCGTCGGTGTCCGACAAGCTGGGCTTCCTGCTGCAATTGGCCGACGTGGCGCTGGCCGATGCGCCAACCTGCCGGTCGGCGCAGACCGTCGCGGTCTGTGATACCGCCAAGGCGCGCCGGACCAATCTGCCCGAGTCGCTGAGCCAGGACCTCGAGCAGCGCCGGATGGTCATCAATATCGATCACCACGCGTCCAATACTCGATTTGGTGCCCTGAACTGGGTGGACCCGCAGGCCAGCAGCACCGCCGAAATGATCTGGCGGTTGTTCGACCGCGCCGCTTGGACCCTCACGCCGAGCATCGCCACGCTGCTGTATGCCGGGATCCACGCCGACACCGTGGGGTTCTCGCTGAGCACCACCACCGCCGAGACCCTGCACGCGGCCACCGCTCTGGCCCGGGCGGGGGCGGACATCGATCATGTCGGCAATCGCCTGTGCCGCACCCAGAGCCGCAGCGAGTTCGACTTGCGGCGGGTGGTCTACGACAATACCCTGGTCACCGCCAGCGGGCGGATCGCCTACAGCCGCGCCGATTACCGAGAAATCACTCGGGCGGGCTGCACGGCGGCCGACATCGACGACCAGGTCGAGATCCCGCGGTCGCTGGCCGGCACCGATCTCGCAATCCTGTTCACTGAAGGCGTGCCCGGCAAGATCCGCATCAACCTCCGCGGCAAAGGGCCGGTGGACGCCTTGGGACTGGCCCAGCAGGTCGGCGGCGGCGGCCATCGGGCGGCCGCCGGGGCCATCATGAACGGCACGCTTGATCAGGTCATCGCCGACCTGATCCCCCGGGCCGAAACCTACCTCGACGAGCAACAGAGGAACCCCGAACATGCAGCCGGTGCCTAAGGTCGCCGTCATCGGACTGGATTGTGCCGAACCGTCGCTGATGTTCGACCGCTGGGCGGAGCTGCTGCCCAACACCCGGCGGCTGATGGACCGCGGGACCTTCGGCCCGCTGACCTCGTCCATCCCGCCGATCACCGTCCCGGCATGGTCGTGCATGGCCAGCAGCAAGGACCCCGGAACCCTGGGAATCTACGGGTTTCGCAACCGCAGCGATCATTCGTACGACGCCCTGACGATCGCCACGTCGCTGGCGGTCACCGAACCGCGGCTGTGGGAGATTTTGTCGCAGCGCGGCCGGGAGAACATCATCATCGGCGTGCCCGGCACCTACCCGATTCACACCCCGCCGCGCGGCTGCATGATCACCAGCTTCCTGACCCCCGGCATCGATTGCGACTACACCCACCCCAAGGCGCTCAAGGCAGACATCGCCCAGTGGGTCGGCGAGTACCTGGTCGACGTCCGCGGCTTTCGGACCGACGACAAGCACTGGCTGCTGCAGCAGATCTACGAGATGACCGACAAGCGCTTTACCGTGGCCCGGCGGCTGTTGACCTCCAGGCCCTGGGATCTGTTCTGGATGGTGGAAATGGGCCACGACCGCATACACCACGGCTTCTGGCAGTACATGGATCCGGCCCACCATCGCCACGTCCCCGGCAGCGAATTCGAACACGCCATTCGCGACTACTACATTCATGTTGATGGGTTGATCGGAGAACTGCTCGAGACCATGGACCTGACGCGCACGGCGGTGTGGCTGGTCAGCGACCACGGCGGCCAGTGCATGGTCGGTGGCTTCTGCATCAACGAATGGCTAATCCGCGAGGGCTACCTGGTACTCAAGACGCCGCTGGCCGGCGTCCGCCGGTTCGACATCAAAGACGTTGACTGGCCGCGGACCCGGGCTTGGGGCGAAGGCGGCTACTACGGTCGCTGCTTCATCAACGCCGCCGGCCGCGAGCCCCAGGGCATCGTCAGCCGCGAACAATTCGAACCGCTGTGCCGTGAGCTGCAGGACAAGCTGGAGGCCACCGTCGATCATCACGGCCGGCTTCTGGGCACGCGGGTCCATCGACCGCGCGACCTGTACCGGGCCGTCAACGGCGTGCCGCCGGATCTGATCGTGCTGTTCGGCAATCTGCGCTGGCGCAGCGTCGGCTCGGTCGGTCACCCCGAGGTCCACACCTTCGAGAATGACACCGGCCCCGACGATGCCAACCACGCCCAGGAGGGTCTGTACGTCTATGCCCATCCCGGTCTGCCGCCGGGCGGCCGCGCCAGCGGGCCGACCCTCTACGACGTGGCCCCCACCATCCTGCGGATGCTGGGTGAACCGATCCCCGCGGACATGATCGGCCATTCTCTGATATAATGAGCCCGGGCACTCGGATCGACAGGCGTCAGACATGTATTACCCACCGGAATCCAGGCCACGGGCGCTGCTCTTCGATCTCGGCGACACCCTGATCAACTTCAGCGCCACCAACCCACTGCCTTACATCAAGATCGGAACCCGCCTGGCTCATGAATTCATGGACCGGCGGATCCCCAACCTGCTGCCGTTCAACAAGTACCATGCCGCCTGCCGCTTCACCACCTACACCGCATTCGTGATGTCGCTGCTGCGCCGCCGGGAACTGGACCTGTTCAACACCATCCGGCGGCTGCACCGCCGACTGGGCCTCCCCGAAGACGAGGACTTCCTGCTGCTGCTGGCCGAGCAGTTCTACGAGCCCATGAAGCGGCTGGGAACCGTTGAGGAAGGCGTGCACGGCATTCTGCAGGCTCTGGTCGACGACGGCCATCCCCTGGGCATCGTGTCCAACACCATGGTGCCGGGGCGGCTGCTCGACGCCCACCTGCAAGAGGAAGGCCTGCTCGACTTTTTCTCGGCGCGAATCTACTCGGTGGACGTCGGCGTCAAGAAACCGCATCCCCACATGTTCCTGGCAGCCTTGCGGGCATTGAACATGCGCCCCCAAGGCACCCTGTTCATTGGTGACAAGTTGCACCTGGACGTCAAGGGAGCCCAGCGCATGGGCATGACCACCGTGCTGAAGGTTCGCAAGGGTCCGGTTCCGCGCGGCCGCTGCGTCCCGGACCACGTCATTAAGCATCTTGTCGAACTGCCCGCGCTGCTCAAGACCATCGGACCGTGCTGCACCGAAGTCATGCCGCTGCTGTCGACCCAGGAACTGACCCGCCATTATCGACCGCGGGCGTATCGATCGATGCCTGAGGCTGTGCCGGACCGCCCCCTGGACGTCGCCGCGCCGGCGCCGGGCCGACCGTGATCCCCGATGTGCTGCATCCCGCGGTGTTGCTCAGGGCCTATGCCGGCGGCCTGTTCCCGATGGCTGACCGGTCGGGCGACATCGGCTGGTACAGCCCCGACCCGCGGGCCATCATCGAGTTGGACGGGCTGCAGCTACCGCGGAGTCTGCGTCAACGCTGCCGCCGCGCTGACCACCGCATCTGCATCAACGGCTGTTTCAAAGAGGTCATCGAACACTGCGCCGACCGCAGCGAAGGGACCTGGATCTCACCGGAGATCGTGCAGGCCTACTGCATACTGCACGAATTGGGGTTCGCCCACAGTGTCGAGACCTACTACGCCGACCGGCTTGCCGGAGGCCTGTATGGAGTCAGCCTGGGCGGTGCGTTCTTCGGCGAGTCCATGTTCACGCTGCAAACCGACGCTTCCAAGCTGGCCCTGGTTGCCCTGGTGCAGCGCATGCGCGAACGGCACATGATGCTGCTGGACATCCAATTTCTCACGCCACACCTCCGCCGCCTGGGCGCCGTCGAGATTCCGCGAATCGAGTATCAGGGGCGCCTGCAGCAGGCGCTGCAGCAGAACACTTCATTCGGTTGAGCGCCGCCGGCGGATCGCCAGGCGACCGCGCGCCGCCAGGCATCAGCGGTGGGATGAGCGGTCGGCGTGCAGGCGGCGCAACTCGGCGGCCATGGCTTGAATCTCGGTGAGATCCTGCTTCATCGCGCTCCAGCCGTACCACAGTGCATAATCGGGGTTCGCGTGGAAGGTGCCCTGAAACGCCCGCATGCGATGTTCGAGATGCATCACAAACAGCCGCTGCTCGATGGGGGTCGGCGCGTCGTGAAATGCCAGCAGATCAGGAAACGCGTGGGTGTAGCCCTCGGGCTGCCTCAGAACGCCGTCTGCATAGAGGCCCGCAACCATCCGGATGGCCTGAGCCAGGAGATGGTCAGCTTCACGAATCATGTCGTCGCCCTTGCCCAGCTCGGCTTTGGCGAAGTTCTGTGAGTGACACTGGCCGCAGGTCTTGACCATTGCATCGCGCTCGCCCTGCCAATCTTCCTGCGTGAGCCGGGCGACATCCAGGGCCTTGACCGCGTCCAGGCGTGCGGTGGGCTTCCCGGCGGGATCCAGGACCCCGAGGGCCTGGAGGATGGTCGTCTGGTCGGCCTTCCATTGCGGATCCTCCGGCAGCGGCAGGCGCACGGCCAAGAAGCCCCATCCGGTGCGGACCGCGTGGTTGCCCTCCTGCATGTGACAGGTCTGGCAGCTCGGCGCGGCGACGGTATCCGGCAGAATGCCGTTCTGCTTGAGCAGGTAGCGCACCCCATGCTTGGAGGCGGAGTACATCTCCCACTGGGGATGATCAAAGCCCATGTGGCACGTCTGACACGCCTGCGGTTGGCGGGCCTCCTGTACCGAGAACAAGTGCCGGGTGTGGCAGGCGTCGCACGAGGCCACCCCGAAGCCGGCGCCCTGCTGCTTGAGGTGCTTGATCTCGTCTTCGGACTTGAGGCCGATCTTGTGGCAGCCCCCGCAGCCCTTCATGCCCTCGATCAGAGCCAGCGGAGCCCGGTGGGTGGTCGGCATGGCCTTCATCACCGCCCAGGCGTGGGCGTGCTTGCCGCCCATGAACTGCTCGAACGGTTCGGGGTGGCATTCCGCACAGACCTGCGGCGTGGGAATGCGAACCCGCTGGACATCGTCGGCGGTGCTGTGGGCGCTGCCGTGGCAGACATCGCACCCCACGCCCGCGCTGCTGTGTTTGCTGAGCTGCCAGTCGGAGACGATCCCCGGGTTCACCGTCTTGTGACAATCGACACAGTTGGGGCCCTGGGCGAACCCTCGACCGGCAATCAAGAACAGCAGCGAACCGTAGATCACAGGGCAACGCATCGATGACCTCCTCGAAACAGGACACCGGGCTCGGGCCGCTCAGGCGCTTGCCCAGCGCGGCATGATAGCAGAATCGCCGGAGCCGCGTGATTCGTCAACGCCCGCTCCGCAGGGCGCCTCGCCGGGGCCGACCCGATGCACGGCAATTGCATTCGTGTGAGGCGGGCACGGCGTCACGACTTCACGCGCCTGGGGGTGGTCAGCAGCAGCAGGAGCAGGCCCGCCACCGCACTGATGAATGAGGCGGCCAGCACGCCCAACTTGGCGGTGTCGAGCAGATGGGCCTGCGATTCGAACGCCAGACCGGCAATGAAAATGGCCATGGTGAAACCGATCCCGCACAGCAGCCCGCCCGCAGTAATCATGCCCCAGGTCACACGGTCGGGAAGCCTGGCCAGGCCGCTTCGAACCGCGAGCCAGCTCAGCAGGATCACACCCACCGGCTTGCCGACCACCAGCCCCAGAATCACCGCCACGGTGAGGTCGGCGCCCAGGTCGGCCGGATGGATCCGCACGCCGGCGTTCGCCAGGGCGAACAGCGGGAGAATCACGAAGCTCACCCAAGGATGCAGTTGCTGCTCGAGTCGTTCCACGGGGCTGATGGCTTCGCGCCCGGCCCTTTGGGCATGGAGCAGCGCCCCCAGCTTCTGGAGGGTGGATGCCCCGGCGCCGGAGACGTATCGACCGGCCTGCTCGACGATGCCGCCCGCATGACCCTCGTTGACCCGGCTTGTGGCCGGTGTGATCAGGCCCAGGATGACCCCGGCAATGGTCGCGTGCACGCCGGATTCATGGAATGCGAACCAAGTGAAGACACCGACCAGGGCGTAGACCGGCACCTCCTGAACGCCCACGCGAGCCAGGATCAAGCACAACCCGATACCGGCGAAGCCCAGCGCCAGGGCGACCCAGTCGAGATCGTCCGTGTACCCGATGGCGATGACCAGAATGGCGCCGATGTCATCCGCAATCGCCAGCAACAGCAGCATGACCCGCAGGCCGTGCGGCACGCGCGAACCCAGCAGGGTCAGGCAGCCCACCACGAATGCGATGTCCGTCGCCATGGGGATGCCCCATCCCGAGACTTCTTCCTTGCCCAGGAGCACAGCGATGTAGATTCCCGCCGGCACGAGCATCCCACCCAGCGCCGCAAAACAGGGTAGCGCCGCTCGCCGCAGGTCGCGCAGCTCGCCGAGCACCAGCTCGCGCTTGATCTCCAGGCCGATGAGAAAAAAGAAGATGACCATCAGGCCGTCGTTGATCCAGTGCCGAACGGTATGCTCGACCGTGATGTCGCCGATTCGAAACCCGATGGGTGTGTTCCACAGGGACGAGAATGCCTCCGACGCGGTGGAGTTGGCCAGCCCCAGCGCGACCACGGTGGCCCCCAACAACAAGATCCCGCTGGCGGCCTCCACGCGCATGAACCGCGCCCACGGATCGAGCAGCCGGCGCAGCGCCGTGTCCGGAAGATCCGGCAGCGTTTCTGGTTTGTATGGTTGACGCGCCATAGCTCCCCCGTTGCAATTCGGCGAGCCGTACAATAGCGTACTCGCGGCAGGGCCGGCAACTCCGGGGCCATTGACCGCGGCCCTAATCGTCAAGCGCGTCCTGGGCAGTGGTCGCCTCGTCGAGGGCATGCGGCGATCCGCTTGCATTTAGCGAGCGGATCTCGTATTCCGGAATCAAGCGCCAGCGGTCGTGTGGTGCAGCGCGATTCTGCAGTGTTGGGTCCAAGCCCGCGGAGGACCCGGTGTCGCCGGAGCGCGACCGCGGCTGCCCGCCGGGCGGGTGCGGGTGGATTCCGGCAATCGCGGGACCGGATCGATCACGCTGGCCGAACCCGGGCTGCAATGGAACCGCCCCATTCAGAGTGACGCAGCCTCTTGAACTGGAATCATGACGACGCCGATGACGGTTAGCACCCGGGATCCTGCGCTCTTCGTGCGGAACATGAGCGCCTTGTGGCGGCTGGATTCCAAGCTGGCCCTGGCCGTGGACGCCATCGACGATGAGCGCCTGCCGCCGCTGGAACCCACGCGCTGCGGTGGGGTGACCGTGGCCCGCCAGGCGCCCGACGGCAAGGCGGTGTACCTGCACAGCCGGTACGACCCGCAGGCCGAGGCCGCCAAGTGGGCGGACCACGTCCTGGAAGCAGACAAGTTTTGCTATCTGATCCAGGGATTCGGACTGGGCTACCATGCCAAGGCGTTGTTCCAACGGCTGACCGGGGACGTGATCGTCCTGATCCTGGAACCCGATGTGCACATGGTGCGACTGGGCTTGAGTGTCCTGGATTTCAGCGAGGAGCTGGACAGCGGCAGGCTGGCCTTCGTCTGCCAGTCGCGCAAAGATTGGGTGCACCAACGGCTCAGCCCCTACAGCTCGATCATGATGATGGGCACCAAGATCGCGGCCCATACGCCGTCGACGCGGATCTCCAAGCCGCAGTTTCAGGCGCTTGCCGACGTCTGCCTGGCCTACATCGATTACGCCAAGACCGGCATGGTTACGCTGGTCACCAATGCCCAGGTGACCTGCCGCAATGTCGCCAACAACCTGGGCACCTACCTGGCGTCACCGCCGATTAATGAATTGAAGGCACGGTTTGCGGGGCATCCGGCAATCATTGTGTCGGCGGGTCCGTCCCTGAGACGCAACATGCAACAACTTCACCACTGCCGGGACCGCGCCGTGGTGATCGCCACCCAGACGACCTTCAAGCCGCTCAAGAGCAGCGGCATCGTGCCGGCGTTCGTGTGCTCGCTGGATTACCATGAATTGTCCCGCCAGTATTACGAGGGCGTCGATCCCGGATGCGACACCCACCTGGTTGCCGAACCGAAGGCGCATCACAGCGTCATCGATGCCTACTGCGGACCGATCAGCCTGCTGAGCAACGAATTCGCCCGCCTGTGCCTGGGCTCGGCCCACGGCGAGCGCGACGGACTGCCCGCCGGAGCCTCGGTCGCCCACCTGGCGTTTTACCTGGCGCAATACATGAGCTGCGATCCGATCATCTTGATTGGGCAGGACCTGGCCCTGACCGACCACGTCTACCACGCACCGGGAACCGCCATTCATGAGTCCTGGTCGGCCGAGCTGAACCGCTTTGGGACCCTGGAAATGAAGGAGTGGGATCGCATCATGCGCTCCAAACCCATCCTGCGGAAAGTGCCCGACGCCCAGGGTCGCGAGCTGTTCACCGAAGAACTGATGTTCAACTACCTGGAGCAATTCGAGAAGGATATTGCCGCAACCCACGCCCGGGTGATCAATGCCACCGAGGGCGGTGCCCTGATCCGCGGTGCCCAGATCATGACGCTGCGGCAGGCGATTGATGCGTATTGCCGCCAGACCATCCCCGAACGGCTGCTGGCCTACCGCCGCCGGCAGCCCTGGTTTGACGCCTCCAAGCTGCCTGCCGGCCAACACCAGATTCGGCAGCGGCTCGACGACATGGAAGCCATTCGCGGCGTCTGCGACCAGACCACCGAGGTGCTCCAGGAACTGACCCGGCTGATCGATCGGCCGGCCGAATTCAACCGCAAGATCAAGACCGTCGACGCCCTGCGACTCAAGGTCGCCGAGTACGAGCGGGCCTACAGCATCATCACCGCCGGTGCCCAGTTGGCCGAGTTTCGGCGCTTCTCCGCCGATCAGCGCCTGAAGGCCTCCGGCGCGGTGGGGGCCGATCGGGCCCGCAAGCAGCTCGATCGCGACCTCCTGTTCGTGCAGCAGCTCCGGGCCGATACCGACCGCATGATCGCCATTCTGCAATCGGCCGCCGAGCGCATCGACGCCCGGTGGCACGCTGCTGCGGGAACCGATCCATCATGACCACCGTCGCCGTCGTCCCGGTCGACCTCGATTCCTCACCCATCGGCACCGCCGGCCGGCTGGCGTCGGACCTCTGCGGAACACCGGTGCTGACCCGGACGCTGGAACGGATCGTTGCCGCCGCCACGGTCGACCACATCGTGGTGACCTGCCCCGGCATCCAGCGATCCGCCGTCCAGGATCTGACCGCCCACCGCGGCATTGAGGTGGTGGCCTTCGATGGGCCGGCCGATCCCAATCGCGGCACCATTCGAGCCGCTCGTAAGTGGGCGCTGGACAGTTGGCGGGGCGGACTCGGCAATACCTGCTTTTTCGACGAGCACACCTACCCGGCCTTGTGCGTCTCCATCGCCACCCGACTGGGCGCCGAAGTCGTGGTCAGTGTGGCCGCGGAGGCCGCGGTGGTCGATCCGGCGCTGATCGACGCCATGGTCGAGCACCAGTTGCGCTGCGGCCCGCAGGCCAAGCTGGTATTCGCCCCGGCACCGCCCGGCCTGGCGCCCACCGTGTTCCGGACCGACACCTTGCAGGAAGTCGCCCAGAATCACCTGGCCGTGGGTTGGATCAACAGCTATCGTCCCGACCAGCCGCAGCGCGACATGGTCAACCTGGCGACCTGCTTCCGTCCCACCCGGTCCGTGCAACTGGCCCGCGCCCGGCTGACGTCGGACACCCGCCGTGGATTCGAATTGCTGGAGCGACTGATCCGATCGGACGGCACGGCCCAGTCCGCGGAGCAGATCTGCACTTGGCTGGCCGAACAGGACCATGTCGACACCGTGCCGACAGAAGCGGTGATCGAACTGACCACGACCGACCCACACGACCACTCCGGCTTACGGCCCCGTGGCGCCATCCTGCAACGCACCGGCGAACTCCCGCTGGACCTGCTGGAGCAGATCACCCGGGAACTGGCCGCCTACGACGACGCCCGCATGGTTCTGGGCGGATTCGGTGAACCGTTATGCCATCCGCAGTTCGCCGAGGCGCTGGCCATCTGCCGGCAGGCCGGCATTTTCGCGCTGGCCGTCCGTACCAGCGGGGTCGGTTTGCAGGATGCCGCCGTCCAGGCCCTGGTGGATCACCAGGTCGACGTGGTGCAGATCAACCTGGATGCCAGCGATGCCGACGGCTACGCCGCCGTTTATGGCCAGCACCAATGGAATGCGATCATGGACGGCATCGACCGGCTCACCACCGAGCGCCGCCGCCGCCAGCAGACCGCCCCGGTGGTGGCCGCCACGTTGACCAAGACGCAACACAACCTCTCCCTGATGGCCGACTTTCACGATGATTGGATTCGCCGCCACGGGTGCGCCATCATCGAGGGCTTCAGCCATCATGCCGGCCTGCTCGAAGACCGTGGATTCATCGCCACCGCAGGGCCGATGCGCCGCGGCTGCCGGCAGTTGCAGAACCGTTGCACCCTCTTGAGCGACGGACGGGTGATCGGCTGCGACCAGGACTTCAGAGGGCTGTATCCGGTAGGCACCCTGCCGCGCCAGTCACTGGCAGAATGCTGGCAGGGGCCGGCCATGACCGCCCTGCGCCGAGCACACCGCGCAGGCCAATACGACATCCATCCGATGTGCGGCCGTTGCGAAGAATGGCACCGCCCCTGAGCCCCATCCTCAGCGTGCGGGCGACCGCAGGCGGGTCCGTGCTGGGTCCCGCCGGGGCTGACCCGGCAGGGGTTGGCGGGGCGCTTGCGGTGAGGACTCGTTCCTCCACGCGGTAAGTGCCGGCTCCTGGCGCGGCAAGGGTTGCGCGCCGGCGCGGTACGGATTGGCGCCCGGCGCAGCACGCGCTGGACCTGAACACCCGGGGAGTGCGCTCCGCAGACCCCGCGTGTGCGACCCCCGAAGCCGGCAAGAAGGCGCTGGCGTTTGGGAGGAATCTCACGGCAGCATGGGGTCTCGCGGGCAGACCATGCCCCTGCGGAGTTCGGGCCGACCGGGCGGTACTGGTAAAGTGTGAAATAGCCTGGAGGGATAACGCTCCACAGGGGTCGCGCTTGAGATACTTTGCGAGGCCCGCCTGGTACCTCGGGGGATTGCGACGGCCTGGACCGCTTCGGCCTGACATGTGGTGGCTATTAGGAAATGGCGGCAGACGACAATACCACTATGCCGTTTATTGGTGCAGCAACGATTTGCACTGTTGGTGGGTTCTCGGTCGGTGCTGTGATTATCGCCACAGCTTGGTTGCAAAGCCCATACGCAATCCGCGGCATCATCCTGCTATGGGTTGTGCTCGGCTTGGTTCATTCTCCGATAGTGTGGCTCACCCTCCGTCGCAAGGCGTTCTGGTCGATGTTCGGCGTATTCGCTGCCACCGCTGTTGTGGCGGGCATAGTGGTTCTCATCGAGTGTAACGGAATAACGGTTCTCGTTGTGCCAGTCGTCGTATTATGGGTTTGCATTGCTTTGCTTGGCAGGCTACCTGATCTTCCCTCATTGGGCGTGTGTTCCAAGTGCGGCTACTCCCTCCAAGGCCTGACCGATCCTCGCTGCCCCGAATGCGGCACGCCGTTCGAGAGGAAGGACGTACCTGGGCGCTCTGAACCAGAGCGAGCGAAGGGCTCTCGTAAGAATAAGTTGAACAATCATTCGGAGAAGACGGCGTAGAACACTGGCTACAATGGCAAATCCCGAGACCAATCGTTTAACTTGTTACGGTACGAGCCCTTAGCAAGCAAACTTACCGAGATTCTTAGGACAGGCGGCTCCGGGTCGATTCTTTACCTTGGGTCAGGGAAGCTAATTCGCTCGTACCAGCCGTTTGTGTCGGCGGATGCTGTCCGGTATGCCCTGTCGGAGCATGAGCTCGAGACGGTGGCAACCTACAACGCTGACCCACGTTTCAGCCGGCTGGAGTTTTACCAACAGATTCTGCTTGCGAAGGAGATCTCCGCTGCGGACGCCCTCGACGCGGAAATCGACTTGGATGTCGTCAAGAAGGCGGGCGATGTCGGCATTAAGCTCACAAGCCGCACTGGGGGTGAACACTCTGGGAGTGTGTCGGCTGATTCGCTCGGAGGCATCGTCTGTGGTTTCCGCCCTGGGCAACTGGTGGTCAGAGAGCGAGGAAAAGACTTGGGTTTCGATGGGCTGTCGGGAGCCGCGTTTTTACCTGGCAAAGGTGTAGGTGTGTGATCAGGATCGATCCGGGGGCGGCGTGCTGAAGTCCCTGGAATAATTCGGCGTGTGCAGATATGAGTAATGACCCTCGCGGTGGGTAGCCACGAGGGT
>CAZUGO010000041.1:0-29372 GCA_964619935.1 uncultured Planctomycetales bacterium | reverse complement strand
TGCCCGTTCACCTTTACTGTCACCTCGATCTCTTGCATCACGACCTCCTTGCGTAAGAAACCGACACCACCACCCTATCGTTGTACACAAGAAGCGTAACTTTATTTGTTCGATCGCGCCACCCTAAATGGGATGCACCCCCGCCTTCGAGCACCCTTATTAGGAACAGGGCGCCCGGTCCGGTCGAACCTAAGTGTATTGTGTGACCGGGAGTCAGCCGGCGGTCGAGCGCAGATTACCGCCAGAATATTAGAACCACGGCCTGGTGCCCACACCTCCCCGAAGGTCGCGAAGGTCGCACGGTGGACCCGGCCGGCGGCAATCCTCCTCCGGTTCGAGGGTGCCGGGGCCGCCGCCGCTGGCCGGGCCCTGGCGTGAGGCGGGTCGCCGCCCTGGAACGTGGCAGCTTGCCCCCCCCCGCGGGGAACGCTCCTGGCGCTGCGCCGCAGGGTGACCGTTCGTTACCGGACAGGATTCCCCGCCCCCCAGGGGAACGGTTCATGATCGGTAGCCGCTGGCGTGGCATCGCCGATTGACGCCCGGCCCCGGGAGGACTACATTGCCGCCAGCGGACGGCCGATTGCCGCCGAGGCAGAGCGCCGTTTGATGGGGACGGGTCGTTTCAGCCCGGAATGCCGCCAAGTTCTCGTGAATCACAAGTGAAGGAGATCAAGATGAAGTCTGTCGTTCTGCAATCTGCCATGGTGTTCAGCCTGCTGGCCGCAGCGGCCAGCGCGGGACCCAACGTGACGCTGGTCAAGAAGTGCCCGAACCTGCGGTACCTGGGCCGCAACGCGACCTTCGAGTTAACGGTCAGCAATCAGGGCGATGCGGCCGCCCAGAATGTGATCATCACCGACACCATCGCGGGTAGTGTGCAGTTCATCAAGGCCGACGGCGGCGGCGTCCGTGAAGGCGATCGCATCATCTGGCGCCTGGGCACGCTCGACGCCGGGCAAACCCGTAGCGTCACGGTTGATGTGCTGTGCAATGCAATCGGCACGGTCCGCAACATGGCCACAGTCAGCTACTGTGCCGAGCAGGTTGCTGAGTGCGAGCTTCAGGTCAAGGGTATTCCCGCGATTCTGTTGGAGTGTGTCGACAGTCCGGACCCGATCGAGCTGAACGGCACCTTGACGTATACCATCGCCGTCACCAACCAGGGCACTGCCGTCGGCACCAACATTAAGATCAAGTGCCTGCTGCCCGCCCAGGAAGAGTACGTCTCCTCAGAAGGGCCGACCACCGCACAGGTCACGGGCAAGGAGATCGTGTTCGCTCCGTTGGCGTCACTCGCCCCGCTGGCCAAGACCGACTATAAGGTCACGGTCAAGGGCATCGATACGGGCGACGTCCGCTTCCGCGTCGAGTTGAATTCGGATCAGATCGATTCGCCGGTCATGGAGACCGAAAGCACCCACATCTACAACTGATGCCGTCGGGCAACCGCACCTAACCCCTTCGACGTGCAGACGGGCCCCGTGTTCGCGGGGCCCGTTGCACCGCTGGGCATGATGGCAGGCGTTGGCCTGTTTACGGTGTTCGGCACGCTGCGGTCAATCTGCCGTCGTCGGAGGAGGCCAGTACACCACATCGGCCGAGCTGCTGATGTCACTGCGGCGATCGCTCGGTGCGGTGGAGCCGTTATCGTCGATGCCGTTCGGCCCGACGCTGTACAGCAGGAATCCGTCGCCTGCGGTCAGGGTGTACCGCAAGGGCGCGCCGCTGTAGATGTCTTCCGGCCCCTGCGCTGGCAGGTTGGCTGCCAGAGCCTCGAGGGTCAGCGGGCGGTTGCGGTTCTTCAGCAATGCGATGATCGCCCGGGTGGCCTCCAAGTCCATCCGGGTGGCGAGGACCACTTCGTCGGGCCGGGTGAGCGACGGCAGCAGGGCGTGCAGCAGGGCGAAGCGCCGCGCGTCGCCGACCCTTTGCTGAAACAGGTCCTCCTCGCGGGGTCGCTGCAGATCGTACAACGGCCGTGCCCGCAACGCCGTCATGGCCGCCCAGAGGTCCTCGAATTTAGCGACCGTGTCGCGGCGATCGGCGTGCATGGCCGCGCGCACGATCGAGGGCAGTTGGCCGTCAGCGGTGGTCCATTGGATCACACGGGCGAACTGTGCCGGAATCAACACACCATTGTCATCACCGTTGTCGGCACATCAGGATCGACGGCGGCGGCCGCCACCGCGGCGACCCGGTCAAGCTCGCCACGACGGGTGTACAGCTCCTGCATGTACTCATGAGCCAGGGTGTTGTCGTAAATCAGGCCGTAGGATTCGCGGGAGGCCGCTTCACGAAGCAGCGGCAATAGCTCCTGGTTGGCATGGACCCAGTCCATCGCCACCGGCCAGAGGTCGTCCCCCGGCCGGGGCGAGGCGTTGTGCGGCAACTCCTCCGGGCGTGGCTGAAACGACAGCAGGGCCTCCCGCAGCACCGGCCAGGCCCGCGCTTCCTCGGGAATGGCGCGGACGGGTTCGTTGATGCGCTCCAGGTAGTCGACCGTGGGATGGGGGCGGCTGGCCGCAATCCACCCGGCATACCCGCCGATCGCCAACACCGCCGCCAGCAGCACGGCACCGCTGCTCACCATCAGCTTGTAAATCATGGGTCGTGACCTCTTCTTGGCCCGGCGACTCTCCAGTTCTGCCTGGATGTCACGCCGCTCAACTGGAGCAATTTTCTGCCCGGCGGGCTCTTGAGCTGGGCCGGGGTCAGCCGAGTGGGCGGCAGGTCTGAACGGTGCGGAACCGGCCGGCGACGAAGGCGGCGTCGCAGAAGGTGGCATTGCCCGACGGGTTCAGCCCCGAGACATGCAGGTCGCTGAATGCCGCGGCGTGGTTCATGAGCTTGTGCCCGGTGAGGTTGAAGCACACCGGGACCCCGCAGGTGGTCAGGGTGTCCGCGGCGTGGTCCAGCACTTCGGGGCGGGTGGCGTAGACCGCCGCGGTGATCGAGCCGCACTCCCGGGCGCAGCGCGCCGCCAGCTCGATGCTTTGGGCGGTATCGCGGGTCGACACCACGTAGAGGATCGGTCCGAACATCTCGCGCAGGAACACCGCTGGGTTCTGGGCGGTGGTGCCGAGCACCAGCGGTGAATGGATCCGGGCTTCAGGGAATTCGGGATGGCGGCAGGCGCTGGAATCCCGGAGCACGGTGCCGGAGGATCGGGCCTGGGCGATGCGCTCCACGGTCTGTGGGTTCTGGATGGCACCCAGAATGTCGCAGGCCCGCTGTGGGTCGGAGAGCAAGCCGTCAATCGCCTGGACGATGGCCCCGGCCACGTCAGCGAACGGAACCGCTTGGCCGTCGACGGTGATGCCGTCTTGCGGGACGTAGATATTCTGAGGGGCGGTGCACATCTGCCCGGAGTACAGGCACGCGGAGAAGGCCAGGTTCTGAGCCACGCCTTTGAGATCCGCGGCACTGTCGAGAACCACCGAATTGATGCCGGCTTTCTCCGTGAACACCAGGGCATCAGCGGCGTTACGTTCAATCCAGTTGCCGAACTCCGTGCTGCCGGTGTAGTCGACCATCCGGACCTCGGCGTGGCCGATCAGCGCCTTGGCGATCGGCGCGGCGGCGCTGTCGGCCGCCAGGGTCACCAGGTTGGGATCGAAGCCGCACTCGTCGAGCACCGTTCGGGCGATCCGGGCGGTCAGCGCCAGCGGCAGGATGGCCGCAGGGTGCGGCTTGAGCACCACGGCGTTTCCGGTGGCGAGGTTGGCGAACAGGGCCGGGTAGGTGTTCCAAGTCGGGAACGTCGCGCAGGCCACCACCAAGCCGATGCCCCGCGGGACGATCCGCTGGGTCTTCTCGAACCGCTCGACCTTGTCTTTGCCGACTTGTTTTTCCCAGGTGACGGCGGCGGGCAGGCGGGTCATTTCCTGGTAGGCGACGGCCAGGGCCTCCAGACCGCGATCTTGGGCATGCGGGCCGCCGGCCTGAAATGCCATCATGAACGATTGGCCGGTGGTGTGCATCACGGCATGGGCCAGTTCAAAACTGCGGGCGTTGAGCCGCTGCAGAATTTCCAGGCACACGCCGGTGCGTTGATCGATGGTCGCCCGGGCCCAGGCCGGGACGGCCTTCCGGGCGGCACGCAGCAATCCCGGCACCTCGACCTTGGGGTAGGTGATGCCCAGGTGCAGCCCATAGGGTGAGGTTTCGGCGCCGACCGTCCCGGTGGCGCCCGGCTGATCGAGCGCAAAGGGCTGGTTCAACAGACATTCGAAAGCCGCCTGACCGTCGGCAGCCGCGGATGCTCCATAGATCTTGCCGCTGGGGATCTCGGGATACGGACTGCGATACATTCGGCTGGTCAAGGCCGTCCGGGCGGCGTCCAGAACCGCCTGGTGGCGGGTGAACAGAGCACCCGCCGGACCGGCAGCAGTGTCGGGGGTCGGGGTCATGCCTCATGCTCCTGTAGATCGGGGTGGTCGGATCGGTGGTGTCGACTGCCTGCGGCACGGCATTGAGACAGTTTCGCCAGGGTAATCATCTCAAAAAACCGCGTCAAGGGGTCAGACCCAGTGTGTCTCTTCGTCCTCCGGCGCTTCATCGGCGTCGAGGGCGGCGAGGTGGGCGGGCGCGAAGTACCGCCCGGCGAGCAGGCGGATCGGGACCAGCAGCGCAATGAACAGCGGGAAGGCGATTGCCCAGGGGCTGGACTGGACCACCCACATCACCACCAGGCAGGCCAGTTGAAGCCCCGTGAACAGATGAATGACGCGCCGCGGCACCCGACGGATGTAGTGCGTCGTTGGATACAGCGCGGAATCCATGATCCACAGGCTGAGCCGCTCGAAGAACTGGTTGCCCGCCATCGAGACCACCCCCATGAACAGAAACAGCCCGTAGAGCACCGCCAGAGGAATGTGCTTGAGCAGTGGGAGCAGGATCAGCGCCAGTGCGATCAGGATATGGATGGCCAATCCGGTGACCCGGGTCTCACGCACCTGCAGGACTCGTTCGCGGGCGGGTCCGGAGTTGCCGGTTATTTCCTCTACCGTGGCCAGGCTGCGCACGTGGTTTAGCGATCGCACGGTGGCGGCGACCAGCCAGGGCCATCCGAAAAGCGAGCAGATGGCCAGGAGCACTCCGACGACCGCCAAGTCCAGGTGATAGGCCGGCCGTTTGCGGAGCTTGTGGCCGGGGCTGTCGACCAGTCGTGCAGTGATGTTCTGGTCGAGGTACACCAGCACCGTAACCAGCAGTGCGGGACCCAACGCAGCACAGCGCACCCAGACAGGCGCGGCGGAGAGGCTCACCAACCAGGGCCGCCCGTTGGTGGTCCCGAATGTCGCGGGTGCGCGGAGCGTGTCCAGATCGACCTCGTGCAGCCAATAGGCGACCAGGGCCATGGTTGCCAGCGCGATGGTCGTTCCGAAGTCGGCCAGAAACTCACGGACCTTCGGCAGCAGGAACCGACTGCGGCGAAACCGCGACAGGTTGATGGCGATGTAGAAGGTGCCCAGCGCCAGCAGCAGCGACAGCAGGGCGGTGTCGTGTGGCTTATGCGGATCGCGAAAGATCAGGACCAGGGCGCGAATGGCTTCGTAGACAAAGATCAGCGAAATCAAGGCCGCAAAAATCTCGTCGGTGAAGCGGGTGAAGTAACGCATCAGGCAACTGGCATCGGTTAGTGCCAGGATGACCACGAGCAGGGCCGACCACAGTCCAACCCAGGCGTACGCCGGCAGGAAGGGGATCGACCATGCCTCGCAGAAGCGATACAGCACCGCGGTGAACACCAGCAGCGGGCCAGTGCCTCCCAAGATGATCAGGGGTTGACCGGCAAACAAGGCATAGAGCACGCCGCACAGGGCCGTGGCGACCAGCATCTCGACGACGCCGATGGACCCCCCGGTCTGGGCGGCCATGATCCCGCCGAAGGTAACGGCGGGTGCCAGGCAGGCGAAGAACAAGAACAGGGCGGAGCCGGCGCTCTTGGGGTGCAGACCATCTGTAAAATCAGACGGATAGGTCCGCAGGCGGGCCTTGACATCACTGATGAATCCGCCGCACAGCCGGCCCGAGTACGCCAGAGCGTCCTCGCGCTTGGCGCGGACCTGTGGCCTGGCAGTTCGGGCGGAGAAGCGGTCCAGAGCGACCAGCAGCTCGCCGCTGGTGCGCGCTGCGACCGCGTCGAACCGAAACTCGGCATCGGCCGCGAGGCGGGCGATTTGGGCCAGGGTGTCGAGGTGCTGCGCGGCGGCCACCGGCGGCCCCAACAAGAAGAACATCAGGCGGGTGGGGATGCCGTCGGGGGCGCCCAGGTTCACACCGGCGGCCAAACGCACGAAGACGATGACCGCTTCGGGGCAGCCCTCCAGGTAGACGTGCGGAATCGCCACCCCATGGCCGATGGCCGTCGGGGTCGTCCGTTCGCGGGCCAGGAGTGCGGCGATGACCGCTTCGGACAACTCCGGTGGGATGGCTCCCAGTTCGACCAGATGCTCCACCGTGGTCCGCATGATGACCTGCGGATCGCGAGCATTCAAATCGAAAATGAACCGTCCGCGCTGAAGCGTATCCCGCAGCCGTTGCATGACGGAAGGCTACCACGGGGTTCACCGTGCGTACAGCGTCAGGACTCCAGCCGTTCCTGAAGCACGCACCACTGGTGCTCGGCGCCGGCCAGTTCGGCGGCGATCGCGGTGATGTCGTTGTGCAGCCGCAGGGCCGTCTCGGGATCCCGTTCCGCCAGCAAGGCCTGGTTGAGCGTGGCGCGGCGCTGTTCCAATTCGGTGATCCGGGACTCCAGGCGGCTGACTTCCTTGCGCACCGCGCGGTCGTTCTGCCGCGGCTGACTGGTCTTGCGGGTGGCCGGGCGACCGGGCTTGGACTGGCGCTTTCCGGCGGACGCGAGCTGCCGCTCGCCCTCGTCGATTTCTCGGTTTACCGAGTACAGGTAGGCATCATAACTGCCGGAATAGTGCCGGGCGTTGCCATCGCGGACCTCGATGACCGCCGTGGTGACCCGCTTCAGGAAATAACGGTCGTGACTGGTAAACACCACCGTGCCGGAGTAGGCCAGCAGGGCGTCGGCCAGGGCGTCGACGGTCTGAACATCGAGATGATTGCCGGGCTCGTCCAGCACCAGGATGTTGTAATCGCCCAGCAGCAGACCGGCCAGGCACAGGCGGGCCCGCTCGCCGCCGGAGAGTACCGCAATCTTCTTCTTGACGTGGTCCTCCCGGAACAGCAGGGCGCCGGCCACCGCGAGAATTTGCTGCTGGGTCTTCTCGAAGAGCGCCTTGTGCTCGAGATACTCAACGACAGTCTGGGGTTCCGGCAGTGTGCCGTAGACGTGCTGGGCGTAGGTGCCGATGACGCAGCCGTGACCCCAGCGGACCGTGCCGGCCAACGGCGGCAGCGATTCGACGAGGGTCCGCAGCAACGTGGTCTTGCCCTGGCCGTTGTCGCCGACGATCGCCGTGCGTTGGCCGTGCTCGATTTCCAGATCGATCCCGCGGGCGACCACCTGATCGGGTTCGGCGGCCCGCCGGTACCCGATGGCCAGATCGTCACAGCGTACGGCCGGCCCCTGACGCGGCGTGACCCGTGGGGCCCGGATGTGGGCGGTGGGTTCGTCGGCACGAATCTCGATGGTTTGCAGACGTTCCAGTTGCTTGCTCTTCGATCGAGCCTGGCTGGCGGTGCTGGCCTTGGCACGGTTCTTGGTGATAAACCGTTCCAACTGCTTCTGCTTGGCGATGACCGTGGCGTTGACCCGCCGATCGTGTTCGCGACGCTGCTCCTGGTGCTCCAGGAAGGCGTCGATGGTTCCGGGGAACAGGGTCAGTTTGCCGCGGGTCAGATCGAGCGTCTGGGTGCAGATGGCCCGCAGGAAAGCCCGATCGTGCGACACGATCAGGCACGCCTGGTTGAAGCCGCGCAAAAAGTGCTCCAGCAGGATTTGCGTGCGAAGGTCCAGAAAATTGGTGGGCTCGTCCAGCAGCAGCAGGTTGGGGTCGTGCAGCAGCAGGGCGGCCAGCTTGACCCGCGTCTGCCAGCCGCCGGACAGCGCCGCGATGGGACCTTCCAGGTAGGTGCCCTTGATCTCAAAGCGGCCGGCAACCTCACCGCACTTCCATTCAGGTCGGCCGCTGTCGCGCATCAGGAAATCGAGGGCGGACTCGCCGGCCGTGAACGGATCGTGCTGTCGCAAGTACCCGATCCGCAGCTTGGGGTGGCGGATGACTTGGCCGCTGTCCAGTTCCTCTTCGCCCAGCATGATCCGCAGCAGGGTGGACTTGCCCGCGCCGTTACGGCCCACAAAGCCGACCTTGGCATTGTCGACCAGGGTCGCTTCTGCTTCGTCGAGCAACACCTGGTCGCCATAGCGTTTGAACGCCTCCTTGATGTGCAGCAATACGGCCATAAGTGCTTGCGGGTCAGTGTAACGGCGAGGCCGAGGTTCGGGCAACCGCCACCTTCGGGCGGCCCCGTGATCATGGGGAATGCACGACCGTCCTCTTGGCGATCGGCAAGCGGTGCAGCGGGCGACGGCGTGCGGTACGTGACGCGGGATGACCGGAGGTGGGACCAGTTCCCAGTGATCCGGCGGGCGGGGATCAACGCCATCGCCGGGGGGCTGGCCGGCTGCGAGCCGGGCGCCGACTCGACCCCCGAATCTGCCGCGGACTGGTCCTGGAGGCCAAGGCCGGCCGGGGCGGCAGCCGATCGGCCCTGCCCGCCGCCAGCCGGCAGAACCTGGGGTCCGCGCGGGTCGGCTCCCTGGCCGGCGGATGCGGCGGATGCCAGGCAGTGGCTCGCGCCCCGACGGCCCAGCGTTTCGACCGCTGCCGGCTCCTGACGGTTGGGGCCCCTCGAAGGTTTCCAATGTGTGTGTTAGGATGGCAGGCATGCGTAGTTCAGCCAAGACCGTCGACCAGTACCTCGCGTCGCTTCCGGAAGATCGCCGCGCAGCCATGCAGTCCGTCCGTGAGGTGGTTCTCAAGAATCTGGGAAAAGGCTACGAAGAGTGCATGCAGTACGGGATGATCGGCTACGTGGTCCCGCACAGCGTGTATCCGCCCGGGTACCACTGCGACCCCAAGCAGCCCTTGCCCTTTGCTGGATTGGCTTCACAGAAGAACTACATGTCTCTCTACCTGATGTTCATCTACGACCATCCGGAGCACGAAGCCTGGTTTCTGGACGCCTGGGCCAAGAGTGGCAAGAAGTTGGACATGGGCAAATCCTGCGTGCGCTTCAAGAAGATCGAAGATCTGCCGCTGAAAGTCGTCGGGCAGGCGATCAAGCGAGTCCCGGCAAGGCGGTTCATCGAGTTCTACGAGGCCGCCTTGCAATCCAACCGTGGGCAGGCAGCCGAGCGCGCAGCCGCGTCCGCCGGAAAAAAGGCCGCTGGGCGGTCCGCCAAGACCGCCAAGAAGAAGGCCGCACGCTGATCGCCGCACCGACCGCGAATGCTTCCAACGAGTTTCAAGAACGCACCGTCACCTGTCGACCCGGCGCTTGGCGGGATGCCGGGGGTGCACTACTGAGGTTGGGGGGCACCCCAATTCAAGGACAGGGTCCCCAACTGCCCAGCAGGATGGCCAGGTCTGCCGCGTCGACGATCCCGTCTTGGTTGAGATCTGTCGGGCAGGCGGCACAGGGGCCCCAGCTTCCCAGGAGCAGCGCCAGGTCCGCGGCACCGACGACGCGATCCTGATCGATGTCAGTCGCGCAGGCCATCGCCGCCGACAGCAGATCGGTGAGCTGCAGGTAGGTGCTTGCGGTCATTTCGGTGTCGAGGGTTGTCGCCGCCTGCACCCCGTCGGAGTAGTTGGCTCCACCTGCCAGGGCGAAGAGCACGCCGTCCCAATCCTGCTGCCCGCGCAGCTCTTCGTCGGGTGAGGGCGTTCCGGTAGCGACGCCCCAGTAGTTGAGGTCCATGGCCACCGCGGTATCGGCGGTGTCGCCGTCGTCATTCCAATCGACGGCATCGCCGCCCGCCAGCGAGGCGAACAGCACCGTGGGTGTGTCGCCGGGGTTCTGTACCCAGCCGAAGGGAACCTGCACATTTGTGTAACTGCCGGCAGCCGCGCCTAGCCCGGCCGGCTCGTTGAGTTGGTCCTCCTGCAGGGTGGGCAGCGCTTGGGTGGAGTAATCCAGTTCCCAGTCCAGCAGGTTCGGCAGTTGCCAGGCGTAGCTCATGACGCTCTTGTAGTTGGGTTTGTAGTTGAGGTCGTCCGCGCCGCCATGGTGCAAGCCCAGCGTGTGTCCCATTTCGTGCATGAAGGTTCCGGCCTGCTGATCCGCGGTTCCGCCGGTGGGGTGCCAATCCGGGTGACCGAGCGTGACCATGAAATCGTCGCCTGGCAACTCCGCCAGTCCGCTGCTGGAGGCCCCGCCGTACTGTTCGGCGAAGATGCAATAGCGGTAGGCCAGTTTCTTGGCCGCGAGAATGTTAGCGGCGTTGGCGTCGGCGCGCTGCGCCGGCGTGCCGAAGTGCGCCTGCTTGGCGGAATTGAACTTGCTCCAGGCGTTGGGCCAAGCCTCGCGGGTGAGGTTGGTCTCATCCAGAGCGACCCGCAGTCGGATTCCGCTCTGGCCGTCGGGGTTGTCCAGCGGGGCATTGAGGAACGCGTCGACCACCAGGTCCAGGCTGGTGTTGGTGTTCAAGCCGGCGTTGACCACAGCCGCGATCGGTGAAATGCCGACCGGTGCCAGTCCGGTCATGGCATCGACCTCGACGAACAGGTCTTTGTGGTTGGGTCGGGCACCGAGGGCGTAGAGATCCAGGTCGATGGTGCCGTCGTCATTGGCATCAATTCCGCCGCCTTGGGTTTCCCAGATATCGAACAGGCCGTCGTTGTCCTGATCTTGCGGCGTCATCAGGAAGACCCGGTTTCCGCCGCCGGGGCTGTCATTGTAGCCGTAGCCGACGATTTGGCCGCGGTCATTGATGTCGGTGGCCCGCACCAGTTGCCAGTCCGAGCCTTCCGGAAGGTAGCTGCTCAGATCGATCATCTGCCCGCCCTGCCAGAGCACGGCCCGCAGCGTTTCACCGAGGATGGCCATGCCGACCACCTGCCCGCGTTCGTTGATGGCATTGGCTCGCGAGGGTGGCGGCGCCAATTGGGTTACCGCGGCGCCGGCCATCGGGGCTTCGCGGTGAAAGGCGTACAAGTTGAAACCGGGTCCGGCGGTCTTGGCTGAGCCCACGATCTGGGCGGTGCGGTTCAGGGCGAATGGACCCCAGGAGTCGCTGCTGGCGGTCAGCGGCACCAGGTGCGTGTCGTTCAGCCCGACGGCGAGGTTCAAACCGGGGTCCGCATGGGGTTGCATGAGCCACAAGAAGACGTGCGGCTCGGTCGCGGTTTCGGCCCAGCCGGTGGCCTGGCCGGCATCATTGATGGCAAAGGCCATGCTGTCGTCACCCCCGAACGTGCCCAGATCCGTCACCGTGTTGTTGCGCCACAGGAACGCGCGAATGTGCAGTCCGTCGGGATAGTCGATGTCGCCGAAGCCCACGACGTCCCCGTGGTTGTTGATGCCGCGGGCATAGCTCCAGTTGGCTTGCTGCGGCTCGGTATGCAGATCGACCAGGGTCTGGGACGTGCTGTCCCAACGAAAGGCGTGGGTGTAGGCAAAGGCCAGCTCTGCATCGCCGACGACTTGGCCGTGATCATTAATGTCGTAGGCTTCGCTGAACATGCCGCCCAGCGTACCCAGGTCGTGCAGGCCGGCGGACATGCCGTAGGCGGCCGTTGGCAACCACAGGCTGGCCCGGTAGGGGCCGCCACCCGGGTCGGCAGCAGTGAAGGCCACCTGTCCGTGGTTGTTGATTGCCGGGGCGGCCGACACCTGCGGGCCGAGCACGCCGAGTTCTTCGATCACATACTCCTGTCCTGGCGCCAGACCGGACCGCACCAGGATCCCCAAGACCGCAGCTCCGACGATGCTCATGTGGCGTAATGACATTCAACCATCCTCCTTATCCTCTATAATGGCGTGGGGCACGCTTCGCAGTCACGCAAAATCCGGGCGGGAGGCGTCACCCTCGGGTGGCCAATCTCATGGGGTCAAGATGTGGCGGCTGGCGGCACCTGCCAGATTCCCGGCCAGGGCCGCCCAGAACCGGGCGGGCTTCGGCTGGCCCCGTTGACATCCCAGGCAGATCCACTAGATTATTGGTTTCGCGATTTTCGCGGATCCCCGATAGCTCAATTGGTAGAGCGAGCGGCTGTTAACCGCTAGGTTTCTGGTTCGAGTCCAGATCGGGGAGCTTTCACGACCGCCGCGAACTCGCGGCGGTCGTATGGTTGACGGCTCGGGCCATGAAGCCCCAGCGGGGCAGGATCGCGTCAAACCCCCGCAGCTGCGGGCGATTCGGACCACCGCCCTCCGGTGGCCGCGCGCTCGGTTCCGAAGCCGAATCTCGGGGTCCGAGCGCAACCGTCACGGTTCCTCTCGGGCCACCGAGCGCAACCCTCTCGAACTCTCGCGCGCTCTGGTTGACACCTCGCGCGTTCAAACTACCGCGTGTCCTACCGCGCCGATGCACCCGACAAGCTGCTGATCAGCGGCCAATGGCAAACCGAGTCCGACGTGTTCGCGCTTGAGTATGACCTGGCGACCGGCGAGCAGCACATGCTCGAGTGCGATGGCCTGCCGGCGTACAAGTGCACCATCCTCGAAGACCAGATCCTCTACGCCCAGCGCATCGGCGAGCACTTCGAGAACCGCCGGATCAACACCTCCACCGCGCTGTCACGCCGCCCCATCGATCGTCCACCGCCAACCCGGCCAGGTGCAATTCATCGTCACCCAACCCACCGGCGACTGCGGCTGCCGAGGTCGATCCGGCGAAGGCACTGCCTTGACGCCAGGAGGCGCGCCGCCCGGATCGGGCGAGGAGAATCACGACCACGCCGGGTCAGACGACGTTCCCGTTTCGCGCGACGAGTGGCCGCTCTGGGCCAAAACGATCGCCCACCTCCCGACGCCCGAAGACCGCGGCGTCGGCGACACGATCGCCCGCACCATTGGCCCTGTCGGCGGCGACGCTTTCAAGAAGTGGTTCCACGCCCTCACCGGCCACCCCTGCGGCTGCGACGCTCGCCAGGAACGGTTCAACGCGATTTACCCGTTCCCCGAGCAGCCCGCCGATTGAACGATTGACAACCGCCGCTAACAACTGTCAAATGGCCACCCAGCCAGGCGTGGGTTGCGTCCGCCGTCCCGGAAGGAAGAATCCCTGTTATGGCCAAAGCGCCATCTGACGCGGTGATGACCATCGGAGAGCTCTCGAAGTACCTGAAGATCTCTCGGTCGACGCTCTACAAGCTCGCTCAGGAGGGCAAGCTGCCGGCCCAGAAAGTCGGCCGACATTGGCGGTTTCACAAGGATGGCATCGATCGATGGCTCACGGAGTATCCAGCCGAATCAACGAAGCTGAGCCGGGGGCAATCGAAATGACCGAAGGGCGGGAGTACCCCATTGGTCAGCGGGTTGCCCTCCCCGGACATTTCCCGGAGTCCGTGGTCTTGGAATCCGTGCGCTCGCTCGGAACCGGCTACGAGTGCCGCGTTCGACTCAGCGATGGCACGCCCGACGAAGCTATCCTGTCCTTTGAGGAGGCCGATGCCGTCTTCGGCCAACGCATGGATGAGCGAGCGATGGTCGCCGCCGCTGATCCAGAGAAGACGCGGCTGCTGGTGGAGTCCGCACGAGTTCGCCTGGCCTACGCCCACGACAAGCAGTTCGCAGTCAGCCTCTCTGGCATCCGCACGTTGCCGCACCAAATCGAAGCCGTCTACCTTCGCATGCTGCCACAGCCTCGCCTTCGATACCTGCTGGCCGATGATCCCGGCGCGGGCAAGACGATCATGGCCGGACTGCTCATCAAGGAGCTGAAGCTTCGGCAAGCCATTGATCGCGTTCTCATCCTTTGCCCAGCGCCGCTGACCATCCAGTGGCAGGACGAACTCCTCCGCTGGTTCGGCGAACCGTTCGACATCATCTTCGCGGCCGTCGACCAGCAGCAACTCGTCAATCCCTGGCAGCGTTCGAACCAAGTTGTGGCGTCGCTGGACTACGCCAAGCAGGACGACGTCCGCGAGCGCGTTTGGCAACAACGCTGGGATATGGTTGTGATCGACGAGGCGCACAAGTGCAGCGCCTATACGAAGCGGTCGGCGTCGCGCGGCGACGAACCTGACAAGACCAAGCGGTATCAACTCGCCGAGCGGCTCACGTCGCAGGCCGATCATGTGCTCCTGCTCACCGCGACGCCGCACCACGGCGACGACGATCGGTTCGCGCATTTCGTTCGCTTGATCGACCCCGACATTTTCCCAGAGCCGCATCGCCTCGCGGACCGGGCGGGCGAGATTCGCCGCGACATTCTCCGTCTCGGGGCGGAGTGCCCGTGGGCCCTTCGCCGGCTCAAGGAAGACCTGAGGGACGTCCACGGCCGCCGGCTGTTTCCGGACCGCCACGCGCACACGGTCACGTTCAAACTGAATCGCGAGGAATACGACCTCTACAAGGCCGTCACCGCGTTTATCAATCGCTTCCTTCCCCAGGCCACCGGTCGCAAGAAGGCCAGCGTCGCGCTCGCGCGAACGGTGCTGCAACGTCGGCTGGCCAGTTCCACGTTCGCCATCTGCGAATCGATCCGACGCAGGCTCGAACGGCAGCAGGCTCTGCTTCAGGAACTCGAGGAGCTGTCGCCGAAGCAACTGGCGAAACGCCTGGCGGAAATCCAAGGGCGCATCACCGATGCTGAACAGGACGAGGATGATCTTGACGACGATGTGCGCGATCGGCTGGTGGACGAGGTCACCGCCGCCGTCGAGTTGGATCAGCTTCGCGCGGAAATCGCCGCGCTCCAAGATCTGCACGCCCAGGCGAAACGCGTTCGAGACCACGCCCGCGACTCAAAGCTCGAAGCGCTTCGGCAATGCATGGAGAAAGCCGAGTTCCATGAACTTGCCGACGGACGCGGCAAGCTGCTCATTTTCACCGAGCACCGCGACACGCTGACCTACCTCTGCGAACACCTGAAGCGATGGGGCTACTCGACCTGCGACATTCACGGCGGCATGAACCCGCGCGATCGCAAGCGGGCACAGGAGCAATTCCGCACGACGGCTCAGGTCTGCGTTGCGACCGAGGCAGCCGGCGAGGGAATCAACCTCCAATTCTGTCACTTGATGATCAACTACGACTTGCCCTGGAACCCGACACGCCTCGAGCAACGACTCGGCTGCATCCACCGAATCGGTCAGGAGCGCGAATGCCACGCATACAATTTCGTCTCCAGCGACTCGGAAGAGGGCCAACCCATCATCGAAGGCCGGATTCTGCATCGATTGCTCGAGAAGCTGGAGCAGATGCGCGAGGTTCTCGCCGACCGCGTTTTCGATGTGATCGGCGAAGTGCTCTCGCTCAACGACGTGAATCTTCCGGAGATGCTCCGCGACGCGGCCCACGACCCGCGCCGACTCGACGAATACATCGACCGCATTGAGAAGATTGACCCCTCACGCCTGCGCGAATACGAGCAAGCCACCGGCATCGCCCTTGCGCGGGCGAGCGTGGACTTCTCTTCGTTTCAGCGTTCCAATGCCGAGGCCGAGGAACGCCGCCTCATGCCCAAGTACGTCGAGAAGCACTGCATCGAGGCGGCGAGAGAGGTCGGGCTCAAACTCGAACCGCGCGCCGACGGCCTGTGGCGGATCGAACATGTGCTCGCCGACCTCCGTTCGGAACGCCTCAATGCCGTTCGTCGCCTGGGCAAGCCGGAGTCCGCCTACCGCAAGATTTCGTTTCACAAGGAGCACCTCGATCTCGACCAGCACATTGATGCGGTGCTTCTCGGCCCAGGTCATCCCCTATATGCCGCCGTCGATGAACGCCTCAACGAGACCCTTGCGGCGATGACCGGCGGCGTCGCGTTTTTCGTCGATCCCACGGCCGAGACCGCGTACCGCCTGCACTTCTTTGAGATGGCGATCCGCGGCCAGAAGACCACGGGCGACTCGGACACGCTCTTCGCGGAACTCATCGCCGTCCGCTGCACCTGTGGTGGGCGCGGCGGCCGCTGCTCGCGTGCCGGGCGGCGGTAGGCAGGGACTGACAGCGAAGCGACGTAGTTGTATATGGCACAAGCGCTGTCGAGGGTTTAACAATGGCAAGAGCTGGACACCAGCAGCGAGGCGGCACGCCGTCGCGCCTTACAGTTACCGTAAAAGGGCCGAAGGTGGGCGCTGCGCGTCTCTCGGCCGCCGACCTCGCAGAGATCGTCAGGCGAACGCAGCAGGCGTTGAAGCGCGTCGGGCGCGTTCTCTACGGCCAGGAATCCGCCCGCCAGGGCCGAGATCGGGCTGACATCGAGCAACTCTGCGAGCTCTTCTTGGTTGAGTGGAAGTCTGGTAGCGCGGTAGCCGACCTCGAGTTAGGCGAACCACCCGCGCAGATGCACATGTTCGGCTACATCGGGGAGGAGAGCCTGAAAGCCTTCACGGCGGGAATGGAGAAACTCAAGGATGCTGCGGTTACACCTTCGAGCCTGCCTGCGGGATTTGATCGGGGCGTCTTGCAGACTTGCAAAGATTTGGGACGCGTCCTCGAACACGGCATCGACAGCATCACATTTCAATCTCAGAACGGCGTCGCTGCGCAATCGTGTGCTCTTGATGCCCCGCTGCGCGCCCGCGTTCAGGAACTGCTCGGGTTGCCGACCGATGTTTCTAGCACGACAAAGACCGGCCGTCTCGAAGAGCTGAACGGACATGGTGCTCTGACAGGTCGGCTGTGGGAGGCGGACGGCACCCGCTGGCTTTGCCACTTCAAGCAGGAACACTTGGAGCAAATGCCGGAAGCCTGGATGCGTACTGTGCGCCTGACAGGCCGTGCAACCGTGGAGGAGGGCAAGGAGCGCATTATCGAGGTTGAGTCGGTCGACGTGCTTGATGTGGAGATCGCGGCCGCCGCAACCCAGGAGGTGCCGTTCTGGGAATCGATGACGCTTGACGAACTTGCCGAACGCCAGGGGGTGTCGGCCGTTGACGATCTTGACCAGATCAGTGCGCTCTGGCCAGTCGATGACGACCCCGACGAACTCCTCCACCATGTGCTCCGCGAACGTGCGGCCCGCAGACAAATCGAAGACGGAGGTGACGCGGCATGAGCGTCGTCCTGCTCGACACGAGCGTCGCCTCTCTTCTGCACCCGAAGAAGAAGTCCGATGCGCTTCGCGCGAAGTACGAGCCGCACATGCAAGGGCAAACGCTGGCGCTGAGCTTCCAGACGGTCGCTGAGTTGTGGGATTGGGCGGAGGCAAACAAGTGGGGCGACAACGCGCGTTCAGGGCTTGACGCCTTCGTTCGCCGCTTTCTCGTCATCCCGTACGATTACGAGCTGGCCAAGGTCTGGGCCCGCGTCATGGCGCTGTCCAGAAAGGCGGGACGGCGATTTGAAGCAGGTGACTGCTGGATCGCCGCAACCGCCGTGCATCGTGAGCTTCCGCTGCTGGCGCATGACGCAGATTTCGCCGGCCGATCTATTCCTGGCCTGAGCGTCACCAGCTACGTGAATTCGCAGGAGGAACTCGGCACTAGGGGGAGTACGGATGCCTGACGACAAGCGACGCATCGAAGACTACCTGCCCATCCAGGCCATCAGCGCCGAGGCCTCGCGGGAGAAGAACGTCCGCAAGGGGCACATCTCCACGCTGCACCTGTGGTGGGCGCGGCGGCCGTTGGTTGCTTGTCGGGCGGTGGTGTATGGGGCGCTCGTGCCAGCGTCGCAGTTCGTGCCGGAGAACGGACCGGACAACAAGAAGCAGAGCCTCGAGCGGGCCAACGCGGCGAAGTTCGTCAGCGAGCTGTGCAAGTATCCCGGCAACCCGCGGGTCATCGCCGAGGCCCAGCAGCACATCCTCAGCGCCCACGCCGATCGGCTCACGACGGAATTGACCGGGGCGGCCAAGACCGGCGAGTGGCCCGCGTGGGTGGACGAGTTCAAGTGGCCAAGCGACAAGAAGAAGGTCACGCGCGAGGACATCGAGAGCGGCCGGGCTCCGCGCCCGCGCGTGCTGGACATGTTCGCCGGCGGCGGCGCGATTCCGCTGGAGGCGCTGCGACTGGGTTGCGAGGCTTCCTTTGCCCAAGCCGGTCGCACTCTAGAAGCCGACGGCCATTTGATTGTCGTGTACGCGCACAAGACGACGCTTGGTTGGTCCACACTTGTTGACGCCATGAGAAAGGTAGGGTTCATCGTCACTAGGCCTGGCCAATGGATACCGAAAAGAAGGGACGGCTCCGGGCGCAGGATTCTGCGGCGCTGGCTTCTAGCATATTCCTTATTGCAAGAAAACGGCGATCCGAAACCGGAGCGGGGAACTACGAAGACGATGTCCGTCCCGACCTTGATCAGATCATCCATGAGCGCGTGGCAACGCTTTGGGACCAAGGTATCACAGGTGCCGATCTTGTCATCGCCGCCGTCGGGGCCGGCTTGCGAGCGTTCACAAAATACGAGCGCGTCGAGTACGCCAACGGTGAGGAGGTTCCGGCTGAGCGGTTCCTCGCCAAGGTCGAGGGTGTCGTGCTCGACGTCATGCTGGAGCAGATCGCCGGCAAGGTCGCCCGCGGGATCACAGCGGTCGACCCCGCCAGCCGGTTCTACGTGCTCTGGCGCTACGTTCCCGGCCGCCGGTGAATGCTCGCCGGAAACCATGTCGGTGGCCGGGGTTCGAACGTCCAGCCCGGAAGGGTAGATTACGTGCTTCACGCGGGCTCGCTACCGACATGGAGCCGCGAGGCACAGGGAACGCAACGTGCTGCTGACGCTCACGACAACCCGCCCACCAGCGACCGATCTCGGCTGGTTGCTGCACAAGCACCCGGCCAGGGCACAGGTGTTTGAGCTGGCGTTCGGACGTGCCCACGTCTTCTACCCTGAGGCGACCGACCAGCGTTGCACAGCCGCGCTGCTGCTCGACATCGATCCGGTCGGACTCGTGCGCCGGCGCGGCGGGCCGCCGGGCGATCGGTTCGCGCTCCAGCAGTACGTCAACGACCGGCCGTACGCAGCGAGCAGCTTCATGAGCGTCGCCATCGCGCAGGTCTACGGTTCAGCACTTGGTGGGCGTTGCAGCGATCGGCCAGAACTCGTGGTTGCCGCCCTGCCGTTCGAGGCGAAGATCGCTGTGCTCCCGTGTCGTGGCGGTGAGGCATTCTTGCGCCGCCTCTTTGAGCCGCTCGGCTACACAATCACTGCGCAGCAGCACCCGCTCGACCGGAAATTCGTCGACTGGGGCGACAGCCGCTACTTCACCGTAACGCTTCGGGGCCAGGGGCGGCTCTGCGACCTGCTCACCCACCTGTATGTGTTGATCCCTGTGCTCGACAACGACAAGCACTATTGGGTTGGTGACGACGAAGTGGAGAAGCTGCTCCGCAAGGGCGAAGGCTGGCTCGCAGCGCATCCCGAGCGTGGTGCGATCACCCGGCGTTATCTTAAGCATCAGCGCACGCTGACGCGCGCGGCACTTGCTCGGCTCGCTGAGGAGGATCACCTCGACCCGGAGACCGAACAGGTGCAGTACGAGCAGGAGGAGGCCGCGCTGGAGGCCCAGATTTCCGCGGGCAAAGAAGCGGGAGGCGCGGGCGAAGCGGTGCCAGTCGAGGACGTGGAGGATCTCGATACGGACGCCGTCGCCGATCGCGTGCCGACGCTGAACACAGAGCGCCTTGCGGCGGTCCTGGCCGCCCTGCGCGGCAGCGGCGCCAAATCCGTCGTCGACATCGGCTGCGGCGAAGGCAAGCTCCTGCGCCTGCTGCTCGACGACAAGCAGTTCGAGCGGATCGTCGGGATGGACATTTCGCTGCGCTCACTGAGGATCGCCTCTGAACGTCTGCGGCTGGACCGCCTGCCGCCGACAAGGCGTCAACGGCTCGAGTTGATGCACGGCTCGCTGCTGTACCGCGATGGGCGCCTGGACGGCTTTGATGCAGCGGCCTGCGTGGAAGTGGTCGAGCACCTCGACCCGGCGCGCCTCGCCGCGTTTGAGCGGGTCGTCTTCGAGTTCGCGCGGCCAAAGGCGGTGATCATGACAACGCCGAACCGCGAGTACAACGTGAAGTGGGAGACATTGCCCGCGGACCAGTTGCGCCACCGCGACCATCGATTCGAGTGGACACGAACGGAGTTCGAGGGCTGGGCCCGTGGCGTGGGGGAGCGGTTCGGGTACGCGGTGCGGTTTCTGCCGGTCGGGCCGGAGGATGCGGCCGTCGGCGCGCCGACACAGATGGGAGTGTTCCAACGTTGACCGTGACCATCCCCGAACCCTCCTTCGTTATCCTCATCGGCCCGTCCGGGTCGGGCAAGTCAACGTTTGCGCGCAAGCACTTCAAACCGACCGAGGTGCTCAGCAGCGACTACTGCCGAGCCCTGGTGGCGGACGATGAGAACGCTCAGGGCGCCACGAACGAGGCGTTCGAGATCCTGCACTACATCGCCGGCAAGCGGCTGGCGGGCGGGCGGCTTGCCGTCGTCGATGCGACGAACGTCAAACCGGAGGACCGCAAGCCCCTGGTGAAATTGGCTCTAGAGTATCATTGCCTGCCAGTGGCAATCGTGTTCAACCTGCCGGAGCGAATCTGCCAGGAACGCAATCGCGACCGCCCCGACCGCGACTTTGGCCCCCACGTCATCCGCGGCCAGCGGGCCGTTCTGCGGCGAGGACTGCGCGGATTGAAGCGTGAGGGATTCCGTCACATCTTCCGCTTCGAGGCGCCGGAAGAAGTCGAGACGGCGGTCGTCGAGCGGACGCCGCTGTGGAACGATAAGAGGCACGAGCACGGTCCCTTCGACATCCTGGGTGATGTGCACGGTTGCTTTGATGAGCTCGCCGAACTGCTGAGCGCGCTGGGGTATTGCGTCGACGAGGCGGAACGGCCTGATGGACTTGGATTCAAGGTCACGCCACCGGCGGGCCGCAAGGCTGTTTTCCTCGGCGATCTGGTCGACCGCGGGCCGAAGATCCCCCAGGTGCTGCAGCTGGTGATGGGCATGGTGGCCGACGGCGCCGCGCTGTGCGTGCCCGGAAACCACGACATGAAGTTTATGCGAAAGCTGCGCGGCAAGGACGTCCCGATCACGCACGGCCTTGCCGAAAGCCTGGCGCAGCTCGACGCGCAGTCCGCTGAATTCCGCGCGCAGGTTGTGGAGTTCCTGGACAGCCTGGTCAGCCACTACGTGTTGGACGATGGCCAACTCGTGGTCGCCCACGCCGGCATGAAGGCCGAGATGCAGGGCCGCGGCTCGGGCAAGGTGCGCGAATTCGCCCTCTACGGCGAGACGACCGGCGAATGCGATGAGTTCGGTCTGCCGATCCGATACAACTGGGCCGCTGAATATCGGGGCCGGGCGATGGTCGTGTACGGCCACACGCCGGTCCCCGAACCCGAGTGGCTTAATCGCACGATCAACATCGATACCGGCTGTGTCTTCGGTGGCGCACTCACCGCCTTGCGCTATCCCGAGAAGGAACTCGTTTCCGTGTCGGCGAAGCACAGATACGCAGAGTCGAAGAAGCCGTTTGCGCCGGCCGAACAGCGTGCAGGCGATGCAGCGCTGACGGTCCAGCAGGCGCACGACGACGTGCTCGACATTGCCGACCTCCTCGGAAAACGCATCGTCTCGACGCGATTACAGCGCAACCTGATCATCAGTGAGGAGCAAGCCGCGGCGGCGCTCGAGGTCATGAGCCGGTTTGCCGCCAACCCGAAGTGGCTGATCTACCTGCCGCCGACGATGTCGCCGTGCGAGACTTCGCAGGAGGAGGGCTTGCTGGAGCATCCACGGGAGGCATTCGCGTATTACCGCAACCAGGGTCAACCGCGGGCGGTATGCGAAGAAAAGCACATGGGTTCGCGGGCGGTCGTGATCATCTGCCGCGACGAAGATACGGCCCGAAAACGGTTCGGCGTCGTTGATGAGGGGATGGGCGTCGTCTATACGCGCACCGGCCGAAGGTTCTTCGAAGACCGCCATCGCGAGGCTGAGTTGCTTGAGCGCGTGCGAACGGCACTGACCGAATCCCGATTCTGGGATGAGTGGCAGACCAATTGGGTTTGTCTCGACTGCGAGCTGATGCCGTGGTCGGCGAAGGCGACAGCGCTGTTGCAGGACCAGTATGCGGCAGTCGGCGCCGCGGCCCGTGCTGCCCTGGCTGAGGTCATGGCCGCGATTCGGCAGGTCGACAGCAACGGTCCCGACATGAGCATCCTGCTCGATCGAATCCGCCACCGTGCGACGTTGACTGAGGCGTATGTGAAGGCCTACCAGCAATACTGCTGGACCGTCGATTCAATCGCGGACCTGAAGTTGGCGCCATTTCACCTCCTCGCGACCGAAGGGCACGTCCACGTCGACCGCGATCACGTCTGGCACGTGGATACGC
Organism: uncultured Planctomycetales bacterium; assembly: GCA_964619935.1. Taxonomy (GTDB): domain Bacteria; phylum Planctomycetota; class Phycisphaerae; order UBA1845; family CAIVHJ01; genus CAZUGO01. The sequence continues at coordinate 6,943 of CAZUGO010000041.1, read as the reverse complement.
TCGCAAAGGTCTGCGCTGCTGATCCGGGGATCCTGCTCGCGACGCCCTGCAAGATCGTCGACTTGACCGACATGGCCAGCGAGCACGCCGGCACCGCTTGGTGGACCGAACTCACGGCCCGGGGCGGCGAGGGGATGGTCGTGAAACCACTCGACTTCATCGCCCGCGGCCGACGCGGCCTCGTGCAACCGGCGGTGAAATGTCGCGGTCGCGAGTACCTCCGCATCATCTACGGCCCCGAGTACACGCTGCCCGAGCATATCGAGCGGCTCCGCAGCCGCAGTCTGAATCGAAAACGGGCCCTTGCCCTTCGCGAGTTTGCGCTCGGAATCGAGGCGCTGGAACGATTCGTACGCGGCGAACCCCTCCGTCGTACGCATGAGTGCGTGTTTGGGGTGCTCGCGCTCGAGAGCGAGCCCGTTGACCCGCGGTTGTGATGTTCCACTTCGCCGGCAACCACTCTGTTCACGCGCCGGGTCGGTAAGCAGTAGCGGGCCGGGTTGGCCCGATCCCGCCAGACAGCTGTGGTCGTGTGCGCGTACGACATGTGCAAGTGCCAGCAACGAATTGCCCAGCAGCACTCAGGGTGCCAGCCCTGGAACGGGTGGCGCGGATGACGGTTCAGTACGCCTGGCCCTGCGCGACTCATCATCAGCATCGGCGGCAAGCCTGTGGACGCGGGTCGCGGGTTCGACGGCTGTTTCCCAGATCTTGACGATGTTGTCGGTGCCGTATCCTCCGGAGGAACAGCTGGCCAGCCTGGATCCGGACGAATCAAAGGCCAGGTTCCGGACTTTGCCCGTGTGGGCCCACAGCACCAGCAGTTCCTGTCCGGCCTGGGGATCCCAGATTCGGATGGTGTGATCATCTGAAGCGGAAGCCAGGCGTTGCGGTTCGTCGGGCAGGAACGCCAGGGCGTTGATCTGGTCCCGGTGCCCGGTCAGGACGTGTTTGCTGCCCGTCCTGTGGCCGTGCTCGACATCCCAGATGACGATGGTGCCATCGACACAACCGGCAGCGAGATACCGCCGGTGCACGTCGAGCGCCAGACAGCGCACGGCGGGCAGCCCGGCCTGCAGCTCCACCGCCGTGCGGTCTCCATGCCCGGTTCGCCACAGGTGAATCCAGCCGGACTCACCCCCCCCCACCAACCATTCGCCCGCATCGTCGAGAAAGACCAGGGCATTCAGCCTCCGCGACTGCGGGATGATGGCGCGAATCGCCGGAGCGCCGGGGTCGGACACATCAAACAGCAGGATCGTGCCGTCCTCCCGACCGGCTGCCAAGGTGACGCCGTCTCTGCTCAGTGCGATCGCGGGTCGTTTTCTCAAATGGTCATCCAGCACGAGATGCGATGCCAGCCTGGGCTCAGCCTCCTTCTCTAACTCCCAGAGCTCGAGTGTTCCATCTTCGGCTGCTGATATCAGTCCGTGGCCGCCGGGCAGGAAGCGCAGGGCCTGCCTGTTGAGACCGTCCTCCAGGACCTCAACGGGCAAGCCGAGATGCGTGTCCCAGATGATGAGCTGCCCACCGCCGCCGGAAGCAAGCCAGCGATCGTCCGGATGAAACGCAACGTCCTCCACACTGGACGAATGCCCCTGCAATATCAGCACGGGCGGCGCGGGACCGGGCACCCACAATCGCAGCCGGCCGTCTTCTCCCCCGGACGCGATCCAGCGGCCGTGCGGATCAAAAACTACGGACTCCACCCACTCGGTATGTCCCACGAGTGCTGCGATCTCGCGCCGGTCAGGCACCTCGTAAGTGACACCCGAGATTGGATCCCGAATCGCACTGTTTTCCTGGATGACCCACAACCTGACCAGATTGTCGAGTGACGACGAAGCCAGCCTCATTCTGAGGGGATCAACGGCGACACCGGTCACGCCCTCCCGGTGACCGTAAAGCGCGGCCACTTGTATTCCAGGCGAGGCGTCGCCTCGCTTTTCATAATCCGCGATGCTGCCAGCGACATCCCACAACCTGAGGCTTTTGTCCAAAGCAGCGGAAACGAGCCGGCCGTAGGGGTCAAAGGCAAGGTCTCTGACCTTGGCGCGGTGACCGCGCAGAACCGCGGCCAGGCGTGGATGCTTGACATCCGAGGCGTTCCAGATCCTGATCGTCCGGTCGTGTGAACCGGATGCCAGCAGGTTACCGTCCGCGCTGAATGCCACCGCGCTCACTTCCCTGCTGTGCCCGGCCAGGCGGTGCATCACCATCTCCGCGCTCGTATCCCAGAGCACAACGGTTCCATCCCCGCAGGCTGCAGCCAGAATCGCGCCGTCTGATCGAAAAGCAAGGTCATGCAATGCATCCCCACACGGGCATAGGCATTCATGCACGACCGGAGCGGCGGTGTAGTCTCCTTCCCACAGGAGCAGCGATCCATCACCTGAACCAACTGCCAGCTTGTCACGCCAGAAAGTAACCGCGTAGAAATCCGCTTCACCCTGCTCGGCCGTGGCCACGTCGCTGCACTGCCCAAGGATCGGCAGCTCACGCCCGTAATGCACCTCGCACACTCTCAACCGGCGGGGCCCCGTCGAGAGGCGTACGATCGCAATGCGGGTGCCATCCGCGTTTACGGCAATCTTCCAGATGCGTCCCAGGTCCACGGGCTCACGGTCGATGCTGGCATCCAACTGATGGCGCAGATGACGCAGTTCCCAAGCCGCGCCGCCTCCACCCAGGCCGGAGTCGGAGGCCTCCGTAATGCGTGCCAGCGCATCCGTAATGTCAGGCCGCTGCAGGGCGCCCTGCGTGGCCGCCAGATTCCTCGTGTAGGCGTTTCTTTGGGCGGCCAGGGCCTGTTCCCGGGCCTGTCCGGCATACCACAGACTGACCCCTGTAGCGACCAGCAGGGCGACGGCTGCAATTGTCGTGGAGGCAAATAACGCCCGGTGCCGGCGGGCGAAGAGCCTCAGGTAGTACAGGGTCGTCGGCGGCCGGGCCTGGATCGGTTTTCCTTTCAGAAAACTCCTGATATCACCGGCCAATTCCGCGACGGACTGGTAGCGGCGATCGCGATCCTTCTCCAGCGCCTTGAGAACCACAGTCTGCAGATCACCCTTGACAGCCGGCGCGACGGCTGACAACGGCCGAGGGGCCTGCTCCCGGATCGTCCGCATGGCCTCGAAGATGTCGGTGGTGGCCGCATCGTAAGGTGGAACGTCGGCCAGCAGCTCATACAGGACCACACCCAGCGAGTACACGTCCGTGCGCATATCCATATCCTGCAGCTGCGGCCCGCACTGCTCGGGGCTCATGTACTGCAGCGTTCCAAGGAGCTGACCGGCCCGAGTTTCGCAGCGCGACAGCTCCGGGTCCGGTTCAACCAGCCGAGCAATACCAAAGTCGATCACTTTGGGGTTGCCCGCAGCATCCACCAGAATGTTGGCCGGCTTGAGGTCGCGATGGATGACGCCCTTCAGGTGACCGTGGTGCACCGCGTCACACACTCGGCAGAACAGTTCCAGGCGTTGCCTGACGTCCAGTTGTTGGTGCGCTGCATGGGTCAGCAGGTCCCGAGCATCCGGAACATGCTCCATGGCGAAGAAAGGTACGGAGCCACCATCGATTTCATGGGCTCCCGCTTCGTAGATCTGGGCGATCCCCGGGTGCTGCAGCTTGCCCATGACCAGGGCTTCGTATTTGAAGCGCCGCAGCACCGCCTGCGAGGCGATGCCCTGCCGCATCACTTTCAGCGCGACGTTCCGGCGCGGATGGTCCTGGACCGCCTGATACACGACCCCCATTCCGCCGCGTGCGATGACACGCTCCAGGCGATATGTTCCGATCCGCCCTCCGAGCTGCGGATCCGGCGGCGGCGCTTTCTCGGTGGCAGCGTCCACGGTCAGGGGCGGGGCATCAAAGAGCGGATCTTCCTCCAGACTGGAGTCCAGCAGGCTCCGAACCTCCGCGCGCAGATCGTCGTCATCCGGGCACTGCTGATCCAGAAACGCTTCCCGTTGCTCCGGTTCGTGCTCCAGCGCCGCCTCGAAGAGCGCCTGCACGCGGTGCCAGCGAGCAGCGTCCATGCGGTCCCCCTATTCGCAGTCATCGATCGAACGCTCAAGCAGAGCGCGGCGCAGCCAGGCCTTGGCCAATCGCCACTCCTTCTCGATGGTTCGAGTAGACAGCCCCAGCGTTCCGGCGGTCTCTTCGTTGGTCAGTCCGGCGAAGTACTTGAGGTGCACGATCTCCGCCTTGCGCTTGTCGAAGTGCTCCAGCTGGTCCAGGGCTTCATCCAGGGCCAGAATCTCAGCCGGATCGGGCCCATCGCAATCGGCCACATCATGAAGCAGCAACTTTCGCCGCCCGCCGCCATGTCTCAACCGGCGGCGCCGCCGTGCCCGCTCCACCAGAATGCGACGCATGGCCCGGGAGGCCGCTGCGAAAAAATGGGCCCGATTCTCCCAGTAGCTGCCGTCACCATCCCCGCCTACCAGACGCACGTAGGCCTCGTGCACCAGGGCCGTGGTCTGCATCGTGCCCCGTGCCGGCTCCCGCACCAGCCGGCGGTGCGCGAGCTGCCGCAGCTCCTTATAAACCAGCGGAAGCAGTTCCTCAGCGGCCATGGGGTCACCCGCCCGGATGGACGTCAGCGTCTCCCGGATTCTCTCCGCAGTTGAGGATGCCATTCTGGTCCCCACGGCCACCGGCAGTTCAAGATCCTGCCCAAAAACCGGTTCGGGCCCTGATGTGATTTAACGCACTAGCACGTAGCGCCGGTCAGTCGACCATTGTCCAGGCCGCCCAAGAGCTGTGCGAGCATTCTACCACACAAGCCCAGGAGGTCCAGAAGAGAGACTGGGGGCCTGCTACCACGTGAGCCGTCGCCGATCCACCCCTCTTTTGGCCTGCAGGGGATCAGCAATGCGTGGTTCAAGAGCACAATCGCTGTTTCCGCACCTGGTTATCGCGGTTGGTGTCGTGGAGGTTCTGGAACTGAACGTTTCTTCTGCGCGCCGCCGCGCTCGCTCCCATGCCGGATGGAGGCAATCGTTTCCACGCTTCAATCCAGCGTTGATGATGCCCATTCTCATTCCCGCAGGCACAGGCACTTCCAGATTCTTTCAGAAAAGCGATTCGGGCCGCGACGTGATTCGACGCATTGGCTGCAGATTGGGTGATTCAATCATAAAAGGCGCTGGCTCAAAAACAGCGCGGCATTGAAAGAAAGGAAAAAATGATGTTAAGAGCGCTTGTTGCTACTGGACTCGGGCTGAGCGTCGGCGCGTCTTCCGCTGCGGCCTCGGTCACCGATGGCCTGGTCGCCTGGTGGCGTATGGAGTTGCGTCAAGGCAATTGGATCCCTGATGCAAGCGGACACGATCACACTTTGACAGTTCAGGGATCGCCAACCTTCGACGGCAGTGTTGTAGTCTTCAATGATGATGGCACGCTGCAAGCCGAGGATTCCGATGAGCTGGACCTCCTCAATGACTGGACGGTCTCGTTCTGGGTACGAGAAGATTCACACGATCATTCGCCGAACGACAATCCAACGAACGGCTGGATTCAAAAAGTCAGAGCATATCATGGTGAGGACGGAGGGTGGTACTTGGTCAGCGACGCTAACTATATGAGCGCCGTCATCTATGGGGTACCTACCTGCCCCCACCACACCGAAGACACCGTTCCGCTCAGCTCCTGGATGCGGATTACAGTCACATTTGACTCAGATTCACATACCCTGCGCCTCTACTGGAATAGCAGCCTGGTGGGCGAGTTCATTGACACGTGCAGCAACCAGGCGAACTCCTATCCAGTAGTACTCGGTGGATACCTGGATCAGGACGGTGAGACTGCAGTCCCTTATTTCAAAGGAGCGCTGGCAGATGTTCGCATCTACAACCGAATCCTCTCTGATCAAGGGATTGAAGAGTTGTTTGAGATGGGCCTTCCACAGCCGTCACCATGTCATCCCGCCGACCTCAACGGGGACGGCGTGGTCAACGCCGCCGACCTGGCCGTGCTGCTCGGCGCCTGGGGCCCGTGCCCCCAATAGCCCTGATCGTCTGCCCCTGGCGCTTGGCCACAAGATCCTGTTGATCGGCCCTCTGGGCTCGGGCAAGACCATGCTCAGCCGCCGGCTGCCTACCACTCTTCCGCCGTTGTCGCTGACAGAGGTTGCCGCCCTGGGGGCAGATTGGGGTTCGACTCGAGGCGTTTTTCCAGGAGCGTGAGTTGAGGTTTAACAAGGGCAGTGTCGCCAAACTGATTCGCAACGCTATCCGCGAGATGAAGACACAGACCGAACTCCCACGGGAGACCGTCGAGGGTGTCAAGCAAGTATGCAACGCAATTCGGCAGGATTGACCCAAAAAAGTGACGGCGATAACCCGCCGGCGAAGGCGGGAGGTAGCCGCTCGTGACCGATGCTGAAGCAGAACGCTTCGGGCCGCACAACCCGCATCCGCTCTCGACCAAGAACACTGAACTCGCATGCGACGGCAAGCCCAACGCATCCACAAATCTAACTTGCCACGCGTTTCGTGCTAAAACGAGGCTCCATGCTGATGCCACCATCGATCACGGTGAGCACACCGAGGTCACAGAGGTCGATGAATGCTGGGGGGTCCACACCTTCGGCAATTATCCGATACAGTCTGAACGCTCCCAGTCGGAGCCGCGCCCGTGAGGAACCCGTGAGGAAGCGCACCAACCACGCTCCACCCCTGGTGCCACCATTGACCACGCTGAACGCGGCGGCGCTTTGCGACCTCGCGAACAGTCGAGTGGATCATCATCAATGGTAACATCCCCACCCAGATTGCCACCGATCGTGATGGACCCGGACTCCGCCAGCCCGTTGTTCTCGATCCAGATATCGCCGTCGACGTCCGTGCTGCCCGCACCCGTGAAGGTGATATCGCCGGTCAGATCGACATTCAGCGTATGGAATACTCCGCCGCTGCGGATACCCGTGAAGCTTGCGTTC
>CAZUGO010000040.1:0-187113 GCA_964619935.1 uncultured Planctomycetales bacterium | reverse complement strand
GCCGGATTTGGGCGGCCCGTTTGCGGGGTCTCTCGGACTACATCTCAGCAGGATTAGGAGTTTTGGGAGGGAGGCCGCGTCGGAGCCGCCGCGAGCGACGACATCATCTTCGGGCATGCGCTCGGGCGGCTTGAGTTGCCGCTGTACCTGCACGTGTGCCGATTCTCAGGGCGTTTGAGGCGCGATGTTCGTTTCGGTTCCCCGACGGGAGTCAAAGGATCGTTTGACGCCCCGCCTTGAGGATACTTGATTACCCCCTCTACCCCCGCACGCCTCGAAATACCCCGAAATCAGGCGAAAAAACGCGATGCGATACTAAGCCTTGCGAACTGCTCTTTCGATCGCTAAGTTGTTGAAAAGCACGGGGTTTCCATGCCGTTTCGCGGTCGGCCCCGGGGATTTTCCCAAGCTGGACGTCGTCGGTTCGAATCCGATCGCCCGCTTTCTTCCTGCAGCATAATAGGGTACCATGGTTCGCTCGAAACTGACTGCAAGGGTCCGCAATTCATGAATCCGGGCTTGCGACTCAGAATCGGCGATTCATGAAGTGCGTCTCGGAAGCTGTGCTTCATGTCACCACCAGCTTTCTTGAATCTTCGTAAACCTCATACAAGAAGAGTGTTACGTACGCGCAAGCAAGCGGCCGCCGAGCGAGTTGGTCATTTGTTGGTCAGCCGACCCAGCTGCGAGCCTCAGATTGGCCCCCGGGTGTGGCGCGCGTGATGGGCAACTACCTGGTCTTCTCGATGGGCAAACAGGTGCCACACAATGGGGATCGAGGCGGTCGCCCAGGATACACCCGCGTGTTCGTACCGAAGAGATGGAAGTCTTGCAGGCACGTGGACTTGGCGACGCGTGCCAGCTCACTGGAATTGTTACAATCCTGTCCTCACTCAGGAGCGACTCGCGTCAATGGCTGACTTGGACGGACAGGCAACCGCCACGGAGGACCAGTACCGGGCATTACTCGCTGTTTCGGAAGCGATCGCCTCGTGCCGCGATTTGCCCGCGCTGTTCCACGAACTTGCCGGCCAGCTTGCTGCCGTGGTGCAATTCGATGCCCTCTCGCTGGTGCTGCATGACGCCGCAACCAACACCATGCGCCTGCACGTCCTGGAGACCGAGGAATGCGTCTGCTCGCCGTTCGAGATTGTTTTACGTCCGGAAGACGATCCCGCCGGGTTGGTCTGGCGGACGCAACAGCCTCTCGTCACCTCGAACGTGGATGAGCTACGGCGATGGCCGCAGTTGCTGGAACGGGTTGAGCAATACGGCGTTGAGAGCTGCTGCTGGCTGCCACTGACCACGGCCCGGCGGCGGCTCGGGGCACTGGTGTTCACGTCCAAGCAGCCGGCGACCTACGGGGGGTCGGACATGCCTTTCCTGCAACTCGTAGCGAACCAGGTCGCCGTCGCTGTCGAGAACGCGCTGGCGTTTCAGGAAATCGAAGCGCTGAAGGACAAACTGGCCAAGGAGAAGGCGTATCTGGAGGAGGAGGTTCGCACAGAGCACCATTTCGGCGACATCGTCGGTGAGAACGCGGCGCTGCGCGGCATTCTCAAGCAGGTGGAGACGGTTGCCCCCACGGACTCCACGGTGCTGGTCCGCGGAGAAACCGGCACCGGCAAGGAACTGATCGCCCGTGCCGTCCACGAACTTAGTCCGCGCCAGGGCCGCACATTTGTCAAGCTGAACTGCGCGGCGATTCCCACGGGGCTGCTTGAAAGCGAGTTGTTCGGCCATGAGAAGGGTGCCTTCACCGGTGCGATCTGCCAGAGAATCGGGCGGTTTGAGTTGGCCCATCAGGGGACGCTGTTCCTTGATGAGGTGGGCGATATCCCGTTGGAGCTCCAGCCCAAGCTGCTGCGCGTATTGCAGGAGCATGAGTTCGAGCGTCTCGGCGGCACGAAGACGATTCGAGTGAATGTACGCCTCGTGGCCGCCACCCATCGCGACCTCGCAGAGATGATGTCCGAAGGTCGCTTCCGCAGCGACTTGTACTATCGGTTAAACGTCATCCCGATTACGCTGCCGCCGTTGCGTGAGCGCCTGGATGACATCCCGCGACTCGTGCGCCATTTCACACAGGGCTTCGCTCGTCGCATGGGTCGGACGATTGAGTCCATCCCGTCCTTGGTGATGGATGCCCTGGTTCGCTACCCCTGGCCTGGCAACGTGCGCGAGCTGCAAAACGTCATCGAGCGCGCGGTGATCCTCTCCAAGGGCCCGACGCTCCAGGTGTCGGCGGCCGACCTACAACCGGCCACTGCGCCGACAATGGCACCGCCAACCGCTGCTTCCATCACGCTGACCGATGCGGAACGAGAGCACATCCTGCGGGCGCTGCGTGACACGAACTGGGTTCTTGGCGGCCCGGAAGGGGCCGCAGCCCGCCTTGGGATGAAACGCTCGACGCTGCATTGGAAGATGAAGAAGCTAGGCATCTCCCGCCCCGAATAGCGCGCCAGCCGGCCAGCGCTGGCGCCAAGCCGTTGGCGCCTGGACGCGGAGACAGCTCGCAGTGCTCCACAACGCCACAATCCGTAAGACCTTCCTCCTGCGTCTCTTAGGAGACAAACGGCCGGCGATTGCATCACTGGCATGGCCGTTGCCCAAAGGCGTGCAGACGAACGAAACGAAGTGTGGCGAGATCGCCGACCAAAGACGAACACAAGTTGGAGATCTGTGGCCTCGGAGTCGTCAACTGAGGCTTCTTCGATGTTGCGGATCACGACGAAGGACTCGCGGGTCCAGATCAAGACCAGCCTTGTATTCAACCGGTTTCCTCGTCTTCGGCCAAGGCGGCAACGTCAGCACGGAACGGCTGACGCAAAAGGAGGCGACCCTCATGAAACCAGCGACAGCGAGAGAAGCCGAACCGGCAGGACGACACGACGCGTACGAGAAGTTGCTCCAGCGCTGCCGAGCGTTGGAGCCGGTGACGACGGCAGTAGTCTATCCCTGCGACCACACCGCGCTGGCCGGTCCGATCGAGGCCGCCGAGGCGGGGCTGATCTCTCCCATCCTGGTCGGGCCACGCGAGAAGATCCGGCAGGTGGCCAGGGAGGTGAACCTCAACATCGATTCTTATCTGATCGAGGACGTGCCGGAGGGCGATGCCGCGGCGGTCAAGGCCGTCGAGTTGGTTCGGGCGGCCAAGGCCGAGGTCCTGATGAAAGGCAGCCTGCACACCGACGAGCTGATGAGCGCGATCGTGGCCTCTGCGACCGGGTTGCGAACCGGCCGGCGGATCAGCCATGCGTTCGTCATGGCGGTTCCGGCGTACCACAAGCCACTGATCGTGACCGATGCCGCGATCAATATCGCACCCGGCTTGGAGGACAAGCGGGACATTTGTCAGAACGCGATCGACCTGGTCCACAGCATGGGACTGAAGATGCCCAAGGTGGCGATTCTCTCAGCAGTTGAGACCGTCACAGTGAAGATCCCCTCGACAATTGACGCGGCCGCGCTGTGCAAGATGGCCGACCGGGGCCAAATCACCGGCGCAATTCTGGACGGACCTCTGGCGATGGACAACGCCATCAGCCCCGAGGCGGCCAGAACCAAGGGGATCGCTTCGGCAGTGGCCGGCGATGCGGATATCCTCGTCGCCCCTGACCTGGAAGCAGGCAACATCCTCGCCAAGCAGTTCACGTTCCTGGCCAACGCCGACGCGGCGGGATTGGTTCTCGGCGCGCGGGTGCCCATCATTCTCACCAGCCGCGCCGACAGCGTGCGTGTCCGGATGGCCTCGTGTGCCGTGGCTGTCCTGGTTGCTCATGCCCGGCGCAGCGGACCCGTGGAGGCTCGATCATGGTAACGACAAACGAAGCTGTTCCCCGCAAAGCCGTAGCCGAATCCTCTGTGCAGGCAGCGTTCAAGGATTGGGCGGCCCTGCCGTTCCGCGCAGCCACCGAGTACGCGACCGATTTCTGGCAGCGGTCCCTGATCTTCCTCGACATCCTGCGGCAATCGGGCAACCAGCAGGCGGAGATGACATCCAGGTCGGTTAGTCCCGTGCCCATCTACGACTACGAGATGGTCCTGATGGGGACGAGTCTGCCGCGACCCGTGAACTATGGTCTCGTGCGGGTCGTGCCGCCAAAGGGCGCGGTGATTGACCAGACCAGGCGGCCGGTGGTCGTGATCGACCCGCGAGCCGGTCAGGGTCCGGGTATCGGGGGCTTCAAACCGGTCAGCGAGGTCGGCAATGCCTTCAAGGCAGGTCACCCCGTCTACGCCATTGGCTTCGCGGCCGATCCGGTGGAGGGTCAAACGATCGAAGATGTCGCGCAGGCCTTTACCGTGTTCCTCGAGAAAGTGATTGAGCTCCAACCCCAGGCCGCCGGAAGACCGCTTGTCTTCGGCAACTGCCAGGCCGGTTGGCATGCAGTCATGGCTGCGTGCATGCGTCCCGATGTGGTCGGGCCGCTGGTGCTCGCGGGCGCTCCGTTGTCATACTGGGGCGGTGTGCGCGGCAAAAACCCGATGCGGTACACCGGCGGCCTGCTTGGCGGGACCTGGAGCGCTCGGCTGGCAAGCGATCTGGGGGGCGGCCTCTTCGATGGCGCCTGGCTGGTGTCGAACTTCGACAATCTCAATCCCGCCAACACGCTCTGGACCAAGCGGTACAACGTCTGGGCCCATCCGGAGAAGGAGCAGGACCGCTACCTTGGCTTCGAAAAGTGGTGGGGAGACTTCGTGCATCTGCGCGGCGAGGAGCTTCAGTACATGGTCGATAACCTCTTCGTCGGCAACAAACTCTCGACCGCACAGATGGTGACGAGAGACGGGATGCGCCTGGACATCCGCGACATCAAGTCGCCGATCCTCTGCTTCTGCTCGCATGGCGACGACATCACCCCGCCGCAGCAGGCGCTCGACTGGATTCTCGACAACTATGACAGTGTCGATGAGATCCGCCGGCATCAGCAGACCATCCTCTATTGCCTGCACCCGACCGCGGGGCACCTGGCGATCTTCGTGGGCACCAAGGTCGCCGCCAAAGAGCATTCCGAGTTCATCAACTACATGGACCTGATCGACGGGATGCCGCCCGGCCTCTATGAGATCGTGATCACCGACAAGACCGAAGGCGAGCCCGGTGGGGAGTTCCTCGAAGGCGATTTCAACGTGCGGATCAAGGAGCGCGACATCGAGGACATCCGGTCGCTGGGTTGCAACAGCATCGAGGACGAGCGCGAGTTCGAGGCGGTCAAGCGTGTGTCACAGCTCAACAACTCCCTTTACGAGACCTTCGTTCAGCCCTGGCTGAAGTCGATGGTCACTCCGCAAATCGCCTGTGCCGTGCTGGCGATGCAGCCCTTGCGTCTGAGCTATGCGATGTTCTCGGACAAGAACCCCATGATGGGTGCCGTGTCACGAGTGGCTGATAAGGCCCGCACCGAGCGAAAGACGCCGGAGACCGACAACCCCTTCCTGAGCATTCAGGAACAAGTCTCGCAACGGGTGACCCAATCGCTTGAGGCCTTCGGCCAGCTCCGCGATCAAACGGTGGAGGCCGTTTTCCATGCGGTCTATGGCACCGCCGCCCTTCAGGCTTCGCTGGGAATCTGCCGTTCCGGCGGGCGTGTTCGGCCCAAGCCGGGTACCTCGCCCGCCCAAAGGGCCGAACTCGCTGCGATCATCGAGGACCTGCGCAGGACAATGGACCAGGGCGGACCCCTCGAAGCCGCAGTGCGGGCGCACGTGTACGTCACCATGGGGCAGAGGTCTCTAGACGGTCGCTCCTTCGAAGTCCTGCGCCGCATCCTCAAGCAGCACCCCGAGATCACCTTGGCCCGCTACAAGGAAATTGTTCGCCAGCAGTGGGCCATGTTGGTCACCGACCAGAAAGCGGCATTGGAGGCGCTGCCGCAACTGTTGCCGGCGGATGCCGATGAGCGCCGCCAGTTGTTCGACGCGATGAAGGCGGTCATCACCGCCGCGGGAGCGCTCGATGGGGAGGCCAATCGCCGGTTCGACCAGATCAAGGCTCTGTTCGCGCTCAAGGCCGTCAAATGAGACCCAAAGGCAAATCGGCCATTGTTACCGCCGCCGCCACTGGAGTAATCATCCATGTCTGAGATTCCACTACCACCCTTGAAGGGCCAGAAAGCTGTGGTCCTGGGCATTGCCAATGAGCACTCCATTGCCTACGGCTGCGCCCGCGCATTCCATATGCTCGGCGCCGAGCTGGCAATCACCTATCTCAACGAGAAGGCCAAGCCCTACGTCGAGCCTCTGGCCCGAGCGCTGGAGGCGCCCATTTTCGAACGGATGGACGTGCAGCAACCCGGCCAGATGGAGGGCGTGTTCGAGCGCGTTCGGCAGACCTGGGGCCGACTGGATATAGCGCTGCACGCCATCGCGTCCGCGCCTAAGGAAGACCTCCAGGGTGGGCTGCTCAACTGCTCAGCAGCGGGTTTTGGCGTGGCCATGGACGTGTCCTGCCATTCGTTCCTGCGGATGGCCCAGTTGGCGGCGCCGCTGATGACTGAGGGTGGAACCCTCCTGGCCATGAGTTATCACGGCGCGAACAAGGTCATCCCCACCTACGCCGTCATGGGGCCGGTCAAGGCGGCGCTGGAGGCGGCCGTGCGCTATCTCGCTTACGAACTGGGGCCCAAAGACATCCGTGTTCACGCGGTGTCCCCCGGCCCGATCAAGACCCGCGCCGCGGGCGGGCTTAAGGATTTCGACCTGCTGCTGAGCGAAGCGGCCCGACGAGCGCCCATCGGCGAGCTGGTAGACATCGACGACGTGGGGATGGCAACGGCCTACCTCGCAACGCCGTACGCCAGGCGGCTCACGGGCAGCACGGTCTACGTCGATGCGGGACTGAACATCATGGGATAGGTGCGCGTCCCGGAGTGTTGACACGACGATGGGCTTCTCCGGGCTGGATGGCTGCCCATGGGCACGCGTTGCGGGAGCCTTGATGATCCCGGCGTGGTTCTCTTCCTGCTGCAGCACCGAAGGCGCGGTGTGGGTGATTCCGACGGATGAGAAAGGTGTCATCGCCGGTCACACGCTCGCAGTCGGTCGTTCGCTGATGGACAGATGAAAACGACCGATCCACCCGACGAGACGCTCGGTCATCTCACATACCAGGCGACCGATCTTTGGCGAATCCTGCCGACGTGCTTCCCCATGACACGCTAGGGTTACCTCCTCAGCCGTCTTACCATCCACAGGATGACCGCGGCCGTTGCGAATGGCGCGCCAGCCGGCCAGCGCAGGCGCCAAGCTGTTGGCGCCTGGCCGTTGACGCGGCGCGCGGAGCGCCACAACGCTGCAATCCGTAAGTCCTTCTTCCTGGGTCTCTTACAAAACAAACGGCCGGGAATTTCATCACTGGCATCGCCGTTGCTCTAAGGCGTACAGCCGAAAGACGGCAAGAAGGAGTACCCCCATGGAAAGCATGCAACAATTGGCGGAACGCATCGTTGCGGTCCTCGCGTCGATGGCAGCAAGACGGAAACAATCTTTGGGCAAATTCAGGTGGCTGCTTGTTAGCCTGATTGTGTGGGCAACTGCAACGGCAGGCGGCTACGCCCAGGCTTGGAAGTACCACCCCAAGAAATCCTGGGAGCACCACCCAAAGAAATCCTGGGAGTACCATCCAAAGAAATCCTGGGAGTACCATCCGAAGAAATCCTGGAAATACCATTCCAAGGAGTCCTGGAAATATCACCCCAAGCAGAAACAGCAACTACGCGTCACACGCGACACGGGAAAGAATGACTACCGCATCACGTGCACGCACCCGCTCGTTGCGGAACTCGTGGCCCAAGTCACCGGTGATCGAGCGCAGGTGGAGTCGTTCGACATTGACTTCGGTCGGTTGCACGCTGGATTTGTTCCCTACCCTCTGCGTGCCGACATGGTGTTCCTCACGGGTCTGGATGAGCACGGCCGTCCGGAAGCCGTGCCGGAGAGGGTTGTCGGTTCTAAGCCGGTCTACGCGATCGCGAAGGACGTGGATCCGGCCCAGCTCATCGAACTGCCGGGCGTCGCCGGAGGACATGATCCGCATATCTGGCTGGACATCGCAATCTGGAGGAAATTCTTGGAAGCGATCACCCGCCAGGTGAGCGAATTCGATGCCAGTCACGCGGGATACTATCTCGCTAATTATGAGCGTCACGCGCAGGAGCTTGACCAGCTTGATTCCTGGGCTCGTCAGGTCCTGAGCACAGTCCCTTCGGATCGTCGGGTACTCGTGACTGACAGCCTTGGGTTGGAGTACCTGGTGCGCCGTTACGGTTTTGACGTACGCACGTTCACGGATCTTCAAGCAGAGCATGAAGGCCCCGACAAGATCGTCGCCTTTCTGGCGGAGCGGAATATCCACACGATATTCTCGCTGAAGCCGGCGTCAGCAGAGTGGAGTAGAGCGCTGGTCGATCGCGCAGGCACTGCCGGGCATGTGTTGGAAATCGGTGAACCGCTGCTGTTGGAAGCGGCAGCCGCGCCCGGTTCGTATCAAGATTCGTACCACGGGATGATCGTTCAGGATGTCTCCACGATTGCCAGGGCGCTGGGAGGCACCGTACCGTAAGATAAGGCGCCGATCGAGGATCATCGTGCGATACCAGCGTCGCGGGCATAGCCGCCGATCGGGCAGACCGCGTGCTGTCCGCCGACGCAGCGGTTCGAGCGCCTCGGCGGCACGAAGACGATTCGAGTGGATGTGCGCCTCGTGGCAGCCCCCCATCGCGACCTCGCAGAGATGATTGCCGAAGGTCGCTTCCGGAGCGACTTGTATTATCGATTGCACGTCTTTCCCATCGCGTTGCCGCCGTTGCGTGAGCGCCTGGATGACATCCGGCGGCTGGTGCGCCACTTCACGCAGGGCTTCGCTCGCCGCATGGGTCGGACGATTGAGACCATCGCATTGGAAGATGAAGAAGCTCGGCATCTGCCGTCCCGAATAGCGCGCCAACCTGCGAGCGCTGGCGCCAAGCCGCTGGCGCTTGGCGGCTGACGGGGCTGGCGTTGCCCCCAGGACTCTGCAACCCTTAAGTCCTTTCTCCTGTGCCTCTTAAGAAATAAACGGCCTGCACTTCCATTGCTGGTACGGCGGTTGCTCTTGACCGTGCAGACGAAGGATACGAACGGCCGTAAGATCGCCGGCCAAAGAAGAACCCAAGCCGGCGGTCTGCGGCCTCGGAGTTGTGAATTGAGGTGATTTCGATGTTGCGAATCACGACGAGCGGTAGCCCACGGGTTCTCACCTTGCGGCTCGAAGGTAGACTGGAAGGGCCATGGGTGCGTGAACTCGAACAGTGCTGGCTCAGCATGTGGGAGGGCGCGAACAGGCCACTTGTTCAAGTCGACCTCACGGGCGTAACGTACATCCATGCCGCGGGCAAGGCCCGGTTGGCGGAGATGCATGAGCAAGGGGCTCGTTTCATCGCCGGCGACTGTGTGACGAAGGCCATCGTGGCCGAAATCGTCGAGGGACGAACAACGGTCGGTCCAGCAAAGAAAGGAGGCGTCGCATGACGCTGCACCATGGGAATCGAATACGAAAGACCAGCGGCGGGAGCAGAGGGTTCGCGAGTTCCAGGCCGCCGAAGGAGTTGGGCTGGACGACAGCGACCCTGCCGAGGGCGAGATTCGAAAGCGCGCCCACGAAATCCGCCTGGGCCGCAACGGCGCGCCGGGCAACGCCGTGCTGAACTGGCTGCAAAAGGAAATCGAGTTTCGTGCCCGTAAGACCAACGCGGCCTCCTACGGATCAACCACCAGGAGCGAACAATGACTGCGTACACGTCAGATGAGTCACCTGAACTGAATCATGAACTCTGCCATGCGCGCGCGGAATTGGAGCGCTACGGTAGGCTGGTGATGGCGATCCAAAGATCCATTCTCCCTCAGCAACTGCCCAGCGTTGCGGACCTCGATCTTGCCGTGCACTTCGCCGACGTCGAAGACGCGGGCGGCGATTTTTATGACGTGCGTCCCGTCGGGCCCAAGCACTGGGCGATTGTCATCGCAGACGTGAGTGGCCACGGCCTCGCGGCTGCCGCGATACTTGCCCTGGTCCATGCCCTGGGAAACGCCGTGCAGAGTCAACAAGAACCGTTAGCCCCTGGTGCGGCACTGGCATTGATCAACAAACCGCTGGCCACTCGTTATCTGGCCGATACGGGGCAGTTTGTAACGGCCTTTGTCGGTCTGTATGACGCACAAGCGCAGGTGCTGACCTATGCCTCGGCGGGACATCCTCCGCCGCGGCTGGTTCGCGGCAGCGAGGTCCGTCGGCTCGACGCCGTCGCCGGACTTCCGCTGGGAATCGAAAAGGCAAGCACGTACGAGAACGAGACAGTGCAGCTTTTGGCGGGCGACCGCCTGGTGCTCTTCACCGATGGCATCACGGAAAGCATGAACGCGGCGCACGAACTCTGGGGCGGCGAGCGGTTCGATGCGGTCCTCTCGGCTCCGGCGACCACGGCCGCAGAACTGCTGAGGCATGTTGTCGATTCGGTCAAGACTTTTCGCGCGCGACGCCCGGCGCACGACGATGAAACGTGTCTCGTCGCGCTGGTGAAGCCCGGTCCCGCAGCGACGCTCCAGCCCCGAAAGTGAGGAACTCCGATGCGCATTATCCGAACATCAGCCAGTAAGGTTCAGCCGCTTCCTGCCGGGCGCTGCAGCCTTCTTGTTGCCGCTGTCGCGGGCCTGGCGGGGTCCGTGGGCTGCCGTCACCCGGAGGGTATCGCTCCACCGCCGCCGCCGGCCGTCAACGTGAGCCTCTCAGTAGAACGAGAGGTTACCGACTACGCGGACTTCACTGCGCGCCTTACTGCCGTCGAATCCACCGAGGTGCGTGCGCGCGTGAGCGGCCAGATCGTGGCCGTCCCGTTCCAAGCGGGGACTTTTGTCGGGCAGGGCGACGTCCTGGTGGAACTCGACGTGCGGCCGTTCCAGGCGGAACTCGAGGCCCGCATCGCCGAGGAAGCACGCGCGGCGGCGCAGGTCAGCCTGGCGCAGATGGAGTATGCACGTATCAAGCGGATCCCCCCGGATTCACGGACCGAGTTTGAATTCGACACGGCTGCGGCGCGGCTCGAGGAGAAGCGCGCTGCCCAGGCGGCCGCCAAAGCCGCGGTGGAATCCTCGCGATTGAATGTGGAGTGGTGCCGCGTCGTTGCGCCGATCTCGGGGCGCATCAGCTACAAGCAGGTAACGACCGGCAACCTCGTCACGGGCGGGATCGGCAGCGGCACACTCCTGACCACCATTGTTTCGGTGGACCCGATGTACGCCAACTTCGATGTCGATGAGCGCACCGTCCAGCGCATACAGAAACTGATCCGCGAGGGCAAGCTCGAGTCGAGCGAGACCACGGACATCCCGGTTTGGCTGGGGCTGGCGGCTGAGGACGGTTTCCACCACCACGGCACGATCAACTTCGTGGACAACCAGGTTAATCCAAAGACCGGCACGCTGCGCGTCCGGGGTGTATTCCCGAACGCGGACGGCGCCCTGTCTCCGGGTTATTTCGCGAGAGTCAGGGTGGCGGTCTCCGCGCCGCACCAGGCCGTGCTCGTCTCCGACCGCGCGCTCGACACGGACCAGGGGCAGAAGATCGTCTACGTCGTGGGCGCAGACAACAAAGTCACGGTCCGCCCCGTTCGCGTCGGCGGGGTCCACGACGGCCTGCGCGAAATCGCCGACGGCCTGAAGCCCGGCGAGCGGGTGATCGTCAGCGGTTTGCAACAGGTCCGGCCGGGCGTCACGGTTGAGCCGACCCTGGTTGACATGCCGGCCCCGACAGCCCGGAAGGCGAACGCAACGACGCAACCGGCGATGGCCGCTTCCAGCCCCTAACCTGCAAGCCGACCACCGACCCCCGCGCCCGCTCGCCCACCTTGGCGAAGAGGACGAGGGGGAGAAGGAGAGTCCAATGCTCGCCCGTTTCTTCATCAATCGTCCGGTCTTGGCCTGCGTGGTCTCGATCGTGATCGTCCTGCTCGGGGCCATCGCGGCGGGTCTGTTGCCCGTCGCCGAGTACCCGGACGTCACGCCGCCGATGATCCGCGTATCCGCGTACTACCCCGGTGCCAACGCCCAGGTAGTCGCCGACACGGTGGCCGCGCCCATCGAGCAACAAGTGAACGGCGTCGAGCGGATGATCTACATGTCGTCGCAGAGCAACAACGACGGCTCGTACACGCTGGACGTAACGTTCGAGATCGGCACCGACATCAACATGGGCCAGGTGCTGGTGCAGAACCGCGTCGCCATCGCCCAGCCGTCGCTGCCCGAGGTGGTCAAGAACATCGGCGTGACCACCAAGAAGCAGGCCGCGGACATCCTGCTGGCCATCAGCCTGTACTCCGAGGACAACCCGGAAACCGGTGAGCCGTATTACGAGCAACTCTACCTGAGCAACTATGCCACCATCCAGCTCAAGGACGCGATCGCGCGCATCGAGGGCGTCGGCGACGCGTTCGTCATGGGCCAGCAGGACTACAGCATGCGCATCTGGCTGGACCCTGACCAGCTGCAGGCGCGGGGCATGACGGTCGGAGACGTGATCCGGGTGTTGCGTGAGCAGAACGTCCAGGTCGCCGCGGGACGGATCGGCCAGCCGCCGGTTCCGGCGGGCCAGGACTTTCAGTTCACCCTCAGCACGCTCGGCCGACTGATTGAACCGGAGCAGTTTGGTGAGATCGTCCTCAGGACGGACTCCGGCGGAGAGATCACCTACCTGCGAGACGTCGGCCGGACCGAGCTGGGCGCGCGGAGCCGGGACCTGATGGCGCGGCTCGACCGCCGCCCGTCATCGGGCTTGGCCATCTACCTGCTGCCCGGCGCGAACGCACTGGACACCGCAGACCAGATCAAGGCCACGATGCGGGAACTGGCGACGCGCTTCCCCGCCGGCCTCAAGTACGACATCGTTTACGACACAACGCCCTTCGTTCGCGAATCCGTCGCTCAGGTGGTCCACACACTCATCGAGGCCATCATCCTTGTGACGGTGGTCGTTCTGCTGTTCCTTCAGGACTGGAAATCCGTGCTCCTGCCCATGATCGGCGTGATCGTGTCGCTGGTAGGCACGTTCGCTGTCATGAGCATCATGGGCTTCACGATGAACAACCTGACCCTGTTCGGACTGGTGCTTGCAATCGGGATCGTGGTGGACGACGCCATCGTCGTGCTCGAGAACATCGAGCGCCACCTGGAGATGGGCAAGCCCGTTCGCGAGGCCACGATCGACGCGATGGGCGAGATCAGCGGGCCGATTCTGGCCATCACGCTCGTCCTCAGCTCGGTGCTCTTGCCCAGCGCGTTCCTCAGCGGGCTGGTCGGCCAGTTCTTCCGGCAGTTCGCCGTCACCATCTCGGTGTCGATGATCCTCTCGGCGATCAACGCCATGACGATGACGCCGGCGCTGGCCGTGTTGTTCTTCCGCAACCGCAAGCCGGGCCACCGCGGCGACGACGGCAAGGAGGCGCTGCCGCGGTGGAGCTTCGCCCTGTTCGGCGGGGTGGCGTCGATGTGGCTGCTCGCGCCGGTCCTCGGCCCGTGGCTTGGGCTGCCGACCGGAGCGCACGTCGGCGAGGCGGCGCCCGGTGGCCTGGGTGCAAGTCTGCGATCCTTGGGCGCGCACGGGCTTCTATTCCTCCCCGGCGCCATCGTCGGCAGCGTGCTCGGTCGATTCGGGATCCGCCCCGTGAATTGGGTGCTGGGCCGTTGCTTCCGCGGTTTCAACTGGCTGTTCGAGCGGGCGACGCAGGCCTACGGCGCGAGCGTGGGGTGGTGCCTCCGCCTCAGCGCCGTCGTGCTCCTACTCTACGTCGGGATGATCGGCCTGACGGGCTTTGGCTTCAGTCGCATTCCGACGGGGTTCATCCCCCTGCAGGACAAGGGATACCTGGTGACGAACATCGTGCTACCCGACTCGGCCTCGCTGGAGCGCACGCTCGCGGTGACCGACGCGGTTGAGCGCATCGCCCTCGAGACGCCCGGCGTCGCCCACACGCTCAGCCTCCCCGGGATGTCCTACGTTCTGAACGCCAACAGCTCCAACTACAGCAACGTGTTCGTCATCCTCAAGCCATTCGACGAGCGCCGCGACCATTCGCTCGGGGGCGAGGCCGTCGCCGCCCGGATCCGCGAGCGCCTATCCCGCGAGGTGCCGGAGGCGCAGGTGCTGGTCTTCGGGGCGCCGCCGATCTCGGGCCTCGGGAAATCCGCCGGCTTCAAGTTGATGGTCGAAGGCATCGGCGACGTGGACTTCCACGAGCTACAGGCCCGCGCCGACGACTTGGCCGCTAAGGGCAACGAGCAGCCGGGCCTGGTCGGACTGTTCAACGGCTTCCGCGCCAGCACGCCCCAGCTCTACGTGGACATCGACCGCGAGAAGGTCAAGTCGATGGGCGTGCCGCTCACCGACGTGTTCGACGCGCTCCAGGCATACCTGGGCAGCTACTACGTCAACGACTTCAACCGCTTCGGGCGCACCTGGCAGGTCAACGTGCAGGCCGACGCGCCGTTCCGCACCGACGCGGAAACCCTCCGGCAGTTCAAGGTCCGCAATGCCGATGGCGAGATGCTGCCGCTGGGGGCGCTGGCCGAGGTGCGCGATTCCACCGGGCCGGTCCAGGTCACGCGCTACAACATGTTTCCGGCCGCGTCGATCACCGGGACCCCGCTGCCCGGGACCAGCATGGGCGACGCCCTGGCGACGATGGAGCGACTCAGCCGCGACCTGCCGCGCAACATGGCCACCGAGTGGACCGAAGTGAGCTATCTCCAAAAAGAGGCAAGCAAGCTCGAGCAGTTCCGCGACCTGCAGAAGAACCCCTTCAGCGCATTCGCGCTGGGCGTGATGCTCGTCTATTTCGTGCTGGCCGGCCTGTACGAGGGGTGGTCGCTGCCGTGGGCGGTGATCCTCGTCGTGCCCATGTGCCTGCTCAGCGCGCTGGCGGGTTTGTTCCTCGCCGGCATGGACGTCAACATCTTTGTCCAGGTCGGCTTCGTCGTGCTCGTCGGTCTGGCGGCCAAGAACGCGATCCTGATCGTCGAGTTCGCCCGCGACCGCCAAGTCGAGGGCGCCAGCCGCTTCGACGCCTCCGTCGAGGCCGCCCGCGTGCGGCTGCGGCCGATCCTCATGACGAGCTTCGCGTTCATCCTCGGCGTGTTCCCGCTGGTGATCGCCCACGGCGCCGGCGCCGAGATGCGCCGTACGCTCGGCACGGCCGTCTTTTCCGGCATGATCGGCGTGACCCTGTTCGGCATCTTCCTTACGCCGGTCTTCTATTACGTCATTCGCGGGCTCGTTCGGAGGCCGCAGCGATCCAGTGACCCGGTTCAGTTACAGGTGGCCCCTCAATGATGGCAGGGTAATGGGAGTTTCGCCATGGAAAGCACACAGGAACTGGCGGCGCGCATCGACGCGGCGTTTGCCTCAATGGAAGCGAAACGCAAACAATGTCAGGAGGTGGAGACCCGCAAGTACGAGGAGTGGAAGCAGCGACTCGCAAAACTCGGCATGGAGTTTGACACCTTGCGCGGCGTCTTCAAGCCGCGCTTGGACCTGCTGATCGCGAAATGCGGAGACCAGGTAACGGCGACGCCGAAATTTACAGAGTCCATGCGGATACTTGTGCTAGACTTCCGCTCGGCCGCGGCCCGGATCCGCCTGCGGTTTCAGGCGACCACCGATCACGATATTCGCAAGCTGATCCTGAACTATGACCTGGAGATCGTCCCGATTCTGATGCAGTGCGATTCGCACGCGACGCTGGAAATGCCGCTTGACGCGATCGATTACGAAGCGGCGGTCCGTTGGGCTGATGAGCGCATCATGTCGTTCGTCCAGATCTATACGGCGCTCCACGAAAACCCGTACGCTCTGCGGGACCAGAGGGTCACGGACCCGGTATCGGGGACGACATTCCCGAAGGGCGCAGCGGGCGCCAAGCGCGAACGCGACGGCCGCACGGACTCCTTCGTCACCGAACAGGCGCGTCGGGAATTTGAGCGCGAACAGGTGGGCAAGTGAAACTCAGCTGATGCGACGCCCCTGGATGGCGCGGGAACGACAGTCCGTGCGGGTCGCGCAGTAGCCGTGCTGCGAGGACGCGGTTTGGGGCTCCGGGAGGCCGATCACAAGGGTGCAAATGTCTTGGACCCTCATGCCAGCCCGTCTGAGCGCCTGTTCGGCTCAGCGGGTCGCGAGGCCTCGTCCGCACGCCGAACGGTCCCGCGCTTCGCGTCCGAGGCTGCCGGCATCACTCCATCACCCCAACATCGCCGCCATCTACGGCTTCGAGCACATCGACGGTCGGCACCTGCTCATCGTGGCGTATGTCAACGGACCCGCGCTCGCTGACCGGCTCAAGAGCGGGGCGCTGCCCGTGGACGAGGCCCTGAAGGTCGGCGTGGAGCTGGAAGCGCCTGGCGAACGTTCGCATCGCGCATGAGGAAGGAGCCGTCGCCGGCTCCTTCCCCGTGTGAGGCAGCCCACCCGCCGGGTTGATCAATCACCGACGAAGTACGGGCGCATCATCTCGTTGTCCTCGTGCTCGACGATGTGGCAGTGCCACACGTATAGCCCCGTGATGTCGAACTGCGCTTTGACCCGTGTAATCTCACCCGGGTAGGCGATGACTGTGTCTTTGAAGCCCGATTCCCAGGGTTCCGGGTTCCGAACGATGCCGCCAATTGCCTGCCGGTATACAACTTCGAAACGCACCAGATGCAGGTGGATTGGGTGGGCATCCTCCGTGAAGTTATAGAGGTCCCACTCCTCGGTGGCGCCTAACTGCGGATTCTCCGTGACCCACACACCCACGTTTCCCGATGGCACCTGAAGGGTCTTCTCCACACCCACGCCCGGCGCCGTCCACATCAGCGGGATGCCAGCCGGGTTGTTGGGGTCGGACAGGTCGACCTGACCAAGCAGCGCCGCCGTGGGGCCGAAGGGAACGACGATCGTCCCGTCGGGCGGTTGGGCGCCACACTCGAACTCTTGAATCGGAATCAGGTACTCCCCGGTGTCCCCGTCCGCCAGCACACAGACTTCCTCCGACTCTTCCTCGTTCAGCGACACGTTCCGAGGATCGCCCTGCGACGGGCCGAGTCCAGGCTCTGTGTGCAACACGAGGTCCTCCGGGTCCGTGGCCGGCGTCGCGCCGCTTGGGTCCGTGGGGCTGGCGCCGTCCAGCGATGTGTCCACCACGAAGCGCAGCACTTGGCCCGTGGTGTCCGGGTCGGCCGGCTCGAAGTCGACGCCCGGGATGCCGCCGCCAAAGGGCTCGTCGGGTCCGATGTTAACCAAGGAGCACTCGGTGCCGTGTGCAAGGCCCCTGAAATCCACGAGTACGTCTGCCCGTTCGGCGAGGGCCATGAGCAACTGGGCCTTGCCGTCGCCGCTCTGGTCGAGATCGAGGGCGTTCATCAAGACCGGTTCGGACAGGAAGCCCTGCTCAGCGCCGATGTGGTACACCTCGACGTCGGAATGGTCGAACTTCAGCCACAGAAACCGCGAGTTGCACCCGTTCAGGAAGCGCAAGCGGTACAGCGCGGGCGCGACCTGGAACTCCGGCCAGCTCACGCCGTTGACCACGATCACGTCGAAGAAGGCCTCCGGGTTCCAGATGGGCGCCACGTCAGAGTCGGGGGCGAAGGGAATTCTAAGATCTCTCGGCTGAACCCCTTCAAAGAAGGCGCGGGTCTTCGGATAGAACAAGTTTCCGTTCTTCTTGAAGGACCGATCCTGAATGGCGATCGAGATCTCCCGGATACTGTCCCGGACGGGATTCCCCGGTACGTTGAGTTCGAGCACACCTTGGCCGGCTACGGGCGCCGGACCGGGTAGGACGGCGGGCTCGCCGCTGCCTTGGACCGTGGCCCCGTCATAGGCGCCACCGCGGATCAGCCAGAATCCGGCCGGCCCGGCGTATACGTTGTTGCGCGTCATCCCGAGCGCGTGGTCGTGATACCACAGGGTCGTCGCCGGTTGGTCCTGGCGGTAGTGGTAATCTGCGTAGCCCAAGTCGCCAGGATTGGTCCCGCTTGCGTCATCGAAGAGTCGACCGTGCGTGGCATATCCGCCGGGTATATTGTTCGCGGCGGGCAGCCACCACGCTTCCGGGTAGCCGTCGCTCTGCGGGTCGACGTGAGCGCCATGCACATGCACGACGATTGGAACCGGGCCTTCATACGATTCCGGGTCGGTACCTTTCGAATCGGTGTGCCCAGGACCCGCGGGCGGATTCGCCCAGTGGAGCGTCTGATCGACGGGGAGCAAATGCTCCAGGTAGTTGCCATTCTCTTCCACCAGGTCGTTGATCCAACGGACATTCACCGGCACGTTCGACATCGTCTCGATCGTGTAGGCCGGATAATTGAACTGGGAGCCGGGGGCCGGGGCGACGCCGGGCGTCGGGTCGGCCGCGGGACCATAGCTCCAAACCGTCGTCGGCTTGAATTTGTCGTTCCGTCCGTTGATCGTGTTCCAGATCCCACCCGGCAGGATCTGCTGCTTGAACTCTCGGACGGCGATGTCGTAGCTGTTGGCCGCCCCGTCGTTGCTCATCACCGGCGGGATGACCAACGGGATCACGTACTTCGGAATCGTCGTCGGGTCCAACATCCCACTGCCGGAGCCCGTGCTTGCCCCGATTGCGCTCAGCGCCTCACCAGCCGACGACACGAACGGAGCCTGACGACTTGCCTCGGCGACGAACTCGCCCATGAGGGCCGCCACCGCCAGTCGAACTGCAACCTGGATCGTTCTCATCGCATCCTCCTCCGATACGGCTGAAGTCGCGGGCGAATCGATGATGCCGGTCGCCCACACCTTCGAATCCCGGGCTCGAACGGTCGCTCGTCGCGGCGGGAAACCCGCGAGACACCGCGATCAGTCATTCATGCGCGCGCCCGGTCGTAACGGTTTACCACCCTCCTTTCCGCGTGCGCCTGAATTCAAAGTGCCACCATGGCGATCATGTGCTACTCAACTTGTTTGGCAGGGCGCGCGAGGGAATAGCCGCCCTTGTATCCGCGCTTGGTGTGGATCAGTCCGGCCCGCGCCAGCCTGTGCACTAGTTTCGAGGAATATGGCGCGGGCGCTCCCGTGGCGGCCGCGAACTCGGACAGAAGAACCCAGGTTCCATCGAGTTGAGCCAGTCGGCCGAGGGCCGAGATCGCGTAGCTCGACGTGCGGCCAATCGACAATCGACAAGGCCTCCAAGAGCCGCCAATCAACGTAGCACTAGACGATCTGAGTAGCAAGCAAACAACGATCAGCAGGTGGGCTTGAGCCAGCCGTGCCGGCGAGCGCGTGTAAGTCCTTGCGGGCACTGGCGTAAACGAACGAACCCCGGAAGATCGCTCTCCCGGGGTTCGCCGTTAACTCGTCGGTCGCGTCGTTCCACGACCGTTCTCTAAGCTCCTGATGCTGATCGAAATCCTCGCCGGGCCTCGTCGAGAAGCTCGGGCTGGACCGACACGTAGTAGCGCCGCGTGGTGCGGAGGTCACTGAGAATCTCGCCCAGCTCCGCTCCGGTGTCCGCGTTCAGCGGTAGCAAGCCGGGTTTTCCCAACAACGCTCGGCTATTATCGGCCCCAGCCGGCATGCCCGAAATGCGGTTCAGCGCGCTATGGACAGTGACGATAAGCGGTTGAGCGACCCGAAGCACACGATTCTCAGGCCTGGCCCATTTGGGGAGCGATCGCCATGTTGCGTGTTCTGCACTGCCTCACCACCGTCATGCCGCCGGTCGCCGCTGCCGTCCTTCTCGTGGGCAGCGCTGCGGCCGATGCACCCGCCGGCCAATTGCGCATCTACGTGGAAGACTTCGAGCACGGCAACGCCAGCAACTGGTGGGCCGACGCGGGCTGGGCAGTGCGCCCCGAGGGTGCCGGTTTCGTCTACCGCGGCGCTGGAAACGGTCATGC
This sequence comes from uncultured Planctomycetales bacterium, assembly GCA_964619935.1. Taxonomy (GTDB): domain Bacteria; phylum Planctomycetota; class Phycisphaerae; order UBA1845; family CAIVHJ01; genus CAZUGO01. The sequence continues at coordinate 167,181 of CAZUGO010000040.1, read as the reverse complement.
CCACTCCGGCTACGATGCAACCGTGTGGGGCGATTCAACACTGAAACTACGCTTCACACTCGCGGGCGATGTGGCACACATCAGCTACCGCCACCACGGGGCCGAGCGCTATTTCCTGAGCATCAGCGAAACCGAAACGACCCTTCGCAAACAGGTTGACGGCGATACCGTGCAGGAAGACCTGGCCGGCGGTCCCGGAATCAGCTACGGCGACTGGCACACCATCGAGATCGCAATGACCGGCGACACACTCACGGCACTCATCGACGACCGCGCCCTATTGGAATATCAAGATCCCATACCGCTGGCCGCCGGTGGATTCTCAGTCGAGTCGTTTGAGGCGGAACTGCTGATCGACGACGTGGAAGTGTGGGTCGAATCGTCCGCGACCACCCCGCCGAGCGTGACCTGGCACCGGACCGGCGGCCCCCAGGGCGGTCTCGGGTATGACATCCGCGCCCATCCCGACAACCCAGATCTCATGTACGTGTCCGATGCGTTCGCCGGCGTCTTCCGCAGCACCAACGGCGGCGCCAACTGGACGCCGATTAACGACGGCATCAGCGCACGCTCCGGTGAGTCCGCCGACGCCGTGCCCGTGTTCTGCCTGACGATCGACCCCAACAACCCCGACATCGTCTGGATCGGCACCCAGGGAGTTCGAGGGGTCTTCAAATCGGTCAACGGCGGTGATCTGTGGGAGGAGCGGGTGCATGGAATTGTGGAGCAAGAAGGAATTACGGTTCGCGGATTGACCGTCGATCCCGGCAATTCCCAAGTCGTCTACCTGGCCGCCGAAATCGCGAGCTGGATCTGGAACGGCTCCGAACGGCGCGGCCGCGAGTTCGACCTGACGCAAGGGGTGGTCTACAAGTCGACGGACGGTGGCGACACCTGGGCGCCCGTGTGGCGCGGAGACAACCTCGCCCGGTACCTGTGGATCGACCCGCGCGATACCAATGTGCTCTACCTCTCCACCGGCATCTTCGACCGCGAGGCGGCCAACTCCGATCCAGATCTCGGCCTCCCAGGCGGCGAAGGAATTCTCAAGAGCACCGATGGAGGCCAGGTCTGGTTCCCCGTGAACCAGGGCCTTGGCAATCTGTATGTCGGTTCCCTGTACATGCAACCCGATAACCCGGACGTACTCCTGGCCGGCACCGGCAGCATTCAATATTCCGGCGGCGGCGGGGCTTATCTGTCCACAAACGGCGGTGCATCGTGGCAGCAAACGCTCAGCGGAGACATCCTCGAAGCGGTCGAGTTCTCAACGTCCGATCCCGATGTCGCATACGCCGGCAATGACCGAACGCTCTACCACAGCAGCGATGGTGGCCACACCTGGTCGGTTGCGGCCGGCGGAAGCGACACCGGCTGGGGCCCGGCCGGCGTACGCGCCGGCTTCCCGATCGACTTCCAGGTCGATCCGCGAGACCCAGATCGCCTGTTCGCGAACAATTACGGCGGCGGCAACTTCGTAAGCGCCGACCGCGGCAGAACGTGGGCCGTTGCCAGCCGCGGCTATACGGGCGCCCAGACCCGCGCCATTGCCGTGGATCCCGCGGCAGCCGGCACCGTATTCGCTGCAGCGCGCAGCGGCCTGTACGGCAGCAGCGACGGCGGCGAGCAGTGGATCGGACTGAGTTATCCACCCACCGCCGCCCTCGAGTGGCAAGTCGTGGCCGTCGACCCGGACGACTCGAATCATCTCCTTGCCGCAAACAACTGGCACCCCATGATCTGGCAAAGCCACGACCGCGGGCACACCTGGCTGGCCACCGGCAACCCGTCGGCCGGCGATGTCTACTTCCAGGCGATCGCATTTGCACCATCCGATGCATCCATCGTCTACGCGGGATCGGCACAGTTCTACTCCGCGGGCGCCTTTGACACCCAACTGCCGGCCGACGGCGTCTTCGTGTCACGGGATGGCGGGGCCGGTTGGGCCCAGGCCAACGACGCCCTGTCCGCCAACGCCCACGTCGTGGCCCTGGCAATCGCGCCATCGAATCCGGAAGTGGTCTACGCGGCGACCGGAACCAACGGCGTCATCAAGACCGCCAGCGGCGGCCGGTCGTGGACAGCGCTCAACGAAGGCCTCCCGCCTTCGGCGGCGGCCCTGACCATCGTGATGCATCCGACCGATTCAGAAGTGCTTCTGACCGGGCTGGAAATGGGCGGCATCTATCGCAGCGACGACGGCGGGGCGTCCTGGCAAAGCACCGGATTCGGCATGAACCCCCAAGCCAGCGTCTCCGATATCGTCTTCCACCCGGCGGACCCCGCGGTCCTCTTCGCCGCCGATCGACTGTCGGGGGTCTACCGCTCCGGTGACGGCGGAGCACTGTGGCAGCCGATGTCGGACGGCTTACGAACCCGTGCAGTCAATGACCTGGCGATGTCCTCGGACGGCCGGCAGCTCTATGCGGCGACCGAAGGCGAGGGCGTCTTTCGATTGGACCTGGAGGGAGCGCCGCCCGCGGCAACAGAATGGCCGCACTCCAGCGATCCGACACCCGATGACACCAACGACAACGACAGCACCCCACCCCCGGGCGGCGCTGACAGCGGTGAGCAATCCAACGGCGGCGGCACGGGTGGCCCCGGCAGCTGCGGCGGTGGCATGGTTGCAGCCCTGGGCCCGATGATGCCGATGCTGTTGGTGCTTCGCAGGCGCAAGCGGGCCTGGCCATGACCGTGCGGCGGGCCCCGGGCCGCCCCTGCAGCGCAAGGCTCTGCAACGGATGAGCACATCCTTCAAGCCTATCATGACCTTCACTGTCGGCCTGGTCGGTGTGTCCCTGTCCGCCGCGGATCCCGCACCCTCCCCGGCCGGGCAGGCGACCGTCGCCGGTACGGTCGTTGACGAGACGGGCCCGGTCGCCGGCGCCGTGGTCCGCGTACAAACCACGGACCGCTTCACGAGGACCGACAGCGCGGGGCGCTTCGTCCTGTCCGCGCTTGCTCCCACGCAGGCCATTTCGCTGAGTGCCTGGGCACCGGGGAACTACGTCGCCGGCGGCGACGTCGTCTACCCGGGCGACCTGGACGTGCGCCTGAAGCTGCGGGCGCACCCCAGCACCGACCACGTCCACTACCAATGGATGCCGTCGGTGGAGTCGGCCGATCCGGGCCGCAAGGCCTGTGCGGACTGTCACTCAGCGGCGGGTACCGGGCTTCCGTATTCTCTGCCTGCGGATGAATGGCGCCAGGATGCTCATGCGCACGCGGCCGTCAATCCCCGCTTCCTGAGCATGTATAACGGTACCGACCTCGCCGGCAACCAGAGTCCGCCGACCCGCTACGCGACGAATCGCGACTACGGCCGGTTCCCATTGGCACCGGACGCGAACCAGCCGTACTTTGGCCCCGGCCACAAACTGGACGTTCCGCAGTCCGCCGGAAACTGTGCCGCCTGTCATGCCCCCGTCGCCGCAGTCGACGCGCCCTACGGTGTGGATCCGAACTCGGTCACGGGCGTGGGCCAAGAAGGGATCGCCTGCGACTTCTGCCACAAGGTATTCGATGTGCGACTGGATGACGCAACGGGCCTGCCGCATGAAAACATGCCCGGCGTGCTGTCGTTCGAGTTGCGCCGGCCCGCCGAAGGCCAGCAGTTCTTCGCCGGGCCACTGGACGACGTCGCACCGGGAGATGATGCCTACTCCCCGTTGCACCACACCAGCCAGTTCTGCGCACCCTGCCATCATGCCGTGTTCTGGGATACCGTCGTATACGACTCCTTCGGCGAGTGGTTGCGAAGCCCGTATCGCGACCCCAAGGCCGGCAAGACCTGCCAGGAGTGCCATATGCCGCGGCTGGGCGCCAGCCACTTTGCACGTCCGGACCGCGGCGGACGGCGGCGCGATCCGTCTACGATCTTCAGTCATCAAATGCCGGGCGCAGCGGATCAGAACCTGCTCGAGAACACGGTGACCATGACCGTGGCCGCCGAGGCGATGGGCTCGAACGTCACCGTCCAGGTCACGATCCGGAACGATCGAGCGGGCCACCATGTGCCCACCGACTCACCGCTGCGACACCTGCTGCTGCTGATCACGGCGACCGCTCCCAACGGGACGGAATTGAAATTGGTCGAAGGCCCGACCATACCGGCGTGGGGCGGAGTGGGCGATCCTGCCCAAGGTGCCTATGCCGGGCGGCCCGGAAAAGCGTTTGCCAAGATTCTCGAGGAAGTCTGGACCGGCGTGACCCCGACCGCCGCCTACTGGAACCCGACGCGCGTGGTCAGCGACAACCGCATTCCCGCGTTGCACGCGGACACCAGCATCTATGTATTCCGGCGCGACGGTGAACAGCCGGTGACCATCCACGGGCGGCTGTTGTATCGCCGCGCGTTCTACGAGCTGCAACGGCAAAAGGGCTGGAACGTGCCCGACGTGCTGATGGAAGCGGCCACGGTCACCGCCGGGAAGCTCCCCAGTCGATGATTGTTTGCGGCGGCGGGGATGCGGGCAGGATCTCGAGGGGCTCCAGCCCGTACAGGATTGCGCCTCGAGGGTGTGGCCGCCTCCGTCCGGGGGGAGACCGCGGGGGGAGGGGTCGCGCCCGGTGTGAGTACAATTCGTCAATTCATCATCCGGCCCGGATCTTGCTGCTTTCAAGGGCGGCAGTATGATGATGCACGCAAGGCTCGACTTGTGGCACATGCCCGCGTTCGCGACGCGGACCGGCCCAGACTAACGCAGCGCCTGCGATGGCCGCGCCCCTACGGTCAATCGAGCAAGAGAGTCGAACCCGCCGGCCTTGATGGATTGATGTCAAAAGGATCTTCCGCTGCCCTGGCAACGACAGCCGAACGGCGCCGCAGATCGAACTGCGTGAAAGGAATGTGAAATGAACTGCCGGGTCGTGTTGTCAGTGGCCCTGTTGACGAGCGGCTCGATTCTGTTGCTCGGCTGCGCGGCCAGGTATGCCAATGAACCGCTGCAGACCTACGATCCGCAGGCGGGTTACCGCATGGGGCGATTGGCGGTCGGCGACAAGAACACCGACTCAACGTTGGTGGTGGTGACCTTCTCCGGAGGGGGCACCCGAGCGGCCGCCTTGGCCTACGGCGTGTTGCTCGGCCTGCGCGACGTGGGACTGCCGGCCGGCTCCGGGGCAGGTTCGCGGTCCTTGCTCGACGAGGTCGATGTGATCTCATCGGTGTCCGGCGGTTCCTTCACCGCGCTGGCGTACGGGCTGTGGGGCCAGGAGACCTTCAGCGGCCCCTTCGAACAGCGCTTTTTGCGGCACAATATCCAGCGCGAACTGCTGCTCCGAGGGCTGAATCCGCTGAATCTCGGCGCCAACAAGAGCGAACTGGCCGCAGCGTACTATGACGAGCACGTGTTTCAGCGGGCCACCTACCAGGATCTGCTGGACCGAGGACGCCGCCCGTTTATCAACGTCAACGCCGCCGACATGGCCCGCCAGGAGCAGTTTCAGTTCACCCAGCAGGATTTCGACATGATCGGATCCGATCTGACCCGATTGCCGGTGGCCTGGGCGGCGGCATCCTCATCGGCGTTTCCGGTGCTGCTCGACCCGGTGCGCTACAAGTATTACCACGGCCCGGCCATGGCGGCTGCCGTGCAGGAGGAACTCTCAGACGAGCGCGGCCTGGAACACGCCAGGCATCGGTCGTGGGCCGGGAATCTGATCGATCCCCACGCGGCGCCCACGGACGGCCAGGTTCAACTGAACACCGCGGACCATCGCTACCTGTACCTGCTCGACGGAGGCATCATCGATAATCTGGGCGTCATGCCCTTCTTCCATCATCTCCGCAACGGGGCCATCAGCCGGTTGATCGACGCCGGCAAGGTCGATCGGATTGTGGTGGTGCTCGTGGATGCCGGTACCAACCCGCCCAACACCATCGAGCGTTCCGCGCGCAGTCCCGGCGGGCTGGCCTCGGGTGTCCGGACGGCGACCAGCGGCATCTATACGGGCACCTGGATGCAGAAGGGCGTGCTGAATTACCTGCTGCTCGATGCGTTCCCCGATATCCGCCGGATTGCGGAACGGTGTCATCCCGGGCAGAACCTCGACCTCCCCGGGCGCTACACGGTTGACTACTACGTTGCGTCCATCCAGTTTTCCAACCTGACCGACGAGCAGCGCCGCCAGCGGTTCCTGACCCTGCCCACCAGTTTTGCCCTGGACGACAGCGACGTGACTGCACTGATCGCCGTGGGCCAGGAATTGGTCAGCACCAACCCGGAAGTCCAACGCCTGGTGCAGGATCTGAAGTCGAAGGGCGGCTAGACAACTGAGGCGTGGGGCTGGACCGGCGGGCTTCAGATCAAGGGTAACTCGGTTTTGGAAAAAATGGTATCTTCATTTATTGCATTTCGTGATACCATTTATACAAAATGGTATCTTCATTTGATATGTCTCAAGATACCATTGTAATAAAATGGTATCACCATTTGAGTATTCTGGTGGTACCAAAATAACTGAAAATCGTCCGAATGGGCCGTGCGGGGGGGTGGAGCTGGGGTGACGGGGGGGTATGGGGGCAGTCTTCGGTCCTGCCGGGGCCCTGGCCGCCTGGGCGTAGGGCCGAGCCGACCGCTCAGGGCAACTGGACGCCGAGCCCAGGGGCATCGCGCGGATAGACCTGGCCTTGGCGGATGATCACCGCGTCGCGGGTGGGATCACCGATCAGGTCGAGGTGTCCGTCGAGGTCGGCGTAAGCGATGTTGGGTCGGCCCAGGGCGAAGGCCAGGCCGGCGGCGATGGCCAGGCCGGCTTCATCCACGCAACTGACCATGGTTTCCAGGCCGGCGGCCATGGCGACCGAATTGACGTGCATGGCCTCGGCAATCCCGCCGACCTTCATCAGCTTGATGTTGATCATGTCCATGCGGTCGGCCTGGGCCAGCTTGAAGGCGTCGTTGAGGGTCACCAGACTCTCGTCGGCCATCACCGGGATGGACGCCTGGCGGGTGACGCTGCCCAAAAGGTCGGGTCGGTCACGCGGTGTCGGTTGTTCCAGCAGCTCGATGCCATAGGGGCGGGTTCGTTCGATGAAGTCCAGGGCTTGTTCGACGGTATAGCCCTGGTTGGCATCGAAGCGCAGCTCGATGGCCGGCCCGACGGCCTGCCTTAACTCGGCGATCTTGGCAATGTCCTCCTCGACATCTCGCCCGCCCTTGATCTTGAGCGAGCGAAAGCCGGCGGCCACGTGCATTCTGGCAAACCGCAGGGCCTCCGCGGCGGGCACGATGCCGATGGTGATGCTGGTCATGATCGATTCCCGGTAGCCGCCCAGGAACTTCCACAGCGGCAGTCCGCAGTGCCGGGCCACGATGTCGAACAATGCCATGTCGACGGCGGCCCGGGCGGACGGTTGCCGGGCCAGGCACGGCTTGAGCCGGTCCAGGACCAGGGCATAACGCAGGGGATCCTGCCCGGCCAGCAGCGGAGCGGCCAGATCGAGAATCGATCGGACCACGGTCTCGGCGGTTTCTCGGGTGACGTGCTCGTCGGGCGCGGCACACCCGCAGCCGACAAGGGTGTCGGTTTCCAGGCGGACGAACACATTCGTGGTGCGGTCGACGGTCTCGTACGCGATGGTGTACGGCACCGCCAGCCTCAGGGTCACCGGCCAGGCGTCAACACGAACGATCTTCATGTCATTCAGTAGCGGTCGCGCTGGTAAATCTCATCGAGACTCATGCTCTTGAGTTGCTCGATGAACTCGGTCAAGTTCCGGATGATGACCTCCCACATCCGGGCGCCCTTTTCTGCGGTGGCCTTGGTCGGGTCGCCCATGACCCCGGTGGGCGAGATCTTGGCGGTGCGGCCGTACCACCCGACGCTGCGCTTGGAGCTGAAATCCAGGTAGCGGCTGGAAAACTGCGGGACGCTCTTCTTGGCCTTGTTCGGCTTGACCACTTCCGGGCGGACCGCCAGGGTGGTGCTGGTCTCGATTTCGCCGGCGTGGGCGTCATTGGGTGTGTCGATCATGGCCTCGACGTCGGCATCACTGGTCTCCCCGGTGTCGACACAGGTGAAGATATGGGCGTCCCGGTTGATCATCTGGGCCGCAAAATGCAGCGTGGGGCTGTTGCCGCCGTGGCCGTTGATGATCACCAGCTTGGTGATGCCGTTGCGGGCGCAGCCCATGCCCACCTCGTACACGAACTTGGCCAGCGTCTCATTGCTGACGCTGATGGTGCCGCTGAAGTCCTCATGGTGGTAGGACACGCCGTACGGGATCGCCGGAAGCACGATCGGCTTGGGGTCGGTGCAGGCCTCGGCGACTTTTCGGGCCAGATACTCGGCATCATGGGTGTCGACGTCCAGCGGCAGGTGCGGGCCGTGCTGCTCGATCGCCCCGACGGGCAGCAGGGCCAAGTCCACGTCCCGAAAACGCTGCTGGGCCTCCGGCCAGGTCAGTGCCTCTAACAAAAACCCGTTGCCGGACGGCTGATCGCGTTGGCTCATCGCGGGTCGCTCCAGTGGATAGGGCCGGCTGATCCACTCCTCACTGAGCGGATCGATGTCAGCCCACATCCGTCCATGCTTGTGCACCGCGCCGTCGGTGTGCTGCAGCAGCAGGGACCACAGTGGGCGTCTGAGCCGCGCGGGAATCCCGTTGATCGGCGAGCGCTGGGCGTCGAATCGAAGTTTCATGACTTCCGGGCGGGCCTGGGCGGTCAGCCGCCCGATCTGCGCTCCGGGCAGCAGCCCGCGCGCCTGCAGCAGATGACCGAGGTGTTGGGCGTCGGCCACACCCTGGTGGGTTCCGCGGTCGGCGAGGGCCCGGATGCAGCGGGTGATGTCGTCGGGGGTGTACCCGCAGACCGCGGGGTCGACCTCCAGGGCCTGGAGCATGCCGACGATGCGACGACACTTCTCACAGCGGCCGCAGGGCAACACCCGCTCGCCGGCCACGCGGGCGGCGTGGCAGGAGACCTGCAGCTGCAGGAGATCGGGATAGCGTTCGGACAGGACGCGTTCGACGAGCAGTTCGGACAGCGGGCGGACGATGGAGAACTGGCTGATGCCCCAGCGCTTCGCTGCAAAATAGCGGGACAAGGCATCGTCAAAGTAGCGGCTCTGGTCGTACAGGCCGCCGAAGTGAGGGATGCCCCGCAGGGTCTTTTTTACGGTGGTGTCGTACTCGTCGCCGATGATCAGCCGGCCGATGCCCCGCTGTCGCAGCAGCGGCAGCGCCGCGAACACGAAGACGGCCACAGTCCACAGCCGAATCGGGTAGACGTCGGCCCGCACGTCGGCAAAATCCTTGCGGACGAAGGGCAGATGTTTGAGCATCCAATTGAATCCGCGATCGGCGTTGGTCCAGACCCGCGCCGTGTGCGGATCGCTGGTCGCCAGCCGGCGGTAGGCATTCAAGGCCGTGAACCAATGCCGGCCGGATTCGTTGATGAAAACGGGGTGGACTTCACAGCCGATCTCGTTCAGGAGCGCGTAACTGAGCAGGCTCTCCTTGCCGCCGCTGGACAGCACGCAACAGCGGTCCCGGGTGTCGCGGACGGGCCCCGGGCGGGCCGTGGCGGTGGGGTCCGAGTTCGGGAACTCGATCTCGGCCTCCAGGTAGCGTTCAGACCGCACGGGCGCCAGCGAGGCCAGACCCTCGATGAAGGGATTGGGCTTCAGCAACTTGTTGACGAATATCTCCCGGGCGGTGTTCTCGGCCATGGCCAGGATGAAGCGCTGATCGAACCGATCGTAGCGGCCCTGGAACACCAGGCGCTTGCAGAACAGGCCGTAGTTGATGGCCAGTTGGGCGGCCACCATGTCGGCAAGCGAGTCGTCGGCAGCGGGTCCAAAGACGTCCTCGTCGTACTTGCAGGCGAAGTCGAAGGTGGCGGTGTGTCCCCCGGCCGTGACCGCATAGGGGCACGACAGCCGCCGCGGGTGGATCCGGACCGGTCCGACCTCCAGGCAATCGATGACCTGGAGGGCGTCAGTGCCCAAGTGCGCCGAAGTGCGTGGCATGGCATCCATGACGGTTCCCGGAAATCAGACGGCAGCAGCCCGGGGGGTCGCAGCCCGGCGCCCCTGCCGGTGGGCTTCGACTTGCCGGACCAGCTCACGACACAGTCCGTCACCCCCGTCGGCCAGCACGTCGAAAACCGGCAGGCCCACTTCCTTGCTGATTTGAACGGCGCTGGCGATCCGCTCGCTGGGCCTGAGGTGCTCGTGATTGAGCGTGACCGCGATCACCGGCTTCCCGGAGATCAGCTCGATGGCCTGGATCTGCACCGCCAACGGGTGCAGGGGATGTCCTGGAAACCCGTCGTACTCCTTCCGGGCAGGGGCATGCTGCAGGATGACGGCATCCGGGCGGGTTGCCGCCAGGATCTCGTAGCCGCCCGGGTAGGCCGGGTTCATCAGGCTGCCCTGACCTTCGATGACAATGACGTCAGGGTGTCGCTCATTCCAGGCGGTCCAGACCACGTGCTCCAGTTCGCCCGCCAGAAAATCATTGACTACGGAGTCGAGGATGATGCCGTACCGGGCTCCCTGCATCCAGGCGGTCTGGCCGGTTCCGATGAATTGTGCCCGCAGGCCCATCGGTTCCAGTCCGTCGACCAGGATCCAGGCGGTGGTCCGCTTGCCGACCGCGGAGTCGGTGCCGAGGACGGCGACCTTGAAGCACGCGACCTCCGAGATTTTCCCGGTGAAGTTGTGCAGCAGGTGGCGGGGCGGCGGCTTGCGGACATCGCGGAGGGTGACGCCGTGCTCGGCGGCCAGTGTGGCCATCGGGTCGTCGTCGCCCAGGAAATCGTGCAGCCCGGAGTCCACGTTCAGCCCCAGCCGGATGGCTTCCATGAGGTCCCGCCGGGCGGTGTCGCTCAATCGGCCGCCGTCGGGCGCCAGGCCGATGACCACATGGGTGGCCGGCTTGCCCTGGGCTGCGGCGCGGTCCACGGCCTGCGGAATGCTGCTCACGATCGGAATGCCTTCCTTGCGGCCGCCGAGCAGTTCACCGGCGTCTTTCCCGGCCTGGGTGGAGTCCACCACGGCGACGACGGTGTATCTGCGGGTTCGTCGCACCAGGCCGTGGGCGGTTTTTCCGTGGGTGGTGGCGAAGGCGCCTTCACAATAAACGATGGCGTTGCCGTCGCGTCGTGCTTTCATTATTTCTTCCCAGTTAGAATGACAACGTAGCGGTCCGGCGGCAGCGGGTGCTTCTTGTGGGCCTCGCACAAGGCGATCAGTCCCGCGGTGGACGCCGGCAAAACGCTCAGGCCCTCGGTCTCGCGGATGAACCGCGAGTAGTAGCTCATGTTGCGATCACTGGCGAAGTAGGCACTGCCGCCGGTGCTGCGGATCGCGCCCAGGGCGTGCTCTCCGTCAATGGAGTGCCAGTTGATCAGCGGCTCGTTGATGGCCGATTCACGAATCCGGCTGGGTTCCAGGTTCTCGCAACCCAGGTGATTCTTGAGGAAGGCCTGAACGATCGGGTTTTTGTGGTAGGCGGACCCGGCGATCATCCGCGGCAGGCGCGAGGTTTTGCCGCGGCGATACAGGCTCAAGAAGCCCTTGTACACGCCGGCCAGGGTGGTCCCGTTGGACACCGGCGCGGCCACTGCCAGCGGGGCGTCGCGCAACTCGTCGTAGACCTCAAAGGCGATCTCGCCGTAGGCCTTCAATTGCAGGATGGTGTTGGCGCCGCCTGGATTGGCATCGTAGAGTTCGCGCCGCTCGGCTTGGTCCCGCGAGGCCTGGACCGCCGTCTCGTAGTCACCCGCCACCCGCTGGATTTCGACGTCGGGACCGCGCAGCTCGGCCAGCCGGCCGGCGCGATAGCGCTCGGGCACGAAGATGACGCATTTCAGGCCCGCGAACGAACAGGCCCAGGCCATGGCCACGCCGTAGTTCCCGCAGGTGGCGATGGTCACGCCCTCGAAGCGGCGGCGCAGGGCATCCAGAGCCTGGGCGAAGGCGATGCGATCCTTCTGGGTGCCGGTGGGATTGCCGCCTTCGAACTTCAAGTAGATTTGGCGGAACCCGACCTCGCGCTCGATGTTCTTGGCTCGGGTGAGCGTGGTGTCGCCGATCTCCGAGTCGACAATGTCTTCGAAGGCCTCAATCCGCTCCTCGAGATCGCGGTCGGTGTCGGCGGCAATCTGGCGCAGTTGGGCCAGTTCGCCGGAGATCCGCTGGGGGTGGTCGGCCGGCGTCTGGGTCAGCAGGGGGTCCCCGACCAGCAGATTCTCAGCAGGCGTGTTCATCATAAACCTCGTGTCCGCGGGGCCTCCCCGCGGCGGGTCGGACGGTTCGGACCGCGCTGCGATCGCCGGCAACCGCAACCTCAAGTCATCGTTTCATCTCCGCATGCCGCTGGCAGGTGATGCAGCGCTGGGCCGTAGGATTGACCCGCAGCCGTTTCTCCGGGATGGGCTTACCGCATTCCGTGCACTTGCCGTAGGAACCGTCGTAGATGCGGGCCAGCGTCGCATCGACCTTGCGGATCTCGCCGGCCAGATGTTCCATGGTGCTGGCCAGCAGGCCATCGGACTGGCACTCAGCGCTGCAATCTTCATCGATCGCGATGTGCTCATCGTCTCTCAATTCGCGCAGGCACTGGGCGTACTGATCGCTGAGTTCCTGCCGCAATCGAACCAGGTCATTCAGGCCGGCCGGTCCTTCGCGCTCGCGGCCCGCCGGCGGTTGCAGTGCGGGCATCTGACCGGGGGGCTCGTCGCCGGGCAGCGGCGCTCCTGATTCGGGGCTGACGATCATGGGATGCTCCCTTCTTGAAGTATGGGCAGCGTGCACGGCAGCGTCAAGTTTCGGCGGCGACGCACCCCGACGCCGCGGGTGCGCTGGAGCCAAGTCAGGAGGCACTGCGATCCCCGCCGGACCGTCCATTCTCCGGGCGCCGCACCGGCGGTCGCGACGCCTCCTGCGGGAACAGCGCCCCTGCGCGTTCGGTACGCTGCACGCTCATCCTCATAAACCCGGCCAGGGTGAACGGCGTCTTTCCGGGCATCGCAACACTCGGCTGCCACAGGGTGCTCTCGCGGACGTCCTCGACCGTGATCTGGACCTCGGGATCGATTTCGCGGGCCATGGCGATCACCGCGGGTGTGTGTTTTCGGGGAATCACCGCGACACACATCGACACCGGGCCGGAGCGACCGTTTCCATCCACGGTGGTCACTTCCAGGTCGCTGAAGCGCAACCGCTCGGCGACCGCATGAAAGCGGCTCCTGGACAGGAAGGTCACGATCTGCTGTCCCATGGCCAGCTTGCGCTCGATCGCCATGCCGACCGCGTTGCCGGTTGCGAAGCCGGCGGCAAACCCCAGCACATTCAGCCAGTTGTCCAGGTGCGAGAACACCGTGGTCAGGGCCGAGACCCAGATCAGGACTTCGAAGAACGCCAGCACCACCGCAAGCTTGCGCTGGCCGCGGGTCACCGCGATGATGCGAATCGTGCCGATGGACACATCGGTGACCCGGGCTGCAAAAATGAACAGCGGCAGCCACAGCGAATCGTCGGGCAGGATATTCAACAACGGCACCACGGCGGTCGGCTCCTTATTTCGACGATTCGCGTTCCCGGGTGTGGGCGGGCTCAGCGGCGGTGGTCGGCGATTGGGCGGCCATCACTTCAATCTTGTAGCCGTCGGGGTCGAATACGAAGAACTGCCAGTGGCCTTCGTAGATCCGCGGCTCGGTCGCGCGGGCCTGCAGGGCTCGGGCCTTGCGGTACAGCCGGACAACGTCCTCCAGGGCCCGCACCTCCAGGCTGATGTGGTCCACGCCGCTCGGTTCGGTGCCCGTGCCCAGGCCCTGGGTGAGCACAAACCCGAAACCCCCGAGCGCATCGCCCTGGCCCACGAGGCACTGCCGGGTCAGCAGGCTGGGCGGATCGGTCGGCCGGGCGGTCAGCCCGAACAGACCGCAATAAAAGGCGACGCTGGCGTCCAGGTTGCGGACGCTCAGGTCCACGTGGTTGATTCGAGTGATGGTGCTGCCGTTCATCGAGTCTCTGTAATCGGGTCATCCCCGCCGAAGTATGGCGTCGGCGGGTGAACCGCCGGTGAAATAGAAATGAAATCCCCTTCATTGACCGATAACAAGACCGGCCGCGTGGCCAACCCACAGGTGCCACACGGCCGGATGAATCGGAGCTTCAACTCGGGGGGCCGAGTCTAGTCTTCGTCCTCGTCCTGGTCATGCGGGTCGGTGTCCATGTCCTCGTCCTGGTACTCCTCCCCCTCCTCTTTCTCCGGCATGGCGGCCTTGAGCGGCGTGACCGAGGCGATGTCCAGGTACCGCAGGCCCTTCATTTCGAACAGCATGCCTTTCATCTCGGCCTCTTCATAGGCCAGGGCCATGACGCTGTTCTTGTTCTCGGCCCGCTTGCCCATGCCCAGCAGCACGGGCCCGTCGTGGGTTTCCAGGAGCGCTGGAATCCCGCTCTGCAGGGCTTCGCGGGTGGTGCGGCCCCGGTCCGCGGAGGCGTAGCCGGCGGTCATGAAGTGGTGCAGATCGACGATTCGCCCCTGGATGATGACTTCCTTGGCCTTGGCCTTGGCTTTGGCCTTGTAGTCCGGCCCCTGGGCGATCAGGGCCGAGGCGCTCACCACGGTCGCGGCGAGTGCCAGCGCGGTCAGTACGGTGCTTCTCGAAATGGTAATGGTCATGAACAGGTCCTCCTTAGAGAACAACTCAGGGAAGTCAACGACCGGAGTATGGCATGATGTTCGCCAGTGGCTCACCAAGAGCCCGGCGCTTCGGTCGCGCAACTGGTCTAAAGTCTAATCCCGGCCTCTGAAACCGGCGTGAAAGGTGCGTGAAAATGATTTAATGTCAGCCGGGGCGGGCCAGCGGCAGGGTGACGGTGAATTCACAGCCGCCGGCGGGATGATTGCGCAGCCGCACGCTGCCCTGGTGAATCTCGGCGACGCCCTTGACGATGGCCAGGCCCAGGCCGACGCCCTGGTAGCCCTGGTCGCTGCCGGACACGCTGTAGAAGCGGTCGAAAACCCGGTCCAGGTGCTCGGCGGGGATGCCGGGACCGTGGTCACGGACCTGGATGCACACCCGCTCGGGGTCCACCGCCGCGGTGATCTCCACGGTTTGTTCCGGTGGCGAGAAGCGGATGGCGTTGCGCAGGAGGTTCCCGAACAGGGTGGCCAGCAGTTGGGCATCCCCGCGGAGGGTCGGCTCCGCATCATCCTCCCGCGGCAGCACCAGCCGGGTCACCAGGCGGACTTCACGCTGCCGGGCCGGCGACTGGCAGCGGGCCACCGCCTCCATGATCACATCGTTGACCGCCACCAACCGGGTGGCGCTCGGCGGCAGGCCGGCGCTGGCTCGCGACAGGATCAGCAGACTGTTGATGGTGTTGGCCAGTCCACGGACCTCGTCCTCGATGTTCGAGGCGAAGCGGTCGTATTCCTCCACGGTGCGGCCTTGTTGCTTCAGCACGCTGGTCATCCCCATGATCACGGAGATGGGCGTCCGCAACTCATGGGAGGCGTTGGCGATGAAGCGGTCCTGGGCGGTGAAGGCCGCATCCACGCGTTCGAGCAGTTCATTCAGCGTGGCGGCCAGTTGGGCCACCTCGTCATCATTCTGCGGGACCGGCAGCCGGGTGTGCAGCCGCTCGGCGGACAACTCCCGGGTCTGGCGCACGAGGTCGCGAATCGGGGCCAGCGCCCGGCGCGAGAACAGGTAGGAGGCGATGCCGGCGAGCACCACTGCCAGCGGCACCAGAATGAGCAGGATGCGTTGCAGGTCGGCGATGGATTCCCGGACCCCCGCCAGCGGGCGGCCGATCTGGAAGTAAAAGGGCAGAACTCCTGGCCGCTGCTCGAATACCGTCAGCAGCCGCAGGGTCTCAGGGACGGCCTGCGGCCCGATGTTCAAGGTCACGGTTTGGAGCGCCCAGGGCTTCCCGGCGGGCGACCGGGGGGGCATGGGTAGGTCCAGGTCGTGCAGGCTGGCCGACTTCTCGAGCACGGTCCCATCGGCCAGCCGCAGTTGGAAATAGCATCCCGGGAATCGGAACGGGATCTGGCGCGGGCGGCGCTCGCGGTCCCGGGAGGCCGCCGGCGCGGCGTCGCTCGCCACCTGGATGGATTCGAGCATGACCTCGGCCTGGCTTCGGATGCGCTCGTCGAAATCAGCCAGCAGCTCTTGCTGCCGCAGGCGGAGCACGATGGCGCTGACCACCAGCAACGTGGCGGTCACGATCCCCAAGTTGATCAGGGTCAGTCGGGCCCGGATGGAGGCAAGGCCTTGAAGCATGGGCGGGCACTACCCATTGGGGTCTTCGGCGGAAAGCAGGTAGCCCGCTCCGACCACGGTGTGGATCAAGCGGGTGGCGAAGTCCCGGTCAATCTTGCGGCGGAGCATGCTCACGTACACATCGATGACGTTGCTGTCACTGTCGAAGTTCATGTCCCAGACGTGCTGTCCGATCATGGTGCGGCTGAGCACGATGTTCGGGTTGCGCATCAAATACTCCAACAACGCGAACTCCTTGGTGCTGAGCTTGACCCGCTGGCCACCGCGGAGCGCCCGCCGCGAGCGCAGGTCGACCTCGATGTCCTCAAAGCGGAGCACCGTGGCTTCCTGGGCCTGCCCGCGGCGGAGCAGGGCCCGGACGCGGGCCAGCAGCTCCTTGAATTCGAAGGGCTTGGTCATGTAGTCGTCGGCGCCCGAATCCAGCCCGGCGATCTTGTCGGAGGTCGTGGACAGGGCGGTGAGCATCAGGATGGGGGTGGTGACGCCGCGCCGCCGGATGTTCTTGCAGGTCTGGATGCCGTCCTGATCGGGGATCATGACATCCAGGATCACCAGGTCGTATTGCGTGGCGACGGCCTGCTCCTCGCCGTCGCGGCCGGCGGTCGCGGTGTCGACGGCGTAACCCTGTTCGGTCAGGCCCTGCCGGATGAATCCGGCCATTTTGAGGTTGTCCTCAATGACCAGCACACGCATGTTTCATTCGCCGTGCATTGGCCGGCCGCCGCGCTGGCGTCCCGGCGCTTGCGAATCACCGCTGCCCAAACCCGGCCCCGACCTACCATAGCCGCTGCCGGCGCTGATTGCCAGACGCGACGGCCGCCGCGCGGTGTGGGGCGGCGGCGCGGTGGCCGGCAACGCGTTCCTGCGGCCGCGCACTTTCGTGAACCGCCGGGACGGCCTACAATGCCCGCGGTCATAGTGACCCGCACTGTCTGGCGTGAGACCGGTGATGCCGAACCATCAAATCGACCTGTGCATCGGCTGGGGGCCCTGGCCGGATGAGCCGTTTCTGGAGTTCATCGCCCGGCGCTGCAGCGAGCGGAAGGTGTCGTGCGTGGTCTGCAAAGACGAGAACGTCCAGCAGGTCATCCGGGCGTCGGAGACCGGGCGGCGCCGGATCCTCATGCACCTGGACGCCGACGCCGACTACGAAGACCCGGCCGACCCTTACAGCCGACTCGGGTACGCGGCCAAGGACGGCGGCGCATTCGTGGTCAATGAGCCCGACCGGGCCAAACTGGGTATCAACAAGGCCGTCATCCACTACCACTTCGAACGCGCCGGCATCCCGGTGCCCTATACCATCGTGGTCCGCAACTGGGAGCCCCGAGACTTCCGGTTGACGCAGGCCGAACGCCAGCGACTCGGCAACCCGTTTATCGTCAAGCCGGCCAGAGGGTACGGCAAGCAGGGGGTCGCGCGGGTCCACGGTGGATCCGTCAAGGAAATCGCCCGGGCCAGAAAGTTCGATCGCGGGGACGACTTTCTGCTCCAGGAACTGATCGAGCCGGAGTGGTTCGGACATCATCGCGGGTGGTTTCGCGTGTTCTTCGTGCTCGGCGAGATCATTCTGTGCTGGTGGGACAACCTGACCGAACATTATCAGCCGGTGGCCCTGGACCAGTTTCACAGGTACGAGCTGAATCCGCTGTGCGCCATCGTCCTCAAGATTGCCCGGATCACCCACATGAACTTCTTCACGACTGAACTCGCGATTGTCGGGCGCGGGGCCCGCCGCCGCACGCTGTCCATCGACTATGTCAACGATCCGGCGGACATGACCATCAGGAGCCACAGTCACTGCGGCGTGCCCGATGAAATCGTGGCCCACGTCGCCGGCCGCCTGGTCGATTGCGCCTGGCGCCTGAAGAAGGGCCAGCGGCCCGGCGACAGCCTGAACGTCTGGTTTTCCTGTTGAGCAGGCCCATGGCAGGCACCACCCGATTCGACCTGTGCGTCCAGTGGGCGACGGCCCGGCACGGGGTTTTTGTGGACGAAGTGCTGGCCGCCGCGAAGCGCCATCGCCTCCAGGTGCTCTGCGTGACCAAGAAGGACATCTCCAAGACCCATCGCCGCCTGGATCAGGGCAAGATCAGCGTCGGCGTGTTCCTGAACACCCAGGCCGATGGGTCCCGCATGGACGCCGCCGCGATGCTGCTGTGCAGGGCCATGAAGGCTCACGGGGCGATGGTCATCGAAGATCCCGATGACGCCCGCATCTGGGCCGACCGTGCCACACAGTACAACTACCTGCAACGGGCCGGATTGGTGGTCCCGCGCCACTACGTGGTCGCCAACTGGCAACCCGGCGCCCGCGCCTTGTCCACCCGCGAGCAGGCCACCCTGGGCGACATCTGGATGGCGCTGCCGGCGGTCGGCCTGGATCCATCGAGAATGGTGATCAGCGCCGCCCGCAACATTTCCGCCACCCTGGCCCGCTGTGGGTATCGTGCCGGTCAGAAGATCCTGGTCCGCAAGTGGTACGCGCCGCTGCATACCAAAGGACCGGAAGCCCGCTTCCGGGTGTGGTATTGCTTCGGGAGCATTCTGATCTGCACGGTCGACGGTCGGGGCCACGACTTTCAGTTGGTCGAGGCGGCCTTTCTGGAGGATCCGGCATTCTCGCAATTGGTCCACGATGTCAGCCGGATGGCCGGAGTGACCGGCTTGGACTGGTTCGTCTGCGAGTTCATCAGCACCCGGCTGCGCGGCCGGACGGTGCAACTGGTCGGAGAACCTCCCAACGCCCTCGCCGGACTGGGACCCGGCGTCAAACCACCTACCCGGGTACCGCCGGCGGTAGCGCGAATTGCTGCCCAAGTGCTGGTTGACGTGGCTTGGCGCCGTTCGCGGGGCGTGCCGCTGCCGCAGGGAACCAGCGCCCGGCTGCGCTTGGACGAGGCGTAACGGCGGACATGTCCCGGCCCGTGATTCACTTGTTGTCGGTGTCCGGCCACTGTCGGCCGCTCCTGGAGCGGCTGCGGTTCCGCTCCTACAGCCGGATCCTGTCTTTCGCGCAGCAGGTGGTCGGCGAGGGCTACCAGGTCACCGGCAATCTCGCGCTGATGAACCCGTGGTTCGATGAAAACCGCGGCGGGCGGCGTGACGATGCCGAACGGGTTGCGGACGTCAATCGGGTGCTTGCGGACGACCACACCGTTGCCGTGGTCGCCCTGCGCGGCGGGGCCTGGCTGACCCGGATCCTCCCGGATGTCGACTTTGATGCCCTGCGGGCACGCCGCCGGCCGCTCTGCATTTTCGGCTTCAGTGAGTTGACCACGTTGGTCAACATCACCGCCGCCTACCCGGCGGTCCGGGCCTTCTACGACCATGATCTGGGCCATCTGCAGCCGGAGGCGGGCGATTATCGGGCGGCCGTCGCTTCGTTCCTGAAGGATGTGGTCGCGATCATCAATGAGCGGCCCAGCGCCCGGCCGGTGCGCGGGATCCTGGTTCGGGGGGCGATCCCGCCGCAGCAGCGGATCACCGTGGTCGGCGGCAACCTGACTGTGCTGGTGGCGCTGCTCGGTTCCGCCTACGACCGTTGCCTCGATCTGCGCGGCAAGTGGCTGGCGCTGGAGGACATCCACAACGATCCCTACGGCATCGACCGGCACCTGGCCCAACTCAAGCTGCGCGGCGCGTTCGATGCCTGCGCGGGCTTGTTGATCGGCGATTTTCATCTGGACGACCCCGAGGACGAGGTGGAGAATCAAACGCAAGCGGTCCTGGAGCTGCTGCGCTTTCACATCCCCTGCGGCCGCGACATTCCGATTGTCGCACATTGCAGCTTCGGTCACTGTCACCCCGCCGGATCGCTGCCCATCAACCGTCCGGTCGTGCTCCGCAGAACCCGCAAGTCCGGGGGCGCGGTGCTCATCGGGTGAGCGGAGCATTCCGCGTGCACGGGTCATCCTGGCGAATTGACAAACGTACCCTGCCGGAGTAGTAGGGTGTGGGGCACCGCTGCGTCCGGGATGTGGACCGCGGGGTCCTGACGGAGCCTTGCTTCATGGTCCAGCGCTCCCGCAAGAATCGCCCGCTCGACGGTCCGGTTTCGGTCGACGACGCAGCCATTATTGTGGCCCACCCCGATGATGAACTGCTGTGGGCGGGCGGGTTGCTGCTCGAGGTCAAGGCCGCATGGCGGGTCATGACCCTGTGCCGGGCGAGTGATCGTGACCGGGCCCCCAGGTTCCAGGCGGTCATGCAGCGATTGGGCGCGCGCGGCATCATGGCGGATCTGGACGACGGGCCCGAGCAGCAGCCCCTGGATCCCGCTCAGGTCGAATCTGCAATCGTGGATGCACTGCGCGGCGCCCGCTTCGACCTGGTCGTGACCCACGGGCCCAACGGCGAGTACACCCGTCACCGCCGCCATGAAGAAGTCTGCCGGGCCGTGGTGCGGCTGTGGCTGACCGGCCGGCTTCAGGCCGACCGGCTGTGGATGTGTGCCTACCACGATGACGGCGGCCGACGGCTGCCGACTGCCGATCCCTCCGCGGATCGCTGGGTCACGCTGTCCGGCGACACCTGGAGACAGAAGTACGCCCTGCTCACCGAGGTCTACGGATTTGCCCGCGATTCCTGGGAAGCGCAGGTGACCCCTCAAGCGGAGGCTTTCTGGTGCTTCGACCGGCCGGAGCAGGCGTCCGCGTGGATCGAAACCCAGGAACCCAGGGCATGAAGATACTGTTGCTCTATGACTATCCGCCGTCGCCGGGGGGCCTGGCGACCCAGGGAGATCTGATGTATCGCGGGCTCCAAGACATCGGCGTCGAGGTGTTCCCGGCCCATTATCAATCCCCCCAGGAAAAGGAATGGTACTACCGCTGGTTTCGACCTGACGTGGTCGTCGGTGTGGGATATTGGGGTCACACGCCCGACCTGGTCCTGCACACACAGCGGTTCGGGCCCCAGCCGGTGCCTTGGCTGGTCGCGGACGGATGCATCGGAAACCACCACGACGTGCTCAATGCCCTGCCGCTGATCCTGGTGACTTCCAACTGGGTCAAGGAGGTTTACGTTCGAGACGGCATCAGCGCCGACACGATCGAGGTGCTGCCGGTGGGGTGCGATACGGACGCTTTCTGTCCGCGGGAGCGTGATGATCCCAAGGTGGTTGCCGTCCGCGACGCGCTGGGCGTCCAGCCCGACGAGATCATGATCCTGACCATCGGCGGAGACGCCGCTTCCAAGGGCGCCCAGGAAGTCATGCAGGGCCTGGCGCTGATCGATGCCCGGTTCCGCAACTGGAAGTACATCTGCAAAGTGTGGCCACAACAACGAACCCTCCAGCAGAACCTGCAGGATCTGCAACTCGCCACCAGCCTGGGCCTGGAGAAGAAGGTCATTTACACCACCAACACCATCTCGCGGAACTTCATTCCCTACTTGATCGCGGCCTGTGACATCTACGCGGCGCCGTCACGGCTCGAGGGCTTCGGGATGCCGCAGGTGGAAGCCGGCGCGTGTGGCAAACCGGTCGTCGGGATCCGGGCCATGGGCATGCTGGACACCCTGGTGGACGGCGAGACGGCGCTGCTGGCCGGGGTGTCCACTGAGATTCGCGTGAATGAGGCCATCCTCGGCGACGATGCCGGAGCGCGGCGCGGCCAGCGCGTCGTGTTCCAAACGCCGCGCAGCGTCGATTATCGTGCGAGCGTCTATGACATTGCGGAATCCTTGATGGTTCTGATGGAGCAACCGGAACTCAGGGCCCGCCTGGGAGCGGCCGGCCGCCGGCGGGTGCAGGCGTTGTTCGACTACCGGGTCGTCGCGAAACGGCTGATGGCCATCCTGCAAGCGCGCCTGGGTGTGTCATGACCAACGCGGGGACACCACAGGTGGCGGAGGCGCGGGCGGCAGCGCTCGAAGTCTTGCGGCACAATGCCCGTGGGCCGTTCCAGGGGCTCCCCAGGACCGCGGGCTGGGGCTACCCGGAACCGTATGTGCGCGACCTGATGATCGCCGCGCTGGGCGTCACGGCCTGCGGGGATGGCGATCTGATCCAACGCCTGGGCCAGACGCTGTCGGCAATCGCCCAGAACCAGTCCCGGCTGGGACACATTCCATCGCTGGCCCACGATCCGCAGGAGCGGGGGGCGAGCGACACCACGCCACTGTTTCTCATCGGTCTGTATTGCTACCGGCAGGCCGCCGGGGACCCCGGCTTTCTCAAGGAGGCCGCCGGCAAGGCCCTGACCTGGATGGAATATCAAAGCCCCGAGGACCTGACCATGGTCGCTCAGATGCCGACCAGCGATTGGCGGGATGAGCACTGGGTGCTGGGCTTCGGGCTCTACGTGAATTGCCTGGCATACACCTACCTGCGGCTGTTCGGCCGCCACCCTCAGGCTCGAGTTCTGCACGGCCTGATGAACCGGTTCCACATCACCGCGGCCCGCAAACATCGACATGTGCACGAAGGGCTGGCGATGGCGAACAAGCCCTACTATGCCCTGTGGTCGTACAAGATGTACAACAACGAGCGGTTCGACCTTCTTGGCAACAGCCTGGCGATCCTGTCCGGCGTGGCCTCGGCCGAGCGTGCCCGCGAAATTGTCGCCTGGGTGGAGGCAGAATGTGCCGCGCTGCGGCAACAGAATGAACTGTCGGCCGACCTGCCGCCGTGCCTGATGCCCTTCATGAGACTCGAGGATCCCGACTGGCAGCCGCGCTACGCGGGTTTCAACCAGCCGGGCGAATATCACAACGGCGGCATCTGGCCGTTTATCTGCGGCTTTTACGTGGCGGCACTGGTGGCGGCGGACCGCCACGACCTGGCCCACAGGAAGCTGGAAGTGCTCACCGAAATGGTCAAGCCCGCCCGCGAGCAACCCGTCAACTGGGGTTTCAACGAATGGTTCAAGGCCCAGGACGGCACCCCGCAGGGCCAGGATTGGCAAACCTGGTCCGCGGCCATGTACCTCTATGCCAGCGAGTGCGTCGCCCGAGCGCGGACGCCGTGCTTTGACCTGGTGCGCGCTGACCGCTGACCGGCGGTAGGTCCGGGTCGTGATGCACCCGGGTGCGCTGCCCGGATACCTTATTATTATTCGCGGGTCTTGGGCCAAACGGTGCCTCACCGGTCCAGGGCAGATTAGAGCGGCCTAACCCAACGAACCAAGCGCGTGACCCGGACCTGCCCGAGCGGGAGCAAGGCTGTCGCCGGTTTGCGAGGGGTTACCATTGGAGTCATCGCTTCGATCGGCTAGAGTGAAAACAGGGGCGGTTGATCCACCCCCATGGAGATGTGCATGCCGAAGCGCTGTCGAACGGGATTGGGATCCTGGGTCGCGATGTCGTGTGTGCTGGCCGGCTGGGCCGCGACCGCGGCGGCCGATCCACCTTCGGGGTACTACGATTCGGTGGCGACCAGCACACCGGCGCTGCTCCGGGCCACCCTGCACGCGGTCATCGATGATCACATGCGCTTTCCGTTTACGTCCGGCTCCACCGACACCTGGGACATCCTGGAGTTGGCCGACGAAGATCCAAACAACGCCGCCAATATCCTGGACGTCTATCAGAACGCCAGCTTCGTCAAGTTCGGTGGTGGGGTCGGTCCGTACAACCGCGAACACGTCTGGCCGAACAGCTATGGCTTTCCGGACGACAATTCGGGCAACTATCCCTATAGCGACTGTCACATGCTGTTTCTCTGCGACGTCGGCTACAACGGCGACCGTGGCAACAATGCCTTTCGGACGTGCAGCGCCGGCTGCAATGAAGCGCCGACCGCTGCCAACAACGGCCAGGGCGGCGGCAGCGGCACCTACCCGGGCAATTCCAACTGGTATACCGGCGTGGGCGCCTCGGGCACCTGGGAGACCTGGATCGGTCGCCGTGGCGACGTCGCCCGGGCCATGCTCTATGCGGACGTCCGCTACGAGGGCGGCAATCACGGCATCAGCGGTGCCGCCGAGCCCGAGTTGATTCTGACCGACGAGACCGCCCTGATCAGCGCCAGCGCCACCGGCAGCAACGAAGCGGTGGCCTACATGGGGGCGCGCACCGTGCTGCTGGAGTGGCACGTCCAGGATCCGGTCGACGACGTGGAGCGCGACCGCAACGATATCGTTTTCAACTTTCAGGGCAACCGCAATCCGTTCGTCGACCATCCCGAATGGGTGTCCCTGCTGTTCGGCGGCGGCACGGTCTGCGATGGTCCCGCCGACTGCGACGACGGGGTCGCCTGTACCGCCGATGACTGTGCCGATGGCTTCTGTGTGTTCGCGCCGCTGGATGCCGCCTGTGACGACGGGATTGACTGCACCGATGACGTGTGCGACGCGATCGAGGGCTGCCAGGCCCTTCCGGTGAGCGCGGCCTGTGACGACGGCATCGATTGCACGGTGAACATTTGCAGCCCGATCAGCGGGTGCCTGTTCGCACCGCAGGACGCGGCCTGTGAGGACGGCCTGGACTGCACCGACGACATCTGCGATCCGGGCGGCGGCTGTCAGCACGCCGTCGCGGAAGCGTGTCAGGGCATCACGCTGGCGGTTGTGGAGAAGGCGCTGTCCTGCGATGCGCCGGGATTGCGGCTGTGCAACGTGGGGGTCCACTTCGACGATCCCGCCGACACCCTGTTGAGCATCGGCTTCGTGGACATCACCACCGATGATCCGCAGGGCTTCTACCAGTTCCCGGCGGCCATGGGCGGAGCGAGCACCGCGCCGCAGGATGTTCTGCTGGGCTTGTTTCCGGGCCTGGCCTGCGACAGCTTCGTGACCATCGGTCTGAAGAGCGTACCGGTCGGCGGCAGCGACTGTTCGACCCTGGATCCTGATTTCGACACGACGCTGTTCAACAGCGGCGGGGGTGTCACCGGTGGCTGGTTCTGCAACAACCCGCCCAGCGGACAGGGCCTTCCGGATGCGGAGGGCAACGTGCTGGTGGCCCAATTGGGGGTCGCCGACGGGTTCCAAGTCACTGGCACGGTCAGCATCTTCTTCAACGACGGCATGCTGCAGCTTCCGGCCGCATTCGAATGCTTCGACCTCTGTCCGCCTGACCTGAACGGCAGCGGTGCGGTGGACGCCGCCGATCTGGCGCTGCTCCTGGGGGCCTGGGGTCCGAACCCCGGACACCCGGCCGATCTCAATTCCGACGGCGCGGTCAATGCCGCCGACCTGGCACTGCTGCTGGGTGCCTGGGGACCGTGCTGACCTCAACCCCCGCGGTCCATCACCGCCACTCGAGGCGTTTGGCGTGGTCGCGCCTGGTATGGATCATGGGCCGACCCCTCATGGGTGGACCGAGTTGGTCAACTGGGCAAAACGCTCCTGGTGCGCGTCGATGAGCTTGGTGGAGCCGACCACCTTGAAGAACCAGGGACCGTCGAGCGTCTCGATGATCGCCGCCAGCATTCGTTGATGATCCGCAGGCGGTGCGACGTCACCGCGGCCCATGCGCTCGGTGTAGCGCCCGCGAACATCCAGCGTGGTCACCTTCAGGCCGTTGACCAGTCGGGTATTGATGTTGGCCTGGGCCCGGCTGATGGGCGTCCCATCCGGAGCGCTGAACATTCCCAGCCAGCGATCGATGTTCATCTCAACGCTGCCGCCCTGATCCTTTCCGAAGTAGTACAGCACCAGCTCGGCGCCGCCGGCCGCATCGTCGCCGGCGGGCAGCAAGAACTGCCGCTTGCGGAAGGGCTTGACCGCGGGCTGTTCGGTCCAGCCGCTGGGGACCTCGAATTGCAGTGTGGGGGTGATTGGCGGATGACCCGCCGGCAACGGCGCGCGGTTGTCGGAACCGGCGACCGGTTGGGCGGGGGCCGGAGCGGCGTGCGGAGCCGCCGGTACCGCCGGGGACGCGGTTGGTTTCGCCGAGCGGTCGGCGGGGGCCGCTGTTTCCTCCCGGCAGCCCAAGGAAACCTCGGCCAGGAAGATCAGGGTGATCACCCATCGCCCAAGCTGAGTCATGAGCGGCCGTATTGCTGCTGCGCTACAGATCATGGTTTAGTTCTCCCCTGGTACCGCACTTTGAATCGACTGACACACCTGGCCCGCCGGTGAGCATCCCATTGGCATCCGCAGCGCTGAACCGCATGCCACCCAAAGCATAGCGCCTTCCGCGGGTTCGCCAGCCCTGGCACTTTGGACCCCCTTGGACCGGGGCTATGGGGCACCCTAACCCGGCAACACGCGGTTTGCAATGGGCCCCGCAGCGTTCCGGGCTGGGCCCTCCCGGAGGAATCGACGCGGTCAGGCCATCCCCAGGACAGCCCGCCGGCGGCACAATGGGCTCTGAGGGCAAGTCGCCTGGTGGCCCCGGGCAGCGATGCGCTGGTATGGGAAATGCTAGAGGGTTCATCGGGCCGATGGTATTTGTGGACGGTTCCTGGCATGATAACCACGTCAGGATCACAGGAACGGTAGGCTATCACATGTGGAGGCAGCCATGAAAGCAAGAACGATTGGCCTGGGAACGGCGGGGGCGCTGGCGCTCTCACTCTTGGTCGTGATGAAGGCCGCGCCGCCGCTGCACGCACAGGGCGGGGGGTCGGACCAGAAATTCAAATACGACGGCAACAACAGCTGCAAGAAATGTCACGTTGCCACCTACAAGTCCTGGGAGCAGACGCCTCACGGAAAGGCGCTCGAAACCCTCAAGCCCGGGAATGCCACCGAGGCCAAGGCCAAGTTCAACCTGGATCCCAACAAGGACTACACCCAAGATCCCAAATGCCTGGAGTGTCACACCGTGGGTTTCGGCAAGGAGGGCGGCTACGCCATTCCGGATCCCAGCGACAGCAAGGCGGTTCGGGCGGCGCAAAAGACCTCCCACGTCGGCTGTGAAAGTTGCCATGGGCCGGGCGAGTCGTACGCGAAGGTCTTCAAAGAAATCATGACCTCGCAGCGCAAGTACACCCTTGCCGAGTTGCAAGCCGCCGGCCTGCAGGTTCCCAGCGAGCAGACCTGTGTGGGTTGCCACAACGACCGCAGCCCGACCTTCAACGCCGGGCAGAAATTCGACTTTGAAGAAATGAAGAAGAAGGGCGTGCACGAGCACGCTCCGTTGAAGCTGCGTCAGGGCTGATCCGCCGCGGGGTGCTCCGCCTGTACCCGATGCGGAATGCCCTTGATGTCGAACTCGTAGGTCGTACCGAAGACGGTCACCCGTGATTCAGACAGGTGTCCCAGGATCCCGAAGCACAGCGCTCCGGCGATGGCCACGATGCCCAGGCCGACAGCCAGCGGGCGGCGGCGTGGATGGCGTGCTTTGCCGCGGTCGATGAATGGCCACAAGAACAACGCCACGAACGGCACGAACGAAACCAGGATGCCGACGACCTTGCCCAAGGGTCCGCTGAAGTACTTCAGCAGTTGATAGGTGGGCAGGAAGTACCACTCCGGTTTGATGGCTTCCGGGGTCACCAGGGGGTCGGCGGCTTTGCCGATCTCCCAAGGGTACAGCACCGCCAGCGTGGCCAGCAATCCGAAGGCCACCAGGGCCACACTGACCTCCTTGGCGGTGTGGACCGGGTGGAAGGGGACCCCGGAGTCCGGCGGGTAGCCCTGTTCCTCTCCGACATCATCGAGGGTCGCCAGATTCTGGGCCCGCATCAGCAGCAGGTGCACGGCGACCAGGGCGGCCGTGATCCACGGCAGGATGATGACGTGGATCAGGAAGAAGCGGCTGAGCGTCTCGTGCCCCACCCCGCTGCCGCCGCGCAGAAACTCCATCAGCCAGGGGCCGATCCAGGGCACGGCGCCGGCCACCTCGGTGCCGACGGTGGTGGCCCAATAGGCGATTTCATTCCAGGGCAGCAGATAACCGGTGAACCCGAAGGTCACGGTGACCACGAACAGGGTGGCCCCGGTCACCCAGGTCAACTCGCGCGGCTTCTTGTAGGCTCCGGAGAAGTAGGCGTGGCACATGTGCAACAGCAGGGCGATGATCATCAGCGTCGCCCCCCAGGCGTGCAGTTGGCGGTAGAACCATCCAAAGGGCACGGCCCCGGTAATGTACTTGATGGATTCGTGAGCTTCGTCCGGGGTGGGTCGGTAGTACACCAGCAGCAGGATGCCGGTCAACACCTGGCTGACGAACAGCAGCAGAGCGAGACTGCCGAGGGCGTGCAGCCAGCCGGTGTGCGGCGGGAGCCGTTTGTGCAGTTGCTTCGCCGAGAATTCGCGGACGAACCGCATGTTGTAGCGTGCTTCCAGAAAACGGTTGACCGCTGCAATCAGCTTCATTGCGGAGTCGCCTGCCGTCGGGTTCAAGAATCCTGGAGATACACGTTGCCGTCGACTTCGGTCACCGTGTAGGGTCTCAGCGGCGCCGGCGGCGGGCCGTCCACCACCTTGCCGTCGACATCGAACTTCGCCGCGTGGCACGGGCACAAGAAGGCTTTCTGGTCGGCATCCCAGTGCACAATGCAACCCAGGTGCGTGCACGCCGCGGAATACGCCAGAAAGCCGTCGCGGGTCCGCAGGAGGATCACCGGTTTCCCGGAGACCGTTTCGGTGTGGGCCTGCCACGGGGCCAACTCCGCTGCGGCCGGAACCAGTTGCCGTCCGCCGGCCGGTCCCTTGCGGGTCACCGGCCAGACATAGATCATGGCGGGCACTGCAGCCGCGGCGGCGGTGATCGCCCCGCAAATGCCCAGCAACCAGTCCAAGAAACCGCGCCGGCTGGGTCGAGGGTCTGGCGATTGATTGCTCATGGTTTCCTCTCGATGACCTGTTGGGCCCGCAGCCTGCGGTACTTGATGTAGCTGGCGACCGCGAACACCATGATGAATCCCCACATCGGGCCGAGCACCTGATAGCGCCAGCGTAGCTTGGACTCCTTGCGGGCCAGCGATTCACGGACAGCCGCGGTGGTCTCCCGCAGCTGATCGACCAGGGCGCCGACCTCGCCGGGGTCCAGGGTGTGTTGGGCCGGTCCGACCTCGACCACGGCGGTCTGGGCCTGGGCCATCATCATCTGTTCTTCCTCGACCAGTAGGACGCCCTGCCCGGTGCGCTCGACGGCCTTAGCCGTTCGAGCGAACTCCAACTCCGCCTCGCCGATCAGCCGGTAAAGCGCCGCAGAGCGCTGCAGCGCCGTGACGTCGGCTTCGTCGTCAGAGTCCTCATCGTGGCACTCGGCGCAGGCTTCCTGGAGGGCGGACAGGCCCGGGTGCAGGGCACGGACCATGGCGTCGTCCGCGAGCCCGGGGGCCAAGCCGCCGAACCGGTCGCTGAGTTGGCTGGGACGGAGGGTCAGGCGCTGAATGTCGTGACCGTGGGTGCCGCCGTGGCAGGCGATGCAGCGTTGAAACATGGGGAGCCTGGCGTGCGGACTCTTCGCGAAGAACTGGTCTGCGGCTCGGTGGCAGCGGGCGCATACCGCGTTGACGCTGCTCACGCCCGGCGGGGCGGCCGCGTGATTGCCGTGGCAGGTGGCGCAGGTCGGCATCCCGGTGTCATGGTCCTGGAGCAGGCCTTGACCGTGCACGCTGCCCAGGTACTCGGTCACGATTTCCGGCGAATGGCCGTAGTCAGCCATCAAGGCCGCATCGCCGTGACACCGCCCGCAGGTGGCGGGCACGTTCCGCGGGTGGGTCCAACTTCGTGGATCGCTGGAACGCTGGATGGTGTGCACCCCGTGGCAATCGGTGCACACCGCCGCGTTGGCATCATGTTTGTTGAAGATCGCTTTGCCATGGGCGCTGGTCCGGTAGCGCGCCAACTGATCGGCCGGCAGCCCGTAGGGATTCATTTTCTCGACGTCGGAATGGCATCGGGCGCATTTCTCGGGGACCTCGAAGCGGGACGGCTTGCCGGTGAACCCGGCTCCGTGATCGAAGGCGCCGGCCTGCCGCTGTTCGGCGGTGGCCCGGTAGGTCGCCGATCCGCCGTGGCAATCCGCGCAGGACACCTGGTCGGCCCGATGAACCGATTGCAGCAGTTCGCCGGCTTCGGCGGTGTGGCAGTCCGAGCAGGAAACGTCGCTTTGGGCGGCAGTCGGCACGGCGGGCAGAGCCAGTAGGACCGCCGCGATCCCGCACCGCAGGCGGCCGACGATGTGCCGCTTCGATGTGCGGTGATCGGCGCGACGGCGAACGGTCCGATTGGCTCCGACTGGTTGCACTTCACCGCCTTGATCGACCGGGGCGCTGACCCGGGCGACAGGTCACGGCTGTCTACCGCTGGGGCGCCGTCAGGGCCTTGAGCTGCGCGAGTTGCTGTGCCGCTTGCCCGGCGACAGACTGGTAGATGCTAACCGCCGCTGAATGGTTGTGCAACGGCCCGACCTGGTCGAGTCGCCGCAACACCTGGCGCAGCGCGCTCAGCCGGTTGTTGGCCTCGGGCACCCAGGGTTCCTCGCCATGGTCATCGATCCAGTGATCCAACTCGAGCACGGTTTGTTCGGCCTGGGCCCGGCCCTGGGCGAGGTCCGCAGCCCAACGGGCCAGCATACCCTCGTACTCATCGCCGTCGTCTTCGTGGCAGTCCAGGCAGTGCCCATCAATGGACTCCAGATTCAGCGGCGCGGACCCGTCATGGCAGCCCTGGCAGTCGACCGACTGACTCATGGGGCTGGCGCTGATCTGGAAGGCGCTGAACTCCGCCAGGGTAGCGGCCCGGAAGCCCTGCTGGTCCCGATGGCAGCCGGCGCAGGTGGCCTCCGGCGCCACGCCGCCGGTGTGGCACTGGTGACAGAGCAACGGTTCGTGGGGGCCTTCCAGTGGAACGGGGTGCACAAAGCCGCCCTCCTGGATGATCGTGGGCTCGTCGTGGTCGTTGACCGGATTCAAGAAGGTATGGCAGATGTCGCACCGGTGGGTGATCTTGCGGCCGTCGTCACTCACGTGGTTCCCGGCATGACACCGGAAGCAGCCGGCGAAGTTCTTGTGGCCGATGTTGTCCGGATAGGTCCGCCAGTCGACCTTCATGTCGGGAAAGAAGTTGGTGCGGTAGATCTCCTGGACCTGCTCGATGGCCTGGGTTACCGAAGCCTTGCGTCGGTCCCAGACCTGCGGATAGCGAGTCTGATAGAAGCGTTCCAGGGCGCTGCTGATGCGGGCCTCGGCGGTGGGTTGATCCGGATACCCGGCCACCAGGGCAGCCACGGCTTGCTGCTTGATGAATGGCAGCGTGGTGTCGATGCGGCCTACCTCCAAGGCGACATCGACGGACCGTTCCGGCGGTCGGAAGTTGTGCGCTGGGCGGTTGTGGCAGTCCATGCAGTCCAGTTGGCGGTGCCGGCCTTCCGGTGGTGCGTCGGCCGCGGTCTTGCCGTCCGAGCGATAGACGACCTCCTCGCCCCGGTCGTTGGTCCAGCGCACCCAGGGAATTTCCTGCAGTTTCTCGTCGGTGGCGACGTATTCCACCCGTCCGGCCAGGGCCATGTGCATATGGATGCCTTCGGCCCGACCGGAAGTCTCGTCGCCGCCGCCGATCTTCACCAGCATCTGGATCTGCCGCCGGGTATTGCCCTCGTCGGAGGAGAAGTTGACGATCTCCGCCAATTGGGCCCCGTAGAATTTCTCGGGCCAGTGGCAGCGTTCGCAGGTCTCACGGGCGGGGCGCAGCTCGGTGATCGCCGGTGGAATGGGCCGCGGATAGGTGTTGCCCAGCGTGGCAAAGACCTGCCGCGTGCCGGACAGTTTGGACTTGACGAACCAACCGGCGCCTTCCCCGATATGGCATTCGGCACAGGACACCCGGGCATGCGGCGAACGGGCATACGTGACTGCTTCCGGCTGCATGACGGAGTGGCAGGCCTTGGCGCAGAAGGCCACCGAGTCGGTGTAGTGATACCCGTGATACCCGCTGACGCCGACCACCGGCAGCATGATGAAGGTCAGTCCGGCGAGGAACTTGATCGCCCGGCGCTGTCGGGCATCGGTGAGATCGATGCTGGGAAACCGAAACACCAGCCGCTGGGTGGGGTCCAAGCGGCGCAGCCGCCAGCTCCGGATCAGAATGCCCAGCGGCGTCAGGATCACACCGACCACCAGAACGCCGGGGATCACCAGGTAGCCGACGATATCGACGTAGGGGTTGGGGTCCGGGGTGATCAGGCTGAACAACCCGAAGGTCAGCAGCAGGATGATCGCCAACACCACCACAAAGATGCCGGTGGTGGTGATCCAGTTCTGCCACAATACGGGATTGAGGCGGGCGGCGGTGCCCTCCTGGGCAGTGGTCGTGTGCGGCGACGTCATCAGCGGTCCTGTGGGTTGCGGCGCACCGGGCCGACTCGATCCGGGAGCACCTTGCGGGAATTATATCGGCGGGCGCGCCAGATTCCATGGGGCATGCCGCTGGGCCGGTACGGCGAGCGCCCGGTTGCGGCGACCGACCGCGCCCCCGAGTCTCTCCGTGAGGAATCCGCCTTAGCGATAGGCAAACACCATGGCGTAGAGGATGAGCCCGATGAGGGCCAAACCGCAGGCCAGGGCGCAGAATCCAAAGATCCGCGCGGCCCGGGCAAAGCGCGGC
This sequence comes from uncultured Planctomycetales bacterium, assembly GCA_964619935.1. Taxonomy (GTDB): domain Bacteria; phylum Planctomycetota; class Phycisphaerae; order UBA1845; family CAIVHJ01; genus CAZUGO01. Next base: position 134,480 of record CAZUGO010000040.1, on the reverse strand, counting down.
GAGTGGGCCTGGGTGGTGCTCAGCCGTTCGAGGTCACCGCTGGCTTTCAGTTGCGCATACCAGCGCGGGCGGTCATGGCGAAGTTCATCCAAGGGTACGGTCCCGGTGAAGATGACGTCATCCATTGGGAACTTGTCGGGGCGGAAGTGCGAATTGAAAAAGTGAATCGTGAAAATGAAGCCGGTCGCCAGCAACGCCTCGTCGCTGTGGATGATGGTGGCGACATTGATCGACCACCCCGGCAGAACGCGGGTGAACAGCTCCGGAAACCACAGGCACAACCCGGTGCTGCCGATGATGGCCACGCCCCAGAACACCGCAAGATAGTCGAATTTCTCCCAATAGGTCCACTTGCCATATTCGGGGCGTGGACCCCGGCCCAGAAACCAACGCATGGTCGCAGCGAACTCGCGAACGTCCGACCCGGTGGGCATTATGCTGTCCGGTCCGGTGGCGAATTGCCAGAGGGTCTGTCGGGAAGCCCGGTAGCGCCGCAGCAGGTCGCGCAGATGCAGGCCGAAGTACAGGAAGGTGATGATCGCGCACGCCCGATGCACCACCCCGGCGGTGCTCATTCCGCCCATGGCCCAGGCCAACCACTGGGCCCAAGCCGTGTACGAGAACTTCAGCATCATGCCGGTGATGGCCAGCCCGAAGAAGCTGACGATGACCATCAGGTGCAGCGCCCGCTGGTAGCGCGTGAAACGGACCACGTGGACGGTGGTCTTCGGGGTGCTGTTGGCGACCGCGTGCTGCAATTCCCGTCGCCACTTGATGGCCCGCGGGAACCATACCACCGCGTGCGTGGCAAAAAACAGCAGCGTCCCGGTCAGCAGCAGGGTCATCCCCCAGAAGGTGTAAAACAGCACCGGGTATCGTTCGGAGTCGTGATGGGTTGCATGGGTCAGGTACCCGGCAAACTGGCGATGGGAGCCGGGATGGCACTTCGCGCAGGTGGCCACGATGTGGTCGCGGTGCAGGTGCGACCGCGGGTCGGTCGGCGGCATGATGTCATGGGCCCCATGGCAGTCATAGCACTTGGCCTTGGCGTCGTCACCCAGGGCCGAGGCCTTGCCGTGGAAGGTCTCAAAGTAGGTCTGGGTGACCTGGGGGTGACAGGAGCCGCACTGCTGCAACATGTCCAGTTTGAAGCGCGGCACATCGGTGCGGGCCACCGCATGTGAGGAATGACAATCGCTGCAGCTGGGCATTTTGGCCATGCCGCGCAGTTGAACGTAGTCGGGGTTACCGACCGGCGAGTGGACGCTGTGCTGATATTGCTCGTAGATGCCGTCGTGACACTTGCCGCAGGTAGACGCGATGTGCTGCTCATTGACCGTGGACTCGGGGTCGGCAGCCGCCAGGGGCAGGTGCGCGGTGTGACAGTCGGTGCACACCGCCGTGACGGTCAGGCCGCTCTCCAGCAGCCCTTTGCCGTGAATGCTCATGGCATAACGTTCCAGGATGTGGTCTTCGGTCCCCAGGTAGCGCTGGGCGGCGGCGCCTCCTTCACGGTGGCAGCCGCCGCACAAGTCGGGCACGTTGCGGCTGTAGGTCGGAGACGACCGCACCAGCGTCTTGAGCAGCTGGGTCGCACCCTCGGGCACGGCGTGTTCCAGCGTGTCGTGCCGTCCGTGGCAGTCCTGGCACGACGGAGCGTTGCGGTCGCCGGCGGCAATGAGCTTGCCGTGGACCCCGCGGCGGTAGCGATCGACTTCGGCCTGGTGGCAGGTGGCACAGTCGACCGGTCGGGTGATGGTCTGGCAGGAGCGCTCCTCGGACGGCGTGACCTCGCTGTGGCACTGGGCGCAGGACACGCCCGAGCGGGCGTGAATTGAGCGGCCAAACTCCGCGGCATCGACGAACAGCGAGCGGCCGTCATCAGCGGCCCGCAATTCCGGTTGGCCGTGGCAGCGCTGGCAGTCGGCGTTGCTCATGTTGGTGTCGTAAAACACCCGGCGGGCCTCGTGTGGTGAGTGGCATTCCACGCAGATGGGCACCGCGCCTTGCTTCTCCCACAGTTCCCCGCCGATCACCTTGCGATGGACCGCTTCAATTTGTCCGTGACATTTCATGCACGTGGCCCGGACGTTGTTGCGATGGATCGTGGAGCGCTCGTCGGTGTGCGGCAGGACGTGGTGGCCGGTATGGCAACTGGTGCACACAGCGGTGACACTGAGCCCCTGTTTGTAGAGGCCCTCCCCGTGGATGCTTTGCGTGTAGCGCCGCAGGATCTGCTCCTGCGGCAGGTCAAAAGCCCGGGCCACCGGGGCATCCTCGGCATGACACTGGGCGCACATCGCCGGGATGTTGAATGGGGAAATCGCCGAGGCGGGGTCGGCCAGCGGCAGGATGGCATGACCGCCGTGGCAGTCCTGGCAGCGCGGGGCCAGCGGACTGCCCGCTTCGGCCATCTTCCCGTGGGTGCTCTCCAAATAGGCGGCAATCGGCCCGTCGTCGTCCTCGTGGCACGCCATGCAATCCACGCGGTCTAATCCGACGGCGTGAGGGTATTCCTCGACACCATCCAATTGAGCGTGGCAACCGACGCACTCCAATCCGGAATGGACACTCCGGGCGTAGTCAGACGAATCGACGTGCAGCGAGATGACACGACCGTCGCGTTCGACCTGCAGGCCTCTGGATCCGTGACACTTCTGGCACTGGGCGTTGTCCTGAGCCGAGGCCGGCAGTGGGCTTCGACCCAACAGGACGACCGCCAGCACCCCCCACAAAGCAATCGTCCGGCAGCGTGAGAACACAGCAGCACTCCTGCCTGAGAGCGGCATCACGGGACCGCGTTGGGCGGCGCTCACAGGGTCACACGGCCCCGAGCAGGTCTCATGCCAGCCCGGGGTGAAGCGCGTCGGTCCCGCCGGTGGTGCTCCCGCCAGTGTCGGGTCCATCCAGGTCGTTGCCGGCCCCGTCGTCGGAATCGTTCCCGGTCACGCGCCGGCCGCCTCGGGGAGCAGGGCATCAGCCAGATCATTGGTAAAATCGGTCAGCAGAATGTCCAGGAATGCACGGAGGCTGGCCTCGCCGGATTGCACGGCCACGTAGCCGAGTGTGCCGCAGCCCGCCGCCGGCAACATCAAAGCGACGCTCATCGCAACGGTCACGCGTGTGCCTTTCATTTGCCCATCCTCCTCTACTCGTCGTTTTCGTCCGTGTCCGGCGCTTCGGCGGCATCCGGAGCCTCATCAGCGTGCTCACTGGGTTCTGCGTCCGCCTCCTGGTCCTCGTCGGTATCGGAGTCGCCGTTGGGTTTCTCCGGCCGCGCGACGCCGGGCTTGAGCATTGGCAGCGGTCCGAAGTGCGGATCGTGGCAGCGAATGCAGTTCTCCGCGTCCGCACCCGAATGGCTGTCCTCGCTGAGGTCCTCGGGTTCGTCGTGGCACTGAATGCAGGTGTCAAGCACGGGCTGGATCAGCAGGGTCGGCTCGCGGCTGCGATGCAGCGTGTGGCAACTGCGGCACGCGGCAGCGGCCACCGGTGGGTGCTCGATATCGTCTGTAAAGAATTTGGGGTGGCATGACTGGCAGGCATTGATCAGGCGCTCATCCTCAACGGCCATCCGCCCAGCGACATCGTGGCAGCGATGGCACTCCCGGTCCAGCACCGCGGGGTGGACCGAGCGGAAACCCGCCGAAGCCTCAGCCATCCACCGCGGCTCGATGACTTCATCCGGCGGGGACACTGCCACCGGCTGGGGCTGTACGTCCGGCGTGGTGCCGGGCGGGGCATCGGGAACCTCAAAGAAGAAATTCAGCAGCTTGTCGCGGGCGGCCGGCGAACAGCCCACACCAGCGATCACGACAATCAACAAGATGCGTCTTGATCTGCGCACGACAGACCTCGGGTCGGCTGGAATCCGCCTCATACCATAACCGATCAGGTCGATGATGCAACCAATGATTTCAGGGGTGGCCTCGCGCCGCCGGCTTCAAACCCAACCAAATTGGTACGATTTCGCCGGAAGGTTCTTCGACGAACGGCGGGTTTTGATTTGCGAATCTTGGGGACTTCCCTATAGTTTGCATGCGTCCAGCCCCGACATCATTTGATAGATTCGATGCCGATTCCGGCTGTTGCCCGACATGGGGTGACCTTGGTGGGTTTGATTCGAACACGGTCGATCATCAGCTTGGCGTGTGCCGCGACGGTGGTTGCGAGCCGGGCGGTCTGCCCGGTTGCGGCGGAGCAGGATTCGGACCCCGCGGAGGCGCCCCGGCTGTTCACCTTGGATCGTGCGGACACGTACCTGGAGTTCGAGTCTGAATTCAACCAGCGGCGGGTCCGCTACGACGGCCGGGGGCTGGGCAGAGGGGACGCCCGCCAGCAGAACCGTGACTGGCGAGTCGAGGAGCGGCTCGGTTTCTCCGTCGCGGGCAGCGTCATCGATCCGGGGTTCATCGCTTATCGCGGCGAGTTCAGCTTCGGGTTGTCGCAGAACCACTACGACGAGGACTCCTATGCCCTCAAGCAGTCAGACAGCGATAACGGATCGCTGCTCAGTTACGACCTCAGCCTGGACGTCCTCCGCGGCAAGCCGTTGTCGGGCACCGTCTACAGCCTTCGGCTGGACGATCGGATCAACCGCCGCTTCCAGCCGACGCTGCACGAACGCCGAACCGGTGTGGGCTTCAATGCCTACTACGACCACCCCACGCTGCCGATGGAATTGAGTTACGACTATCTGGAGACCGACCGCACCGGTAACACCCGCGATCGCGATGATGAACACTTCACCGCCGGCACTTTCTTCTACGGTCTGCAGTGGTTGATTTCCGAGGATCACCACCTGAAACTGTCCTACGAGCACGCCGACAACAAGCAGGAGTATCAGGGTTCCCGGCGGCCGTTCCAGACCATCCGGGACTTGTGGATCCTGGAGGACACCCTCCAGTTCGGCGGTCCCGGGCGCCACCGCCTGAACACCCTGGTCCGTTGGCAAGAGGAGAGTGGCGACTTTGCCCGCGACATTTTCGAGTTCAGTCCGCGGCTGACCCTGCGGCACACCGATCACCTGCAGACCTTCCTGGAATACCACCTCAACCGCGAGGCCTACGAAAACATTCGGGTCACGCAGCATCGTGGCGAGTGGCAGTTCGTGCATCAGTGGTATCGCAATCTGACGACCACCGGGCACGTCTTCGGCCTGTTCGAAAAAACCAGCGACGACGTCGAGACCACCCAGTACGGCGCCGGGATCGACTGGCAGTACAACCGTTTGAACCGCTACGGCCGCCTGTACGCCAATCTGGCGCTGGCCTTCGACAATGAGCACGTTCGCGGTGACAACGGCGATCGCCTGGTGCTGAATGAGTCGGGGACCTTCCGCGATCCCATCGGCGTCACCCTGCGCAACCGCAATGTGCGGTCATGGGGCATCCTGGTCACGGATGCCAGCGATCGCCGGATCTACCGCCCCGGCCTGGACTACCTGGTGGTTCGCCGCGGCGTGTGGACCGTGCTGGTGCGGGTCCCCAACGGGCGGATTGCCGATCGCCAGACCGTGCTGGTGGACTATCGTTATGCCACCCCGGCCGATGGTGAAATCGATACCGTGCGGGTCGACTTCGGCGTGGAGCAGCGCTTTGAGGGCGGGCTGACGCCGTATTACCGGTTGGGTTACCGGCACCAGGAGGTCGACGACTCGACCGGTCTGCCGGTGCGCCCGGATCGCACGGATCACCATCGCATCGGCGTCAAGTACGAACGGGATCGATATTCGCTCAGCGCCGAGTACGAAATCTTTGATGACGTCGTCGAGCCGTACGACGCCTTCCACCTGGATGGCCGGTACGTGTTGCTCCGCACCCCGGATCAGCAGTTGGAGGCCGCCGCACGGTTCTCACGGTTCTTCTTTGAAGGGGGCGTGGACGCCCGTGACGTGACCCTGCTCGATCTGGAGTTGGATCATCGCTGGAGCCTCAGCCGTTCGTTGTCGGCCAGCTCCCGGGCCGCGTATCGCATCGAGGATGATTCGGTGGACGGGGACACGTCCGGCGTGGATCTGGGCACGGGGATCAGCTACGCGGTCGGAGATCTTGAAGTGGAATTGAGTGTTGAATATGATCTGCTGGATCTGCCGCGCTCCAAGGAAGATGGCTTCGGGGTCTGGCTTCGCGTGCGGCGCGACTTCCCCAATCTGTTTGCGAGGCGTTGATCGGGCATGTTGACCGCACCGGATCACACGCGAATCCGATGGGTGAGTGCCCGGGATCGCGGCGCTATCGTGGTGATCGCGCTGGTCCTGTGGGGCGGCTGCCGGCAGACCGGCGGTCCGGTGTTTCCCACGCTGCCGGCGGCGCGAACCTGGCCGCAGGCGCCCGAAGCGGCCCGCGTTCGGGTGGTCGGGGCGCTGCGCGGCAGCGGCGACCTCAACGCGCCGCTCGGGGCCGCTGAAACCGTGCGCGCCGCCCTCCGCGGTGCCCGCCCGGAGATTCGGTTCAGCGCCCCGCACGGGGTGGCCTGCCGATCCGACGGCCTGCTGGCCGTGGCCGACGGCAGCGGCGCCGCGGTGCACATCATCGATGTGGCGCAGCGAAGTCACCTGGTCAGCCGGGGTACCGAGGAACAACAGTTCGGTTGCCCGGTGGGCGTCGCCTGGGTCGGCGAGCGGCTGTTTGTGACCGACGCGGAGCGCGGCGAGGTGGTCGAGCTGGCTGCCACCGGCCGCGTGGTGAACCGCTTTGCCGGCGACGGAATGGTCCGCCCGGTAGGCATTGTGTATGTGCCCAAGCGCGACGAACTGATCATTGTCGACGGCGGGGCCCACCTGCTGCGGCGCTGCGACCTCGCGGGTCGCTGGCGGGGCACTTGCGGCCAACGCGGGTCCGAGCCGGGGGCGTTCAACTACCCTACGCACATCGCGTACGACGGCGGGGACCGACTGGCCGTCGCGGACAGCGGCAACTTTCGGGTCCAACTGTTGGATCTCACCGGCCAGTGCCTGCGGGCGTTTGGATCCAAAGGGGATGCGGCTGGGGACCTCGCATTACCCAAGGGGGTGGCGTTCGACAGCGACGGCCACGTCTATGTGGTCGACGCCCAGTTCGAGAATATCCAGATCTTCGACGACCAGGGGCAGTTGTTGCTGGCGGTCGGCGAGGAGGGTTCCGCCTTGGGCCAGTTCTCGCTGCCGGCCGGCATCGCCATCGACGAGCGGAATCGCATCTGGGTGGCGGATGCCGCCAACCGCCGCGTGCAGGTCCTGCAATACCTGAAACCGGCGGAGGGCGGTTCCGCGGCGGTCGTGGCATCGGAGGCCTCGCAATGAAGCGGACCGGTCAGCCCTGGATCGTAGTGGCCGTGGTGCTGCAGGTGGGTCTCGGGGCCGCGGCACGGCCGGTGGCGGCCGATGAGTCCATCGTCAATTCCAAGCACGACCTGTCGACCCGTTCGCCCCACCGCGTGCGCGGCGTCACTGAAGATCGCATCTGCATCTTCTGTCATGCCCCGCACAATGCCGCACCCCAGACCCCGCTGTGGAATCGCGAGCGCCCGCGGACCCACTATCGCATTTACGAGAGTTCCACCACCGATGCCCGGATCGATCAGCCGTCGGGGCCGTCCAAGATGTGTTTGAGCTGCCACGATGGCACGTTGGCGCTGGGCAACGTGCTGTCCCGGCCGCAAACCCACCCGATCGTGACCACCGCCCGAACCATCCCGCCGGGCGATTCGGATCTGACCACCGACCTGTCCGACGATCATCCGATCGGCTTCCGCTACGATCGGGCGTTGTCCAACATCGATCGCAAGCTCAATCCTCCGGAGGTGGTCACCCGTGACCTGCCGCTGGGCGTGCATTCAGAGATGCACTGCACGACCTGCCACGACCCCCACAACAACCAATTGGGGAATTTTCTGCGGATGACCGACCAATACTCGGCTTTGTGTGTGGCCTGCCATGATTTTCCGGGCTGGGCCCAGAGTGCCCACGCCTTGAGCAGCAAACTCATTTCCGGGCGGGCGGTCGACCCCGCGGAGCGGCTGCCGTACCACTCCGTCCGCGACAACGGCTGTGCCACCTGTCACAAGATCCACTCGGCAAGCCAACCGGAACGTCTGCTGCGCTTTGTCCGCGAGGAGGACAACTGCCTGAACTGCCATGACGGCGGCATCAGCACCTTCAACATCGCAGCGGACATCAGCAAGCGTTCGGCCCATCGCGGCGACTTGGTGGTTGGGCGCCACGATCCCGCCGAGGATCCCTTCACCATGCGGCGGCATGCGGAGTGCGTCGATTGCCACAACCCCCATGCCGTGAAGGCCAATCCCATCGGTCGGGTCCGCGGGACCACCGGGCTGGTGGTGCGGGGTCCGACCTTGGGGGTCAGCGGCGTGAGCATCACCGGGCGGCAGGTCGACGACGCCCGTTTCGGTTACGAAATCTGTTTCAAGTGTCACGGGGATGGCGTGGGCCGTCCGCGCCTGGACGCCACCCGGCAGGTCAGCCAGACCAACACCCGCCTGCAGTTCCAGACCTCCAATCCATCGTTCCATCCGGTTGCCGGGCCGCGGCGCAACAATGACGTGGTCAGCCTGATTGCGCCACTGCGCGTCGGCAGCGTCATCTCGTGCACCGATTGTCACAACAGCGACAATGCCCGAGCCGCCGGCGGGAGCGGCGCCAACGGGCCGCACGGTTCCCTGTTCGAGCCGCTGCTGGTGCGCAACTACGAGACCGGTGATCCCGCGACCGAGAGCGCCCAGGCCTATGCCCTGTGCTACGAGTGCCACAGTCGCGAGAGCATTCTGGGGGACGAGAGCTTCCCGCTGCACCGCCGGCACATCGTCGACTTGCGAGCATCGTGCAGCGTCTGCCACGATGCCCACGGGGTCTACCGGGCCCAGGGCAGCAGCGTCAACCACACCCACTTGATCAACTTCGACCGGTCGGTGGTCAGTCCGGCTGCCACCCCCAGCGGTCCGCGCCTGGAACATGTGGACACCGGGCGCTACAGCGGGAGCTGCACGTTGATCTGCCACAACTTCTCACACGTGCAGTTTCCGTACCGCGGGGGCCTGGGCGCCAGGGCGATCAACGGGAGCCGACCTTGACGAGGGCAACCGCCATGAAACCTCTGGTGATCGGGATCCTGATGGTGCTTAGTACCGGGGTCGCCCGCCTCACGGCCGTGTCCGAACCGTCGAACCCTGTGGTGGGTCTCAAGGGATCCAAACACGACTTCAGCGGCGAATCGTGGACCTCGGGCGACCTGTGCATCGCCTGCCACTACACGCAGCGCTCCGACATTCCGGAAGAGGCGCCCTTGTGGAATCCGTCCGCGAACTACGACCAGCAGTTCGGCAACGCCTTTGGGCACTCGCGTCGCGACCGCGACCGTTGGACGGGGGCCGGGGCCGGATCGCTGCGCTGCATGCCCTGCCATGACGGAACCGTGGCTTCGGACATGTTCGGCGGCTTGTCGGCTCCACGGGCCGATCACCGGCAACATCCCATCCTGAACACGGCGCTGCACGGCGCCAGCAATCATCCGGTTGGCGTGCCTTATCCCACGCTCGATCGCGGCTTTCGCCCCATCAGTGCGGTGCTTGCTGAGGGCCAGATCCCGCTGCCCGACGGCAAGGTGGAGTGCGTCTCCTGCCACGACCCGCACAACGAGTCCGGGGTGCGTGACATGCTGACCAAGTCCGATGCGCGGAGCGCGTTGTGCTTGACTTGCCACAAGAAATGATCGTGAGCGGTCCATCCATTGCCAGGATAGTCGGCCGGTTCATTGGCGCAGCGATGCTGCATGGGACGGCAGTCGGCTGCGCCGCCCCGGCGGCCCGCCCGCAGTGGGTGTATTATCCGGGCCCGCCCGATCCACCGCGGGCCGTGCACCTGTTGTCCTTCAACGAACTCAGCGCTGTGGTGCGGCCTGCGGCGACCTGGATCGATACCCTGCGGGGCGGCCGCCCGGGCCCGTGGGTGGGAACGCCGCTGGATCTGGCGGTCCGCGACCGGACACTGTACATCGCCGACAGCGCCACCAATTGCGTTCACGTCTGGCATTTGGATGAAGCCCGCGGGGCGGTGCTGGGCGCGGATGTGCTGCGCAAGCCGGTGGCGGTCGCCGTGGACGCGGACGCTCGGGCCTACGTGGCCGATGCCGTGCGCCATGAAGTGCTGGTTTTTGATCGCGACGGGATCCTGGTGCAGCGCCTGGGGCGCGAGCAGGCCGGTTTGCGTCCGGTGGCGGTGGCCGTCGCCGGCAAGGACCTGTTCGTGGCGGATGTCGCTCACCATCGCATCGAGGTCTACGACACCGCCACCGGACAGTGGTTGCGGTCGTTCGGCGGCGCTGGGAGCGGGCCGGGCCAGTTGTCCTACCCCAGCGGTGTGGCGATCGGGCCTGCGGAGCGGGTCTACGTCGCGGACATGATGAATGCCCGGGTTCAGGTGTTCGGGCGTGACGGACGGTTCGTGAAGAGTCTCGGCGGGCGGGCGGACCGCGGCGGCCACCTCGCCCAACCCAAGGACTTGGCGGTCGCCGCCGACGGCACCGTGTTTGTGGCTGATGCCGGGTACCAATGCGTCACGCTGCTCGACGACCACAACCGCCTGCTGCTGCGCCTGGGCGGGCCGGGCGATCAGCCGGGCAGCACGCCGCTGCCCAACGGGCTGGCGATCAGCACGGTGTTGCCTGCCGCGGTGCTCGGTCGTGTGCCTGCTGGATTCCAGACGGCCGCGGTGCTGTGGATTTCAAACACCACCGGTCCGCTGCGGTTGTCGGTCGTGGCCCTGGGCGAGGGTCCAGCCCAGCCGGCCGCCGGCGGCCGCTGATCGGACCGGCGGTGAGGGCCGCTCACCGCTCGGCGGTTTGGGACTCGGGCTGGGGCCCGGAGGGGTCCTGCGTTCGCGTCTCGATCTGAACTTTGAGCGGCTTGTCGCCGATGGTGCTGAGGGTTCGCTGCGGGAAGGGCATCTCGATGTGGTGTTCGCGCAGCAGATCGACAATGCGAAACTTGGAGTGCGTCAGGAAGTCCCAGCGATCCACGGAATCGGCGAACCACACAAACATGGCGAAGTTCAGACTGCTCTCACCAAATTCCATGAACCGCACGCTGGGCTCGGGGTCGCTGAGCACCAGCGGGCTCTCGCGGGCGACGTCGTACAATAACCGCTCCACCAGCCGCACGTCGCTGTCATAGCCCACACCGACGTCCAGCCGGCCGCGAATCTGGGCGCCGTTCAGCGTCCAGTTGATCACCTTGGAATTGACAAAGTGGGCGTTCGGAATAATCAGATCGATGTTGTCGAACGTCTTGATGGTGGTGGCCCGGATGCTCAGGTTGGTGACGTCGCCCTGAATGCCGTCGACATCCACGCGGTCGCCGATCTTGATGTGTCGTTCGAATAGAATGATCAAGCCGCTGATGAAGTTCATGAACACCGGTTGCAGGCCCAATCCGATTCCCAGGCCGAGCGTTCCCAGGAGCACTGTGATGGCGCCCAGGGGAATCTGCAGCACGGCCAGGGCGAAGTACAATCCCAGGCACAGGGTGAAGTAGTGGGCCAGTTTCGCCACCGCGAGGCGTCCGCCTTCGCCAAGGGCGGGCTCGTCGTTGCCGATCTTGAACCGGACGATCATGCGCAAACCGCGCGAGAGCCCCAAGCTGCCCAAAAGGACCAGCGCCGCCAGCAGGACGCGGCCGACGGTGACCTCCGGACGATCATCGGTGCCGCTGACGATAACCACGTCCACCCAGGTGGACAGTTGTCGCCAGCCGACCCCCCAGCTGCGCAGGATCAGGGCGGCCGCCAAAGCCAGCAGGGCCCAGCGGACGAGGGCGACCAACAGGTCCAGAGGCACGACGATGTTGGTGAGGTCCTCGACCTCGACGCCGGGTGCGGCGGCCGCTTCGGCGCGATTCTGGGTGAATCGAGCCAGCCGGGCCAGCAGGTATTTCCAGAACAACCGCGAAAAGGTCACGATGGCCAGGGTCAAGACCGTGCCCAACAAAACGAAGGACACCAGGCTGCGATAGCCGAGGATCTGGGCGATCAGCAGGGCCATGACCACCAGCAGCAGGGCGGGATAGGCCTGGCTGATCAGTTGCAGCAGGATGGGCTGGCGATCCTCGCGACGGCCGGTCACCCGCAGGACGATGTTCTTGTGCAGCAGGAACCACAGCAGTTGGCCGAGCATCAAAACCACGTAGATCGACCACAGGTACATGCGCAGGTAGGGGGCCGCTCCAATCCGGTACAGGATCAGCACCGGGGGCACCAGAATCACCGACGTGGCCAACAGCATCCGCAAGCGCCGGCGATAGTAACGAGCCACCACGTTGCTGCAACTGACCAGGCGGAAGCGCGGCTTGGTCGAGCGGAAGCTCGATCGGATCATGGCATCGAGCACGGCGGTCGCCATGATGGCGACCAGCAGGGTTTCTGCGATCTGATCGCCAACCCGCAGGCGGATGGCCAGCCAGGCGGCCGCAGACGGCAACACCACGAAGGCGGTCCGGGCGAGAAAGCGCAGCATGTTGACGTGCACGCGATCGCTGAGATCGGCCTGAGGGGTCTCGCTGTCCTGCATCTGCTCGCTGATGCGGGCCTCGATGTCCTGGGCCCGGTCCAGCAGCCGGCCGCGCAGGACGTGGGTGCCGATCAGCAAACCCAGCAGGGCGCCGCCCATGGCCAGCCACGGCGTGGTGAGCACACCGGCATACTGGGCCCGCAGGTGCGCCAGACTCTCGGTTCGACGGTCCCGCTGGGCCCGCGAATTCCATTCTTCGGCGGCTTTCTTGAAACTGAACTTCCACAGCGGCGTGTCGGCGATGCTCAAGTAAACCCCGTACAGCCGGGTTTCGATGGCCGCCAGCTTGCTGAGGTGGGCGTCGACCAGTTGTAAGGCCTCGCTCAGCCGGGCCGACAGCTCGTTCAACTGGGTGATGGTCTCGCCGTTCACTTCACCGAAACGGGCCTTGACCTGCCGCAGATTCTCGGCCAGCGCCAGCGTCGCGGGGTCGACCTCCAGCGGCGGCCTGAGGGCCGCCACGGCGCGGTACTTGCGGCGAATTCGGTCGGCGGCCTCGTCGAACAGCGCACCCATCTGGTACAGGTCGTCGAAGGTCTGATCGTAAAGGGCTCGCAGCCCGGCCCGCCGGTTCTCCCACAATCGAAAGTCGACTTCGATCTGGGCGTAGCGATCGCGGATCTGATGGCTCGGCCGGCGATCCAACGAATTCACGAACTGGTCCCAGATGCTGGCCGCGGTGTGGATGTCCTCCTCCACATCGCTCTTGTCCTCCGGAAGAAAACGGCCCTGGTAGCCCAGGGATCGCTTGAGCGCGGTGACTGCTTCCAGAGCCTCAAGGATTTCCAGCCGCAGGCAGGCGTGGTCACGTTCATAGTTGGGGGCTTCATCGCTGGAGGCCGAGAACAGCTCACAGTGCTCCCGAGCCTCCTGAATCTCGGTGCGCGAACGGATTCTCTGCAAGTGGGCCTGCCGTTGCTGCAGCGCGGTGATCAGATCTCGCAGCAGCGGTAACTGGGCCTCGCGGGACTCGGCCTGCGACAGATCCAGCCGGTTCTGCAGTTCCAGGCGGCGCAGGCGCCACTGGACGGTCGCCGCCGCGACCTGCGCCTTGCGGAGCCCGTAGGCAGCGACGGTGCGGGCGTGCTCGTCGGTGCCCTGCAGTGCCGCCTGATGTTCGGTTTCCGCTTCCTGCACCTTGGCCCGCAGGCTTTGCAGATCCTTGGGCAGGCTCTCCTTGAGCGGCGGATACTCAGACAGCCGCTTGTCGCGTTTTGTCTTGGCGTCGAGCACCAGGGTAAGGTCGTTGTTCGCGGCCTCCAGTTGTTGCTCGGTTTCGGCGAGCAGCACTTTCAGGCGATCCTCGGGCAGCGGGCCGCGCGGGATCTTGTCATCCTTCACCAGCTGAATGCGGGCAGCGAGTTGAGCCAGAGCGTCGGCGGCCTGGGTACCCGCATCGCTGTCCAAGGACCGCAATTTCTGGTTGAGGCCCTGGCAATCCTTGAGCACGAGTGAATAGGCGTTGAGCGCCTCCAGCAGTTTTCGGGCCGCCGGTCGAATGGGCGACTCCGGCTGGCCGTCGGCAATGACTTGTAGGTCGGTGGTCTCCTGGGCAATTGCCTGGATGTGGTCGGCGAGGGCGGCTTCCTCAGCAGGCGGCGCCAGCAACTCCACCGCGGCAATCTGCTGGGCCAGGGCAGGCCGCGACGCGATGCCGCACAACGCCGCGAATCCGACCAGGCAGCACGGTTTGACAATCTGACGCAGCACCGGAGACCTCAATCCTGATCGACGGTTGGACCCGACTGACTTCGGCGGGAGCGGTTGAACACCGCCGTGGGAAAACATCATAGATCCTTCATCGACGGATGTCATCCTGGGGCGCCGATTTTTGCCGCCGTACCGCGGCGTCGCCCGGGGCGTTGCCGCGTCCGCCGCTGCGCAGTGCGGTGCGACCATCGCGGCGGCCTGCGGCGCTGCGTCGTGTGCCGCAGCGTTCCGCGACGGCGCCAGCGGTCCAGTGACCCTCCGATAAACGGCGCGGCAAGCAAATCCAGGGCGCGCCGTGGTTCGGCCGCACGTCGCCAGGGTGCGGGTCGCGGCGGCTTCCAAGCAGCTCATGGACAAACAGTTAGCCGCGCCGCAAATGGGCTGCCCGGCGCACCTCGCCTGGGTTAGCGGACCTGCGGCGCCCTGCGACTCGCCGGGCGTGATGCGTGCCGGTGACTTTCGCGCGATCCGCAAGCCTACCATAGAAGGACAGGTGCCATGTCCGGTTGGCCGAGGCGGGTGGGCTCAGAAGACTCTGTTCGGAGGAAGCGCGGATGTCACGACGATCCAGTGCATTGCGAGCGCGCGGCGTGATCACCGTCATGGTGGCGGCGTTCCTGGTGTTGCTGCTGGGCTTCGCCGCCCTGGCGATCGACACGGCGGTGATTGCCGCCGCCAAGCGGGAGCTGACCACTTCGGCGGACAACTGCGCCTTGTCCACCATGCGGATGCTCGGCAACGTGTCGGCGGAAACCAGCCTCGAGGAGTTGCAGGTTCTGGCCGATGCGTACGCCCGGCAGTTCATGGCGGAGAACACCGTGGCCGGGATGTCGCTGATGCCGTACCAGGTCATGCTTGGCAGCGCCGCGCCGGACGGCCCCCGAGGCCGTTACATGGAGTTTGCCCCCGTCGGCAGCGCGGCGAGCACCTACAACGCGGTGCGCATCGGCGCCCGGCTGGCGGATGAAGGGAGCGACGACACGCGGCTGCGCTCGGTGTTCGGCCATCTGCTCGGCTCGGACGCCTATGCCTTGGAGCGCACGGCGCACGTCGTGCTGAAGCCGTGGAACATTGCGCTGTGTGTGGACGGATCCAACTCCATGAGCTACGACAGCCGCCTGTGGCAGCTCCGCGACATCATGGATCTGCGCGCCGAAGGCTTCAGCAGCGCCCAGACCAACCTGGACGCCATCTGGCAATCGTACCCCAAGAGCCCAGCGCCCTACAGCGGCTACGTCGCGTCGGTCCATGACAACCATCCGGATTGGGGTCCGGTGTACGGCGCGTTCATGGAAGGCGCCGGATACGGTGTGGCCGACGCGGACATCGACCTGGCTTATCGGCCGCGATCGGATGACGATGGCCTGTTGTTCCTGCCGATCGGCGCTTCCTGGGACGCCGCATCCGCGGACGGGGCCGCCGCCGGCCAGGCGCCGCGCCTAACCGCCGTGTTGGAAGCCCAGCAGTACAGCACTGCCGAGATCGCCGCGGTTCAAACCGCCGGCAACGGCGATGAAGCGTCCTGGCGCCGCCATGCCAAGGTGGCCTTGGGGCTGATCGGTTGGAACAGCGGAAAACCGGACGGCGATCCCGGCGATCGCCCGCGGTGGGCCGTGGAAGGCTGGCCCGACCTCGGCGGCACTGGCGGCGCGGGGGATGACGTCATCGATGAAGCGGAGTTGGTCGACCTCCCCGGTGTCGGGCAACCGCCCAATCTCGGCAACTGGGAGGTCTACATCGATTCGGTGCGCAGCTACGATTTCTCGATTGACGGGGAACCGGAGACCGACTATGCCGACTTCAGCTACTGCTACGGGGCCAAGACGCTGACCCACTTCATGGTCGGGCCGCTGGGTTTTCAGGACGACAACTATCCCGACTTGACCCAGGGCTTCGCCATCACGCCCAGTCCCATTCAGCCGTGGCACAGCACGCGGGCTTCGATCGCCGCGTTCATGGGCGCGCTCGGGGCGTTCAACAGCAATGATCGGATCGCCTTGCTGCGTTACGGCACGGCGAGTTCGATCCTGATGGGGCTGCAAAGTACCGGCAACCTGGCGCACATCAACAACGCCCTGACCGCCGATCTGCCGCGCCACGGGGCAACCAACACGGCCGGGGTGCTGGCCGATGCCATCGCCCTGCTGGCGAGCCAGGAGGCCTTCGTTCAGGGCGAGTGGGAGGACGCCAACCTCACGGCGCTGCCACCGGTGACCGGGGGTGATCCAATCATCATTCTGTTGACCGATGGCTTGCCGACGCGACCCTGCGGGCAGCCGGGCAGTCCGACCTGCGTGGAGGAGGCCACCCACGCGGCAATGGAACAGGCCGAGATTGCCGCCGGGCTCGGCATCAAGATCCACACCATCAGCATCGGCGTCAGTTCGGATCCGAACTTCGGCCAGGCGCTGTCGGCAGCCGGTTGGCCGCCCGGCGCCGGCGGATTGCACATCCACGCCGAGGGTGGCTACATTGCCCAGCAGGACGTCATGACCGCCGCGTTCAACAATGAACTGCTCAGGCTGGGACGGACGGCCCAACTCATCGGCCACGACCTGATCGTGACCGCGGCGGACTAGTCGGCCAACCCGGTGCGGTTCGATCAGGTGGCCGCGGCCGCGATGGACGCGGGGTCCTGGCTGAGCGCCTTCCAGTAGGCAGACGGCATTTCGGCCGCCATGCGCACCGCGCCGTTCGATCCGGCGTACATCGGTTCCTCCACCGCGGTGACCCGGCCCCCGCCCAGCCGCTCCAGGCCCTGTTCCACCAGGACGGTCAGACCATTCAGCCGGCTGCCACCACCCGCCAGCACCACGTTCCCGCGCAGTTTCGCCTGGAATTCGGGATCGAAAGTCCCAATCAACTGATACACCGCTTCGACGATGTCGGGAACGATGCTGGTGCAGGCCGCCTTGAGCGCATCGGTGATGTCGAACTCGCTCGGCCGGCCCAGTTCGGTGAGCGTGACCACGCACTTCTGGTTGGGGTTGCTGACGAACCCGTACTTCTCCTTGAACAGCCGAGCCATGTTGCGGGTGACCTGCACCTTGGGATACCGCTTGAGAATTTCGCGTTCCAGTTGCTGATCGACGGCGTCACCGGCGTTGACAATGGTGATTTGATCGCTCTCCTCCGGCATGGTGCCGTGCATCCGGCACAAGTCGGTGGTGCCGGCGCCGATGTCGACGATCAAGGCCTCGGTCAGAATGTCCAGACCGTAGGCCACTGAGAAGGGCTCACTGGCGACCATGCAGGAAGCGACGAAGGGGCGGGCCGCCTGCAGGATGGCCTTCTGGTTTTCAACCGAGGCCCGCGCCGGTACGCCAATGACCGCGTAAACCGGCTGGCCCTCCTCCGGCTCGCACAATTCGATGACGTGGCGAATCAATTCCTGGACCGCCGCCTCGCAGCGGGGGCCCGAGGTGTCAATGACGCCATTCTTGAGCGGGCGGACCATGTGCAATGCCAGCCGGTTGTCCAGGGCTTCCTGCCCGACAACCACGTCCTTGCGCAAGCGCTTCCGGGCGATGATGTCCTTGGGATAGCCGACCCAGGACTGCACGGTGTGTCGCTGGCCGTTGCTGGACGACACCGAGGTTCGCGAAGTGCCGAGGTCGATCCCCACGTAGAGGGCGTCCTCCCCGTGGCCCATCGGCAGCAGGGGGTCGATCGCGTCGGAGAAGCGATCGGGCGGAGCCGTGGCACGGCCTTTCGGCCTGGCCGTGCTGGCCGCTTTCTTGTCATCGGCGGCAGCCTGCAGGTTGGCGGGCGGGTTGCTTTGCTCATTCATCGGAATTCCATCCTTTCATATCGAGTGCTCCCACAGGCTCCGAGGTTTGGCGAGGCACTCACGGTTCAGTGTCCATTGAATTCCACAGCAGCAAGTTGTTGCGAAAGATCTGCTCCAGCAGGTTGTGCTTTTTTCCGCTGCGCGGCGAGGTGGGTGGTGCGTCGACCTTCCGCCGGGTCCGGATCGCCGGGGCTCGCCGGCCCAACTCGAGCCGCAGTTCGGCGACCTCGCTTTCAAGCGCCGAGATGCGGTAAAGCAGGCCCAGCAGGGCTCGTCCGGCATTCTCGCCGCACTGGTCGACCAGTGTCGCGACACCACCCGCAGACAATCCGCAGGGCGGCTCGGCGACGTGGATGGGGGTCGCGGCGGCCTCCGAGACCGGAACCGGGTTGAGCGGCGTCGGCCCGGCGGATCCCGCGACGACCGCTGCCGGGCGGCGCAAGACCAGTTGGTGCAGTGATATCAAGTGAATGGCCACCGCAATCCTCTGCGACGCTGGGACCGAGACTCAGAATGAAATCTCCAGGTCCAGATTGGCGGCAGCCATCCGGGCGACGGAGATCGGAACATACGGATCCGGACTCACACGCGTAACGCGGCACGGTTCCCCGGCGGGCGCTGTGGCAGGGTTGCTCTCCAGGCTTTCAGGAACTTCCGTGCCAGTGATCCGCAGCAAGTCGCCGTTCCAGTGACACACATACGTGCCCGGTTCGGAGATGTCTTCGAACCGCATGGAGTCGTCGGGTGTGATTGGCGAAGCGCTGCCGTCATGTTCCTGCATGATCGAGGTCCTCGATGGGTTGTCGGGCGCTCCGATAATCGTGTTGGGTGCCCTTGCGCAAGCCTGCTGGATCATACCCGTGCCAAACGCGACCCGACAATGAGAAAGTTACCGGACTTCAGCAGCGCGGTGGGATTGGAGTTGAGCCGGGTGGGTCGTGCGTGAGCCATCACACCATCTCCACAGCGGTTGGTTCGAGCGGGTCTGGGCCCGACCCGATCGACAAACGCGTCGTGCCGGCGAGCGTAGAGCGGTGCGGCGCGCTTGTCAATCAGTTTGATTGGCGGTGCGCTGTGCTGCGTCTGTCGAACAACCGTTTCGCGGAAAGGGTTCACAGCAACCCAGCCACTGTCAAGAACGGGACCCCGGGCGGCTGATTCATGTGTTCGCGGGTTGCCGAAGGGCACGCCATCAGGGGTCAGGCATCGGCCGAGCGTTGTGACAATCGGCCAGCATTCCGGTTCGCGCCAGTGAATTCACAGCAGTCCCCGGCCCAAGCGGAATGTCGCGGCCGGCGGACACCGCGTCCGATAGTTCGCCGGCGGTGAGCCTGGCAGGGCGAATCGCCGCACATCGATTAGAAATCTCCAACCCGGCGCCTACGATTGATTGCGAAGGGAACGCTGTGTTCTTCGGGGGAGACCGGTCCCGTTCCCGATCAAGTCTTCTGATTGCAAATGCAACGACAGCGAGGCGATTCGTCCGGCGGCCTGCAGAGGCTGTCGCAGAACCCAAGGTCCGAAGGAGAGGAATATGTCTGGCAACCGATGGTTGATCCGCCTGTGTCTTGGCGGGGTCGCAGTGAGTTCGCTGGCGGCCCAGGTTCGTCCGGTTGTGGCGGCGCCCAGTTGCCTGCCCTGCATCGCGGATCTGTCCCGCGATTGTTTCGTCGATGCACCCGACGTGGCCATTCTGCTGGGCCAATGGGGGCCGTGCAGCACGTGCAGCGGCGACTTCAACGTCGATGGGGTCGTGGATGCCGCGGATCTCAGCATCGTGTTGGCGAACTGGGGCGGGTGCGCCTGTGCCGGTTCCTGCGAGGATGGCATCTTCTGCAACGGCCAGGAGACCTGCGACTTCGGCTTCTGCGAGCGGGCCGCGGTCGCAACGAGCTGTGATGACCTGAACGCGTGCACCGTCGACTCTTGCACCGAGAACGGCTGTGTGAACGAGGTCGTCATTTGTAATGACGATGATCCGTGCACGGCGGACTCCTGCGATGGATTCTCGGGTGCATGCCTGTTCGAGACGGCCGATGCTGATGGGGATGGTGCCTACGATCTGTGCGATCCGTGCCCGCTGGACAATCCGGACGACAGTGACTTGGACGGAGTCTGCGATTCCGACGATGTTTGTGCTGCCGCCGACGATACTGCCGACCGCGATGCTGACGGGATCCCCGACGCCTGCGATTCGACGCCGGATGGTGAGCCCCAGGACAGCGACGGTGACGGGGTTCCGGACGGCGACGACGTCTGCCCCGGTGGTGACGACACCGTGGACAGCGATGGCGACGGCACGCCTGACGCCTGTGACGCCAACCCCAATGACAGCGACGGCGATGGAGTGCCGGACGGCGACGACGTCTGCCCGGGCGGTGACGACACGGTGGATAGTGATGGTGACGGCACGCCTGACGCCTGTGACGCCAACCCCTATGACAGCGACGGCGATGGAGTTCCGGACGGCGACGACGTTTGCCCGGGTGGTGACGACACGGTGGATAGTGATGGTGACGGCACGCCGGATGATTGCGACGCTACGCCCAACGGCGAGCCTCAGGACAGTGACGGCGACGGGGTGCCGGACGGCGACGACGTCTGCCCGGGCGGTGACGACACCGTGGACAGCGATGGCGACGGCACGCCGGATGATTGCGAAGCGACCAATTCCGGGGCTGCGCTGGACAGTGATGGGGACGGCGTGCCCGATCTCGACGATGTTTGTCCAGGCGGAGACGATACGGTCGACAACGACGGCGATGGCACGCCGGACGACTGCGACGCCACGCCCAACGGAGAACCGCTGGACAGCGATGGTGACGGCGTGCCCGATGTGGATGACCTCTGTCCCGCTGGTGACGACACGCTGGACAGCGACGGCGACGGCATTCCAAATGCGTGCGAGACGTCCCCGTTCAAAGCGCTGGACACCGACAGAGACCTGGTGGTTGATTCGGCCGACAACTGCCCGACGACGGTCAATACCGATCAAGCCGATGATGACGGAGATGGCGTAGGGGATGCGTGCGATGGCTGCCCGCAGACGCCAATTCCGTTCCTGGTGGATCCGGTGGGCTGTGCGGACCTCCAGGTTGACGCGGACGGCGACGGCGTTTGCGATACCGGCGGACCGTACCGCGGGCCTTCGATATGTCAGGGCTGGGATCGCTGTCCGGGCACCGTGATTGGGGCGCTGGTCGATGCCACGGGTTGTTCGGCTGAACAGTTGGATGAGGACGGAGACGGCTATTTCTTCTTCGAAGACAATTGTCTCGGAACCTACAACCCGGATCAGGCCGACACGGACGTCGATGGCGTCGGAGACGCCTGCGACCGCTGTCCGGGCACCGCTGTGGGTGTGGACGTGGCCGATGACGGTTGCAGCACCCTGGACGCGGATGGCGACGGCGTCAATGATGAACTGGACAACTGTCCATTCAGCGGGATCGGCGCTGAGGTGGACGACCACGGCTGCCCGGCCGTGGCCCTGGATGACGATGCGGATGGTGTGGCCAACGATCTGGACCTGTGTCCGGGCACACCGGTCGGCACGGTAGTCGATGTCAACGGCTGTGCCTCGTTCTTTGTGGCCAATGCATTCTCCCAGAAGGCACCTGACGCTCCGGAGCGGCTTCCCGATGGCCTCGACCAGGATCTATGCGGGGCGTGCGGAGTGGGCGCGTTTCCGGCGGGACTGGTCGCCCTGGCCGGCTTCACGCTGATGCGTTCCGGGCGTCGGTGGCGCCGCCGGTCTCAGGGGGGCCGGGGATCGTGCCCGGACTAGCTAGCGCGGATGATTCCTGGCTTGATGGCAAGCCGTGGCAGCTAGGTGGTCGGCCTTCGGTAGTTAGTTAGAGCACAGGGCGGGCGCCTCCGGTCACGCCCGACAGCGGTACCATTACACTCCATATGCCCTGAGTGGGCCTGGGGTTGGGAGCCGAGCGGCCTGACCCGGTGACCGGCAGGCGGCAACTGCCGGGGCTGCTTGGCATCTGGTACCACCAAAATTAGCAAATCAAGATACCAGAAACAGCAAATGGTATCTTCATTTTGACCAAATGAAGATACCAAATGAATCAAATGGTGATACCGTTTGATATAAATGGTGGTACCATTTAATCCAAAATCCCGCCGGCCGCGGGATGGGCTAGCCCTGGCTGTCGCCTTCCACGAGGCGAATGGCGGTATCCAGTTGGACCAGGGCGCTTTGTGCCAGCAGGTCGGACTTGTTCTTGCCGTTGCCTACCGGATGGCATTCATGGATGGCGACCCGCGCCGTCCGGCAGGCAAGCAGCAGGGCTGTGGCAGCGTTCAACAACCGCGCGGCGTCTTCGGAAATCAGCAGGCCGTGAGAGGGATTGCCTTTTCTGAGCGACAGAAACCACCCCTCATCCAGCTTGACGGCCACCAATTCTGACTGGGCTTCTGCCACGCGTGATTCTCCTTCCATGCCGGGCTGGGCCCGGCGAATCCGGTTGAACCGAGGGACTTCCCATGGGCCCGCGTGCCGCGGCGCCACCGGTGCTGCCGATTGTCCGGGACTCCTCCTTATCCTGATCAGCGTTCTTTGGGCGGTTCTTGATCGCCGGTACCAACAATCTCACTTCCCCGTCCGATAACCCGCAGGCCGGTCGACGTTCACCGTGCCATGAGCGCGATTCCGGGCCACTTGATTTGTGCCGAGTGACGCGCATATAAAGCGGTGGGGGAAGAGGGTCCAGTCTCTGTGGGCCCGCCTGAGCCATCACACTACACAGATCAATCGAAGTCGGGCGTTCGCCGGCCTGGCGCCGGGGTGGAGGCCCGCGGGGGGGGGCAGTCGTGCCCGCCGCCTCCGCTTGCGGGGAGGCGTGTACCGAATTCGCCACTGGGGGACGAAGATGATCAACTCCGCCGCTGAACACGGCTCACGATTGAATGGTCCGGTCCGCAAATACGTTAAGGTCCTGGTCATCGAGCCTGATGCCGAGTGCTGCCGGATCATCGCCGGGGCGCTGCATCGCCACGGGTACCAGGTGGCGACGACGCAGAGTGGCGGCAAGGGGATCTTGCTGATGTCGCGGGACTCCTTTCACCTGATGGTGTTGGCGCTGACCCTGTCGGACATGCCGTGGTTGGACGTGGTCACCGCCATCCGCAAGGTGGCCCCCCGCATCGGCCTGGTTGCGACCACCCCGACTCCTGATCTCCGGACGGCCCGCCTGGCGATGCAGGCGGGGGCCTGCGACTACCTGTGCCGGCCGATCGCCGAGCCGCAACTGCTGGCTGCCGTCGAGCGAACCTGTCAGCTCCTCGGTTTGATCCATACCCAGGAAGTCGAGGTCAATCGAATGGTCGGCCAGCGGATTCGCCGGGCGCGAATGGACCGCCAGTACACCCTCAGGCAGCTCGCCGAGCGCACCGGTCTGACACCCTCGCAGTTGTCACAAGTCGAGCTGGGCAAGAATGCCGCCTCGGTGTGGGCGCTGGCCCGGATCAGCGCGGCCTTGGGCCGGCAGATCTCCAGCCTGCTGGACGGGATCTAACAGATCCGCAGCAGCGCCACACCGCGGGGTCGTTCGCGCGTGGCTTCCGATAATGCAGTTGACCCCAACCGGGCGGTTTTTTGGGATTGCGGTCGGACCTTGCCACACGGCGCCGTTTCCGGCGACCGCTCGCGAAACAGATCCTTTATCGGGCAACGATCGTTGTGCGGTTCCGTGCTTCCGAGAACATCCGATGCTGCCCGGGGCGTGCTTGACTGGCTCACAGGAGGCGCCTAGCATTGACCAGACGCAACCACCTTGCGGTCGGTTGCGCTCCTGGGGATCTGGTTACACCTGTATCACAATCTGCGTCTGCGAATGCCCGGCCCGGACCTGATCAAGACAGGTTTGGGAATTGTGGCGGTGGCGGTGGCGCTCGATGCCGACCGGCGCCGCCGGCTCGCGACGAACCGCCGTTTGGAACGCCAGGCACCGCCGGCGCCTCGGCCCGGTGCCCGGGGGGCCCGGAACACTGCTGAGCCGCCGGCTCAGGCCGGACAATTTGCTCATTCATTTTCAAGGAGAGCGCGCATGAAACGATTCGTACGAACTGGATTGAAACTGTGTTGTGTGTGCATCTGTGCCTTCGGGGTCCACAGTGCCCAGGCGGATCCCGTCGGCGTCAAGACCGTGGTCAAGACCGAAGACATCAACGACCCGGCCTTCGCCTGCAACGCCGACCACGACGTCAATATCTGCAACGTCTTCGTGGAATTCGCCAGTCCGAGCGACAACATGCTCAGCATCGGATTCTCGAACGTCTCCACCGATGCGCCCGCCGGCTATTTCCAGGTGGCGGCCGTGATGGGAGGATCGGACCGGGCTCCTTTGGACCTGTTCCTCGGGATTTTTCCGGAGTTGGTGTGCGACAGCTATGTGACGATCGGTCTGAAGAGCGTGCCGATCGGCGGGCAGGACTGCACCACGCTCGATCCTGATTTCGACCCGATGGCCTTCAATCTGGCCGGGCAACTCGTCGGGGGATGGTTCTGCAACAACCCACCCAGCGGCCAGGGCCAGGCCGCCAATTATCCGAACCACCAGATCCTGGTGGCCCAACTCGCCGTTCCGTCCGGCGGCACGGTCACCGGCGAGATGACGGTGTTCTACAATGACGGCAACACCCCTTTCGTGACCAATTTTGACTGCTTTGCCCAGGGCGGCTGCCGCGACAATGCCGACTGTGACGACCAGGACGCCTGTACCGACGACATCTGTGCTCCGGGCGCTCCCGAAGCCGATCCGCAGGGCTGCATCAACACCGCCGTGGACTGCGACGACGACGACGACTGCACCACCGATTCGTGCAATCCCGCCGACGGCAACTGCAACAGCGAGCCGATCGACTGCGACGACGCCAACACCTGCACCGTTGATTCCTGCGCCGCCGGGACCTGCCAGCACGAGGAGCCGGACTGCGACGACAAGGATCCCTGCACGGTGGACACTTGCGATCCGGCTTCCGGGGCCTGCCAGCACGATGCCGTGGATTGTGAGGACGGCAACCCCTGCACCCTCGACTCCTGCAATCCGAATACCGGCGAGTGCGTGAGCGCCCTGGTGGACTGCCAGGACGAGGAACTGTGCACGGTGGACTTCTGCAACCCGGGTACCGGCGAGTGCCAGCACGATGCCATCGATTGCGAGGACGGCGATCTCTGCACGCTCGATACCTGCGATCCTCTGACCGGCGAATGTCTGACGGCCGCGGTGGATTGCGAGGACGGCAACCCCTGCACGGTGGACAGTTGCGATCCGCTGACCGGCGCTTGCCAGGCCGTCGAGATCGACTGCAACGACGACGACCTGTGCACGGTGGACAGTTGTGATCCGGCCAGCGGTGCGTGCCAGCACGCGGCGGTGGACTGCAATGACGGCCTGGAATGCACGGTGGACTCCTGCGACGCGGCCACCGGCGCCTGCGTCAACCAGGCTCGGTCCTGCGACGACAATGATCCATGCACGGTCGACGGTTGTGATGATGGCAGCGGCGCGTGCACCCACACCCCGGTGGACTGTGACGACAACGACGGCTGCACCGCCGACAACTGCGACGCCGCCGGCACCTGCCAGCACCAAGCGATCGACTGTGATGACGACGATCCGTGCACGGCGGACGGTTGTGATCCGGCCAGCGGCCAGTGCCAGAGCACGCCGATCGATTGTTCGGACGGCGATCCCTGCACCGTCGACAGTTGTGCGCCGGCGACCGGGGCCTGCGTCAGCGTGCCCGTGGATTGCGACGACGGCGATGCCTGCACTACCGACATCTGCGATGATGCCAGCGGCGCGTGTGTGTTCCTGCCCGTGGATTGTGATGACCGGATTGCCTGCACCGTCGACACCTGCACCGACGGCATCTGCGGAAGCACGGCCGATGACGGGGCCTGTGACGACGGCAACGAGTGCACCGTGGACCAGTGCAACGCCCTGAGCGGTTGCGAGCATCTCCTTGCCGATGGAGCCGCCTGTGCTGACGACGGCGACTGCGGTCTTGGCCTGGAGTGCGTCGGTTGTCAGTGCGTCGGCGGGGGCGACGATGATGACGATGATGATGATGATGGCGCCGGCGACGATGATGATGACGACGACGATGCCGGCGACGATGACGACGACGACCAATAGTGAACCCGCGGCGCCGCCCGCTTGATCGGGCCTGCCGCGCCGCAGGATGTTTGTCACCGGGAGCCGGGGATCTGCGTGAGACCCGGCTCCCGTCTTGCGCCTGCGGCCGCTCAGTCGCGTCCGGACACGACCGCGGCGATGTGATATTGCCCCGGCGGCCGCCCGTGAATCCAGGCGGCGGCCTCGATGGCGCCATGGGCGAACGTGTCCCGGGAGTGGGCCTCGTGGGTGATGACGATGGATTCACCGGTGCCGCCGAAGTGCACCTGGTGTTTGCCGATGACGTCGCCGCTGCGAACCGCGTGCACCCCGATCTGGTACGGTGGTTTGGCGCCGACCGGACCGCTGCGGCCGTGGACGACGTGTTCGGCGGCGGTGCGGCCCGAGGCGCTCAGCATGGCCTCGAGCAGGCTCAGGGCCGTTCCGCTGGGGGCATCGACCTTGCGGGTATGGTGGGTTTCCACGATCTCGATGTCAAACGAGTTGGACAGCCGGCGGGTGATCTCCGGCAGCAATTCCAGCAGCAGGTTGATTCCCAGGCTGAAGTTGGAGGCCTGGAGCACCGCGATGCGCTCGGCGGCACGCCGCAGTTGCTCGGTCTGGCTCGGATCCAGCCCGGTGGTGCCGGTGACCAGTGCCGCGCGGTGTCGCAGGCAGCGCTCCAGAAACGCCAGGGTCCCGGCCGGCCGGGAAAAGTCGATCAT
Source organism: uncultured Planctomycetales bacterium (assembly GCA_964619935.1). Classification (GTDB taxonomy): domain Bacteria; phylum Planctomycetota; class Phycisphaerae; order UBA1845; family CAIVHJ01; genus CAZUGO01. The sequence goes on along the minus strand of CAZUGO010000040.1, from coordinate 107,566 downwards.
CACGTCGAAAAGAGGGTCGGGCTCGGTGCGGCCCACGTCGAGCCGGGCGGTGACCTCAAACCGGGGGTCGGCGTCCAGCAGTGCCAGCACCCGTTGACCCATCTTTCCTTCGGATCCGCCAACGGCGATCTTAATCATCGGTCGTATTCCTTTCGGGTTGCGGGGGGTCGCCGTGGTGCTGCAGCGGCACCACCGGCGGCCGGCGACCATTGTGGTCCGAGCGGTTCGCCCGATCAAGCGCCGCCGGTGCGGTGCGCTGGGCCAGGGCCACGCCGCCGAGTACCAGCACGCCGCCCACGGCGGTTTGCCAGCCCGGCAGGGATCCGTAACAAGCCCACTCCAATGCCGCGGTCAGCGGTGGCTGGAGATTGGTGAACACGGCCACCTCGCTGGCCTGAAGCCGCTGCAGGGCCCAGTACCAAAGCGTGAAGGCCACGCCGCTGGTTACGGCGCTGAGGTAGACCAGCCCCAACCAACCACCCACGCCGGGCGACCGGTAGTCCAGATGCAGCAAGACCCCCGGGGCCAGCGGCAGCACCGTCGCCGCCCCGAATCCGAATGACCAGGTGATCACGGTCAGCGGCGGATAACGTCTCAGGATCGGCTTGCCTAGCAGGGTGTAGGCCGACCAGGCCAGCACCGCGCAGAACAGGTACAGATCCCCGCGCAGGGAAGTGGATTGCAAGGACAGCCCATGGGGAGAGAGCACCACCACCACCCCGACCAGCGCCACCCCCACGCCGGTCACCTTGAGCGCCGAGGCGCGTTCGCCCAGCCACAGCACCGCTGCGATCAGGACCATCGCCGGTGTTAGGGCGTAGAGCAGGGCTCCATCAAGGACCGGGGCCAAGTGGATGCCGTGCAGAAACAGCATCTGGTTGGCGGTGATGCCGCAGATGCCCAACGCCAGCAGTCGCGGGAGGTCGCCGCGCCGGGGACGCGGTCGCTGGCCGGAGCCCAAGTAGATGGGCAGGATGATCACGAAACTCAGCAGGATCCGCAGGCAGCCCAGCTCCACTCCCGAGAAGTGTCGCAGGGTGTCTTTGGCCACCAGAAACGTGCCGGCGGCGATCAGCGAAGTGACCAGCAAGGCCAGGCGCGGCAGCAGAAATTGCAGCATGCAGCGGTCTCGTCGTCGGTGTCCAAGCCCCGGAGCATTCGGGCGGCCGGCGGAGTATAGCAGAATTCGGCGGCTGCCGATCGGGTCCGCCGTGAATCGCGGGCCCGGTATGCGGGTTAGGCGTGTCGCTTGGGGCGGGGGCGCAGCGACGGCTGGGCGGCCAGCAGGCTGCGGGTGTAGGGATGCCGAGGGTTCTGGAAGACTTGGCCCACGGTGCCCTGTTCCACGATGCGACCTGCGTGCATGACCGCCAACTCATCACTGATGCGGCGGATCACCGCCAGATTGTGCGAAATGAACAGGTAGCTCAGGCCCCGTTCGCGCTGCAGGGTGCCCAGCAAATCGAGGATCTGGGCCTGAATGGCGACATCGAGGGCGCTGACCGCCTCGTCACAAATCACCAGCCGGGGCTGCAGAATCAGGGCCCGGGCGATCGCGATGCGCTGCCGTTGGCCACCGGAGAATTCGTGGGGGTAGCGGCCGCCGCTATCAGCGGGCAGACCCATCTCCTCCAGGGCGGCGGCTACCCGGGCGCGGCGCTCGCGGCGGCTGCCGAGGCCGTGAACGACCAGTGGTTCGGCCACAATCTGATGGATCGTCATCCTCGGGTTCAGGCTGCTCTTGGGATCCTGGAAGACCACTTGGACGTCGCGCCGATAGCATTTGAGGTCGGCACGACTGCATTGCAGAACGTCGCGCCCCCGGAAGTGCACCGTTCCCGAGGCCGCCGGCTGGAGCCGCAGCAGCGTGCGGCTCAGCGTGGTCTTGCCGCAGCCGCTCTCCCCGACCAGCCCGAGCGTGGTCCCGGCGCGCAGGTCGAAGCTGACCCGGTCGAGCACTAGGGCGGTCCGGTCACGCAATCGCCAGCCGCGGGGGGCTGGATAACCGCCGCATAAGTCCCGGACCGCCAATAACGGTGGATCGCTGCTCATGGCGACTCCTGCCGGCTGAGGGCCGCGGCGGTGGCCAGGAGCAGCCGGGTCTGGGGCTGTCGCGGGTGTTCGAAGATGGCGGTCGTGGTTCCGCGTTCGATGATCCGGCCGGCGTGCATGACCAGCACTTCATCGGCCAGTTCCGCGACCACGCCGAAGTCGTGGGTGATCAGCAGGATGCCGACGCCGGTGTCGTCCTGGAGTTCGCGGAGCAACTTCAGAATCTGGGCCTGTATGGTGACGTCCAACGCGGTGGTCGGTTCATCGGCGATCAGGACGGCTGGATCGCCAGCCAGGGCCATGGCGATCATGACGCGCTGTTGCATGCCACCCGAAAGTTGGTGGGGGTAGGCGTCGATCTTGCGCTGGGCATCGGGAATCTTGACCTGTTCCAGCAGATCCAGGGCGCTCTTTCGAGCCTGGCCGCGGGACAGCCCACGATGGAGGCGCAGGACCTCGATGACCTGCTCGCCGACCGAGAACACTGGATTCAGCGAAGTCATCGGTTCCTGAAAGATCATGGCGATGCGATTGCCGCGGACCTGGCGCAGGTCCGCTTCGGGCAGGGCCAGCAGGTCGCGGCCTTCGAAGGAGATCGTGCCGCCGAGGAACCGCGCCGGGGGCCGGGGCAACAGCCCCAGAATCGACAGCGCGCACACACTCTTGCCGCTGCCGCTCTCACCCACCAGGGCGGTGGTGCGCCCGGGCGCCACCGCCAGCGACACGCGGTCCACGGCCCGAAACGGCCCGTGGGGAGTGTCGAACTCGATCACCAGATTCTCTATGGTCAACACGGCCGGCAGTCCTGTCCCGACAATGGGGGCACGATCCATTCCGTCTGGTTCCCGGTTGGCAGTCGGCGCCGCCCAAGGGTACTCCCTCAGGCCACCTGACGCCACCCGGCGCAGCCCGACCACCCCGCAATGCGAACCGCGGGCCCGGGAGTGCTTTCTTGAGTGATGGCTTCGCGAGTGTGTGCTGAGTGTTAAAACCGTGGGGTCGGGTTGTGGGCTTCCGCGCCCTTGACGGTTGCGGCTCCGACGGACCGGATCACCCGGCGGTCCGGGGATCGAATGCGTCGCGCAGCCCGTCGCCAAGGAAGTTCAAGGCCAGCAGCGTCACCGACAGCAATGTTGCGGGGAAGGCGATCAGCCACCAGAAATTGACCACGGAGTTGACCGCCTGCAGGCCTTCGGCGACCAGGGCGCCCCAGGTCGGCACGGGGCGCTGGATGCCGATGCCCAGGAAGCTGAGGAACGACTCGCTGAGAATGGCCTGGGGCACGATCAATGAGCCATAGATGACCACCGGCCCGACCAGGTTGGGCAGCAGGTGTCGCCACACGATTCGCAGGGGCCCGGCGCCGTAGGCCCGGGCTGCCTCGACGAACGGCTGTTGGCGCAGCGACAACACCTGACCGCGAATGACCCGGGCCATCGTCAGCCAACTGGTGGCCCCGATGGCGAGGAACAAAATGGCGATGTTGGCGAGCGGGGCGTGCCGCAGCAGGCCGCGGAGCGGCACGTCCAGGGCCATCTTGAGCAGGATCACCAGCAGGATGTAGGGCAGCCCGTACAGGACGTCGACGATGCGCATCATGACCCCATCGACCCGACCGCCGGCCAGCCCGGAAACCGCCCCCCACAGCACGCCAACGCCCACGGCGATCGCAGCGGCCACGATGCCAATGCCCAGGCTGATCACGCCACCGAGCAGGCAGCGATACAGCAGGCTGCGACCGAGATTGTCAAAGCCGAGCACAGCGCCGCGTCGAAACACGGCGGGTCCGCACGACCGGCAGAACCGCCCGGCGGCGGTTTGTTGCAATCGCTGCCCGACGTCCGGTTGCCAGCCAACCGGGTTGGACCAACGCGGCTCGTGCCGCACGTGGGCCAGCGATTGGTGGTCATGCCAGGCGATCGAGAACGGCAACGTGCCGATTCCGGCCGCGATCAGCCCGGCCAGCAGCAGCCCGCTGTACAGCGCCGCACGATTCTGGCGAAAGCGACTCCAGGCGCGGCGGGTAGGGGGGGCGGCCCGACTCATGAGGTGAGTTTGATCCGTGGATCCACCGCTGCGTACAGCAAGTCGACGATCAGGTTGAACCCGATCAGAATGGTGCTGAACACCAGGACCACGGCCATGATCAATCCCCGGTCCAGGTTCTGAATGCTTTGCACAAAGTAGGTCCCCATCCCGGGCACGTTGAACACCAGTTCGACGACGAACGACCCGGTGAGGGCGTGGGCGGCGGCCGGACCCAGGTAGCTGAGCACCGGCAGGAAGGCGTTCTTGAAGGCATGTTTCCAGACGAGCGTCCGCCGCGGCAAGCCCTTGGCCGCCGCCGTCCGGATGTAATCCTCGCCAAGGACGTCGAGCATGCTGATGCGCATCAGCCGGGCGATGTAGGCGATGAACGGCAGTGACAGGCTGACGGCCGGCAGCAGCAGGTGGCGGATCTGGCCCCAGCCGCCCACCGGAAACCACTTGAGATGCACCGCGAAGATGCTGAGCAGGGCAGTGGCGCTGACGAAGGTCGGCACACTGATGCCCAGCAACACCACGCCCAGTCCCAGGTGGTCGATCCAGGTGTTGCGGTGGACGGCGCCCCACACGCCGACGGGCACGCCGATGAGCACGGCCAGGGTCATGGCCAACGTCCCCAGGGTCAGCGACACCGGCAGGGCGTCGCGGAGGATCTGGTTGACGGTCCACTCGCGATACTGAAACGACGGGCCGAAGTCGAATTCAGTGACCAGGCGGGTGGCGTACTGCACGTAATAGCGGGCGGGATTGTCGATGTCGTACCGGGCTTGCAGCGCGCGCAGAATCTCTTGGGGCATCTGCCGTTCCGATGCCTGGAAGGGGTTGCCCGGTGTGCGGATCACCAGGATGAAGGTCAGGGTGTAGATGACCCCCAGGCTGACCAGTCCGAGGGCCACGCGGGTCAGCACCAAGCGGATCATCGCACCACCTGGATATCCCGCAGTGAATACAGCTCTCGTGCGTTCGGGACGATGCCGTGCACCCAGGGCCGATGGGCCTGCGGATTGGTGTACTGGTAGATCGGAATGATCGGCAGACCTTCAGTGACCAGCAGGGTTTCGGCGTCGGCCAACAGCCGCAGCCGCTGCTGGGGGTCGGGGCACTCGGCGGCCTGCCGCAGCAGCGCGTCATAGCGGCGATCCGAATAGCCGCTGTCGTTGTTTCCGTTGCCGGTGGCAAAGACGTCCAGGAAGGTGGTGGGATCCAGGTAGTCTCCGTACCAGGCACCGCGGGCGATCTGGAAGTTGTGTTTGGCCTTATGGCTGCCGAAGGTCTTGGTCTCCTGGCCCTGGATGGCGACGCGGATTCCCAGGGCGGTCTGCCACATGTGGGCCAACGCCTGGGCGACGCGTTCGTGAATGAAGCCGGTGTTCACCAGGATGACGATCTCCGGGAAGTCGGCGCGGTCGGCATAGCCGGCGGCATCCAGCAGATCCGCCGCGCGCCGGGGGTCGTAAGGCAATCCGACGACCGCGGGATAACCAGGGATGGTTCCCGGCGGGATGAGCACACTCAGCGGTCGGTTTTCCTTTTCGGCGACGCTGCGGCACAGCGCGGCCCGATCCACCGCCATGCTGAAGGCCTGCCGAACCCGGGCATCGACGAAGGGGTTGTCCCGGCCGTCGGGCAACTGCGGATCTCGGCAATTCAGATTGTAGAAGTAGGTTCCGAAGGCGGGGGCATTATGGACGTCGGGTCGCCGGCCTTCGCGGCGCTGCCGCAGCAGGGCACCGGCGTAGTCAACGTTCAGGTCGGTGAGCCAGTCGACGACACCGGTCTCGTAAGCCAGGAATGCGGTGTTGGGATTCTCGAACATCATGATATCAATGGAGCCCAGGGCCACGCCGGCGGCATCGTAGTGGAATGAATTGCGCGTCAGGCGCAACCGCCGCCGAAACTGCCAGTCGCTGAGCTGGAACGGCCCGTTGGTGGTGAGTCCGGGGTAGCCGTTGCGGTGGTAGTCCGGCTTGGTCCACTGGTTGTCGTAGACCACCAGGCCGTGGTCATCCAACCCGATGGCTGGATCGCCTTGGCGCAGCCGCTCGATGCTCTGATGGATCGGAAGCATCACGCTCAGGGCAGTGAGTTCCAGAAAGTACGGTGTCGGGCGGACCAGCTCCACGGCCAGGGTGTGGTCATTCAGGGCCCGGATGCCCACCTCCTGCCAGCGCTTATCCATCTCGGCGGCATGGTCGCGCAGCAATGACAGGCGCTCGGCCCGGCGGTCTGCGGATTGCAAGTCCGCCAGTTGCCGGATCGCCTGCTGACGAAACGTGTAGTAGGTCTGGGCCCCGCGGATGTGCGCGAGGAGGAGCGCGGCATAGTCCGCTGCGGTGCCGGGTTCCAGTGCGCGACGCCAGCCACGGACGAAGTCGCCGGCCGTGACGGCGTCACCATTGCTCCAGCGGGCGTCACGCCGCAACATAAAGGTATATCGTAGTCCGTCGGCGGACACTTCCGGCGGCCACGACGCCACCCCGCCAATGGGCTGCATGGTGATCCGATCATGACGGGCCAGCCCCTCCCAGATGTTCAACGCGATGCGAATGTCGGCGGTCCAGCTCATTTGCTGAGGGTCGAGCGTGTTCACCTGGGAGGGGTTGACTAAGGTCAGATCAGCAGGAACAAGAGCGGCGCTGCGGCCGAAGTACAGCAGAATGGCCGTCATCAGGCCCAGGCACGTCAGCACAACCGTTCGACACATGATGGGCGTTGATCCGCGGGCACAGCCGGCCGGGCGTTACGGGGAATCGTCACGCTCCTCGATCGGATCATCCGGATGGTAGGGAACCTCGGCGCTGAAGTCCAGCCCGGCGACATCGCCGCCGCGGGCCACATTCCAGCGGGTTCCGTTGAGGGGTCCGGCCTCGGCCGTGGTGCCGACCCAACGGTCAAACGCCGCCACCATCTGCTTATAGCGCTCCTCGGAGGCCGAGCCGATGGCGGCGGCGATCGGCGGCTCCTTGAACTCCGGCTGGGTGAGTTGGATCAGCAGGTGCTCGTTGGTGAAGATTAGTTTGTAGAGGGCCAGGCGAGCCGATCGTGACAGGTCGGCGTAGATGTAACGATGGGTGTGGTAGGCCAGGTAGCGCCCGAGCAAGGGGACCAACTGCTTCTTGTCGGCCTCGGACAACCCGCCCGCCAGCGCCGAGAGCCGGACATAGGCGGCGACCTCGGCCGGTTCGGCCGAAATGCTGCCGCTGGAGTAGTGCTCCACCCGGCGCTGCAAGATGCGCAGCAAGGTCTGGGCCTGGGCATCGGCATGATCCCGATAACGGATCGTTTCGTAGAGGCGCTGCAACACCAGGGTGTTGGTCTCACGAGCGCCCGCCGCTTCCAGCCACTGCAGGGTGTTCTGGAGCAGCGCGGCGTCTCCTTGGATCTGGGGCTGCAGGTCGCCGACCGCGCTTAGGGCGGCTAACCGGGTGAGGACATCGTCGCTGTTCATGGCCTGGCGGAGGGCCTCGAGCGTGCCGGTGTTGCCCATGGCCCCCAGGGTCTGGACCAGCACCACCCCCATCAGCGGGTCACTGTTCTTCAGCTTGTCGGCGAACAGTGCCGCGCAACGCAGCGCGAACTGCTTGCGAAAGGCCGGGGTGTTCTCGCCATGTGCGTATTGGGCCAGGACACGTTCTTCGAATCGTCGTCCGGCTTTGGGGGTTCCCAGGTCTTGCTGAAATGTGTTGAGTAACTCGGTGACGGTCAGATCGATGCGGGCCACATCATCCGCGGTAAAGTCGGTCTTCCGCCGCAGAGCCTTGACCTCATCGGAGGCGGGTTCCTGAGCCTGGGCGGTGAGCGCCAGGGCGCTGCCAGTAATCAGTCCAACCAGCATGCAAGCAGTTGGCTTGCAACATGTCATCATGGCGCTCCTCGGCAATGTGGCGGGTGCTGGAGATCCTTTGGGGTTCGGCGATTCAGCGGCCGGTGACCGAAGCCGGCGGTCCGCCCATTATGCCACAACGTGCAGCATTGTCCAATGGCTCAAGTACACGTAAGCTGTTCGCCCGTCTAGTTTTGCCTTGACGGGCGCTGACGCCGGCCAGTATATTCGATCTGGTCGCGGGGGGACACCCCCGGGGTCAAATCGGAGATCGTGGGCGGTGTCTCGTCCGTCGATTGCGGGATCGGGTCCCCGTCGGGGGATCCGAGTGGAATCGAGCAAGGGAGCGCCGCCCCCGCGGCGGCTCTTGACGGATTCGGTCGGGGGACACGGTTTCGATTACGCGCGGCTGGCCCGGCGCCCCCGAAAAAGAACGATCCATGAAGACAGACGATATTCCCGCTCCGACCATCAAGCGCCTCAGTTTGTATCTGCGTTGTCTGGATGCCTGTCAGGCGGAAGGCAGTCGCACCATTTCCAGCAAGCAACTTGGCGAACGGTTGAACCTGACCGACGCCCAGGTCCGCAAGGATCTGGCCTACTTCGGTCCGTTTGGACATCCCGGGATCGGTTACCGCGTCGATGAGCTGATCCTGCGGATCCGGCGCATCCTGGGAACCGATCGCACCTGGGAAGTGGTACTGGTGGGTGCCGGAAATCTGGGGCGGGCGTTGATGGCGTACCGCGGCTTTGCCAAGAAGGGCTTTGAACTGGCGGCGGTCTTCGACATCGATGCCAGCGCCGGCAAGTCGGGTGATGCGCGGTTGCCGGTCCGGCCGGTCCGCGAGCTGCAGGTCTACCTGGAGCGGCATGACGTCCGCCTGGGAATCGTGGCCGTCCCGGCGGCCTGTGCCCAGGAGGTTGCCGACCAGATGATCACCGGCGGGATCAAGGGCATCCTGAACTTCGCTCCGGTGACCCTGGCGGTGCCGTCGGACGTCACCGTGGCCGGTGTGGACCTGGCCGTGCAACTTGAGCAGTTGTCCTTCAAGTTGAGCGGCAGCCTGGCCGACGTGCCGCTGCCCGACGGCGCGTGACGCGGCTGCGACGGTGCGGTGCGAGTCGGCTCCGCGGCCGGGCCGATTGTGAACCGCGGGAGACTGGAGTATATATAGGTAGGGGGGATCGACACCTCGGCGGGTGCCGGTCATGGCAATGCGACGAGGACCGGTGTCATGACAGACAAGTCCATTCGCGAGCGCGTCAACGGAGTCCTCGACGAGATTCGTCCGGCGATTCAAGGCGACGGTGGAGACATCGAGTTGGTCGACGTCGATGTCGACGGCGTGGTGCGTGTCCGGCTGCTGGGCGCCTGCGTGGGCTGCCCGTCCAGTACACTCACACTGACAATTGGCGTCGAACGCAACCTCAGGCAGGAAGTCCCGGAGGTCACCCGGGTGGTGTGCGTTTAAGGCGGCGCAGCGGGTCGGAATTAGACGGGCTATAATCCCTCGGTGCGCGATTCACCGGGGCGATACAATAAGGTTTGGCACAGCACAACCCGGCGGTCGCTGGCCACGAGAGTCAGCCTATGAATGCCAAGGAGCTTGCGGTCAAACGGATTCTGATTGTTCAGTCGCAGGATCGCGGTGGTCAGGCCATTGTCGACGCCTTGGGCGACGGCGCCGAAATCGTACCGGTATCCTCATATGCCGAGGCCGTGGACCGCATCAGCCGCGAGAGCTTTGACTTTGTGCTCAGCGACACCTCCGATTTTGTGCCCCTCGAAAAAGCCCTGATCACGCAGCAAGCCAGCACGGTTCTGGAAGCCATCGGCCAGGCCGTGTGCGTGGTCGATCGCGAGGGCCGCTTCGTGTGGTCCAACCAGCAACTGGAAGCCCTGAGCGAGGAGGTCAAGGTCAAGGTGCTGGACGGCTGCCAAGAGCTGCTTGACACCCAGCGGACGCCCGATCCAAGAGCCATCCTGCGGACGCGGCACTTCAGTTTGAGCGTCAGCGGCGATCATTATTACGAGGTCACCGCAGCGCCGATCCTGCGGGCCGACGGTCGCATCGATCAGATGGCGGCGATCATCGCCAACGTGACGCCGGCCCGCCGGCTGCAACGGAAGATCAACGCCATCGACCAGGCCGGCCGGGAGCTGGTCCGCCTGGACGCCCGGCAATTGGAGAAGCTGGACGTGTCCCAGCGGCTGGCCCTGCTCGAGGAGAAAATCATCCGGTTCACCCGCGAACTCATGCACTTCGACAACTTCGCCATCTACATCCTGGACAAGAACAACAACAACAAGCTGGAACTGCTGGTCAATTACGATCTGCCGCCCGAGTCGGTGGCCGTGGACCTGTATGCATCGACCGAGGGCAACGGGATTTCCGGGTACGTCGCCGCGACCGGTCGCAGCTACCTGTGCCCCGAGGTCCGCGATGACCCGCGATACCTCCAGGGCATCGTGGAAGCCCGCTCATCGCTGACCGTGCCGCTGCGGCTGCACGATGACTTGCTGGGGGTGTTCAATGTCGAGAGCGAGCGCCCGGCCGCCTTCACCGAGGATGACCGCCAGTTTGCCGAGATTTTCGGGCGCTACATCGCCATTGCCTTGAACACCTTCGATCTGTTGATCACCGAACGGGTAGCCACCAGCGGGGCACTGGCCAGCAACGTGCAGACCGAGATTGCCGGTCCGCTGAACGACATCATCACCGATTCGACCACCCTGATGGAGGACTACATCGGTCATGACGATCTGCGGCACCGGCTGCAGGCCATCTGCGACCGGGTCATGCAGATCAAGAAGGCCGTCAAGGACGTGGCGGAGCCGCCGGGCGGCCTGCTGGGCAGCCGCGGCGCCGCGGTTGCCAAGGACGCCGTGTTGTGCGACCGCAAGATCCTGGTCGCCGACGACGAGGAAGACATCCGCGACACCATCAGCGAAGTGCTCATCAGCTACGGCTGCGAGGTGGAGACCGCACGCGACGGCGCCGAAGCCGTCTCCATGCTGGCGGAACGCTCCTACGATCTGGTCCTCAGCGACATCAAGATGCCGCACAAGAACGGCTACGACGTCTTCGCTGCCGCCAAAGACCATGACCCCAATTGCCCGGTCATCCTGATGACCGGTTTCGGTTACGATCCCAACCACTCCATCATCCGTGCCCGCCGCGAAGGTCTCTCGGCGGTGCTGTTCAAGCCCTTCAAAGTCGACCAGCTCATCAACGAATTGCGAACCTCCCTGGCGCCCGCCCGCTGAACCGGCAGGCGTGCGCCGTGGGCGGTGGCGTCGGCCAGGAGACCGCAAGCGCCAGACCCGTGGGGGCGGTTGGGGGCGGGGGCTGCCTGATCTTCCCCGGGTACCAGGGCGGCGGTACAATGCGGCCGTGCAGTGGCGTTCCCCGGGAGGATCATCAGGAGGCAGACATGGTTGAGACGCTTCACGGCCGTTCGTTTGTCTCGATGGCGGACCTGTCCAGCGCGGAGTTGCAGGGCCTTCTGGCGCTGGCGGCGGCGTTGAAGGCGGATCTTCGGGAAGGTCGCCAGCGCCATCCGCTGAGCGGACGGACCCTGGCGATGATTTTTCAGAAACCGTCACTGCGTACCCGGGTGTCCTTCGAGACCGGCATGACCCAGATGGGCGGCCACGCCATCTACCTGGCACCATCGGACATCAGCCTGGGACAACGCGAATCGACTGAAGACATCGCCATGGTGCTGGGTCGTTATGCGGACGTGGTGATGGCCCGGGTGTTCGGCCACGAAATCGTTCTGGATCTGGCCCGTTACGCCGGCGTGCCGGTCATCAACGGGCTGTCCGACCTCGAACACCCCTGCCAGATACTGGCCGATCTGCTGACCATCCAGGAGCGCAAACACAAGCTCGCCGGCCTGCACGCGGTCTACGTGGGCGACGGCAACAACGTGGCCCACTCGCTGATGTTGGGGGCGGCCCTGGCCGGCATGCACCTGACCGTGGTGACCCCGAGCGGATTCGAACCGCGCGACGAGATTCTGGCCCAGGCACGGACACTGGCCAGAGCCACCGGGGCTCGCATCGAGGCCGGCCACCAACTGTTGCGTCTGGCGGCAAATGCCGATGTGGTCTATACCGATGTCTGGGCGAGCATGGGCCAGGAAGCCGAAGCTGCCGAGCGCCGGCAGCGGTTTGAAGGGTACCAGATCAACGCTGACTTGATGGCGGTGCTCCAGCGCGATGCCATGATCCTGCACTGCTTGCCGGCCCACTACGGAGAAGAGATCGACTATGACACCTCGCGACTGCCCAATTCCGCCATCTTCGACCAAGCGGAGAATCGACTGCATGCCCAGAAGGCGCTGCTGGTGGCGGTGTGCGGCTGAGCGCCTGCGGTGTCCCTGATGACCCCCGGCAGGCGCATCGTGCTGGCTCTGGGCGGGAACGCCATCACCAAGCCCGGGGCCCCGGCGGACATCCCCAACCAGTTTGCCCAGACGGTGCTGACCGTTCAATCGCTCGCCGCCTTGATCGAATCCGGCTGCCACCTGGTGATCACCCATGGCAACGGCCCGCAGGTCGGCAAGATCTTGCGCCGCGTCGAGCTGGCCATGCCCGAGGTCTATCCGCTGCCGCTGGAGTTGTGTGTGGCCGACACCCAGGGCGGCATGGGCTACATGATCGCCCAGTGCCTGATGAACGAGCTGCGGCGCCGCGGTCACCCGCAGATCGTCACGCCGCTGGTGACCTCGGTGCTGGTCGACGAAGCCGACCCGGCGTTTCTCAACCCCACCAAGCCGATCGGCAGTTTCTTCACCGCGGCCGAGGCCGAGGAGTTCCAGCGGGTCAATCGCTGGATCATGCGCGAGGTCAGCAGCGGGATGTTTCGGCGGGTGGTACCGTCGCCCCGACCGCAGCGCATCATCGAGATCGATGCCATTACCCAGCTGACCCGCGAGGGCCAACTGGTTGTGGCCTGCGGCGGCGGCGGGATTCCGGTGATTCAACGGACCAACGGCGATCTCCAAGGGGTGGCCGCGGTGATCGATAAAGACCTGGCATCGGCGTTGCTGGCCTTGCAGGTCCAGGCCCATGCCCTGTACATCCTGACCGCCGTCCCCAAAGTCTGCATCCACTACGGAAAACCGAACCAACAGGAGTTCGACGTTCTGACACTGGAGCAGTCCGAGACCTACCTGGCCGAAGGCCACTTTCCGCCCGGCTCGATGGGGCCCAAGATTGAGGCAGCCATCCAATTCCTGCGGGCCGCCACCGACCCCGATGCCCATGTCCTGATCACCACTCCCGAAGAAGTCTGCCAGGCAGCCGAAGGTCGCGCCGGAACACGCATCTGCCGAACCTGAACCCCACCCTGTGGTTGCCTTCGGGGTCAACCGACTGCTTGTCCAAGAAAACCGCTGACACTGTTTGACATCCCCCGGATCCAGGGTACACTTCAATTCAGCAATTCAGCAATTCAGCAATTCAGCAAGAGGAGTAAACTACTCATGTAAGCAGCTACCATGGGTGATGCAGGCCGATCGCAACTTTGCAGAACAAGGGTCTGCCGGACACTTTGAACGTTTATGCAACGGTCGGATTCATTCCGACAGGAAGGAACGAACAATGGTTCGCTTTACATCCTCTTGTACACTCTTCGCTCTTCTGGGGGCTGCGTTTGGCTGTCATGGCGATGCCCGCTTAGGGCCTGACGGTTTTTGGGGCGGCATCGTCATTCAGGAAGAACTCTTGGACATCATTGGTGGCAACCTGCCTGGCGGTTGCTCTACTGGAGTGGATGGCTTCTTGTGGTGTGAGTTCGAATGCGGCGACGGTGAATGGTGCATAGCGCGGATTGATCCGGACACCGTGCGCCGGGTTGTGCGCGGGAAGAAACCGGCGGAGGCCCCAAATCCTCAGCGCTCCGCCCAGGGCTTCATGCAAATTGCCCAAGGGCCCACGCTTGGGGAATTAGTGATAGGTGACCTGCAGAGTGCAGGCCTGTGCGAATGGGTGGTGCTCAACCAGCAGCCCAGCATCGGTTTGCCACAGGAAGCGCCCGCGGGACTTTTCCCGGTTAATTGGAGAGATTGGGTGGACGGCAGCATGACATACGATGAGCTGTACGCCCAATGGTTCCCCAACCTGGTGGAGTCCGAGCAGGGCTTCTCCGGATGGGAGCCGTTGGCAGTGAGCTTCAAAGTCCTCGGCCTAGGATCAAGTTTCCTGTACGTGGCACTTCCCTGGGACTACCAGAACTGGGGTGAGCCGCTTCTGTTCGATGACATGGACGTCCGCTATCCGGGCATCTGTCCGCAGGAACATCAACACCTGGAGACCCCAGTAGATCCCGACGAGCCCGCGAGTTGGCTCAAGGTCCGCGCTGATATCGGAGTGCTCGAGATCGCTGGACGTGCAGGGTCGGTCCTGCAGTGGCTGCACGACAGGGTGGCTCCTGACAGCTTCCTCATGATGGTCGACAATGGCTACATTCCGGGGTATGGGACATACGAGGAAGTGGCGGTGCTGGTGTCGTTCGACTACGATGACCATACATCCACGGTCGCACTGTCGACGGCGTCCGATCCCGAGGCCCACTTCGCGCATACAGCGCAATTGCTGCCGTGAGGTAAGGGCTCTCGCAAGAATATGTTGAACGATCATTCGGAGAAGACGGCGTAGAACACTGGCTACAATGGCAAATCCCGAGACCAATCGTTTAACTTGTTACGGCACGAGCCCTAAGATGAAAAAGTACGCGCTGATGACCGTGATGTCGCTGGCGGCTGGGCTGAGTTGCGCTGCACCGGGTCAGGTCTCTCCTCAGCTCGAATTCGGCCCCGAGTCTGCGGAGGATCCCAGGGTGGTATCGGTGTTCTGGATCGGGAAGTCCAGGGCGGCAATATCCACCGGGATCCCATTGCCGGGGAACCATGTGCTGGTCGCCAAACATGCGCTGGAGGACTTCCCTTTTGAAAGGACAGGCCCATCCCGGATGTGGGTGGATGGTAAGAGGGTCGAGGTGCGACTTGTCAGTTGGGGTGCAGACGATGGTTCGACAGCCGACTGGGCATTGCTGAAGGTGGTCGGTCGCTACGGTGGCGCTCTTGGGGAGCCCCCACCCGCCCTCAAGTACAGCAGGCTCAAGCTCTTCGACGGTCAACCTGGCGAGCTTCCTGAGGGCACTCCAGTCAGCATTTGTGGCTATTCCTTGCGGGGGGCTCGGTCCAGTGACCTCCCGGACCAGCTCTTGGGGAAGATCAGGTACCGCCGAATAACGGCTCGGATCGCGGGCCACACGCCGGACCTGATTCTGGTGGTGACGCCGCAGCCGGGCAAGGACCACGGTTTGTCGGGAGGCCCGGTTACCGTGATGCATGACGGCGAACAGAAGCTGATTGGTACTATCATACGAAGAGCCAAGAACGAGCTTGAGCTGAGGTTCCTTGGCCAGCCCGTGGCGCGCCTGCCGCTTGGGAAGCGGCAACGAGAGGTCCTTCCAGTTCGTTTCCTGGTATCGGCGATTGGCGCTGCCGGAGCGCCCGGTCCGGAAGCCATGGAGGCCGGCACGACGATTCAGCCGGAAGCCCTGGATGTGATCGACCGCTGGGATCAACCTTGTTACGCCGGATATGATGGCACGATCTGGTGCTGGTACCGATGCGGCAGTGATTGGTGCGAAGCGCAGCTTGACTTGGACAGCGTGCGTCCGGTTGTGCGCGCGGAGGAACCCGTAGCGGCCCCAAGTCCCTAGCGCACCACCCAGGGTGCATCCATCCCAAGCGTCCCATCGACCCGGCTCACCCGCCGGCGATGGCGCCGACCACCAGAAAGGGTTCATTGCCGTTGGCGACCTCGTCGGGCAACGGGGTGTCGGGCGATTCATGGGAATAGTCCTGCCGGCAGGCAAAGAATCTCAGGAAGGGCCTGCGCTGGACGGTCGCATGGTCGCGGATGGTGCCCCGCAGCATCGGATACCCGGCCTCAAGTGCGTCCAGGACCGAGCGCGGCGTGACCGGCCGCTCGACGTCGAGCAGCACTTCACCTTCGACCCCGGCGAGGGTCCGCAGATGAAAGGGCAGCAGCACTCGAATCATGGCAAGGTCTGGGCCTCGACCGACAGCACGGCCGGCAGGTCGCGGGCGATGGCCGACCAAGTGTCACCGGAATCCGCCGAGCCGTACACCTGGCCGCCGGTGGTGCCGAAGTAGATGCCGCAAGGGTCCAGGGCGTCGACCGCCAGTGCCCCGCGCAGCACGTTGACATAGCAGTCGCGTTGCGGCAGGCCGCGGGTCAAGGCCTCCCACTCGTTGCCGCCGGCACGGCTGCGGTAGACCCGCAACTTGCCCTCGGGCGGATAATGCAGCGAGTCGCTGAGGATGGGCACGACGTAGATCGTCTCGGGCTGGTGGGCGTGAACGGCGATCGGGAACCCAAAGTCACTCGGTAAGTTGCCGCTGACGATCCGCCATGAATCCGCGCCATCATCACTGCGGCACACGTGCCAGTGCAACTGCATGAACAGCGTATCGGGCCGCGAGGGGTGCAGCGCGATGCGGTGGACGCAGAAGCCCACCTCGACGTTCGGATCGGGAAGATACTGCGACGTCAACCCGCGGTTCCTGGGCGACCACGTTTTGCCGCCGTCATCGCTGCGAAAGACTCCCGCGGCAGAGATTGCCGCGAACAGCCGCCCCGGGCGTGTTGCATCCTGTACGAGGGTGTGCAGGGCCATCCCGCCGGCGCCGGGCTGCCACTGCGGACCGGACCCATGGCCCCGCAGTCCCGACAACTCGTGCCACGACTGACCACCGTCGGTGCTGCGGAATAGGGCGGCATCCTCGACGCCGGCGTAGACCGTCTCGGGGTCGGTCAGGGAGGGCTCGAGATGCCAGACGCGCTTGAACTCCCAGGGGTGCTGCGTGCCATCGTACCATTGGTGCGTGGTGAGCGGTTTGCCGCCGGGAGGCGACGTGTCGTAACAGAACAGGTTGCTTTCGCCCTTGGGCATGCCGTCCGCCGTGGTGGTGGGCATTCCCGGTGGGGTGCCGGGCTGCTCCCAAGTCTGACCGCCGTCGCTCGAGCGCTGAATGACCTGGCCGAACCAGCCGCTGGTCTGTGAGGCGTACAGGCGGTCGGAGTCCGCGGGCGAACCCTTGATGTGGTAGATCTCCCAGCCCGCAAAAAGCGGGCCATTGAGGTTCCATTTTCGGCGCCGGGCATCGGATGTCAGGATGAATGCTCCTTTCTTGGTACCCACCAGGACTCGAGCGCCGCTCATCGACCGCTCCTTCCAATAATGACATCGCCTCCGGGAACCCGCTTGCACGGCGGTCGGCCGGGCAGCCGCTATTGTAGTCTACCGCTCCGGCAAGGACGAGAGGCGCCCGATCCGGGTCGGGTGCCGGTCAGCCGAATCCGCCCCCACGGCGATGCATCGCGGTCGGTTACGCCCGGCAAGCATAACCGGTAGAATGGCACGGCGCTGTGCAAGGAGACGAGCATGAGACCGGCGGTTGACGGCGATTGGAAAGCGCGCTTCGGCGACAAGGTGACCACCGCCGAGCAGGCGGTTGCAGCGGTCCGGCCCGGCCAGCGGGTGTTCATTGGTTCCGGGGCCGCCGAACCGCAAGCGCTGGTCGACGCCCTGTCGTTGCGCGAGGACATCAGTGACACCGAGATCATTCACATCCTGACGCTGGGTGTGGCCACCTATGCCGAACCCAAGCTGGGCAGCCGCTTTCGGCACAACGCCTATTTCATCGGCCCCAATGTTCGAGATGCCGTGGCCGAGGGGCGTGCCGATTACACGCCGATCTTCCTATCGGAGATCCCGGCGCTGTTCCGGACCGGACGGGTGGTCATCGATATCGCCCTGATCGAGGTCAGTCCGCCGGACGAGCACGGCTATTGCAGCTACGGGGTCTCCACCGATATCGTCAAGGCCGCGGCTGAGAGCGCCCGCATGGTGATTGCGGAGGTCAACAGCAGCATGCCGCGGGCCTTGGGCGACTGCTTCATTCATGTGCGTGACATCGACCGGCTGGTGCCGTCGGACCGCCCCATCCTGGAGTCCCAGCAGGGCCAGTTGGATGAATTGGCCCAGCGCATCGCCCATCATATCGCTGATCTCATCGAGGACGGCGCCACCCTGCAACTTGGAATCGGAACCATTCCCGACAGCGTGCTGCAGTGCCTGGCCGGTTTTAAAGACTTGGGCATCCACACCGAGATGTTCAGCGACGGGATCATTCCATTGGTCGAGCAGGGCGTCATCACCAATGCCCGCAAGACCCTGCACCGCGGCAAGATTATCGCCAGCTTCGTCATGGGCTCGCGCAAGCTTTATGACTTCATCGACAACAACCCGCTGGTCGAATTTCGCCCCACCGAGTACACCAATGATCCCCAGATCATCGCCCAGAACGACAGGATGATCTCGATCAACGCGGCCATCGAGGTGGATCTCACCGGCCAGGTCTGTGCCGATTCGCTGGGGACCCTGTTCTACAGCGGGATCGGCGGGCAGGTGGACTTCACCCGCGGCGCGGCCCGCTCGCGCGGCGGTAAACCGATCATTGCCCTGCCCTCCACGGCCGACCACGAGAACGTCTCCCGCATTGTGCCTCATCTCAAACAGGGCGCCGGGGTGGTCACCAGCCGGGGCGACGTGCATTACGTGGTCACCGAGTACGGATCCGCGTATCTCCACGGCAAGACCATGCGTGAGCGGGCCGTGGCGTTGATCCAGATTGCTCATCCAAAGTTCCGCCCCTGGCTGCTTGCCGAGGCCAAGGCGCGCCACCTGGTGTACGCCGACCAGATCGAGCTGCCCATGCGCTTCCCAATGTATCCCGAGGACCTGGAGCGCTGGATTGACCTCAAGGCCGGCGGGCGGGCCTTTCTCAGGCCACTCAAGTTGACCGACGAACCGCGCCTCCGCGAGCTGTTTTACCGGCTCTCGCCCGAGTCGGTGCACTACCGGTTCTTTCGCATGATCAAATCCATGCCGCATGATAAGCTTCAGGAGTTTCTGAAGATCGATTACGAGTCCGACATGGGCATTATCGTGCAGCCCGACAAGTCCGAGACGGCCCCGATTGTGGCCATCGCCCACTACCTGAAGGAGCCGCGCACCAATTACGCGGAAGCCGCCTTCCTGGTGCTGGACGATTGGCAGGGCAAGGGGGTCGGCACAGCTTTGATGCAGAGTCTGGTCGAGTGCGCCCGGCGGCAGGGCATCGCCGGGTTCACCGCTACCGTGCTGGCAGACAACGAGCGCATGCTGCGGGTGTTCCACCGCTGCGGCTTCCCGGTCGAAAGCCGCCTGGATGAGGGCGTCTACTTCCTGCGGATTGCCTTTCAACCCGCCAAGGCCTGAAGCCCTACCGAGATCACGCCGCGCGCGAGCATGCCCCCCCCGGCTTCGCGCGAGCATGCTACCCGGCACCGTCGGCCGAGCATGCGACTGAGGCCACCGGCCGGCGGAAGCCCGTGGCGCTCGGTGTCGGCCGCTTGGGGCAGGAGGGATCACTTCGGCCAGTCAGCGACGCCGCGCGGCGCGGTGCGGATGGGATCCCGGCGCGGTAGGGGTTGCGGTCCGGCGCGGTACGCGCCCGACCTCAGGGCCGTACGCGCTGGGGTCTGGCGCGGCACGGGTTGAGCGGCGGCGCGGTACGGGTTGGACCCTGGGGCCACAAGCGTTCAACCGCAACCCTCTGGGGGTTGGCCCCGAACTCGGCAGGTGTTGCCTCCGCAATCAGCAGGAGCGCCCACCCGGCGCGGTACGCGCCACCGTCGCGTTTCAACAGCAACGGCATTCACCGCAGGCGGGGCGGACAACCAAGTTCAATCTGAATACGGCACGTCATCTGTCAGTAAGGGGTGGAGCGAGGTGGCACGTGGTAGCGGGTGTGCATGGTTCCCGAACACAGGACACGTTGCGGGGGTTAGAAATCGGACTGCGGCATCACGGGGTCAATAGGACCGCATGACCCCCAGGACCACGCCCTGAATCTCGACGCGCTCGGGGAAGATCGGCTGGTAGTTGTCGTTGGCGGGTTGCAGTCGGATGCGCCCTTTGTCTACATAGTACTTCTTCAAGGTCGCCTCTCCGGAATCGAGCAGGGCCACGACGGTTTCGCCCTGCTTGGCCTCGGCCCGCTTCTCGCAGATGACGTAGTCACCGTCACAAATGTGTTCATCGATGAGGCTGTCTCCACGGACCTTCAACACGAAGGTTTCGCGGCGGGTGTTGAAGAAGCCTTCGAGATCGAGGCTGTCGCGATTCTCGATGGCGGTGATCGGTACGCCGGCGGAGATCATTCCGACCACGGGGAACACGGTAGCTTTCTCATCCGGCAGTTCCACTCGCGAGGTCAGCTCCAAAGAGCGTGCCTTGTGCGGCAGCCGCCGGAGCAGGCCTTTGCCGACCAGGGTCTCGACGTGCTCGAACACGGTGACTTTGGTGACGCCCATTTGGTCGGCAATTTCCTGCATCGTCGGGGAATAACCACTGGACCTCTGGAAGTCGCGGATCCGGGTCAAGATCTCCAACTGGCGGGGCGTGAGTCGTCGTCGGCTGTGGGCCGCGGATCCTTTGGCCATATGCAGGCTCCCTCAATAGGTCCCATCCGTAAGGTCCGAGAACCACCGGTGGTAGGTCGGCAGGAACGACGACGGCGGTACCGACGGCAGCGGAAGGCTGGCCCCCGCCCCACAATTCGCCCGCAGCAGGCGGTCGAGCCGACGGCAACCAGCCCAGCAGCCGGCGGAGCGCCCGGCTGAGAATGGCGCTCCAAGGACCGGCTCCGCGGGACGTGCAAGCGGCTTTGCGGGCGGCATTGCAACCTGCGTCGGGCCAGCTCCAGGCGAAAGCCGCGGCTGGACCGAAAACACACGGGGGAACGATATCCTGACCATTGAGCGCCGTGGGGGGCTGCCCACCGGCGTCAGGTCGAACGAGTCTGGCGGCCGCCGGCATGGCCTCGCCTCCTGATCCGCGATGTTCCCAGTGATGGATTTCATGGCTATCTGCTCCGATCACAAACTGCCAAGGCTTCGTTTGCAATCTGTTCGGTGCTATAGTATGTCCTAACACGGACCGAACGTCAAGTGCAAATTCAGGGGGTGGGAATAATTTATTTAACAGGTACGTGTGCATATGTAGTATTCCCGGGCCTGGATGCCCTGCATATTGGGGTCGGTCCGCGGCGGGTCCAAACTTAAACCAAACTTCCGCCAGCGACGGCCCGCTGTGTAAGTTGTTGGATCGGCTTGCGTTGGGTCCGAGGTTTTTTCTCCGGAGGGCCGGGCGGCGATCCCGGCGGTATCGTAGGCTTGGGTGGGCTGCCGGATGAGCGGCGGCGCACCAGGAGTTGGCAATGACGAGTTCAAGTGCGGTGGCGGCTGCTGTGGGTTTTTCCCAGGCGCAGCAGGTCAGCCAGGTGCAGATGGCGGTTGCCGCCAAGGCGCTCAAGGTTGCCAACAGCCAGGGGAGCGCGGCGCTGGAGTTGATCGAGGCGGCGTCCGACTCGCTGGCCCAGGCATCCGCGGAGCTGGGATCGGCGATCGGTCGAATGGTCGACGTGCACGGCTGACCGGGAGGACCGCTGCTTGACCTGCCCTTGTGGGCCACCGAACATGGCCCCATGTCCAATCCGTCCTTCAAGATTGTTGTTGCCGAGGCATTATCAGAATCCGCAATGCAGCGGTTGCAGCAGGCGGGTGAGGTTGTGGCCTTGCCCGACTGCGGGCGCGACCGATTGATCGAAGCGGTTCGCGATTGTGATGCGCTGGTGGTCCGTACTTACGCCGTCGTGGATTCCGAAGTGATCGCTGCCGGCTTGCGCCTGAGGGTCATCGGGCGGGCCGGCATCGGCTTGGACAACATCGATCTGGACGCCGCCTGCAATGCCGGCATCGCGGTCGTACACACACCGGCGGCGTCCACTGAGGCGGTTGCCGAAATGACCATCGGGCTGATGGTGATGCTTGAGCGGCGACTCTCCTGGGCGGAGCAGCAACTGCGGCGGGGCGAATTTGTGCAGGCCCGCCGCGAGCCCGCGGGGCGCGAGCTGCGCGACTTGACTCTGGGCATCATTGGGTTTGGACGCATCGGGCAGCGCGTTGCCGCGATTGCACGGGGCGGATTCGGCATGACCATTGTGTATAACGATATTCTGGAGATCCCGCCGGGAGCGGTTCTGGCCCGGGCGCTGACCAAAGAGGCACTGTACGCCTCGGCCGACATCATCAGCCTGCACGTACCGCTGACCTCGCAGACCCGCGGGCTGATCGGAGCGCCGCAGCTCGGTCAGATGAAGCCGGCGACCCTACTGATCAATACCGCCCGCGGGGCGGTGCTGGATAGCGGTGCCGTGTCCGCAGCGCTTTGCAGCGGGCGCATTCGTGGGGCCGCCGTCGATGTGTTCGACCCGGAGCCGCCCAATGCATCTGATCCGTTGCTGCGGGCGCCCAACTGCATCGTGACGCCGCACATCGGATCTCGAACCCAGACGGCGCTGGCTGCCATGAACGATGTCGTCGACCAGGTCATCGCCGTGCTCCGCGGTCAACCTGCGTGACCCGCAAACGCGCCGCCTCGTGCCCGCGCCTACGGTTCAAGCCCCTGCACCAGGACGGTGACGCTGTCGGAAAGCGTTCCGCCGTTCTCGTAGGTGGCGGTAACGGTGAACGTCAGTTCGTAGGTGAACATCAGGAGGTCGGAACTGAAGAAGATGGCCATGGCGTCGGTGGGGTCGCTGTCGATGAAGGTCAGCACTTCGGGCGACAGGATGTTGTCGCGGTGGGGGGTCCACACCACCGAGGTCGGCGGCGGCCCGCCCGGGACGGCGATCAGGGTGACCAGCACGTTGGGTCCGACCGGCACAACCGGCTGGGCGCTGAGGGTCGCTTCCACCGGCGGGTCTACGGCCGCGGCAACTGCCAGCGTGGCGTCAGCCTGGGCGGTCTCGGCGGTGGCCGAGTCGCTGGCGGACACCCGAAATACCACCGCGGTTTGAATGAGCACCAGCGCGGTCACACTCACCGTGGTGGCGCCCGTCAGGGTCACTGCGTTCGGCGGGTCAGCGGTCCACTGGTATTGCACGGTTCCACTGCTTCCGGTGACCCCGGCGCTCAGCACCACGCTCTGGCCCACCGGCGGCAGATGGGCAGGCAGCCCCTGGATCTGCACCTGTAGCTGCTGGGCGCTGTTGTCGTTGGTGTTGCCACCGCCCGCGCCGTTGCCGCCGGAGCCGTTGCCGTTGCTATTAGCCGCGGATCCGCCGCCATTGCCGCCACCGCCGCCGCAGGCGATTGCCAGGATGGCGGGTGCCAGCAAGGCAACTCGGCAATTACGGCGGTGCGTGCGAGTGGGCTGAGCGAGGCTCATGAAACCGCCTTTCTGCTGTTGGGGCCTCCGCGGGCATTGTACGACCAGCCATCTGACCGGCAAGCCGCAGGTGCCGTGAAGCTCGGGGCTCATGCGCGGGCTGTTGTGGGGTCTGATGACCGCAGGACGCACAGCGGGACCGATTTCGGTTCCGGCAGCAGGTCGCGAATGATGCGGTCGGCGACCAGTCGGCCGGCGTCGGTCAGCCGAATGGTGGTGGCATCGCAGTGCATCAGTCCGGCGGCGACGTGGGTCCGGATCTGGCGCTCGAACAATTCGAGTGGATTGAGCCCGACCTGCTCGGTGAACCTGGCAACGTCGATCCCACGGTTCAGGCGCAGTTGCAGCATGGCGGTCTCGCCGGCGAGTTCCGCGCCGCTCAGCCGCTCTTCCTCTCGCCAGGCGGGACGGTTGCCGGTGATGTCCCCGAGGTAACGCTCGATGTGGGCGATGTTCTTGAAGCGGCGGCCGTCAAGATAGCTGGCGGCCGAGGGGCCGATGCCGAGGTAGGCGCCGTTTTGCCAGTAGATCAGGTTGTGCCGGCATTCGCAGCCGGGTCGGGCAAAATTGCTGATTTCATACTGCCGCAGACCGGCTGCGTGCAGCAGCTCGACCGCCAGCAGGTACATGTCGGCCTCCAGGGCGTTGTCGCACGGTTCGATGCGGCCCTGGTGCATCCGGGCGGTCAGCGGCGTTTCGGGTTCGAAGGTCAATCCGTAACAAGCCAGATGGTCGGTGTTCAGGTCCAAGGCGCGGTGGATCGATTCGCTCCAGGAATCCAGGGTTTGGCCCGGGATTCCAAAGATCAGATCCAGGTTGAGATGTTCGATTCCGCCGTCGCGGGCCAGGTGCACACCGGGGGCGATGTCCTGCGGGTGGTGCAGGCGCTCCAGCACGTCCAACTCGGCTTGATGAAAAGACTGCCCCCCGAAGGACATGCGGTTGACGCCACAAGCCCGGAGGGTGGCGATCTTTCCGCCGTCCACGGTGGCTGGATTGGCCTCGGTGGTGAACTCCTGGACAGCGTCCCGGCGGGCCAGGGCCCCGAGCCGCCCAAAGAGCTGCTTCAGGTCGGCGGCAGGCAGGAGTGTGGGTGTGCCGCCCCCCACGAAAATGGTATCGAACGGTTCGCCGGCGGTCGCTGCCCGCTGATCCAATTCGCCGGCGATGGCCCGAACCAGGGGCGCAGTCGTCCGATCACCCAGTGGCACGGAGTAGAAGTCGCAATACCCGCACTTGGTCTCGCAAAACGGAACATGGACATACAGTCCGGTGGCCATCATGCCATTATAACCGTGAGCGTCGTCGCCGTATCGGGTTCTCGGTGCATCGGTGCCGTGGGGCCTAACCAAAGCGGATCCCGAAATGTTCCATGATCGGTCCGATGGGCGCGGCGTAGGCGAAGCCCTCGGTGGCGGCAAACAGCAGTCCTACGGCCATGAGCTCTTCGTGGTGCCCGGGGCAGACGACCAGTGCGCCGGAGTCGCCACGATCGGCGAGTTGCGGGGGTGTCAATGGGTCGGGCTGGCCCGGTCGAATGGCGATCTGGTGGTCGAAGAAGGCTTCACGGCCGCCGTTGTAAGACACGCGAACTCCTGATTCGACCGCCGCCAGGGTTCCCCAAGTCGGCCGGGCGGTGCTGGCCCCGGCGGTACGCACGATCTGGTTGTGTCCGACACGTTCCAGCAGCGCATCGCGGTCGGTGAGGGTTGCGGTGACGTGACCCAGACAGTTCACCATTCGGAAGGTGGCCGCAATTCCTTCGTCGAGCTCGACCAAGGCGGCGTCCGCGATGTTGGTTGATCCGTCGAAGTTCAGCGGGAACACGTCGACCACCCGCCCGACGCGGCGCGGCCGTCGCTTGGCGCCGCCCGGCTGGATGACCGCGCCCGGGGCGGCGCCCGGCGGCTGGACGACATGGCGGCAGGTCAGCAGGTAGTTGCCGGTGCGGCCGGAGCGCCGCACCACCGCCGCGGCGGTGCCCAGGACGTTGCGGGGCTGCAGCGGTCCGAGGGACACCCCGCCGATAATGCCCGGCGGACGTTCCAGCCGCCGGTGGACATTCGGGTAGCAATGGGCCAGCGGGGTCACGCGATCCCCACCCTGGACGACGTCGACGGGCACCCCGCGCCAGCTTCGCGGCAGGCGGTCGGCCAAGGCGGCGGGCGGCCTGCGCGTCTTGCGCCGGACCACCACACGCAGGCACCATTGGCCGGTGTCGCGTCCGCCGGTCAGCTTGCGGCTCAACTCCACCGCCAGCACATTGTCGCGCAGGCGGCGCGACCAGCGCCGGGAAGGCCGCGATCGGTTGATGATCAACTGCTCACACAAGCTGTCGCGCGCTGGAGCCAGGTGCCGGTCTGGGTGTGCCATGGGCCGTGGTGACCCCGTCGGCGGCAGGATTACCGCCGCTGCTCGACTTGCTTGCTCAAGGCTTCGCGGGCCTCTTGAATCCACTCGCTGACTTTGGAGGTCTCGCCGATGTCGATCTTGAGGTTGTAGTTACGCCCGGTGTTCGACAGCCACAGGGAGTCGAAGGCGTCGAGGTTCACTGCCAGTGCCGGGACCAGCCGGTTGCCTTCCAGCAGCGTATCCGCAGGCCAGATTCCGCGGATGGCCCCGCCGAAGCGGCCGACCTCAACCATCCGGCCGTCGCTTGCAGGAAAGCTCAACTCGATATTCACCGCCAGCCGAATGCTCAGAGCGTCGACCAGGGCGTCGTCGGCCAGGGCCCCGATCTTGCCGAGGACTTCGTCATTCGCCGGTAGTTGCTCGCGGATGGCCTTGCGCACCTCATCCCAGCGGGGCAGTTCTGCTTCGGTGGCGAACACTTCCAGGCGCGGCTGTTCGATTCTAAAAGCCGAGCCGTCGCTGCTGGCGGCGGTATCCCAGGTCAGGCGGGTGGTGACCAACTGGTAGTAGCGGTGGTCGTCCGGGTCGACATACCACCCGTTCTTCAGGTGGTCACAATCGGTGTCGCTCTGGCAGGCGACGTTCGGCGGACTGATTTCAGGGGCATGTCGCCGGAGATAATTGCGCAGGGGATCGGACAGCGGCAGGGAATCGAGACGATCGGCCGCAAAGCGAACGCCGCGCACGAAGGTCCAGCGGTAGCGCCGGGCGGAACCGTCGGGGTCCATGGACCCTTCATGGGGATAGACCAGCCCATAGGCGCCCTGGTAGCGGCTTTGCAGCGCTTCCAGGCGGGCGTCCAACTGGCGGGCGACAATCTTGAAGGCCTGCCCGGCGATACTGTCGACGATGCCAGAGCCGAGTACCCCGGCGGTGGCTTCGGCCTCCACGGCGGCGCGGTGCAGGTGGGTGAACTCGTGGCGGACCAGGCCGGTGTTCGGCATGGTCGCCTGGCAGCCGGTTGATAGCAGGGCGACAAGCAGGATCCCCGCCGCCAGGCGTCGGGGATTGGGGTTCGACGCGGCGACCATCCGGCGGCTCAACTTTCCAGGTCCACCGGGGACATGTCCGGAACTTCCGCGCCCAGGCGGCGCAGTTCATCGGCGACGTACAATCGCTTTGGATCCAGTCGGTAGGCCTGCTGAAGATGCTCGATGCCTTCTTCCCGGCGGTCGATGGTCAGGTAATAACGGCCCAGGGCCCAGTGGGGGGTGGGGTTGCCCGGTTCCATGGCGACGGCCTGGCGGTAAGACAGCAGGGCGCGATCGGCGTCGCCGCGCTGGGCGTATTCCCGGGCTAGAAAGATCTGCCGCTCGGCGGCGGGGCCAACCACGGTGCTGGCCCATTGGGCGGCCTTCAGGGCCTCATCGCCGCGACCACGCAGCTCCAGGGCGCGGTTGAGTCCATTGATGGCGGCGGGGTATCCAGGATACGACTGCACGGCCCTGTGATAGTATTGAATGGCCTGATCGGCTTCGCGGCAGGAGGCCTGGCGGTCGTCGCGGTCGGCATACTGCCGGGCGAGTCCCATGTGGCAGCGGCCCAGATTGCAGAGGTTCTCGACATTCTGCGGAGCCATGTCGTGGGCGGTGAGAAACAGCCCGCGGGCAGCGGCGTACCGGCCTTCGTCGAGCATCCGCCGACCCTCAGTGGTGCAGCATTTGAATGAGGGTCGGGTGGCACAGCCGCCGAGCGTTGCGGCAGCCAGTAGCAGCAGCAGCGTGATACAATAAAGGCGGGTTTGGGTGGCAGGTGCGTCCATGCAAAGACTCCTTTCTCCTGGAAGGCCGACCGCCGCCGGGGGCAACTCCGATGACCCGCGATGTGACACGGCAGTTCGTGATTCTGCACCATACGGGATGCCCTCGTGAGCACTGGGATGTGCTGCTCGACGACGGCGAACGTCTGGCGACTTGGCAATTATATCACGACCCACTGGGACCGCTAAAAGAAGCTTGGGAACTTTCCAGGATCGGGGACCATCGGCGGGCGTACCTGACCTACGAGGGCCAGTTGTCCGGTGACCGGGGGCGTGTCCGGCGGGTCTGTGCCGGACGTTACCGGTTGCTGGACAATACCTCGAGCGCATGGCGGGCAGGTCTGGAAGCTGATGCCAGCGCTGGGGCCTGGGTCCTGGAACGGACCCCTGGTGGTTGGGTGCTGCGACCTGCCGACCCCGGCTGATCCGCCGGGGGGACTGCCCCCCACGGGCTTGCGTGGGTGTGGGATTGTGGTACAATGCCCCCTTCGAGTTTTCCGTAAACTTTGTTTTGATAGTCAGATAAGAAGTAGGAGCGGCTCTTGGCAGTCAGGTTGCGTTTAAAGAGAATGGGGCGTCGACACCGGCCATTTTATCGGATTGTCGCGGTGGACCGTCAGAAGCAGCGAGACAGTCGGGTCATCGAGGAGCTGGGGCACTACGATCCCGTGAACCATGCACCTGAGCAGCAGGTGACCTTGAATCGCGAGCGCATCGAGTACTGGCTGGGGGTTGGTGCTCAGCCGACCCAGACGGTTCACGGCTTGTTGCGTAAGGACGGGATCGTTTCGCAATCCTACGGATCGAAGCCTGCCAAGTCGTGAATCGAAGCGATTCATGCGCGTCGACGTGCTGACACTCTTCCCTGAGGTCTTTGAGACCTTCGTCAGGACCAGCATTGTCGGACGCGCGGTCGCGGCCGGCTTGGTGACGATCGAGTGTACCAACATCCGCGATTTTGCCCGCGGTGTCCACCGCAGTGTGGACGACAAGCCTTTTGGCGGCGGTCCCGGGATGGTCATGATGTGCGAGCCGGTGTTCGCAGCCGTGGCCCACGTGGAGCACCGGCAGGGTCATCCGGCCCGAAAGATCCTGCTGACGCCGCAAGGGGCGGTGTTGCGGCAGGGCCGGGTCGCGGAATTGGCCCGCGAGCCCCGCATCCTGCTGGTGTGCGGGCACTACGAGGGTTTTGACGAGAGAATCTGCATCGGTCTGGGTGCCGAGGAATTGTCCATCGGAGACTACGTGTTGTCCGGTGGTGAACCGGCGGCCATGGTTGTGATCGATGCGGTGGTCCGGTTGCTGGATGGGGCCTTGGGCGCTGCTGGGTCTGCCCGCGACGACTCGTTTTCGGCGGGTCTTCTGGAGTATCCGCAGTACACCCGCCCCCGGGAGTTTCAGAACATGGGTGTGCCGGAGGTCCTGATCTCCGGTGATCACCAGCGCATCGCCGAGTGGCGGCAAGCACAGGCCCTGGAGCGGACCCGCCGGCGCCGCCCGGACCTGCTCGACGAGCCACCGGACAGCCAACCTGGAGTGAAGCCATGAGTCAACAGATCATCGACGCGGTCAATGCCCAGCATTTCAAGAAGGACGCTCCGCAGCCTCGGGTTGGCGACACCGTGAACGTCTATATCACCATCAAGGAAGGCGACAAGCAGCGCGTGCAGGTGTTTAACGGTGTGGTCATCGCGACCAAGGGCCGAGGCACCGGGAAGGCGTTTGTGGTGCGCCGAATCGTGGCCAACGAAGGGGTCGAGCGAACCTTCCTGATCCATTCGCCGTTCATCAACCGCGTCGAGGTGGTTCGTTCCGGCAAGGTGCGTCGCGCCAAGCTGTACTACCTCCGCGACCGCATCGGTAAGGCCCGCAAGCTGCGTGAGAAGCGCAGCGGGACCTCGACTTCGGCGGGCCGCCGCTCGTCGGGTGCCGCACCCGGGCCCGCGGCCGCCGGTACCGCCAAGCGTGAGTTGGCCGGCGTCGAACACTGATCAGCCGCAGACCGACCATTCTGTGACCCGGCGCCTCGCAACGGGGGACTCGGCGGCGCGCGCCGATGACCGCGTGGGGGGCTGATGTCCTCAGATCGTCGCGTCCTGGCCCGCCGGGGTGAGCAGGCCGCCCGGCGTTACTTCAAGCGCCTCGGGTTTCGAATCGTGGCCCGCAACCTGACCTGCCCGATGGGTGAGTTGGACCTGGTGGTCTTCCGCGACGGGGTGCTCCGGTTTGTCGAGGTCAAGACCCGCCGCGGGCTGGAGGCTTGCCCTGAGGACGCGGTGAATGCCGTGAAGCAGCGGCGAATTGCCCGGATGGCCGAGCGCTTCGTGGCCGTGCGGCGACTGGCCCACCTGCCGTGTCAGTTTGATGTCCTCACCGTCAACGTCGATGATTTCGGCAGGCTTCATCTGCAACACTATGCTGATGCCTTCTGATCTGCAGTCGTCTCCCCGCTGCTGCCCCCGGTGTGATCGACCGCCTGGGGTTCATTCGGTTATGCTGAACCCCATGGCGATGATCGACAGTCACTGCCACCTGACCTCCGAGGCGCTGTACGCTCGTCTCGACGAGGTTCTACAGCGAGCCCACGCGGCCGGGGTCTCGGGCCTGGTGACCATTGCCACCGATGCCGCGGACTCCCGCCGGGCGGTCGCGGTGGCCGACCACTATGACGGCGTCCACGCCACCATCGGAATCCATCCGCACCAGGCAGGCAACATCTCCGAGGCTGACTGGAACTGCCTGCGCGAGTTGCGGCACAATCCCAATGTCGTGGGCTGGGGCGAAATCGGTCTCGATTACCATTACGATTTTGCCGAGCGGACCGTCCAGCAGGAGGTGTTCGCCAGGCAACTGGAGATGGCCCGGCGGGCCCGCCTGCCGCTGGTGATTCATTGTCGCGAGGCGGTCGCTGACGTCCTCGGGCACATGGATCGCCACGCCGGGGCCCTGCCCAGGGTGGTGTTCCATTGCTTCACTGGTACCGCCGCGGAGGCTGACGCCATCATCGAGCGCGGCTGGTGGCTGTCCTTCACCGGCGTTGTGACCTTCAAGAACAGTTCGGAATTGCAGGCCATTGCCAGACGCTACCCGGTGGAACAGTTGATGTTGGAGACCGACGCGCCCTATCTGTCGCCCGAACCGATGCGCCGTGCCCGGCCGAACGAGCCGGCCCTGATGGTGCACACCGCCCGCTTCATCGCGGCACTCAAGGGTATTGCCCTGGACGACCTGATTGCCAGAACCACCGCCAATGCACGGGCGTTCTTCGGACTGGAATGAGCCGGTCGCATGGGCTTGTGCGGGCGCTGCGGGTTCCGGTTCAGAGGGACCGCCGCACCTAGAACCGCCGCAAGACGATGAAGTCGCTGACCGCCTGAAGCGAATCGCGGGCGACGGACGCCGGCAGGCACTCCAGGGCCGATCGGGCCGATTGTACCCGTTGTTCGGCCAGCCCGACGGCATACTCGATGCTGCCGTTGAGCCGCTCGCGAATCCGCTCGCGTTCCCGGTGGTCGTGGTTCGAGAGCAATTCCAGCAGGTGGTCACGGTCGCGCGAATCCGCGTTGCTCAAGTAGTGGATGATCGGCAAGGTCAGCTTGCCCTTGTCCAGATCGCGGCCCAGGGTCTTGCCCATCTCAACCTCGCTGCCCACCAGATCGAGGATGTCGTCAACGATCTGAAACGCGACGCCGATGTCCATGCCATAGGATTCCAGAGCGTTGATTCGGGCGGCATTGGCGCCGGCGTACTTGGCACCGAGCATGCAGGCCACCGAGGTCAGGGCTGCGGTCTTGCGGGAGATGATGGTCAGGTACTGGTCCTGGGTCAACCGGCAGTTGCGCTTGTTTGAGACCTGCAGCAATTCCCCTTCGCACACCGTATTGGTGCACGATGCGATGGTCCGCGACGCGTACTGAGACTCCAGGCTGCTGCACAGGTGGTAGGCGTGGCTGATCAGGTAGTCACCGAGGAGCACGGCTGTTTCGTTGTCGCTCATGGTGTTGACGGTCGGTGACTGCCGGCGCATGTTGGAGTCATCGAGCACATCGTCGTGTACCAGGGTGGCCATGTGCACCATTTCCAGGACGGCGGCCAGCGTGGTGTGGGCCCGGCAGATCTGCCCGCAGGCCCGTCCGCTGAGCAACAGCAGCGCCGGGCGAAGCATCTTGCCGCGATAATGGCGGATGTGGGCGCACCAGTCATTAATGAAGGGCAGGTCGCACTGCAACTCCTCATCAAACAGGTGCTTGACGGCCTCCAGATCCTCGACGATCGGGGCGTAGATGCTCTGCAAAGGCAGCGTTGCGGGGCGCATGAGGCACAGTCCTTGTAATGGAGCCCGGCATTGTAGCGGGGCGGTTTCGGGCCATCTAGCCGCTTTCAAAATATTTGAAAGGTCCGCGGGGTTGCCCCAGTGACGCCTCGCGCTGACTTATGGGACGCGCTGCGGTGCGACCGTTTGGGCACCCTGTGCCGGCGGGCCCGGCTGTAAGGTTTTTTCCGGCGGTGCCGATTCTGCAGTTGTTCCGGTGGATCCCCGTATCGTAGGTTTGCGGGGTTGAGGATCCGAGCCGGTTGCATCCGGGGCGCGTCAAGCCGCGAGCGTTGGCAACCGATGGCAGGCTCGAACGGAGCATTCGTTTGGTCAATTGGATCTGGCAGCAGGGCTGGAGTGCGGTTCTGACGTTGCGGGGGCAGCCGCCCGCGACGTTGCGCGCCGGGCGGGTGGCCCTGCTGGTCAGCATCATTTGGGTGCTCAATCTCTTTGATCTGGCGCTGACCGTCATGGCTCACCAGCAGGGCTTGCTGGTGGAGTGCAATCCGCTGGCGGTGATCATCCTGCCCTATGGGACCGAGGCCATCTGCCTGTTCAAGATCGGCATGGTGGCCTTCGGGACCTGCGTGTTGCTGTACCAGCGCAACAGCGCCCTGGCCGAAACCTTGGCATGGATGGTGGTCTGCGTGTATGCCGCCGTGGCGGTCCAGTGGACCCTCTGCTACGACTTCTACGAGATGTTGGTTGCCAGCGCCTTCCAGGAGCCCCGGCTGCGTGCGCCCAGCGCGATGGGCTGAGCCGGCAGGCCGGCCTGTTGCGGGCAGAACCACCTGAGTGCCCCCGGAACAATCGTCCCCTCGACCCGTTTCCTATTCAGATTTCCTGATCCTGCGTTACACTGTCCATCTGCAGGTCCCGACGCTGTGGTTCCGGGTGTGGCTCGGAAGCGTGTCGGCAACGGGACTGCCGTGGATGGATCCGGCTCATGACCGAGACGCTGCTCGTCCTGCTCGTCCTGATCGGCCTGGGATCCGGCGTGATCGGCGCCATGCTGGGGCTGGGAGGCAGCCTGGTGATCATTCCGGCGCTCAATGAGTTGCTGGGCCCGCGCCAGCATCTGCATCAGGCGACCGCCATGATCATCAACTTTTTCGTGGCTACCGCGGCGCTGTGGGGCCACTTGCGGGCTCGGGCCATCATGCCGGCGGTGATCCGGACGATGATTCCCGCGGCGCTGGTGGCGGTGATCATCGGCGTCCAGGTCAGTCAGCAGGGCTGGTTTCAAGGGCCGAAACAGGTCTACCTCACCGCGGTCTTCGGCGGATTCATGATCCTGGTGGCGATTTACAACCTGCGTCCCCATCCGGCGGTGGGTTCGATTCCGGCGGAGCTGCGGCCGGGCTTCAAAGTGCGGGCCGCTTTGCTGGTGGCCTTGCCGAGCGGGTTTCTCGCCGGACTGCTGGGCGTGGGCGGCGGACTCATCGCGGTGCCGATGCAGCAATTGGCCCTGGGGCTGCCATTGCCCAACGCCATCGCCAACTCGGTCGCGACGATCTGCGGCATGAGCCTGATCGGATCGCTGGTCAAGAACTACCATTGGCAGCACCTGCACCCCGGGAACCTCGAGCCCCTGATCCTGGCGGCCATCTTGTTGCCCAGCAGCGTGGTGGGCAGCTTGATCGGGAGCCGCCTGACCCACCGCTTGCCGCTCCGCTGGTTGCGGGGGATCTTCGCGGTGCTGTTGATTGCGGCCGGCGCGCGGCAATTCGGCTACCTCCTTGCTCGATAAGCCGTTATAATTGCTTAAGTTATCTCTTTCAGGGTCCTTCGGCAGCGCGACGTCTTGCCGCCGCGGCCGGCGGATCACTGAACCGCAGGTCGCTGGTGACCGTAAGGAAGACAGGTGCTTGTGAAATCCATCACTGACGAAACACTACTGGGGCAGTATCGCGGCGGGGACCGTGACAGCTTTGAGTTGCTGGTGCGACGCCATGGGCAGGAATTGTTCCACTTCCTGTATCGCCTGATGGGCAGTGCCGCGGCTGCCGAGGACATCGTCCAGGAGACCTTCCTGCAGGTTCACGTATCCGCCGAATGCTTCGACGTCACTCGGCGGTTTCGGCCGTGGTTGTTCACCATTGCCGCCAACAAGGCCCGGGACTACCTGCGTGGTCGCCGTCGGCGAACGGAGATGCCCCTGGACGCCGTTCCCGATCGCGTGGATCCCGAGGGCGCGTCCTTTGCCGGGCGGGTTCATGCTCGCGCTTCGGTTCCGATTCTGGAACTGGAAGCGGAAGAGCGCTCGTTCCAGGTGCGGCGACTGGTGGAGCAATTGCCCCGTCATCTGCGCGAGGTGCTGGTGCTCGGCTACTACCACGGGTTTGCGTACAAGGACATGGCGGTGATCCTGGATGTGCCGCTGGGGACGGTCAAGAGCCGGCTGCATGCCGCGGTCAGCGCCATGGCCAGATTGCACGGAATTGGCCGGGAGGCGGCGGATGCCCGCCCGGCGCAGGAACGCTGATGTTGCAGGGTGATGCACCAATTGATGACCGCCTGCTGGCCTACCACATGGGCTGGCTGTCACGGACCGAGATGAACGCCCTCGAGGCCCAGATCGAGGCGTCGGCGGAATTGGCCGGGCGCAGCCGGGCGGTCCGTGATGCGCTGGGTCCGCTGGAGGATTGGACGGCATTGCCCGCGGTTGATGGCCTGGAGGATCAGGTGTTGCGCCGGGTCCGCCGACAGGGCGGTCGCCCGGTGGCCACGCCCGCGGTTCGGCTTCGCGCGGCAGCGGGCAGTGGATCGCCGGTGGGGGCGTTGTTGTCGTTCAAGGAAGTGCTGGCGGTGGCGGCGTGTATCGCCGCTTTGCTGACCCTGGTGGTTCCCGGATTCGCCCGGAGCTCAGCCCTGGCCCAGCGACGGCTGTGTGCCGACAACCTGCGGCAGGTCGGCACGGCCCTCGGCGCTTATGTAGACAGTCATGCTGGGGCCTTGCCCTTCGCCGGTGCGGAGGGCGGCAACTGGCTGCGCGAGCCGACTGCCGGCGTCTTGCGCTGGCGGAACAGCCGGCACCGCTTCTTGCTGCTGGCCCAGGGATACCTGGATGCCAAGGCCTACGTGTGCCCGGCGGACGCCGCGGGGGTGGTCATGCGTTTTGAGGATCACCAGTTGTTCGACGACTTCGCCGAGCCGCGGAACTGCAGTTACGACTCGCAGATCATGCCCGATCACGGGCAGGTCGCGGTTGCCGATCCGGCTTTGGTGGTGTATGCCGACTCCAATCCCCTGTTCGACAGGACGCTGCCGGGGCGCGACGGGGCGGTCCTGAACTCCCGCGTGCACCAGGGCCTGGACGGCCAGAACGTCCTCCGGCTGGCCGGGGGGGGGCGCTGGGAATCGTCGCCCAACGTTGGTGTTCAGAACGACAACATCTGGCAGATCGGCCGCCGCGTGAACTACACCGGTCGGGAGCGGCCTCAATTCGCGACCGACTCGTTTCTGATTCCCTGAGCGACTGGCCGGCGGGCGGTGTCGCGCCCCCAATTCCATGACTGAATCGGAGCGTCCACCCCTGAGGATACCGCTCAGCCGCCGGGGTCCGGCGGCCGAGCGGCTAACGGGGGCTCACCCCGAGGGTGACAAGTAGGTTGCGCCGCTACAGGGCGCCGGCTGAGGCATTGGCGCCGAAGTTGTTTCCATAGATCAGGTAGGCTTCACCGGTGTCCTGGCGGCGGGCCGTCCCAGGCAGCGAGGGATCGACAAAGTCGGCGGTGGGGTTGCCGATCATGATGTCGTCGAAACCGTCGCCGTTGACGTCACCGACAAAACCAACCCGCGTGGGGTTGGCGTCATCCAGGCGGCGGAGGTCCGGGACGCCATTGGCGTCGGTCAGGATGACGCACTGATCTTTTTCGGAGACTTCCGGGTTGCACAAACATTCGAAGTTGTCGATTTGGTTGTCGCGATTGGGGTCCGGATCGCAGGAGGCGTCGGTCACGAACACCGGTTGATCCAGTTCGAAGCCGTCCAGCGTGCCTCGCTGGTAGGGGCCGACGAACACGATGCCCGGCAGCGCTTCGGTGCCAATCTGGCTGGTACTGAATGCATGATCTTCCAGGTGCCGACCCCCGAAGATCAGGTAGACCACCCCGTTGCGCGGCTTGTCCTCGCCGGTGAGGGTGATGGCTTCCCCCGGAGCGGAGACCAGCAAGTCACCCAGTCCGTCCTGGTTGAAGTCGCCCGCCGGGCTGATGTCGGCCCCGAAGCGGTCGCCGCTGTGCGCTCCGTAGATCCGCGTTCCGGAGAGTTCCGTGGTGCCGATCTGGGACACGACGCGATCGCCGTCGATCCGCTGACCGCCGAGCACGACGCCGACGAAGCCATTGTTGACCAGGCCCTGACCGTCGAGGTCTTCGGATCCGATGATCACGTCGGGAATGCTGTCGCCGTTGATGTCCACGCCGCCTTCCTGCTTCAGGCCAAGGTGGTCTCGGGGGCGCTCGCCGAAGATCCGCAGCATCGGCTGCCGCGGCAACTGGGCGGAGGGCAACTCGGCGGAGATCAGCTCGACGTCACCGAATGGAAACCGCGAGTAGACGACGTAAACCTTCCCGGCATCTTCCACGATGGTGTCGGGAAAGCCATTGTTGTCGGTGTCCAACCGCGGATCGGCGAACGGGGCCCCGCAGAGCACGTCGGCCGGCCCGTCCAGGTTAAAGTCACCGGCCGAAGTACCGCCGGCCAGTTTGTCCGACGGCTTTTCCCCGCGGACCAGGAACCACCCGGGTACCACGTTGCTGCCGTTGGCGGCGCCGATGCCGCGGGCGGACAGGTTGGTCTCCAGGATCCGCGGGCTGCACGGTATTGAGCAACTGGCGTCGGATCGGGCCGACGTGGCCACGAACGGAATGTGCACGGTGCCGTTGGGGGCCGGGCCCATGGAGACGAAGTCCTGGCCCAGGAAGACCGTGATGTTCCCGCGCGACAACCGCGAGGCCAGATGCGGGTGTCCTTCGCCAAACTGGTTGGCCAGCTGCTGCGTCTCCAGTTCGTTCCGCGGGGCGCTGATGATGATCTCGGGCAATCCGTTGAGGTCGATGTCCGGCAGAATCGACACGGTCATCCCGAAATGTGAGTTCAGCGGTTCAATCGGAAAGGTCCCGACGCCGGGCACATCATTGAGCGTCTCCCCGAGGTTGTCGAAAATGGCGACATTGAATCGCGCTCCGAAGTAATACAGTATATCGCCGGCCAGGTTGCCGCAATCGGTGGCACCAAAGACTTCGGCGGTCGGCGAAATGTTGTTGTTGCAGGGGATGCCGTCGTCGTCGGCTTCGACATCGGTGGCCGCGATGGCGTTTTCCCCGTAGAACAGGATCACCGTGCCGCACTTTTCTTCCATGGCCCCGTTGACGTCCAGGCTGTAGCGGTTGTTGAACGCCGGATCAGTTGCCGGATCGGACAGGGCGATGTTGTTCGGGAGGTTGTCCGGGTAGCAGTACAGTGATCCGCAGTCATCCGAGGGGTTATCGGCGGGGTCGTCGTCTCGGGTGGTCCCGACGTATTCGGAATGGGGGACGCCGAGCAGGAGTTCCGGCAATTGGCAATCAGGGAAAGTGCCACCACTGCCCAGGTTCGGGATCACGGCGAAGTCGGTGATTCCCAGCGTGTAGGGCTCCGAGAGGCTGATGACCTGGGTGATGCGGCGGTCGTCACCGAAGGCAATGTCGACCAGCACCGGGCTGTTGAAATCCGTCGTCGGGTGCAGCACGGTGCCGCGCAGCCGGTTGACACTGGTGCTGGGCGATACCGGTCCGATGGTGTTGATGTTGATGGTGCCGCCGAAGCGGAGCGCCCGGCCGTACACCACGTAAGCCTCACCGATGTTGCCCAGGTTGCGGGGGTTTCCGTATTGAGCCACGACCACGAAATCGCCGATGCCGTCGTTATCCAGGTCCAGAGCCGACCCCATGGTGGTACCCAGGTTGCCGAACGGATTGAAGCCCACGAACCGCGCGCCCGCCAGGGTGCCGCCGACGTCATCCAGATCGACCGTCCGGCGGCTGCTCTGGGCGGAGCCTTCCACCAGTTGCAACACGAAGAGCTTGCCCGAAGAGTACGCATGGGTGACGGTCAGCCCGTCGGTAATCGTCACCCGCGGAAAGTACCCTTGGCCGTCCTCGCGCACCGGGATGTCCTGGACGTTCACCGTGACGGCGTAGTTCTCCTGGGCGAAGGCTCCTTCGGGAAGCAGGTCGCGCTCCAGGACGATATTGCCGGGGTCGTTGTCGACCGTGTAGTCATCGTTGGTTGGGTTGGTGTCGAAGTCCAGCAGGATGGCCACATTCACCGGATCCTCCTGGTCGTAGTGGAACGCGGGGCCGGGATCATCGTCTCCTGGGATCAGCGGCGTGGGGCGGATCGAGATGGTGATGACGTCATTCTGCGAGGCGCCGATGTTGGTTTGCGGTTCGGCCACGAACACCCGCGGAGGCAGGTTCTGAGAGCCGGTCCCCGGAGCGGTGATGTCCACCACCACGCGGTTGCCGCTGTCGGCGTCCTCGGCGAAGGCCACGACCGGGGTGTTGACCAGGTCGTCAATGGTCAGACGGACGAAGTAGCTGCCGATGACAATGTCCTCGGTCTCGACCACGAAAAGGTCTTCGCTGACATCGTTTTCCCGCAGGCCGCCGGCCACTTCAAAGACACTCAGGCCGTCGGTTTCCACCAGATCGATGTCGATGAAGGCGTTGTCGTCCGGATCGCTGTCCGTCCAGCGGATGATAAACTGGGTGCCCTGGCTGATCGGTTGGTTGGTGCTGGGCGAAATCACCGTGATCGACGGCGGTTGATTGCCGGAGACCCCTGGGCTGATAAACGCCGATGGGTTGAATCCGCCGCAGCCGATGACCACCGCGGTCAGCAGCATGGCGGCGGCAGTGCAGCCGATCAGCACGGTGCTCCTGCGTGGATTCGACCCGCTGGTGGGGCGTCGCTGATTGCCCATGCTCGGACTCCTTGCGTGGTGGTTTGCTCCCGAAGCAGTGACCTTTGGGGTGGGCTGTATGGCCGCGGAACGCGTCGCAAGCGGCGCGGATGTCGGACCGCTGGGCGACTCAACCCCTTCGGGACGGTTCGCTTACGGCCAAAGGCACCCTCGAGCGTCAGTGCATCTTACGGCGGGCGCAATTGTCCCGTCAAGCGGCTGTCGGCTCGGGACCGCCGGGCCGGAGGATTTGCGTCGACCGGCACAAATCGGCTATTCTGAGGTTTTCGATGGGGTGGGCTTGCCATGAGCAGACACGTGCCTCGAATCGCCGGGTTCACTCTGGTTGAACTCCTGGTGTCGGTCTCGGTCATCGCCATCCTGTTGTCTATTCTGATTCCGTCGATCAATGCAGGTCGGCGGAGCGCCCGGCTGGTCGCTTGCCAAGCCAATCTGCGGACCGCGGGGCAATTGATCCAGACGTACGCCCTGCAGAACGACGACCGCATCCCGCGGGGGCCGTCGCACGAACCGATCTCCAGTGCCAACCAGTTCATCTCTGCGTTTCTGGCCACCAACGTGGTCTGGCTGGGTGACCCCTACACGGCCTCGAAGGACCCGGCGTATGTGGATGCCGGCGGCCAGGCCCAGCTCCGCAAGCCGCAGTACATCGGGTTGGGGCTGCTGCAGAAGCAGCCCGGCAAGGCGGGCAACGAATTCATGTATTGCCCGGCGGACAGCCGGCTGAACGTCGATCAGGAAACCACGAAGATCGGCCAAAAAACGGCGAACACGGATGCCTTCACCCTGGTGGCGCGCGGTTCGTATTTTTACCGGCAGATGGATATGACCGCGCCCGAGGTCCGCCTGGACGGGCGGCTGGACGATCTGCGATCCAACTACGGGACCTCGCTGAGCACGGCCCAGCCCGACAGCGGACAACCGTTCAAAGTGGAAGTCGCGGCCCTCGCCCTGGACGCCAATTACTTGCAGGACGGAGCCCAGGCGGAGGATCAGCCCCACCAGGGTCAGAAAGTCAACGTCGTCTACCTGGATAGCTCGGTACAGAGCTTCGACAACGATTTGCAGCAGGTCAGTTCGACCGAGTCGGCCCCGTGGGCCACGGTGCCGACCGCGGCCTTCGCGCCCGACGGGATGCCGCTGTTCGCCCAACTCTCGCGCAGCCTCGATCGGATCTTGCTGGCAGCGGATTACAGTTATCGAGCGGATCCGGCGGTCGCTCCGGTGCCGCCCTACCCACTTTATCCCTAAGACCCCCGCCCCCGGGAACACTACGGCAAACCCGCCCGGAATGGGCCGCAAGAACCACCCAGGTGGACCTGGTTGCCCGGTGCCGGTGGGGTACAGCTAAAACCATGGTACCAAATGATGCAAATGAAGATACCGTTTGTATCAAACCATGGTATCAGATGATCAAAATGAAGATACGGTTTGCTATAAATGGTATCTTCATTTGCCCTATTTGATGGTACCATTTTTTCTGAAAACGAGCGGACCTCGAAAAACGGGCCGGCACGCTGGGTTGTCGGACTTCAGGGGGGGCCTCCATACGGCTGACCTGCCGAACAAGGAGGGCGCTACTCGCGCGTCGCAGCAGTCGGGTGGCCCAGGATGAACCGCCGGTAGTAAGCCAGCCCCAGGCAGCTCAGTGGAATGGCCAGCACCAGACCCAGGAACCCCAGCAACTTTCCCCAGACGAAGATCCCCAGCAGGATGACCCACGGCTTGAGCCCGGTTGTCCGGCCCATGATCCGGGGAACGAGCACGGCCTCTTGAATTAGCTGGACGACGCCGAACACCAGCAGCACCGCAACCACCAGACCCACCGGGCTGGCAGAGGTCTCGTACGCCCGCAGCAGCCCCAGGAGTAGGGCCGGCACCAGGCCGATGGTCTGCAGGTACGGCACCATGTTGAGCAGCCCGATGAACAGCCCCAGCAGCACCGCCATCCGCAGGCCCACGATCATGAACCCCGCCGCGAACAGCACGCCGCAGCACAGCGCCACCAGGAACTGCCCCCTGAAGTAGCGGCCCATGGCCGTGCTGAATTCGCCCAGGAAAGCGACGATCCCATCGCGGTAACGCGGCGGCAGTTGGCCCTGCCAGTGTGCTTGAAACTCGTTGAAGTCCATCATCAGGAAGATCATGTAGATGAAAATGATGATCAGCACCGTAAGGGCGAACACGGCTTGAATCATGCTGCCGAGCAGGTTGGCCACGCCGACGGTCAGACTCTTGACCTGCGGAAACACCATCTTGAAGGCGTTGGCGGCCATCTGCTGCAACTGGGCGGAGTCGGTCTTCTCGATGAATTCATCCAGCCAGGTGCGCAGGCTCCCGGACCTCTCGATCAGAGGTTCCAAGGCGGTCACGATCCGGTGCTTGGTCTCGGGGTTGGCGATGACCGCACAGGCCTCGTTGAACTCCCCCCAGACCAGCGCGCCCAGAAATGGGATCAGCACCAGCAGAAACAGGCTGAACACCGTGACGGTCACCGCCACCGCCATGCCGCGGCGCCCCCCGAGACGTTGCTCAAAGGCATTGACCACTGGGTTCAGCAAGTAGGCCAACAGCACGGCCACGGCGAACGGCAGAATCACCCCGCTCAGGTAATTCAACAGCCAGAGGCCGCCCAGGATCGTTCCGGTGGTCAGCACCAGCCGAAACACGCGATCGAAATCGTAACGCTGTGGGTGATCTGCCATAGGTCCGGTTCGCTCCGATGGTTCGAGGTCAGGACAGGGGGTGGCGAATTAGTAACAGAATCACTCGGAGTCGGCAACGCCCGATCGGCACAGCCACTGGGCCAGTGCGGCGATGGCAGCGGTCTCGATGCGCAACCGGGTTGCGCCCAGAGCGAACGTGGTCATGCCCGCGGCGGCGGCGGCCTGCAGTTCGTGGTCGTCGAAGCCTCCCTCGGGCCCGATGGCGATCAGGGCGCTGCCGGCCGCCGTGCCTGGGGCCGATCGCCCGGCTTCCGGATGAGCCAGCCACGAGCAATCGAAGCCCGAGGCGCGGTCCAGCACCTCGGCAAACTCCAGCGGTTCGGCGATTTCGGGGACCCAGCAACGCTGGGATTGTTTGCAGGCCTCGATCGCGGTGCGCCGCAGCTTGTGCAGGCGGGACCCGGATGGTTTGACGATACTGCGGGCGCACCGCATCGGCCAAATGGCGTGGACGCCCAGCTCGGTGCATTTCTCCACCAGTAGATCCTGGCGGGGGCCCTTGGGCAGGGCCGTCGCCAAGGTGACCTGCACGGCGGCATCGGGCGGGC
The DNA here is from genome assembly GCA_964619935.1 of uncultured Planctomycetales bacterium. Taxonomy (GTDB): domain Bacteria; phylum Planctomycetota; class Phycisphaerae; order UBA1845; family CAIVHJ01; genus CAZUGO01. The sequence continues at coordinate 65,535 of CAZUGO010000040.1, read as the reverse complement.
GGTGGCTCAGGTGTTCAACCGCCACGCAGACGCCGCCCCGACCGCTGGCCGAGATGTGTCCCTGGCCTTCCACCCCGGCACCGTCAAAGAGGGTTACAGCATCGCCGACCCGCAACCGCCGCGCCGCTGAGGCATGACGGGCCTCTTCGGGCGACAGGGTGACCGCTCCGCATGCGGCCAGGGATTGGGGCCCGACATAGAAGCGCTGGCTGGTCATGGTCTGTCGCTGGCGGCCGCGCTGCCTCGGTTTGCTTAGAGTTCCGAAACCGGACTTCCGATGAATAGGAAGGAGCGTAGCGAGCGCCGCCCGGCAGATCAACTGCCGGCGGACAGAGGGTCGGCGGCAGCTCCCGGAAAGCACCACGATGGCCCTTGAACCTGAAGACAAGTCGAAGCCCGGGGCAGCCTCGAGTGATGAGTGTCTGGACGATCAGATCGACAGGCTTCTGGGGGAAGTGGAGGCCCTGACCGACGAGGTGCTGACGGACAGCGATCCATCGGTCGGCATCGCGCCTGCCGCTAAAGCCGGCGGGTCGGGCGGTGACCCGGCTCGGGCTCCGGTTGCGGATGACGTCGGTTTGTCAAAGGCCTCGCCTCTGATTCAGGACGGCGAACGGGTCCCTCCCGAGGACGTTGTGGCCGACGTCGATCAGGAGCTTAGCCGCATGGAGCAACTGATCAGTGGGATGTCGGCCACTTCGGACTCCGCAGCCCCATCCCGAGATTCCGGCTCGAGCCCAGGGTTCCCCGCCGGCCGCCCAGCGACGGTGGACGAGGATATCGCCGGCGCCATTCCCAGTGAACCTCTCCCTGCTGCGCCGCCGAGTTTCGAAGTGGTGTCCGAGCAGGAGCGACAACTGGATCGCGACTTGGACGCCCTCCTGGCTGAAGTGCCCGACCTGCCTCCGCCTCCGCCGAGCGCTGCTGACGGCGCCGGCGCACCGCGTCAATCGGAATCGGCACCGAAAGTCGCGGTGGCCGATTCTCCCGCGCCGCGGGCCGCCGACGACCCGCGGCAGCCCGAGGACTTGCTTGACTCGGTCTCGATCTGGCGACTGCTGCGGGTCCGCAGCGCCGCCCGCTCGCGCAGATTGATCGGCTCCGCCCGCCAATTCGGCGGCCGCCGCCTGGTCCAGATTCTGGACTGGTTCGATGACCGGCTGGGTTGCCGCGTGCCGCCGATGGTCAAGGAACTCATTGGGTACTGTGCACTGGGGACGCTGGCGATGTGCCTGGTAGCGCTCGCGATCTCCTGGCTCTAAGGGCTCCACGGCTCAGTTGAGCATCGGGTCTGTCGCCGCTTCTGGTGCCGAGCTGCTGTGCTCGCCGTCGCCGCGGCTCCGGGCAGCGCCGCCTGCTCAGGCCGGGCCCGATGTGAAGACCGGCTTGACATCGCCCACACCCAATCATGAAAGGAAGCATCAGGCCGCTTCCGTTCCGTCGAAATGCCAAGACTCACAACTGCTCGGGCAGCGCGCCGTGACCCGGACCCCCGGCAAGTGGGTGTCGTCTGGGGAGGCACTCCGCAGCTGCCGCAGCTGCGGCGGCATTTGTGGCACTTCACGGCGCGGGGTATACTGCCGTGTGGCGGCGCGGGCACATGCAGCAAGTCGGCCCGATCCTCCGGAACCTCGCTGACGCGCGGCGGTTCCGGGTCGGACAAGGAGGTACCGATGAAGCGCATTGCGGTGATCAATCAAAAAGGGGGGGTTGGGAAGACCACGACCACCGCGAACCTCGGCGCGGCGCTGGCCCGCGCGGGGCACTCGGTTCTGCTGGTCGACCTGGATCCGCAGGCGCACCTCAGCCTGCACTTGGGGGTGGATCCGCAGGCCGACGGCGGCAACACCTACGCGCTGCTGGCCCACGGCAAGCCGGTCAGTATGACCCGGCAGTTGTTGGGCAGCCAGTTGTGGATCATCCCGGCACATGAGGATCTGGCCGCAGCCGAGACGGAATTGATCAGTGTTATCGGGCGCGAGATCATTCTCCGGGACGCCCTGGCCGGCGATGACTGCGACTTCGACTTCGTGTTGATCGACTGCCCGCCCTCGCTCGGCATCTTGACGCTCAACGGGTTGTGCGCTGCGAGCGACGTCATCATCCCCATGCAGGCCCACTTTCTGGCACTCCAGGGGGTTGGGAAGCTGCTCGAGACCGTCCAACTGGTGCAGGCCCGCATCAACCCGCAAATTCAGGTGGCGGGTGTGCTGCTGTGCATGTACGAGTCGTCGACGCGGCTCGGCAGCGAGGTCATCGAGGACCTGCGGGGATTTTTCGGCAACGCCCGCACGGGGCAGACTCCCTGGCGCCGGGCGCGGGTGTTTGATACCGTTATTCGGCGGAACATCAAGCTGGCGGAGAGCCCCAGCCACGGCATGAGCGTGCTGGACTACGCCCCCAAGAGCCACGGCGCTCTCGATTATGCGGCTCTGGCCGCAGAAGTGTTGGCCTGGTGCGCGAGTAGTGCCTCGGCCGCACCTCCCGTCCGGCTGGCGGGAACGACCATCGCACAGGCTGACCGGCCCCCTGGCGAGGCGGGTGCACCGCCCACCGGGAGTTCCGCGAGCGAACGCCCGGGCGATGTGACACCGCCCATGGCCCACAGTGCGTGACCGTTCGTGGGCGGTCAATCTTCCGATTTCAGGGCGTTGATGTGCTCACCCTTGTCGGCCACCTTGCGGTAGCCGAGGTACTGGATGAGTTCGAAGATCTCGGACCAACTGGGGAAGGGGCGTTCGTTGACTCGCTTGTAATCGTCGATGGCCATCACGAATTCCAGCAATTCGTCGGTCATCTCACCTTCTTCGGCTGCCTTGCGTATGTCGCTGCGCCGCCGACCTGGGCCACGTCGCCGATCCAATCCGTTCCGGCGATCGATCTTGCTGCGACGGTCGACGCCCTCGCGTCGCTCAGAGCCGCTGTAGGACGGGTCATCGGTCATGAGTCACCATTGGGTATGCCGGCGTGGCGTACCGGGGGGGTCAAAACTCGTCTTCGTCGTCGATCAGATCGTCCTCGTCGTCGGCATCGTCGAAGTCGTCGTCCTCGAGCAGCTCTTCGTCGTCCTCGTCAAAATACTCATCATCGCCGTCGCCCTCCGACTCCAGCTGTTCCAGGCGGGCGACGATTTCAGAGGCTTCGTCCTGCATCTCTTCGGGGACCAGCAGCGGGACCCGCCGCATCAGCAATCCGAGACTGAACTTGTGGTGATCCGATTCCACCAGGGTCGGGATTCCTCGCTGCTCCAGGGCGCTGCGATAGCGTTCGGCCCAGTCGATGGAGATCGCGAAGACCAGCGGGACAAACTCGGAGGGGTCGCAACTGGGAACATATGGGGATTCGCTGGGACCCTCGTCAACCCCGACGTGCCAACCGGCTACATCCATGTCTTGCCTTTCTGAGCGGAGTGTTGGACCGAACGCTTGTTTGATCATGAGCCGCACCAACCTCATCAATTATCAACATCGGATCCAGTTTGCAATGGGCGATGCACCTGCGCCCCCCAACCGGAAGCAATCTACGCGCGACCATATTTCCAAGAGATCGAAACGATTGTCAAGACCTAAAATAACAATTGACTTGTTGTCTTGAGTGCGGTGTCATGGTACCCGTGTCGTCGGCGGGCCGCGGTTCCCGCAAGGGCTGTTCGGAGGGCGCACTTAATGCCTCAACGTAATGAACAACATGAGGATATGAAGGTCCGCGGGCCAGTTGCGGAGGCGGCGGGCGCTGCGAGAGACGCCGTCCTCGGCGGGGACGGTGCGCCGCTGGACCCCGCCCGGGAACAGCAGGTCTGGGACGGGCGCTCCAGTTGGAAGCATTACACCGGCCGAATTGTACTCATTATCGGTTGGACAGTGGTGGCCGCTTTGATCGGCATCGGGGCGCCGCCGTGGTTGTGGTGGTCCCTGCTGGTCCTGACCCTCGCAGGGTGGGCTTGGGTGGCGGTGGGCATCGCATACGCCGTGTTCAGTTGTCACTACCGCTTGACCACCCAGCGACTGTTTGTGGAGCGCGGATTGCTCTCCCGAACCATTGACCAAACGGAGCTGATTCGCGTTGACGATGTTCGAATTCACAAGACCGTGGTGGACCGCCTGTGCGGGCTGGGCAGCCTGCGGGTGATGTCCACCGATCGGTCCGACACCGAACTGCGCCTGGACGGCATCGCGCAGCCCGACGTGATTGCCGATGCCATCCGTGAGCACATGCGCCGGCTTCGCGGGGCCTCCCTGTTCGTGGAGAACCTGTAGTCGCGGTGTCGGCGGCGCCTGGCCTGGAGGGATCCAGCTTCTGGCCCGGCGCTGGACCCGCGGCCGCCGCGCTGCACTCAAGGCTGCTGCGGCTGGCGGCGAAACTCCTCGAGTTTCTCGATCCACTGCACCGCGGCGTCGACGCCGAGCGGGTTGAACTCGTACTGCCGAGTCTTGACCTTCTCGAACGATTCGGACCGACTGGTCACCCGATTCATGTAGTGATCCAATCCGGGGATCACGCTGGAGTGCACATCGGCACGCCCGGACGCCCGGGCCAAGTCCACGATGTTGGTCTGATCCAGCAGCGTGGCGATGAAGTCGTGCTCGGCATACAGGGCCAGCGTCGGAACCCGGCTGCTGCCGTAGATCTGGTCGTAACGGGTGGAATCCAGTTGCCGCCAGAATTGGGCGGTCTTCCCTTGGACATGGGTTCCATCGGGCGCGAATTCGCGGAGTTGGGGGTATTCTTGGACGAGGCGGTGCGGCTCGCCTCCGGCCAGCAGTCGCTCGTAGAACCGGATGGTCAGCCGCACCTGGCGGTTGATCTCGGGAGCGCCCAGACCGGCCAGCGGGCCTTGCTCGCGGGCCATGTTGATCATGTACTCCACGACGGGCCGGGACAACGTCCCCCAGGTCACCAGAGCAGCCAATCCATCTTGGCGGGCGATGAGGTTGGGTCCCACCACGCCACCCATGCTGTACCCGAAGGCATAAATGCGGCTGCGGTCCACGTCCGGTCGCGTGAGCAGGCTCTTGAGGATCTCGCCGGCGTCCTGCGTTTCGCGCTCGAAGTCGACATCTGCATAGGGTGCGCCGTAGCTGTCACCGGAGCCTCGCTGGTCCCAGCGAACCACGGCGAAGCCATGGCGGGCGAATGCGTGGGCGACCTGGCGGTACATCGGAAAGGACGGGTCGTCGCAGGCAATGCCGCCCAGCCCCGGCAGGATCAGAACCATCGGCCAGCGGGTTCCGCTTCCGGCCGGTCGGGTCAGGAGTTGGCGCAAATGGATGCCGTCGGCGGTCCGCAGCCAGGTGTAGTCGGTGTGAACCTCCGCGGTGCTGGGTTCTTGGGGTGCCGGCTGAGCGACGAGGGTGATCGTGTGCGACCTGCCGGCCCGGCTGACCCGCAGGCGCCATTGGCTGTCGGCCCGAGCTTGGTCCAGGGCCTCGGCGAGTCGACGGCTGCTGTCGACACTGCGACCGTTGGAATGGGTGATGAGGTCACCGGCGCGCAGGTCGGCCTGGTACGCGGGCGACCCGATGTCGAGACGCATGACCTCGGCGCCGCCGCCGGAGGCCGGCTGCCGCACCGCGATGCCGACGACGCCGCGGCGGACCGGGTGCTCGTCGCCCCGGGCGAAGGCGCTGCCTCCGCAGAGCACCAGGGTGATGATGGGCAATGCTGGTTGTATCGGCTTCATTGAGCGCATTCTTCGGGAGGGCTTGAGGCCGGGTCTTCGTTGGCTTGCGTCCAGCGCCAGGCCCGCCCGATCCGGGCCACAGTCGGAGGTTGATGATAGTTCCCGATCAGGCCCGGTCAAGTTTTTTGTGGGCCGGATCGGCAGCCGACGGCAGCGGTGGGTTCGGGCGCAGCAGGATCTTAATGGATTCCGGCAGTGCTGCCTCCTGCAAGGCGCGCAGTCCCTGACCGATATCGAACGTGCGGCTAATCAGGGTGACCACGTCGATGTGGTCGGCGGCCAGGGCAGCCAGGGCATCGGGGAACGGTCCGCAGCGGCTGCCGAGCAAGTTGATCTCGTTGACAACCAAGGGCGCCAGGTTCAGCGGCGCGGCGGTCGCAGCCGTGCTCTTGAGGACAATCGTGCCGCGGGGTCTGACCAGTTCGGCGGCCAGGGCCACCGTCCGAGGGTCACCGGTGCAGTCCACCACGACATCGTGATCCGCCTTGGGGACGATTTCGCCGACGGCGCGGGTCTGGATGCCGTGCTTCTCACAAAAGTCCAGGGTCAGTGGGTTGCGTCCGATGACCTGCAAGCGACACCCGGTGCGCTGCAGCACCTGGGCGACCAGCAGCCCGAGCCGTCCGGAACCGAGCACTGCAACGTGCATTCGCGAATCGATGGGGATCTGCTTGATGATTTGGAACGCGGCGGCCAGTGGTTCGGTGAAGACCGCCTGCTCGTCGGTTACCGCGTCCGGGACGGCGTGAAGATTGTCCAGCGGCACGGCCAGCAGCTCCGCAAAGGCCCCGTTGCGGCCGGCGATCCCGAGCACGGTTCGGGCCCGGCAGTGATTGGCAAACCCGCGGCGGCACATGTCACAGCGCCGGCAGACGCAGTTGATTTCCGCGACCACCCGCCGGCCCAGCCACTCCGGCGGGCCGGCGACGACATCGCCGACGAACTCATGACCTGGGACGCCGTGAAAGTTCATGTAGCCTTTGATGAGTTCCAGGTCGGTGGTGCAGATTCCGGCCAGGCGGACCCGGATCAGCGCTTCGCCGTCGACCGGCACGGGATCAGGCCATTGGGGGTCCAGCCGGATACCGTCATCGACAACCAGGGCCTTCATGCTGTGCACCCGTGCTCAACCATGGCGCTCAGCGGGTCACTTCCTGGGAGGGCGGTTCGAGCGAGACCTCGCGAGCGGTAACCCAGTGCCGCCATTCCTCGGATCTGCGGGCGTGGTTCTCTCCGGTCAGTCGGGTCAAGGCCTGTCGGGCCTGGAAGGTCACCGCGAAGTCGGGTTGATCCAGCGCCACGATCAGGGCCCGGATGGCCGACGGGTCCCGAAACCCCTCCAGGGCCCGGGCGGCGGCGATGCGGACCTCCGGGTTGGGGTTTCCCCGAAGGTGACCATCCAGGGCCTGGATCACCGGCGGTTCATCACGGCAGGGCAAGCCGCCGTCCATGAGCACGCGCAACGCATCGATCTGCGCCTGGGTTACCGTCGGCCCGGGCGGATCGTCCTGTGGGGCCGGTCGAAGGAGCATCCCGATGACGGCTTCCAGGGCCAGCGGGCTACCGCTGCACGCCAGGCCGCGGGCCGCGGCGCGGCGCACCAGCTCACTGGAATCGGTTTGCAGGATCGTGGCCATGGTGGTGACCGATAGCTCGGATCCCACGAACTCGCACTGGGCAATCCGCTCAACGGCCCGTCGGCGTTCATCGGGAGATTCGCGCTGCAGAGCGTCGAGCAAGACCGCCTCGGCCTGCCGCTGCGACCACACCCGCTGCGGTCTGGAGTCGAGGTGGTCGCACCCGGGCCCGACCACCAGCCAGATCAGCAGCAACCCGATCAGGCAGCGGCGCTGCCGACGACCAACCGGGTCAGGCACCTGCGGCGGCATCGTTCGTGGGGCGTCCGGCTGACCAGCTTTCAGCGCACGCCCGGGTGACGTGCGGCAGTGGCTCGCCCAGGAAGCGGGCCCCGATGGCGGCGAATCGTTGGGGAAAGTCACTGACATAGCATTGTACCTTTCCGCGGTCGCCGCGGGCCGACAACGAGCCGGATTGCTCCAGCAGGGCGGCGACCGAGGCGGCGACGGCGGCGCCTGGATCGACCAGGGCCACGGACTGGCCGAAGAAGGCCTGCAGGGCCGGCTTCAGCAGCGGGTAGTGCGTGCACCCCAGCAGCACCGCATCGGGTTTCAGCCCGCGCACCGCCGCCAGGTAGTCCTCGATGACCAACCGCGTGACGGGATCGTCCGCTGATCGGCCTTCCTCGACGATGGGCACAAACAACGGGCAGGCCTGCTGGATGACCCGAATGTGGGCATTGTGTTTTCGGATGGCACGTTCGAAGGCGCCCGAGGCGATGGTGGCTTCGGTACCCAACACCGCCACCAGATCGCGATGACTCAACGCCGCGGTGGCCTGGGCGCTCGGCGCCACCACATCAAGCAGCGGGACCGGGATTCCGGGACGAATGGCGGGAACACCCAGGGCGCTGGCCGTATTGCAGGCCGCAATGATGCACTTGGGCTCAAAGTGCAGCAAGAACGCGCAGATTTCCCTGGCGAAACGGGCCACCGTCTCCTGCGACTTGTTGCCGTACGGAACCCTGGCCGTATCGCCGTAATAGATGACGTGTTCGTGTGGCAGGCGCTGCCGCAGGGATTGCACCACGCTCAGGCCACCCAGACCTGAGTCGAACACGGCAATCGGGGCCTCTTGTGAGGATGGATGTCGTGGCGACACGCGACCGCTCCAGTGATCCGTCACCGGCACCGCGCGCCGGTATGGCGAGTTGCGCGCACAGTATACAGGAAGTGTCAACCACCTCCGTCGGCTGGCGGCGGACGGCAGCGCTGATCGGCCCGACAGCGGGTGCAACCGTCGCTGGCCGGTGAGCGTTTGCTGTCCCAGTCTGCGGTCTTCGGGCGGTTGCCCCCTGGCCCAGTCACTGTGCGGGTCCGGCGACCCAACGGGTAGGGCAACCGCCAGCCGGGCGGACCCGCCGGTTGCACCCGTTGCGGCCCGAGGTGTTTGGGAATACGCTAAGGCATGCAGGCCATGGGACTCATGGCCTCGCTGGCAGCACCCAGCCCGCCGATGACGGAATTGGCCGCGGGGCCATTCTTGCTGCTGGGTTGATCAATGGGCCCGGGTGTCTATACTCAGGGTAGCAATATCGTCCAACCGAACCCAACCGCTTTGGAGGCATCGTGTGACGTCAGCGTGTGCAGGTAAATCGGTTCTGATTGTAGACGACGATCCGGAGATCCTGGAGGCGATCAGGATTGCCTTCCAAGACACTGGAGCCGAGATCAGCTTGGCCAGCGATGGCAATGCCGCGATTGAGATGGCCGTCTCCGCGGACCCCGACCTCGTGGTGCTGGACGCCATGCTGCCGAAGCGCAGCGGCTTCCTGGTGCTGGAGAAGCTCAAGGGCGGCAAGAAGAACGCTCGACCGCACATCATCATGATCACCGGCAATCAGGGCACCCGGCACAAGGCCTGGGCCCAGAGCCTGGGGGTCGATGAGTACCTCAGCAAGCCGTTCCGCATGGAGCGGCTCATGGAGACGGCGGAGAAGCTGCTGGCCACCTGAGCGCCCGACTCCAACCATGTGGCCTCGAGGTGCTTGCCAAACCAGGCATCGTCTGCTACCCTACCCCATCTTAATGAATCCGGTAGCGCCCGGACGAGTCCGCGGTCTGCAATCAAACAAGGTTCGATCTCATGGTAATGACGCCTCAACGCAAATCGGAGGTCATTGGGCAGCATCGGGTACACGATCGCGATTCCGGATCGCCGGAGATTCAAATCGCGCTGCTGACCGAGCGCATCCAGTACTTGACCGAGCACCTCAAGACCCACAAGAAGGACCACTCCTCGCGCCGTGGGTTGCTCAAGCTGGTGGGCCGGCGGAACAGTCTGCTCAAATACTTGACCAAGACCGATCGTCGGCGGTATCAGGAAATCATTGGAAAATTGGGACTGCGAAAGTAACGATCTCGAGGCTGTGACGTTCAGCCGCTCCTCCAGAGCCGCATTCGAATCCCCCTTGCACGACAAGATTCGGAGGTCGTGGCCCTTGTGCGACCTACGCGCCTCTTGCGCCGCCGAAGGCCTTGGCCCGGCCGCGGCGCTTCGATTAATTGGTGTTGACTGTGTGGATGTCTGGGACAGCTGTTGGTGTCAACAAAAGGAACTGAAGTGATGGTTCATCGTGTTGAGCGTGAATTGGCGGGGCGGGTATTTTCGATTGAGACCGGGAAGATCGGCAAGCAGGCGGCGGGGTCGGTGTGGGTCCGTTATGGCGACACCATCGTCTTTGTCGGCGTGGTGACCGGGATCCCGCGCGAGGGCATCGACTTTTTTCCATTGACGGTTGACTACCGGGAGAAGACCTACGCCGCCGGCAAGATTCCGGGTGGCTTCTTCAAGCGTGAGGGGCGGCCCACCCAGAAGGAAATCCTGACCATGCGGCTGGTCGATCGGCCCATTCGTCCGATGTTTCCGGAGGGGTTCAAGGACGAGGTGCTGATCCAGGCCATGGTGCTGTCGCACGACCAGGAGAACGATCCGGACATCCTGTCGATGATCGGGGCCTCGGCGGCACTGATGATCAGCGGACTTCCGTTTACCACGCCGCTGGGTGCCGCACGTGTCGGTCGGGTGGACGGCAAGTACGTCCTCAATCCCACGATTCCGCAGCTCGAATACAGTGATATGGAAATGGTGCTCGGCGGCCACAGCGATCACATCAACATGATCGAGCTGGGCGGAATGGAGCTGTCCGAGGAGGTGGTTCTGGAGGGCGTCAAGCAGGGCCACACCTTCATCAAGACCGTCTGCCAGATGCAGTCCGAGTTGGCCGCCAAGGTCAACAAGCCGATCGCCTGGCAGCCTGAGCCGGCCAACGACAGCCTGCACAACCGCCTGCACGAACGGTGCTACCACGAGTTCAGGACCCGCAAGCAGATCGTCAAGAAACAGGAGCGCAACGAGGCGGTTTCGGCTCTGTACCGCGAGGTGCTCGACGAGATTGCGCCCGAAGACGCCGTGAATCCCGAGGTCCGCCGCAGTGACGCCTGGGCGGTGATGCACCAGATCGAGGGCTTGGTGATCCGCGACATGGTGTTACAAAGCGGGATCCGCTCCGACGGCCGAGGGCCGCGGGACATCCGCGACATCTCCTGCGAAATCGAGGTCCTGCCGCGGACCCATGGCAGCGCGTTGTTTCAGCGGGGAGAGACCCAGGGGCTGGTGGTGGCAACCCTTGGCACGATTCGTGACGAACAGGTGGTCGACGGCCTGATCGAAGAGTACTCCAAGAAGTTCATGCTGCATTACAACTTCCCGCCGATCTGCACCGGTGAGGTCAAGCGGGTCGGGGCGGTCAGCCGCCGTGAGATCGGGCACGGCAACCTGGCCGAGAAGTCCCTCGAAGCCGTCCTGCCGTCGCCGGATGACTTTCCGTACACCATCCGGCTGGTCGCGGACATCTTTGAATCCAACGGGTCCAGCTCGATGGCTTCGGTCTGCGGCGGCACCCTGGCGTTGATGGACGCGGGGGTGCCGATCATTCGTCCGGTGGCCGGGATCTCGGTGGGCATGTTCCACGACGACCGCAAACATCTCATGGTGGTCGACATTCTGGGCGAGGAAGATCATTTTGGCGACATGGACTTCAAGGTCTCCGGCACGCAGCGCGGCATCACCGCGATCCAGGTGGACCTCAAGGCCTACGGTCTGGATCATGAGAAGATCGCGGAGGCCCTGGAATTGGCCCGCGAAGCCCGGCTGCACATTCTCAAGATCATGTTGCAGACCTTGCCGCGACCCAAGGCCGAGCCCAGCAAGCACGCGCCGCGCATCCTGACCCTGAAGATCAATCCGGAAAAGATCGGCCGGGTCATCGGGCCGGGCGGCAAGGGCATCAAAGGCATCGAAGCGTCCACGGGCGCCAAGGTCGAGATCGAGGAGGACGGCACCGTGTACGTGAGTTGCGTCGATGCGGCAGCCGCGGAGAAAGCCCTGGCGATGGTCGAAGGAGCGGCGGCGGAAGTCAAGGTCGGCAAGATTTATCACGGCCGGGTCACCAGCGTGAAGGACTTCGGCGCCTTCATCGAGATTCTGCCCGGCCAGGACGGCTTGTGCCACATCAGCGAATTGTCCGAGGGTTACGTTAAGAGTGTCGGCGATGTCTGCAAGATCGGTGATGAGCTGAAGGTCAAGGTCATCCTGATCGACGAGCAGGGCCGGGTCAAGTTGTCCAAGAAAGCCGCCGATCTGGAGCTGGCCGCGCAAGGGGCGTAGACCGGCCGTCGACCGGGCACCGTGAGGCCCCGATGGCCGAACCGCAGGGCGAACACAACCAGATTGTCGAGTTGAGTGAGTTGGCCGGAGGGCTGGCTCATGAGATTCGCAATCCGCTGTCCACGCTGAAGGTCAACCTGCAGCTGCTGGCCGAAGATCTGGAGTGCGCCCGCGAGGACGGCAGCATGGACCCGGACATCGGGCGGCGTTCGCTGCAGCGCCTGACCACCCTGCGCACCGAGACCGATCGTTTGCATAATCTCCTCGACGATTTCCTGAACCTGGTGAGCCAGCAGGAAATCAAGACCCAGCCCCAGGATCTCAACCACGTGGTCAAGCATCTGGTGGCTTTTCTGGAGCCGCAAACCCAGCAGCAATCCATTCATCTGCGGGCCGAGTGTGCCCCGCAGCCGCTGGTCTGCGAGCTGGATGTGCCGCTGATCGGACAGGCCTTGCTCAACCTGTGCCGCAATGCCCAGCAGGCCATGCCCGAGGGCGGCGATTTGATCATCGAGACCCGTGCGGAGGGCGCCTGGGCCCGCGTGGATCTGACCGACAGCGGGGTGGGCATCGAAGCGGCGGTGTTCCAGAAACTCTTTCACCCGTTTTTCTCCACCAAGAAGGGTGGATCGGGTCTGGGACTCTCACTAACCCGCAGGATCGTGCTGCAGCACGGCGGGACCATCGCCGTCGAATCCACGCCCGGGCAGGGCACCTGCTTCAGCGTGCGCATTCCGTTGGCGCGCGGCGCGGCAGCCTGATTCGGGGGGGGGGGCGCGAACACGGTCGAGGCTATGGGTGATACGGCATTCATTCTGATCGTCGAGGACGAAGTCGAGCACGGCGAGGCCATCGCCGAAGGCTTGCGCCGCGCCGGTCACGCCTGCCACCTGGTGCATCGCGGGACGGATGCCGTGGCCAGCATCGCCAAGCGCCCGCCCGATGTGGTGATCAGTGACTACCGTCTGGGTGGGGAGTTGAACGGGATGGACGTGTTGCGTGAGACCAAGCGGTTGTCTCCTGACACCGAGGTCATCCTGATCACCGCCTTCGGGAGCGAGCAACTGGCGCGCGATGCCTTGAGCCGCGAGTCGCAGGTCCAGGCCTACGATTACCTGATCAAGCCGCTGGACTTGGACGCCCTGCGCGAGAAGGTGCAGCGGGCGTCCCGCCAGGCGTTGAGCAGCAAGGAAAACCGCCACCTCCGCGAGCAGTTGGAGCAGGCCTTCAGCTTTGAAGGCATCATCGGTTCCACCGAGGTCATGGCCCGGCTGATCCGCAAACTGCAGCGCGTGGCCGACAGCAAGATCACGGTGCTGCTGGTCGGCGAGACCGGGACCGGCAAGGACCTGATCGCCCAGGCCATTCACGTGAACTCCGGCCGCTCATCGAAGCCCTATCGCGCGATCAATTGTGCCGGGCTCAACGAGAACCTCCTGGAGTCAGAGCTCTTCGGCCACGTCAAGGGCGCCTTCACCGGGGCGGTGACCGAGCGCAAGGGGGTCTTCGAGGCCGCCCATGGGGGCACGCTGTTCCTGGATGAAGTCGGCGACATGCCGCCGACCATGCAGGCCAAGCTGCTGCGGGCGTTGGAGAATGGCGAGATCATCCCGGTCGGCAGCAACGACGTTCGACTGGTGGACGTCCGGGTGATCGCCGCCACCCACCGCGACCTCAACGAAATGACAGCCGAAGGCCAGTTTCGGGACGACCTGTACTACCGCTTGAACCAGGTGCAACTGCACATCCCGGCGCTGCGCAGTCGTCGGGAGGACATTCCCCTGCTGGCCAACCACTTTCTGGAGCGGGCCAACGCCGAGCGGCTCGAGAAGGGGCTGCCCCGGCTGGCAATGGATGGCGAAGCTCTGCGGAAACTGACCGCGTACAATTGGCCCGGCAACGTTCGCCAGCTCAAGAGCGTCATCGGCGGCATCGTGGTGCAGAAGGACGACGACCTGATCACGGTGGAAGATCTGCCGGAGCAGGTTCGCGGTAGTACGGAACTCGTCCCGGCCGGCCCGGCGAGCCTGGCCGGACTGAGCATGTCGGATGTGGAGAGAATCCACATTGCCAATACCCTGCGGATCACTGCCGGCAATCGTGAGAAAGCTGCCAAGATGCTCGGAATCGGGGCCCGTACGCTGTACCGCAAGCTCAAGGAATACGATCTGACCTAACCGGCGGTTGCGGGGGCCCGTTCTCGGCAAACCTGGGCGGCGGGCGCTGCGGGCCGCTGGGCACGGTGGGCAGGCCGCTGGCAGGGGTCCCTGAGGTGTGCTACAATCCATCAATGCCAAAGCAGGACAACGGCTTGGCGGCCGTCCCGCCCCGGGTGAAAGCCGATGCGTGCTTGACCGGACACCGTTGAGCCCCATAAAAGTACCATGGCTCACGGGTTTGCCCACCGGGTCCCGCTTGGGCGCTGGCTCGAGCCCGCACCCCGAACTCCGAAATGGAGGATGTTCTTGATGTGCCGACCCCGCCGGATCTGTCAGCCGACGCCTCGCGGTTCAGTGGCCGTCGCGGTTGCCCTGGCCGTGTTGCTGGGAGGCGTGTCCGGATGCGCCGATTTTTTCAATCCGTCTTTTCTGCAACTGTTCGACGGTCCGGCCGACGCCACGACGACCACCGGCTTTGAGGGTGTCCAGGCGCCCAACGGGCACATTCCGATCCTGTTTCTTAACAAGGCCAAGATATCCGACGCGGTGTTTCGGTACGTCATCCAGGGCGACACCGTGGTCCGGCCGGAGGTGGTCGACGAGCTGCTGCGGCTCAATCCGCAATTGACCCGCGCGCAGGTTGAGGACTTGCTGCAAGATATTATCGACGGGCAGCCGGTGGACCTTGAAGGGCTCAACAATCCGCCGCGGGTGCGGGTGACAGTCGACGTCACGCCGGTGGATCGCGGCACCCAGCGCCTGGAGTTTCTGGAGGGCCTGCGGCTGGTGCGCACCGAGTCGGACCAGTTCGGGACCTCGGCTCTGCCGGTCGACCTCCAGGAGAACACCAATGACACCTACATCGTGCAATGCGACATCGGCGCCATCCAGATCGTCCGGGTCGATGTGTTTGTGCCGGTGGTCCTGCGGATTACCCGCAACATCTTCAACCGTGACGGGTTCATCATCGGCGAGGAATGCTTCTCGCAGTTGACCCCGCAATTCGACGACCTGGAGTTCGACCAGGGCTTTGACGCCAGCCAGGACTCTTTCAACGTGCTGCGGAACATCGATCCGCGATTCTTTCCGCCGGCGCTCAATCGGCAGCAGTGCGGGGTCGTGGTGGTCATCGAGTTGGAGGGTGAGTTGACCTTGCCGTTCCGCAACGCGCCGTGCCCGCCGAGCGTCAATCCACCCGACGATGGACGGGTCCCGGCCGTCTTGAACGTGGACACGACTTCCCAGAACGAGATTCCGGGACGGTACAGCGTCCGGGTCAGTGTGCGAGATCAATAGGGGCCCGGCGGCACCCACACAGGCAGGTAAGTCTTATGGCGAAACGCAAGCTGTTCATCATGGTGGCCCTGCTCAGTTCGAGTTGGTTGGGCTGCAGCAGCGAAGCCCAGGTGTTCAACCAGAGCTTCATCAATCTGTTTGCCGGATCCAACGTGCCGTTGACACCCGGTCCTGACGCCGGCTATGTGATGGCTTACGTGATCAACAATACCAACCAGTCCATCGAGTTCGTGGTCACCGCTCAGGCCGAGGAGGTCATCGTGCGGCTGGACAACGGTGTGGCGACCGGTTTCGATCCGCCGCGTTTGTTGGAGCCGGCCACCGTGAATCTGCGGACCGACGCCCTCGGCGGGCCGACCCTGGCGATCGTGTTCGACAACACGCCGGTGGACTTTCCACCGGCGCCGCCGGGCGGCTTGACCTTTCAAGACATTCAATCGGCGATCAACCAACTGGCCCAGAAGGATCCCGAATCGCTGACCGATCGGCCGTTCGTCCGGTTGGTCCGGGTGCTGCGGCTGGGGCTGGGTCCGAACCTCGACGTGCCCTCCGGTGAGGACGACGGCCTGATTGTGCGCGAAGCCGGCGCCGATCCTGACACTACCGCCGGCTCGGTGTTCCCGTCACGCGTCAACAATGCCCTGTCCTACGCTGTCGGAGCCGATCCGGCGGACTTCGGGAACGGCGACATGGTCATTTTCCTGGCGACCACCAGCGCCACCGCCGTCGGCGGGATTCGGGTGACCCCTGGGGTGGTCGACGGCCAGCAAGCCAACGCCGCCGCCGGCGGCTTTGTCCGGGACACGTTCGATATTCTACGGCGGGCCGAGGGCCCGATCAGCCCGCTGCCGCCCAACTAACCCGAAAGGTCCGCGATCATGACCACTCGCCGAGCCCGCCTGTGGCTGTACGCCCTGTTGAGCCTGGGTTGTTGTTTCGAGACGATCGGCTGCCCGCAACTGCTGGGGAATGCGTTGCGCGACGGCACGCGCAGCTACCTGGATATCGGGCTGACCGCCGCCCTGCTGGCTGCCGTGGACTTGCAGGGCATCCTGGGGCTGCCCGGGTCCTAGCGGCGAGCGACCGGGCGATGCGGAACCCCCGCCGGTCCGCGCGAGCCGGAGTTTTCGGGCCTCCGCGGCCGTGGCCCGCTCCTTCACGCAATATTCCGCCACCGCTGGCGTTCAGGCCTCTGTATGGAAGTCCCGGGTGATCACCAGGCGTTGCTAATAGACGGTGCCCGGCGTGGCGATCCTGAAGCCTTCGAGGGGCTGGTCGATCTGTACGCTGACCGGCTGTACGGCTATTTCTATCGCCTGACCCGCTCGGCGGCCGAAGCCGAGGACCTGCTCCAGGATCTGTTCGTACGGCTGGTGGGGGCCATGAGCCGCTACGATCATTACGACCACTTCGAGGCCTTCCTGTTCCGCATCGCGGCCAACTTGTTTCGTGACCGCATCCGCAGGCGGCGGCGCTCGAAGGAAACCGTCTCGCTGAGCGGCGGTGACGCCGACCAAGGTGACACGCTGCTGTCCCAGGGGCCCGCCGCGACCGGGGTGGCCCCCGACGCCGAATTGGAGCGCGCCGAACGCAGTGTGGCCTTGCAGGAGGCCTTGTCACGGCTTCCGGATGGCGAGCGCGAGGTCGTGGTGCTCCGGCACTTTTCCGGACTGTCTTTCAAGGAGATCGCCGACATCATGGGCACACCGGTCGGGACCGCCCTGGCCCGGGCCCATCGCGGTTTGTCCCACTTGCGAGCACTGATCGAGGGGGCGGATCATGGATAACAAGCGAATGCAGGAATTGGAAGGACTCGAGCGCTGGCTGGCGGCACAGCCGGTTCCGCGGCTCGATCCGCAGGGGCTGGAGCGCATCAAGGCCGCGGTGGCCGCCGCGGCCGGCGCCCCCCGGGGGGCCGCCGAGTCGTCTCCCGTCTCTCCCATGACCCTCGACCGCACCAAGACCCGGGTGCGGGCGGCAGTGCACGCCGCGCGGTTGCGGCAGCAAACTGTGCCGGCCGGTTTGACCCGCCGGCTGTATCCCTGGGTGACCGCGGCGGCCGCCGTGGTTCTGGTGCGGGTCGCGCTTCAGCCGCGCGACCCGGTGACGCCGGACCTGAACCTGGTGTTCGCCCAGGCCGCCCCGGCGGAACTCGTGGATCTGGAGTTGGACATGCTGGCCGTGGAGTGGCAGGCCCATGCCCGTGAGATCGCGTTGTTCGGCGCCGAGGACTCCCGTGCGCTGCGCGCCGACATGAACGAGATGTCCGATCCGGACTACCTGATGGATTTCTCGGCCTGGTTTGACCAGGAGGGAGCCTGATCATGGCAGGCTGGGCACACCACAACAGTGGCTTGAGATGGGCGGTCGCCTGGGCCCTGGTGGCGTCGGGTGGGGCCGGCCTGACCGTCGGCAGCGCCCAGGAAGATCCCGATGGGCCGCGTCCTGCGGTTCGACGGCGTGATCCGCAGCGGGTTCAGCAGCGTCTTGATGAGTTGATCGAGCAGGGCGCCAGCGAGGATGATCCGCGCGTGCAGAAACTCCGCGGCGTGCTGCAGCGCCTGCAGGAGTCGGGCGATCGGCCCGGCAGACGATCCCGCAAGTCCGGCGGCCACCGTCGCTACAGCCCCGAAGCCCTGCTGCAGTTCGTGGAAGCGCATGACGCCCTGCGCGAGTTGCTGGCCGTCAACCCCGACGGAACGCCGGTTCCACCGGAGCGCCTGCAGCACCGTCTGCGTCGCTTCGGCCGCCAGCTCTCGGAGATCATGGACGCCTTCGAGGCGGGCGATCCGCAGCGCGGCGAGAAGATGATCGCCAGCGCCACGATTCAATACGCCATCGGACAGAAGCTCCACGACTATCACCAGCGGTCGGATGGCGATGTCCGCAAGGCTCAGCTTCGCGACGAACTTGCAGCACTCGTGGAGCAGCGGGTGGCCATTGAACTGGAAGTCGAGGCCCTGAAGCTCAGCGGTCTGCGGCAGCGACTGGAGCGGCAGGAGCAACGGCTGGATCACGACCGGGAGCGCCAATCGGAGATCGTGGCCAAGAAGCTGGACCTGCTGTTGTCCGGGAAGCCGCCCGGACCGCGCCGTGGCTGGCGGCACGACGGCGGCGGCGACGATCCGCCAGCCGGCGATCCTGCGCCGGCGCCTCCGGCACCCTGAGTGCAGGTCGCCACGAGGGGACACATCTGGAGCGCCCCTGGACCCCGGCGCCCGGGTCGAGACCACCCGGCGGTCATTGACCGTGGCCACGACCGCGATTTGACCCGACCGTTGCGGTCGTCGTATACTCCGGCCGGTTCCGATATCACTGAACGCAAGCACGAGGCCAGACCATGAGCGAAGGGGATGTTCGGTCGTGCGACGAGTGCGGCGCCAGCATTTATCCGGAACACCTCGGTGCCCAAAAAGCCGGGTTCTGGGGCGGGCGGCTGGTGTGCGTGCATTGCTACAGCAAACATCAGAGCGAGCAGGTCACCATCTCGCCCAATGAGGTGGCCTTGCCCGGCAGTGTCATCGAGCCGCCCGGGCCGCGGGGGGCACAACCCGACGAGCCGCCGCCGGCGGTCGAGGTCCAATCCGCCGGCATTCCCGGCATCCTGCCCCTGGCCGAGGCGCCTGCCATCAGCATCGACAGTATTGCCAAACCCTCGTCGATCCGGCCCTTCGGCGGGCCGTCCGAAGCGGCCGGCGGGTTCTCGCCGCAGCGCTACAAGCGGCACCTGCACCACGACGGCAGGGGCGCCATTCGCTGTCGCATCCTCCATGCCAAGCTCAATGACGGGGCCTTGCGCTTCGTCGAAGACCAGATCAACAACTGGATCGATCAGAACCCGGAGATCGAGATCAAGCACGTCACCACCGACGTGGGCGTGGTGGAAGGCAAGAGTTCCGAGCCGCACTTGATCATCACGCTATTCTACTGATCCGCTGGCCGCCCGAGCCCCACGCGGCAGCGCGGCGTCACAACATCAGGTGCGCGGGTTGGGTCCTGGGGAGGGGTCCTCGAACCCCCAATGACCTTGCGGCTTGCCGGTTGGGGCGGTGGCGTCCTGGCCTGCATCAAGTCATCAAATGAGCGACGCCAGCGGCATTTCGGCTTCTTCGGGGCTGACCATCGGCAGGCGGACCTCGAACTCCGCCCCGGCGCCTTCGTCGCTGTGCACCGCCAGTTGGCCGCCGAGCATGACGGCCAGGTCGCGGCTGATGGCCAAGCCCAGCCCCGACCCCCCGTATTCGCGGGTGACCGACCCGTCGAGCTGCCGGAACTTCTCGAAAATGGTGTCCTGCAATTCCTTGGCGATGCCCGGCCCGGTGTCGCGGACCCGGATGATCACGGCGTTGCTGTCGGCTTGGAGGGCCAGGTCGATGTGGCCGCCCGGGGGGGTGAACTTGATGGCGTTGCTCAGCAGGTTGTAAATGATCTGCTGGATCTTGCCGGCGTCGGAATACATCACCGGGCCCTCATCCGGCAGGTCCAGCCCCAGGTGGAGCATCTTCTTGTCGGCCAGCGGTCGGGTGAAGTCGATGACCGCTTCACAGATGTCCGCGATCGGAAACTGCGTGCGATGGAGTTTCATCTTGCCCGCTTCGATCTTGGCCAAGTCCAGCAGGTTGTTGATCAGGTCCAGCAGATTGCGGCCGCTGCTGAGGATGTTGTTGCAGAAGCGGGTGATCTTCTCGGGATCGGTCTGGGGGCGGGCCTCGATGCCGTCGCGCAGCAACTCGGCGAAGCCGATGATCGAGGTCAGCGGCGTGCGCAGTTCGTGGCTGACGTTCGCCAGAAATTCACTCTTCAGGCGGTTGGCTTCGTACAGCGAGACGTTGGTCTCCGCCAGTTCGCCGAGCTTGGCATCCAGCGACTTGTTCATCTTCCGCAGCTCCTCCTGCGACTCGTTGAGGTGCGCCAGCATGTCGTTGAAGGCGTCGCTCAGTTCCTCGAACTCATCGCCGGTTTCGATCTCGCTGCGCAGGTTGGTCTCGCCACTGACGATCCGCTCGGCCACGCCGCGAAGGTCGCGCACCGGGGAGAGGATCAGGTACTGGGTGATCAGGTAGAACACCACGATCGCCAGCAGGCCGGCGACAAACGCGGCGCCGACCATCACAATCTGGTAGAGATAGGTGTAGCCCCAGATCTCCTGGGACACCGTGCTGATGATGATGAGGCCGAGAAAATTCTCGCGCGGATCGCGAATCGACGGATCGCGCACCGCCAGGGCGTAGCGGGTGATCCGTCCCAGGCTGGGTTGCCGCTCGATGCGCTGGGCTTCCAGGGTGCCCGGGTTGCGACACAACTGCGCGACGGCCGCGGTGATGAAGCTGCTCCACTCCGGGGCCGGCCGGTCGGGGCAGCCCGCGGTGTAAATCAATTGCGGCGGCACCTCGGTGAGGTCGAACTTCCGGGCCAGGTCGGCCCAGGACTCGTCGATGTCCTGCTGCACGATCCCCCAGTCTTCGGTCTCGAGATGATAGTGGGACTGGATCGCCATGGCGGCCTGCTTGGCCATCTTGACGTTCAGCTCATTGACCACAAAGCCCATGTACAACCAGGGAACCAGCAGGGTGGCCACGATGATCAGGATCACCGCGATGCTGAACAACAACTGGCACTTGGTGGCCAATGAGATATACAGGATCTTGCTCAAGCGCATGGGTCGTGCCGTCGCGTCAGATGTCGATCAGCGGGCCAGGCCCGGCGGCAGCAACTGGTCGTGGAACAGCCAGGCCCCCAGGCCCAGCCCCAGCACCGTGCCGGCGATCAATACCACTTTAGCAACCCGAAGCCGGGTCATAAACCGCCGGGTGCCGGCCGCGTCGTGGCTGAGCTGCTGCAACAGCCGAATGCGCTGCCGAATCGACGGATGGCGCCATCCGCGTTCGTCACCGGGGATGCCGTTCAGGGCGGCGACCCGCTGCAGGGCCCTGGAGAACTCGGTGGCCGCGGTGGCACACAGGACCACGCCCGGCTGGCGGGCGTCGCCGGAGTGGACCCGGCACGGTTGCCGGCAGTCGGCGGCCTCCGGCGTGATGGACATGGCGCCCGCCAGGTCGGCCTGGTGTTCGAATTGGTGCGACAGCCAGCCGAAAGCCACGCCCCACAGCAGGATGACCACCGCTCCGACGATGACCTGGGCATACGGCCGCAGGGCGGGCGGACCGTAGGCGTACAGGGCCTGCATCAACCCGCCGGCGATCAACATGGTCAGCGTGGCAAACAGAATGAAGTAGGGAATGTGCCAGCAGCGCACGTGCCCGGCTTCGTGGCCGAACACCGCTTCGATGTGGCGATCGCTCATCGATTCGAGCAACCCGTCCGAAATGAGCACGTAGCGCATCGGTGCCAGCACGCCCATGACCGCGGCATTGACCACCATGCCCTGGGAATGCCACACCAGAATATCGCGGTAGGTCAAGTCCATCTGGCGGGCGACCCGCTCCAGGGTGGTGCGCAGCTCGCCGGCCGGCAGCGGCTCGGTGGTCCAGATGAACCGCAGCATGACCGGTGCGAACACAAACACGCCGGAGACCACCAGGCCCATCAACGCGTCGGAAGCCCACAGGGTGTTGCCGGTTGCGGCCCGGATGGTGCTGCGAAAATGGTCGATGACGTCATCGCCGACGATGATCAAAGTCATGGGCACGGCGATGGTCAGGAGCTGGTAGCGGAGGTTGAAGCTCAAGTACTGCGGCAGGCTCCACACCGGGTGGGTGGGATGGCCGCCGGCCAGCCGCGGATTCTGGGCGATCTGGCGAATCGCCCGGTCGGCCGGGTATTGGATGATCCAGACCGCCATCAGGTTCAGCAGAAACGGCGACAGGACCAGCAGGTCGGCCAGCCCGAAGGTCAGCCCGCGGCCCAGGGTCCCGCGGATCATCATCGGCCAGGCGGTCAGGATCAGGCTGGCGGCAAAGCCGGTGACCAGCGCCGTCTGGATGATCATGGTGTACACGTGGTGGCGGTGCTGGGCTTCGTTGGGATCGTCGGGATCGGCCTGCAGCGCCGCGAGCGAGCGGCGGGTCAGCCACCAGGTCGCGGCCAGCAGCACGGCGGTCTGCGCCGCCACGATCGTGATGCTGGTCATCGCCGTCAGACCCAGCAGGTTGGTGGACCGGTCGGAATTGAACCACAGCAGGGATGCGTACGCGATGATGATGATCAAGTGCATTCAGAGCGATCCTGGGATCCGCGGGTCGGTACGCGGTATTCTATCCTGCCGGCGGGCAACGTCCATGCCGCCGCGGCCGGCTCCGGGCTGGCGAAGCCGGCGATCAGTGCCTACACTGGCACGCTGGGTGGTCTTGGTTCGCAGGCGGATCGGGGGCGGTGAATGGGTCACGCATTTCTCGAAGTGCTCAAGGAACGGGTGGTGTTTCTGGACGGGGCCATGGGCACCGCCCTGCACGCCTGCGATTTGCCGCTGTCCGACTACGACGGCCTGGAGAATTGCTGCGAAGTGTTGAACCTGACCCGGCCGGACGTCGTCGAGCAGGTTCACGACTCGTTTCTCGCCGTCGGGTGTGACGCCGTGGAGACCAACACCTTCGGCGGCATGAAGCACGTGCTGGCGGAATTCGGCCTCCAGGAGCGCTGCTTCGAGATCAACCGCCGGGCCGCCCGCATCGCCCGGGCGGCATGCGATCGCCACGCGACTGCGTCGGGTCCGCGGTTTGTGGTCGGCGCGCTGGGCCCGGGCACCAAGCTGCCCACCTTGCGACAGATCGATTGGGACACCCTGGTCGACAGTTATGCCGAGCAGGTCCGCGGACTGCTGGACGGCGGCGCGGACGTGCTGCTGATCGAGACCTGCCAGGACCTTCTCCAGGCCAAGGCCGCGATCGGGGCGGTCGACACGGTGCTGGAGCACCTCGGCCGCGCGGTGCCGCTGATGGTTCAGTTGACCATGGAAACCTTCGGCACCATGCTGGTCGGGACCGATGTCGCCGCCGCGGTGGCCGCCCTGGATGCCTACCCCCAAGTCCAGGTGTTGGGCTTCAACTGCGCCACCGGGCCCCAGGAGATGAGCGAACACATCCGCTACCTGTCGAAGAACTGCGATCGCTACTTGAGCGTGGTGCCCAACGCCGGGTTGCCGCAGGTGGTCGACGGCCAGCCGCACTACAATCTGACCCCGGCCGAGCTGGCCAGATGGCTGCGCGAATTCGTCGAGGTCGACGGCGTCAACATCGTCGGCGGCTGCTGCGGCACCACGCCCGAACATCTCGCCGCGGTGATCGAAGCCATCGGTCACCGCCCGGCAGCGCCGCGCCGCCCGCTGATCAAGCCGGCGGTCTCCAGTATGTACAGCGCCGCCACCCTGGAGCAGGACTCCAGCTTCTTGATCATCGGCGAGCGAACCAACACCAACGGCTCCCGGAAATTCAAGCGGCTGCTGGAAGCCGGCGATCATGACGGCATGGTCCAGATGGCCCGGGCCCAGATCGCTGAAGGGTCGCACGTTCTGGACGTCTGCGGGGCCTACGTCGGCCGCGACGAGGTCGCCGACATGAGCGCGATCATCGGCCGATTCGCCACCGAGGTCAGCGTGCCGTTGATGATTGATTCCACCGAAGTGCCGGTGCTCGAGGCCGCCCTCAAGCTGGCCGGCGGCCGCTCGATCATCAACAGCATCAATCTGGAGGACGGAACCGACAAGCTCGACCAGGTGTGCCGCCTGGCCCGCACCCACGGGGCCGCGGTGGTGGCGCTGACGATCGACGAGACCGGCATGGCCAAAGCGGCCGACCGCAAGCTGGAGGTCGCCCGCCGCATCTACGACCTGGCGGTAAACCGCCACGGCCTGCGGGCCCAGGACCTGATCTTCGACGCCTTGACCTTCACCATCTGCACCGGCAACGAAGATGACCGCAAGCTGGGGCTGGAGACCCTCCAGGCCATCACGCGTCTGAAGCAGGCCCTGCCCGGCATCCACACCGTGCTGGGCCTGTCGAACATCAGCTTCGGGCTGCTGCCGGCAGCCCGCTCGACGCTGAACAGCGTGTACCTGCACCACGCCCGCGGGCACGGGCTGGATGCCGCCATCGTGCACGTTGCCGGGATTCGGCCGTACTTCAAGATCCCCGAGGAGCAGCGGCAGGTGGCCGAAGATCTGATCTACGACCGCCGGCGGTTCGACGATCAGGGCCAGTGCACCTACGACCCGCTGCATCGCCTGATCGCCCTGTTCTCGGGGCAGTCCCCCGAGCCCGCGGAATCCAAGGCCAGCTTGCCCGTCGAGGAGCGGCTCCGCAGGCGGATCATCGACGGCGATCGGTCCGGTCTGGAGGCCGACCTGCAGGAAGCCTTGCAGCAGCACCGCGCCCTGGACATCATCAACACCTTTTTGCTGGGCGGCATGAAGGTGGTCGGCGAGTTGTTCGGCAGCGGTCAGATGCAACTGCCGTTTGTGTTGCAGTCCGCCGAGACCATGAAGGCCGCGGTCGCCTTCCTCCAGCCGCACATGGACCGCGTGGGAGGGCAGTCCAAGGGCAGGCTGGTGCTCGCCACCGTTAAGGGGGATGTTCACGACATCGGCAAGAACCTGGTGGACATCATCCTGACCAACAACGGGTACACCGTGTACAACCTGGGGATCAAACAGCCCATCAACAGCATGATCGAGAAGGTCAACGAGGTCGGGGCGGACGCCATCGGCATGAGCGGCCTGCTGGTCAAGTCCACGGTGATCATGAAGGACAACCTCGAGGTCCTCAACGAGCGCAACATCCGCATTCCGGTCATTTTGGGCGGGGCGGCCCTGACCCGCAAGTACGTCGAGCAGGACCTGCGGCCTCGGTACCGCGGCCGGCTGGATTATGCCAAGGACGCCTTCCAAGGGCTGGCCCTGATGGATCAGATCGCCGCCGGCGACACCGCCGCCCGGCCGCCGGTGGCGGCGTCCTGCGGACCCGCGGCCGACACCGGCCGTGCGGCCACGGCGGTTCTGCCGCGGCGGTCGTCGATCCGCCAGGTGGCTGCGGTGCCCCAGCCGCCGTTCTGGGGCCGGCGGGTCATCGAGCAGATTCCGATTCCCGCGGTGCTGGGTTTCATGAACGAGGTGATGTTGTTCCAGGTGCAATGGCAGTACAAGAAGGCCCGGCGCAGCACCGAGGACTTCAAGAAATACATCGACAACGAGGTTCGGCCCATCTATCGCGAGTTGGCGGCCACCGTGGAGCGCGAGCAGATCCTGCGGCCGCAGGCGGTCTACGGCTATTGGCCGTGCCACAGCCGGGACAACACCTTGATCGTCTATGATGCCGACGCGCCGGATCGCGAGCGCACCCGCTTCGAGTTTCCGCGCGAACACAAGGCGCCGTTTCGCTGCATCGCCGATTTCTTCCGGCCGGTGGATTCCGGCGCGCCGGATGTGGTCGCCTTCAGCCTGGTGACCATGGGTCGGCGGGTCGGCGACGTCGCCCGCGAGTGGTTCGAGGCCAACCGCTACAAGGACTACTTGCATCTGCACGGGCTGGGCGTCGAAGCCGCTGAAGCGCTTGCCGAGCTGGTGCACAAACAGATTCGCATGGAGTTGAGCATCGCCGGCGGGGACGCCCGTGAGCGGCGCGAGCTGTTCAAGCAGGGCTACCAGGGCTCGCGGTACAGCTTCGGTTACCCGGCGTGCCCCAATCTGGAGGACCACGCCAAGCTCTGGCCGCTGCTTCAGCCCGAGGAGATCGGCGTTACCCTGACCGAAGAATGGCAGCTCGACCCGGAGCAATCCACCACTGCCCTGATCTGCCATCATCCGCAAGCGCGCTACTTCAACGCCCGCCCGACCTGAATATCCCGGCAGCGGCCGGGCGGATACAATCCCGCCATGTTCAAAGCGTACCTGGCCCTGCCGCGATCGGTGTACCTGCTGTGCGCCGGGACGCTCATCAATCGCGCCGGCACCTTTGTGGTGCCGTTCCTGGCCATCTATCTGACCGACCGCTTGAACTTCGAGAAGCAGTTCGCCATGTGGGCATTGGCGGCCTTCGGCGGCGGTTCGATCGTGGCGGCGGTCATGGGCGGCGCTCTGGCCGACCGCATCGGGCGGCGCGCGGTGATGCTCATCAGCCTGACCGGCGGAGCGGCCCTCCTGGTGGTCTTGGGGACGCTGCAGGCCCCGTCGGCCATCCTGGTGGCCGTTGCCGGGTTCGCCCTGCTCGCCGAGATGTATCGCCCGGCCGTGCAGGCCATGGTCGCCGATCTGGTGCCGCCGGAACAGCGGCCGCATGCCTACGGCCTGATCTACCTGTCCATCAATCTTGGCTTCAGTGTGGCGGGTACCATCGGCGGAACGCTGGCCCAGTATTCCTTCCGGTGGTTGTTCTGGGGCGATGCCCTGACCAACCTGAGTTTCGCGGTGATCATCGGCCTGGCCATTTCGGAGACCTTGCCGCGGCGCGATCGCGGTGCCGATCCGGGCGCCGCCGGGCAGACCGATCGGGAAGCGCCGGCGGGCAGCGCCCTGCGGCACATCCTGGGGAATGGCACCTTCGTGATCTTCTGCCTGGCCAGTTTCGCGGTGGCGATGGTCTACATGCAGGGCATGTCGACCTTCCCGCTGTACTTGACGGACCTGGGCATTTCGGCCCGGACCTACGGCCGGATCATCGCGGTGAACGGACTCATGATCGTCTGCTTCCAGGTGCCGGTGTCGGCGGGCATCAGCCGCCTGCCGCGGGGGCCGGTGGTGATGGCCTCGGCGTTGGTGACGGCGCTGGGCTTTGGGGTCATCGGGCTGTCCGTGGTCCCCTGGCACTTTGTGATCGCCGTGGTGATCTGGACACTGGGCGAGATGATGCAGGCCCCGTTGATGTCCACCATCGTGACCGACCTGGCACCGGTCGCCTTTCGGGCCCGGTACTTGGGCGCGTTCTCAATGTGTTACTCCAGCGCCAACGTCATCGGCGCGCCGCTTGGCGGTGCGGTGTTGGTCCACATCGGCCCGGGCTGGTTGTGGGGAGGCTGCGGTCTGCTGGGCGTGCTGGCCGCCGCCCTGTACCTGACCATATCCCGCCGGCTGCGCGTCTGATCCAAGCGCGGACTCGACGCCGCCGGCGCAGCGGCGTCAGCGGTCCCGTGAATGCCGGGTGACGGATGGGCCGGACCGAACCGTCTCCGCCTATCCGTTGAGGTGCTCCACCAGGTCGGGGTGTTCGGGCAGGGGGTAGACCACGCCGTGCTGATCGTCAGGTGAGCGCATGGACAGGCGGTTGGAGACCAAGACCTCCCGGCGGCAAACCGGGCCAAGGCCCGTACCCGACAGCCGCTGCGTGGCGGGGCGTGCCGCGACCCGCAGCCTGTCTGTCGAGGAATCCGCCCGGGCCCCGAGTCCGCGCCCGTGCCACGGCCGCGCAGCAGCGGCCCAAGCTGCGGTCCGGGTGTCGACAGCACGGTCCATGACCAGCAGAGCGCAATCGGCGGAATGGGCGGGCCGGCCCGGCAGGTGACCTGTTTCCTTTCGGGGGTGCGGCCCCGACCAGGGCCTCCGACCGGCGTGCAGTCCTCCGTGGTGCGGACCACGCGGGCGCATGCCCAGTGCCATCGGCGATCAGATCAAATGGTGGTACCAATTGATCCAAATGAAGATACGAGAATGTTCAAATGGTGGTACCAAACGGACAAAATGAAGATACCGTTTTATATAAATGGTATCTTCATTTGATATGTTTCATGGTACCAATTAATCTGTAATGCGCCAGTGGCCGGAGTGACTGCCGGCACCTCCGCCTAAAGACGTAAGCAATACATGGGGGTCGCCAGCCGCCGGCGACCGGCGGCGCCGGCTGCGACTTGCCCGGCGGTGCCGGGAAGTGCTGACACCTTCGTGCGGTCTGCTATTCGCCCTCGAGATCGTCCCGGGCGTTGCGCAGTCGTTTCTGAGCGGCGTCAAGCTGGTCGCGGGCTTGTTCCAGGCCGCGTTCAGCGCCGTCCAGCCGCGATTGAGCGGAGGTCGGCAACCAGGTGAACCGTTCATGCCCCTTCATGAGGTTGGCACGCTCCCGGGCAAACCCCACCCTGCGCTGGGCGAAGGTCACCTCCAGCTTGGCCTCCTCGACGGCCAGCTCGTAATCGAGCAAGGATTCACGAACCCGCAGTCGCTTTTCAACCGCGGCACGATATTCGCCTTGGTCAGCGGTTTCCTCCTCGGGATCGGGACCGTATTGCCGCAGCGGCCGGCGTTGCTCAACGGTGTCGCTCGACGGTTCCTGGTTCTCCTGGCAGCCGGCGAGGATCAAAGCGATCCCCAAAGCCGTCCCAAAACACTTGCTCATGGTATTCTCCACTCGATCTCTGTTTCCGGCGATGGCGCCGCAACCACTGGACCCGGGATACGGACTCGGGGGCAAGTCGATTGCGAAGGCTGCGGACATCCGGTCAGAGGTCCAGTTCATTGCACCACTATCCGGCCGCTTTGTCATCCCCTGGGCGGTGGGCAGGTGGGCAGCAGTCCGGCGGGTGCGCCTTCAACGCCCGAGGGTCTTCCACATGGCATGGGCAGCGGGCCTGACCGTTGGATCCCAGGTTGCAGCGTGGGCTGAGCACGCCATTGCGTGGACCAGCGCTGCGAGCCCCCGTTGTTGAAGCAGCGGAGGGGGGCAGGGTGGAGCCCCGAACGCCAAGAGCGCAATGGCCGCCGCCCGTTGTCGCCTGCGGTCACACACCGCCGCCCAGGCGTGCGCCGCACCGCCACACTACCCAGTTTCTCAGATTTAACATGCCCTTCCAAATGATTAGTGGTTTTGTATGAGCCGGCTGCTTTGCGGGCGCAGGCACCCGCGGGTCATGCACTTGACCGTACCAAGCACTTTTTTCTAGCGCAAGGCCATGGCTGCTCAGGGCGACGCGCCGGGGCTGTGAGAAAAACGATGAAGGCAGTTGCCATGGGAGCTTTTGGTGTTATATTGAAGCTAATTGGGACCTCTGCGACGGCCCGAAGCCCGGGCGATCGAGCAGCACCGAGGTCCCGCTCATCATGTCTGAGGACGCCGAGCGGAGGCTTGGCGAAAACCGGGTCCGGCAGGAAATAGGCGTGCGACGGTTGGCTCGCTGTGTGTAAGTCGTCGGATGCGGCTGGATCCGTTCGACCGGCGTTGTGGATCAATTCGGGCTCGAGCATTACTGCGTATCAGGTTTGGTAGTGGAGGTGTGACCGTGAGCGTGTCTTATCGCGAGCGCCAGTACCTGCATTCATGGGTCTACGTGTTGTGGGGCTTTGCCGTGGTGGCCTTGGTGGTGCTGTTCGCGGGCGCCGGCGGCGGGGCGCTGTTGTGGGGGATCACCGGATTGGGGTTGCTGGGTGCCGCCTTGGTGCTGGGCGGATCAATGTTGGTCAGCGTTGACGACCGCCGTCTGCTGATCTCGTTTGGCTGGCTGGGGTTGATCCGCAAGTCGTTTGACCTGACGGCGGTCAAGGCGGTCCACATCTGTCTGGACAATGTCCCCTTTGCCCACCTGGGTCGGCCGTATCACGCAGCGGTCGGCGGGCGGCGCGGCGTGAGCATCAAGTGCGGTCGCCGCCGGTGGTTCATCAGCGCCGGCGATCCGCTGCGATTGAAGTCGGCGATGACCAAGCGTGCGGCCATCGTCGAGGAGCTGCCGGAATATCGGCGACATCCCATGAGTTGCGGCGAACCGGCGGCCCATCGAATGGCGACGACCTGCCCACCGTCGCTGCAACTGCAATCCGACTTGCGCGGGCAGCTCATCTGATGGCCTGAGTGAGAGGCGCCGCGCCGAACGACGGAAAGGCGATCAAGTCTCAGGAGCCCTTCCCGATCAGGAAGTAGAGGATCATTCCCACGACTGGAAGCAGGAGGATCACCAGAATCCAGAGCACTTTGTATTCCAGGGGTTTGCTTCCGCCCAGGACGTTGACGATCGCCACGATGTCCAGCACCAGAATGATCAGCCCGAGCAGTCCGTATCCCATGGTCAAGCTCCCGCAAAGTGGGCGAATTGGGTCCGACGGTGAACCGCCCCGGCCCACGCCTGAACCGTGTTCTTCAGGAAGGCGATTCCCGCCGCATCGAGGTCTCGAAACGTCCTGGTGACGTACGCGGCATTCTACCCGCGGCGCACGGCGTCGCAAGCGTCGCAAGGACTCACCCTTGCGTGTTGCCGGCTGGATCGGTTCTAATGGCGAGGGATGAGCCGGAAACCCGCTAAGAACATCCAGGTGCGTTACTTCGCTTTGCTGCGGGAGTTGCGTGGCCGGTCCGAGGAGATCCTGGCCACCACGGCCGACACGCCGCGCGAGTTGTACGACGAGCTGCGCCGGCGGCACGGGCTGCAGCTCCCGCCTGCGGCATTGCGGGTGGCGGTCAATGATGCCTACGGAGGCTGGGATGTCCCGCTGAGCGATGATGACTGCGTGGTCTTCATTCAGCCGGTGGCGGGAGGTTGACCGAGCGTGACCGACTCCCTATTTTTTCTCAGCCACCAACCGCTGGACGCGGTCTGGCCGAGCGCTGGCGTCGTCGACCCGCGGGCCGGGGCGGTGGTCGAGTTCAACGGCTGCGTCCGCAACCACAATGAGGACCGCGCGGTTGAGGCCCTGGAGTACGAGGCATACGAGGCCCTGGCCCGTCGTGAAGGGACCGCCATCGTGACCCAGGCGCTTCAGCAGTTCGACATTTTGCTGGCGTGCTGCGGGCATCGGGTGGGGCGGCTGGACATTGGTGACACCGCCATCTGCGTGCGCGTTCAGGCGGCCCATCGCCGTGATGCCCTGCGGGCCTGTGAATTCATCATCGATCAAGTAAAGCACCGCCTTCCGATCTGGAAGAAGGAGCACTACGCCGGCGGGGACAGCGGTTGGGTCAACTGCCGGCACTGTGCCGTAACGGCAACATCGTGATGAGCCTGCCCCAACTCATTGATTCGTTTGGTCGCCCGCATCGCTATCTGCGGATTTCGGTGACCGATCGCTGCAACTTGCGTTGTTCCTACTGCATGCCCCCGGAAGGCATCGACTGGCTGAACCGCTCGGCGATTCTGAGCTATGAAGAAATCGTCCGGCTGGCGCAGATCTTTGCGGCCATGGGCATCCGCAAGATCCGCCTGACCGGTGGCGAGCCGCTGGTGCGGCGCGACCTGCCGGTCCTGGTCGAGCAACTGGTCGGCGTGCCGGGCATCGAAACGGTGGGGCTGACCACCAACGGGGTCTACCTTGCCGACCAGGCCGCCATGCTCAAGCGTGCCGGGTTGGACGCCCTGAACGTCAGCCTGGACACCCTGCGGCGCGACCGTTTTCGGGAGATTGCCCTGCGCGATGAACTGCCCGCCGTCCTGGCCGGCATCGATGCGGCCCTGGCCGACGGCTTCGCCCGCCTCAAGATCAACATGGTGGTGATGGGCGGGGTCAACGACGACGAGTTGCTCGAGTTTGTCGCGTTGGCCCGAGGGCGCCCGCTGGACGTGCGGTTCATTGAATTCATGCCCTTCCGTGACAATGGCTGGTCGGCCCCGCGGCTGGTGCCATTCGCCCGCATCCTGGGGGCGATCCAGCAGCGCTACCGCCTGAAGGCCCGCTGCCAGCCGGGTCCGCCGGCGGTGGCCAAGTGCTACGATATTGACGGCTTCGAGGGCAGCATCGGCTTCATCACCTCGATGACCGCCGACTTTTGTGCGGGCTGCGACCGCATCCGGCTGACGGCCGAAGGCGCGGTCAAGCCCTGTCTGCACGACGGCTTGGAAGCCGATCTGCGCGGGCCGCTGCGCCAGGGTGCCGGCGACGGCGAGTTGGCCGACCGGATCCTCCAGATCCTGCAACGCAAACAGTGGGGCCACGCCCCCATGGAACAACTGGTGCAGTTGGAAAACCGAACCATGATCCAGATCGGGGGCTGAGCGGTGATCGACATTTCCGCCAAGCAGGCCACGCCGCGTACCGCGGTGGCCCGGGCCGTGCTGAAGATCGGTCCGGACATCGTGACCCGGATCCGCGAACAGCAGGTGCCCAAGGGCGACCCGTTGCCGGTCGCCCGCGTGGCCGCCATCCAATCGGCCAAGAACACCAGCCAGATGATCCCGTTTTGTCATCCATTGCCCATCGACTTCGTGGGTGTCGATTCGGAACTGGGCACCGACACCGTGACCACCACCGTCACCGTCCGGGCCACCTACAAGACCGGTGTGGAAATGGAAGCCCTGACCGCCGCCGCGGTAGCGGCCCTGACCATCTACGACATGATTAAGGGATTCGGCCAGCCCATGCGCCTGGAGATCGAGCTGCTCAGCAAACAGGGAGGCAAGTCCGACTACCGGGCGGTGCCTTCCGATTCACGACGGTCATGATTTCTCTTGAAGCCGCGATCGCTGCCGTGCTCCGGCATGCCGAACCCCTGGAGCCCTGCCGCCTGCCGCTGGCCCGCGTGGGCGGCCTGGTGCTGGCGGAGCGGATTACCGCGCCCGCCGACCTGCCCCGGTTTGACAACTCGGCGGTCGACGGCTTCGGCGTTCGGCTGAGCGATGTGGCCACGGCTTCGCCCGATCAACCGCTGACCCTGCCGGTCAGCGGCTGCATCGCGGCGGGGCAGCCCGGGCCGTCCGGGCCGCTGCCGCCGGGCACCACCATCAAGATCATGACCGGAGCGGTGGTTCCAGCCGAAATCGAAGCCGTGGTCATGCGTGAGCAGGTCCGCGAGACCGCAGGCTTCGCCAGTTTCATCGCAGTGCCGCCAGCGGGGGCCCACATCCGTCGCCGTGGCGAGGAGCTCCCCGGCGGTGTGACCCTCTTCGAGCGCGGCACCGTGATCAGCCCCGCGGTGGTTGGCGTCCTCGGCACGGTGGGCCGCGGCGAGGTTGCGGTCCATCGCCGTCCGCGGGTGGCGCTGCTGGTCACCGGCGATGAACTGGTCAGTCCCGGGCAAACGCTGGCGGCCGGCCAGATCTACGAGTCCAACGGACCGGCCCTGGCCACCCTGTTGCACGGCCAAGGGGTCTGCGATGTGGACATCGTGCGGGTTGCCGACCGCCGCGAGGCCACCACCGCTGCCCTGCAGGCTGGCTTGGCCCGCAGCGACCTGGTCATTACCGTCGGCGGGGTGTCGGTCGGCGACCACGACTTCGTGAAGCAGTGTGCCGCGGCCCTGGGTGTCGAGCAGATCTACTGGGGCATCGACATGAAGCCGGGGAAACCGAACTACCTGGGCGTCCAGCGGCGTGCCGGAAGCGGCGCTGCCTTGCTCTTCGGTCTGCCCGGCAATCCGGTGTCGGCCCAGGTGTCCTGCCATTTGCTGGTGCGACCGGCGGTGCGGCGGATGCTGGGTGTGCCGGAGGTCCGTCAGGCGCGGATCCCGGCGGTGCTGGCGGAGGACGTACTCCGCGGCCGCGGTCGCCGCGAGTTCATGCGCGGCTGGGCTCAGTGGGACAATCAACGCTTGGGGGTCCGCCCGCTGCGTGGCCAGGGGTCACACATGCAACTGACCCTGGCGCGTGCCAACTGCCTGCTGGACATTCCCGGCGACCCGGGCCGGATTGCCGCCGGCACGGTTGTGCAGATCGAACCCTTGGACCGCGGCGCCGGCCCAATCCCACCGTTCGAGCCGGTGTGCCATGAATCGTGATTCCCGACCGTCATGCTTTCAAGTCATTGCGCCCGGGGTGATGCTCGCGGCGACCGGCGTGGGCGCCGGCGACCTGATCACCGCCAGCCTGGGTGGCGCCACCGTCGGGGTCGCCATCGCAACGGCTGGATGACCCACGGCGTGCTGCTCGGGATGCTGGTCCTGGTCCTGTTCCTGTACCTGGGTGGGCGAACCGCTCTTGAATTGCTCCAAACGCTTGGCGCTGGGGCCTGAATCAAGGCTTGCCGGCCAACTCAACTTCCGACGCAATGAACCCGAAGGCCGGCCAGCAGGTGCCGGCGACCACTGCTTCGAACGCCGCCTTGGCTTTATCGGCATGGCCTTCCGCCCGGTACCAGTTGCCCAGGCCGTAGCCCAGGGTGGCGTGGTCCGCGGGCTTGGCGTCGGGCAGGTTGACCAGTTCATCCGGCGGGACCAGGCCCTTGTAGAGCAATAGCCGGCGGTGGTAGGCGAAGTTCTCGATGACGTCCATCTCCGGCCGGATGATCATCAGCACCGCCTGGGCCCGATCGTCCAGGTTCTGTCGGCGGTAGCCCGTGTACAGCCAGTCGCATACCGCGACGACGTTATCATCGTGTTCGCCCGCCAGGGTCAACGCCTGCAGAAAGGCTGCCTGAGCGTCCGCGAAGTTCCCCGTCAGGTACTCTGCCACGCCCAGGTGATACCACACGTTGTAGCCCAGGGTGGTCAGCGGGATGTTCTGCGAATTGGGCATGCCGTCCGCTTCGACTTCATCCGGCTGACCGCTGATCAACTCGGTGGCTTTCTCGAGGTCGGCAATAGCGGCGTCGAACTGCCGGGTGCTGATGTAGCGATGGCCGCGGTGTCGGTAGAACGGAGCGTATTCGGGATGCTGCTCAATGCCGCGGGTGTAGAGGTCAATGGCCTCCTTCATCCGCCACAGGTAGCCCAGTCGCCGGCCGACCCACACCATTTTCTCAGGATTGTCCGGATCGGCGTCCAGTTCCCGGCGGGCCTGCTGCAGTTGGGCTTCGAGGTCCGGCAGGTCGGGGGCATCGGTCAGGGCGTACAACGGTCGGCCCAGCAGCGACGTGGCTTGCACCTCGCGAGCATGGGGCTTGCTCGGCAGGGTTGGCCCGGCGGTTTGGGGTGCGTCCGGGGGGGTCGGTTCGGCATTGCTGGTGGCCGATTCCTCCGGGCGGGGTGCCTCCGGCGAGCCGCTCGGTGGGGTCGGTTGCTGCTGCGGGCGAAACAGGTACAGCAGGACCACCACCACCGCCGCGGAGAGCACCAGGATTCTCAGTTGGCGGATTCCAGATCCGGCCTGCGATTTGTCATCGGTCATCAGTAACTCTTTTCATCAAGACCAGGATTTCTCGAAGCGTACACAATAGACCGGGGGCAGATGGTTGGACAGGCAGGTCCAGGAATCTCCCTGGTCTTCGGAGGTCCAGACCGAGCCGGTGGTGCTGCCGAAAGCCAGGCGCTGTCCCGAATCATCGACGTCAAGGGCGTGCCGAAACACGAGGTCGTAGGCCTGTTCCTGCGGCAACCCTTGCCGCAGCACGTCGAACGACGCACCGCCGTCACGGGTCCGGGTGACCACCACCTTGGCGTCGACCGGCACGCGATGTTCATCTTTGACGGCCGGCACCAACCAGGCGACGTCGGGATCATGTGGGTGCACGGCGACTGGGAAGCCAAAAGATGACGGCTGAATGCCGGTGACTTCGGTCCAGGAGGCGGCCCCGTCGCGGGTTCGAAACACCCCGTTGTGATGCTGGGCCCAGAGGGCGTCCGGATGGGTTCGGCATTGCACCATGCAGTGTGGATCCTGGATAATCGGATCGCTGCGACGCTCAGGCGGCATGTAGGCGGCCCACATGCCTTCGGAGCGACAGGTCCACGATTGGCCGCCGTTTTCGGTCAGCCAAACGCCGCCGCAGGACACCGCCACCAGCACGCGGCGGGAATCCCGTGGATCCACGCAGATGGAGTGTACGCCCGGATAGTCCAGGCCGCCGCCGAACCACTCCCGCCGGGCGGGGTGATCCCACAAGGGGCGGTTCAAGGTCCACGAGGCCCCGCCGTCTGCGGAGCGGAAGAGGCCGCCGGGCACGGTGCCGCACCACAACACGCCCGGTTGGTCGCTGCCGCCGGCCTCCAGGGCCCAAACCAACTCCAGGTTCCACGGCACCACGCGGCCATACGGGTCCTTGACCTCGGCGGTGTCCGGCGGCGGCTCGGGATATGCCGGGGCGACGCATTCGTCCCAAGTGCTACCGCCGTCCGAGGATCGATGCAACTTGCATCCAAAGTGGCCGTGACCTAATGCGGCGTACACCACGGCAGCGCTGGGGTCATGCGCTACAATGTAGGCGGCGTCGGACAGAAACGACACCCGGGCGATCCGCCAGCCGCGCTGGGCGCGTTCGATCGTAAACAGCCCCTTCCGCGTGGCCACATGCATTCGGTCGCTCACTCGAACATCTCCTGCGCTGGGCGGAAACTCAGCCGCCGGACAGGGCCTGCATTACGTAGACCTCACTCGCGGGAGCCACCGGATCGGAGAGCTGCCGGCGATCACGGACCGCCCGGCCGTTGACGAACACCATCATGTGGGTCCGCAAACCCCCGCGGTCGTCCAACACGTAGCCGCGGGCTCGGGGATTTTCCGCGAAGGCCTGTTCCAGCACGTCACGGACGGTCTCGCCGTGTACGGCGCAGGGCGGGCAGGCGACATGGCGTTGAATATTCTCGGTAAAGGTAATCTGAATCATGTTGCACCGGGTCCGCCGGAAGAACGGAGGCATTCTAAGCCCGGCAATCCGGCGGAATCAAGCCGCATTGCCGCGGCTGCGGTTCGCCGCAGCCGGCGATGTGGTAGGATGGGTGGGGTTCGGCACTCCAGCCGTCAGGGAGATCGTGTGATGAAGTGCATGCAGCGGGGGGTTGGCCGCCGTTGGCTGGGTGTGAGCGGCGTATGGGTGTTGCTGGCGGCACCGCTGGCGGCCCAGCCTGCCGCGCTGCCGGGTCCGCGGATCGACGGCGAATTCTGGAAGCATTGGGGCGACGGGCAGGCCGAATTGTGCGGCTATGAGTACACGGTCACCCGGTACGGCCAGCCCCGCCGCGGCAGCGCCGTGGCCATTTTCGTGACCGAGCGTTTTGTCGCCGGGGCGGGGGTCAAGTCGGAGGCCGGCGGACCGGGCACCGTTCCGGTCATGAAACTGAACTTGATCAAGGACTTTCCGACCGGGCTGTATGATTACAACTTGATGGCCAGCGTGTTCGTCCGGCTGGCGGGAGACGGACCCCATCCGGCGGGCACGCCGTTGAAGATCTCGTTCAGCAGCCAGGAGTGGTGCGGTCATGTCTACCAGCAGTTGCGGTTCGACAAGGCCACCGTCCGGCAGACCGTGCACAGCTACTTCGAGGGCGAAGCCGACGCCCACAGCACACTGGACCTGCCGCGCAACGGACTGGCCGAAGATGTGCTGCTGCTCTGGGCCCGCGGACTGGCGTGGCCGGTGCTGGCGCCCGGATCGTCGACCACTGTCCCGATTCTGACCTCGCTGCAGACGGCCCGTTTGCAGCATCAGCCGCTGACCTGGAAACCAGTCCGGCTGGCTCGATCGGCGGGCAGTGAATCAGTGACCGTGCCGGCGGGCATCTTCGAGGTCGAGCAGTTGACCGCCGCGGTTGAGGGCGGTCCGCGGTGGACCTTTTGGGTGGAGCGCGCCCATCCTCATCGGGTGGTGCGTTGGGAATCAGATCGCGCTGAGTCCGGCCGACTGCTCGCCAGCGAACGGCTGGCTTACTGGACCATGAACGCAAACGGCCAGGAGCAGGCCTTGCGCCGCCTGGGTTTGACCCCGGGTTGATTGACCGCCTCCTGCCCGGCGGGTATAACTGCCCGAGTTGCCCACAAGTGTGGATGAGCAAGTGACTTATCATGATTTGAGCGATTCCCCCCGGGTCACGGTGCCGGCAGCGCGACCGGGCGGGAGTCCTGGTCCGGCGACCGGCGATTTCGGTGGATCGAAGTGCCATGATCATTCAACCGTTTGCAGCATTGCGCAGCACCCCTGAGAGTGCGCCGCGGGTGGCCAGTGTGCCGTACGACGTGGTCGACACGGCCGAGGCCCGAGCCCTGGCGGCCGGCAACCGGGACTCGTTTCTTCATGTGGTCCGCCCGGAGATCGATTTCCCGGCGGGTTCGAATCCCACGGCGGATGCGGTGTATCAACGGGCCCGGGAGAATCTCGCCGACTTGCGGCGCCGCGGCATGCTGGTGGTCGAGGACAGCGCCTGCCTGTATGCTTATCGCATGACCATGGGGTCACATGCCCAGTTGGGCTTGCTGGGTTGCTGCAGCGTGGACGAATACGAGCGCGGTGTGCTCAAGAAGCACGAATTAACCCGGCAGGATAAGGAAGATGATCGCACCCGCCACATGCTGGCCATCGGGGCCCAGCCGGGCCCGGTGCTGATGACCTATCGGGACCACCGCGGCATCGGCGATTTGTTGGCCGCCGCCGCCGCGGGCGATCCGCTGCTGACGGCTGAGAGTGAGCAGGGCGTCAGGCATGAGATCTGGCGGATTGCCGCGTCCGAGGCGTTGGCGCGGGCATTCGCCGAGGTGCCGTGTGCCTACATTGCCGACGGTCATCATCGCAGCGCCAGTGCCGCCCGCGCCCGCCAGGTCCTGCGGGCCGCCAATCCGCAGCATCGCGGCGACGAGGCGTACAATTTCTTTCTGGCGGTCCTGTTTCCGGCGTCGCGGATGAAGATCCTGGCGTATAACCGGCTGGTCTGGGATTTGAACGGACACGATCCGCAAGGTCTGCTGGGTCGGGCTGCGGAGCATTTCGAGGTCACCGCAGGGCACCGCCCGGTGCCGGTGCGGCCCGGCTGCATTGCCGTGTACGTGGCCGGCCGCTGGCACACACTGACCATCAAGCCTGAACTCGCCGTGAGCGACCACCCGGCGGAGGCCTTGGACTGCACCTTGCTGCAGCGGTACCTCATCGAG
Organism: uncultured Planctomycetales bacterium; assembly: GCA_964619935.1. GTDB lineage: Bacteria > Planctomycetota > Phycisphaerae > UBA1845 > CAIVHJ01 > CAZUGO01. Next base: position 26,511 of record CAZUGO010000040.1, on the reverse strand, counting down.
CCCATCCTGGGGATCCGCGACATCCGCACCGACGACCGCATCGCGTTCGCCGGGGGCAGTCGCGGAACCGAGTACCTGGAGCAACGCATCAACGAGCGCGGCGGGGCGGCTTTTTCGCTGTGTCCGACGACCATCGACCAATTGATGGCCGTGGCGGACGCCGCCCAGATCATGCCGCCGAAATCAACCTGGTTTGAGCCCAAGCTGCGCAGTGGCCTGGTGGTTCACCTGCTGGGATAGGGGGGTGCATCATGCGTGTTCTGGTAGCAGATCGATTCGAGACCGTGGGGGTCGAGGGCCTCCAGGAATGCGGCTGCGAAGTGCTGGTCGATCCCCATCTGTCGGGCGACGCCCTGGTGGCGGCCGTTCGTGAGCACGACCCGGAAGTGCTGGTGGTGCGGTCCACACAGGTGACCGGCGCGGTCATCGAGGCCGGCCGGGCCCTGTCCCTGATCGTTCGAGCCGGGGCGGGCGTCAACACCATTGACGCCGCCGCCGCCTCCCAAGCCGGGGTCTTCGTGGCCAATTGCCCCGGGATGAACGCCGCGGCGGTCGCCGAGCTGGTCTTCGGCTTGATGATCTCGCTGGATCGCCGCATTGCCCACAACGTCAACGAACTGCGTGAAGGGGTCTGGAACAAACAGGAGTACTCGAAAGCGCGCGGGCTGAAAGGCAGCACCCTGGGCATCGTCGGGCTGGGGCAGGTCGGCACCGAGGTCGCCCGCCGCGGCCGGGCGTTCGACATGAGACTGGTTTATTTTGACGTCCAGTCGCACCCGGAATCTGAAGCCGAGTATGGCATTGAGAAGCTGCCGCTCGACGACTTGCTCAAACAAAGCGACTACGTCACGCTGCACGTGCCGTTGATCAACGAGACTCGCCATCTGATTGACGAGGCCAAGCTGCGGCTCATGAAACCCAGCGCGGTGATCATCAACACCTCGCGCGGCGAGGTCGTCGACCAGGCGGCCCTGGTGCGGGCGCTGGAGGAAGGCTGGATCGCCAAGGCCGGGCTGGACGTCTACGAACAGGAGCCGGCCAAGAGCCGGGACGCCTTCAAGGATCCGGTGTCCAAGATGAAGGAATTGTATGGAACGCACCATATCGGGGCCGCCACCGCCCAGGCCCAGATGGCGGTTGCCGGCGAGACGGTCCGGATCGTCCGCAGCTACATCACCCGCGGCGAAGTGCCCAATTCTGTGAACACCACCGAGCCGTCGGGCGCCAGCCACGTGCTGGTGGTGCGGCATCGCAACAAGCCGGGCGTGTTGGCCCACGTGCTGGGCCACCTGAACTCGGTCGGGATCAACGTCCAGGAAATGACCAACAACGTATTCTGGGGCAAGCAGGCTTGCTGTGCCCACATCCGGTTGGACGGGGCCCCGCCGCAGCGGATTCTTGAGGACATCGGCAGGCATGAGTCGATTCTGTCCAGCAAGTTGATTCAATTGCCCCGTTGAAGGGGACTGTATCCATGGCCATTCTGATCGCAGACAAGTTCGAGCAGGCCGGTATCGACCAGTTGCGGCAACTGCGCTGCGAGGTCCGCGTCGCGCCCGAGTTGAAAGGGGCGGCACTGGCCGCGGCCATCGCCGAATCCGGGTGCCGGGTGTTGGTGGTGCGCTCGACCCAGGTGACCGCCGAGATGTTTCGGGGCGCTCAGCACCTGGGCCTGGTGGTCCGCGCCGGAGCCGGCACCAACAACATCGACATCGAGGCCGCGTCGGCCAGCAGCGTGTTCGTGGCCAATTGTCCGGGCAAGAATGCCGCCGCGGTGGCCGAACTCACCTTCGGACTGATTCTGGCGCTCGACCGCCGCATTCCGGACAACGTCCGCGACCTCCAGCAGGGTCGCTGGGCCAAGAAGGAGTACAGCAAGGCCGGGGGCCTCAAGGGCCGGACGCTCGGGATCCTGGGTATGGGCCAGATCGGGCAATTGGTGGCCCTGCGGGCCAAGGCCTTCGAGATGCCGGTGGTGGGCTGGAGCCGCTCCCTGACGGCTACCGCGGCCGCCCGGCTGGGCATCGCGCAGGTCGAAAGGCCCGTCGCGGTGGCCGAGCGCTGCGACATTCTAAGCGTGCACCTTGCGGCCACCGCCGACACCGCCAACCTGGTCGGACGCGAGATCTTCGACGCACTCAAGCCCGGCGCCATGGTCATCAACACGGCGCGGGCCGAGGTCATGGACTACGCGGCCCTGGCCCAAGCGGTGGCCGCCAAAGGGCTGCGCGTGGGCCTGGACGTCTACGAACAGGAGCCAGGGCCCAGTGATGACGCCTTTGCCGATCCGGTGGTCCGCCTCGGCGGCCTGATCTACGGCACCCACCACATCGGGGCCTCCACCCAGGAAGCCCAGGACGCCGTGGCTCAGGAGACCGTCGACATCATTCGAGAGTACCTGCACTCCGGCGTGGTGCGCAACTGCGTGAACCGCAGCAGCGGCACTCCGGCGGAGGGTGTCCTGGTGGTCCGGCATCTCAACCGTCCCGGCGTGCTGGCCAAGGTGCTGTCGCTGCTGGCGGGGGCCGGCATCAACGTCCGCGAAATGGAAAACGTGTTGTGTCAGGGCGAACAAGGCGCCTGCGCACAAATCCGCCTGGACAGCAAGCCTTCCGGCGACCTGTTGGGTCGGATCGAAGCCTCGGATGACAAGATCCTGGGCGTGTCGCTGGCGGTCTGACATCAGGGTCGGAGAAAGGCCAGGTCAATCTCATGACGAAACGAATTCACAATTTCAGTGCCGGGCCGGCGGTGCTGCCGGAGGCCGTGCTCGAGGAGGCCCGCGACAACGTGCTGTCCCTCGGAACCTTGGGCATGGGCCTGATGGAGATTTCGCACCGCTCCAAGGAGTTCACCGCAATCATCGAACAGGCCGAGGCCGACCTCCGCGAACTCCTGCAGGTGCCGGACGGTTACTCGGTGCTCTTTCTGCAAGGCGGCGCCACGCTCCAGTTCTCAATGGTTCCGCTGAACCTGCTGGCCGCGGGCCAGACGGCGGATTACATCATCACCGGCGTCTGGAGCGAGAAGGCCGCGGCGGAGGCCCGCAAGATCGGCGAGGTGCACGTGGCGGCCGATACCCGGGCGGACCGACACGACCACATTCCCACGGCCGGCGATATCCGCCTGTCCGCCACCTCGGCCTATGTCCACTTCACCTCCAACAACACCATCTTCGGCACGCAATGGCGCGACGAACCGCCGGCAGCCGACGGTCGCCTGGTGGTCGATGCGTCGAGCGACATCATGTCGCGACCGCTGGCCGTCAAAAAGTACGGATTGATCTACGCCGGTGCCCAGAAGAACCTGGGGCCGTCGGGCGTGACGGTGGTGATCCTGCGCAGCGACTGGCTGGAGCGCGGCCGCAGCACCCTGCCGACCTACCTCAACTACCAGACCCACGCGGATTCGAAATCGTTGTACAATACGCCCAACACCTGGGGCCTGTACCTGCTCAAGCTGGTCTTGCAGTGGGTCAAGCAGCAGGGAGGCCTGGCGGCCATGGACCGCCGCAACCGGGCCAAGGCCGGATTGTTGTACGATGCCATTGACGCCACCGAGTTCTATCGGGGTCACGCCCGGCCTGATTCGCGGTCGCTGATGAACGTGACCTTCCGGTTGCCCGACGAAGCATTGGAAGGGCGTTTTGCCGCCGAAGCGGCAGCCGCCGGGCTGAGCGGCTTGAAAGGCCATCGCAACGTCGGTGGGCTGCGGGCGTCGATCTACAATGCCTGCCCCGAGCCCGCCGTGCGCGATCTGGTGGCGTTCATGCGTGACTTCGAGTCGCGCAACGGTTGACCGTCGGTCGGGCGAAAGGGAATTCGCAGAACCCTGAGTTCAAGGAGGCAATCCAGTGGAAGATTTCACTCGGGCCTTTGATCTGTTCTTCATTGTGTTCTTTGTGATCACCGGTTTGGCGGCGCTGTTCATTCTGTAAGACCGGCGCCTCTGCCGGCGGCGCATTGCGGACGAGCGACCTCAAAGAGCGGCCGTCCCTGGGGCACGGGACGGCGTTCGCTGGGGGATCGGTGCGCTTGCGTGAGGACGCGGTCTAGACCGATCCGCTGGCGCTGCGTGTCGCGACCATGGCTGAGTCCAGTGCAGTAGATACCACCGTCCTGCTGATCTCGTTCGCGGTGTACACCCTCGGCATCGTGGGGGTCGGCGTGTATTCGGCGCGGTTCGCCCGCCGCAACGACGAAGATTTCTTCCTGGCGGGACGCTCCCTTGGCGGATGGGTCGCGGCGTTGTCGGCATCGGCGTCCAGCGAATCGGGCTGGGTGACCCTGGGGCTGGTGGGCTGGGCCTTCAACTCCGGGGTGCAGGCCTACTGGATCATCCCCGGCTGCCTGCTGGGCTTTCTATTCAACTGGTTCGTGCTGGCCCGTCCGCTGCGGGCCCGTTCTTTGGCGCTCAATGCCCTGACCCTGCCGGACCTGTTCGCCTTGCACTATCGCGAGCGGGCGCCACTGCTGCGGGTGCTGTCGGTGGCCGTGATCCTGGTGGCCATGCTGCTGTACGTCGCGGCCCAATTGGCCGCCGCCGGCGAGGCGTTTGCTGCCTGCTTCGATCAGATTGACTATCGTGTGGGGGTGTTGACCGGCACGGTCATCGTGCTGATCTACACCGTGCTCGGCGGCTTCCGGGCGGTGTGCTGGACTGATTTCCTGCAGGCATTGCTGATGGTCGCCACCTTGGTGGCGTTTCCGGCGTACTTGCTGGCAACCCGCGGCGGCTACGGGTTCATTGAGCAGCACCTGGCGATTCAGGATCCGGACTTGCTCCGCTTCACGCCCCAAGCGGCCGGCCTGGCGTTTGCCGGATTCCTGCTGGGCCACACCGCCTTGGGAATCAATTTCGGGTACCCCGGACAGCCGCACGTGCTGGTCCGGTTCATGGCGCTCCGCGATCCACGCGAGGTCCGCATCGGCGGGATTGTTTCCGCGGTGTGGGCAGTCCTGGTCTACTGGGGCGCGGTGACCGTCGGCATCATGGCCCGGGCGCTGACCACCGCGGGGGCGGACTGGGGCCAGCAGCTGCTCCAGGGCAATGATGCCCAACTCACCCTGGTGGTCTCGGCCATGAACCTGCTGCCGGGGGCCCTGGCCGGCTTGATCCTGGCCGCGGTTCTGGCCGCGATCTGTTCCACCGCCGACAGCCAACTGGTGGTCGCCGCCAGTGCCGTGGCCAACGATCTCTACGCCCGGCTGTTCAGCCGGAAACCCCGTGGGGAACACCTTGTGGTCAACCGGCTGGTGGTCCTGGGCTTGGGCATCGCGGCGGCCTTGCTGGTCATCGACAAGGACGTCAACGTCTATGAGTATGTGCTGACCTACGGCTGGGCCATCCTCGGGGCCGCATTCGGCCCCCAAGTCGTCTTGCTGCTGCTCTGGAAGCGCAGTTCCTATGCCGGCTGCGTGGCGGGCATGGTCTGCGGGTTCGGAGTTGCGGTGTGGTGGAAGTGGCAGTTCGACAACCAGTGGGGTGACGTGCAAGTGTACAACCTGCCTCTGGCGTTTGCCTGTGCAACGGTGGTGCACATCGTGCTCAGCTACGCGTGGCCCGACCGGGAGCCGGCGACGAGTGCTTCGTAGTCAACCGGCTGATCGGCGGGCAGCACCGGCAGACGCGGCGGGGCGTGGGCCGCGTACTTCATGGCCGAGCAGGTGTTGAACACCACCACCCGGTGGTCGGGCTCCAGCCAGCCGTCGCGATACAGTTGGCCGGCGGCGAGCAGACAGGCCGCCGCTTCGGGGCAGAACGAGATCCCTTCCAAGGCGCTGGCCAGGAGGCGGGTGGGTTCGATGCGGTCTTCATCGACCGCGACGGCCCGGCCGCCGGATTCACGGATGGCGTCAAGGATCATAAAATCCCCGATGGCCGCGGGTACCCGGATGCCCCACGCCTGGGTGCGCGGTGTGGTCCACGGTTCGGCGGTGCGTCTGCCCTGGTCAAACGCCCGGACGATGGGTGCACAGCCGCGACTCTGAACGGCGACCATTCGCGGGCGGGTCGCGCTGCGCAGCCAACCCAGTTCGGCCAGCTCGCAAAACGCCTTCCACATCCCGATCAGGCCGGTGCCGCCCCCCGTGGGGTACAGGATGACGTCGGGCAGGTGCCACTGGAGTTGCTCGGCCAGCTCCAGCCCCATGGTCTTCTTGCCCTCGATGCGATAAGGCTCCCTGAGGGTGGCCATATCGAACCAACCCATGGCGTCACGGCCGTCGCGAACCATCCGCCCGCAATCATGGATGAACCCATCGACCAGAATCACGCGGGCCCCAAAGTGCAGGCATTCCCGTTGAATGGCGCCAGGGGTGTCACGAGGCATGAAGATGAATACCTCCATTCCGGCGCGGGCTCCGTAGGCCGCCAGTGCCGCCCCGGCGTTTCCCGCGGTCGGCGCCGCCAGCCGGGTGAAGCCGAAATGACCGGCCATGCTGACCGCGACGGCCATGCCCCGGCTCTTGAACGAAGCGGTCGGGAGTCCGGCCTCGTCCTTGATCCACAAGTCGCGCAGGCCGAGGTGCTCGCCCAGTCGCGGCACCGGCAGGATCGGGGTGACCGTTTCCCCGAGGGTCACCCGGTTGTGGTTGTCGCCGACCGGCAGCAACTCTTGGTAGCGCCACAAAGTTGGATGGCGCAGCGCAAGTTGCCCCGGCGTCAGCGCTGCATGGATGGCCGCCAAGTTGTAACGGACCCACAGCGGTTTGTCGCGGTGCAGCGTAGCCGGCTGATCCGCCGGCAGACGGGTGTGATCCAGCGCCGACTCCAAGTGTGTCACAAAATTCATTCCGGTCATTGTACGTGGGTGGAATCGCCCCGGAAACGCGCCCGGTGCCCGGCGCAACCCCGGCGATGTCGCACGCGGTCGGGGAATATTAGAGTCTGTTAATCGCTCCTGGGGGTGTATTCAGATGAATTTAGGATACAATGAGTTTCCTGGTTCAGCAGAGCCAGACCGTCGTCACTTGCAATTGGTTTCAACTGAGGACTTTGAAAAGGAGACCCCAAATGTTTGAGTGTTGTTGGCGTGGAACACGCGTGAGCACCTTTATTGCGTGCGCCGCGGTGTTAACTCTGGGCTCTGGTCTGTTTGCTGAGAACCAGCCCAGCGCTGATCGCGGTGCGAAGTCAATCGTGGAAATGAAGCAGGAGATCCAGCAGAAAGCAACGAATGAACTGCACGCCTTGAACGCGGGCACCAGCGCCGAGCGAAGCGCGCTGGGCGTCGTCTGTCCGGTCAGCGAGTGCGATATCGATGGCAAGTGCTGTGTGACCCACAACGCCACCGAGTTCAACGACAACACCCAGGTGGCCTGTGGTGTGGCGGGTGCGGGCACCACCGAGAACGCCTTCGCCCGTTGCTTCACGAAAGCCGACGAGGGCGTGGTCGGGACGTTCAACATCGACAGCGTGACCTTTGGCGTCGCACAGTTCGCGGTGTTCAACGTCACTCCGGATACCTACACGGCGCCGATCCGGGTCAAGGTGACCTCGGTCAACAGTTGCGCCACCGCGATGGCCGGCGCCACTCCCGGAGCCGTCGTCGGTGTCGTCATTGCCGATGAGATCGTCAACATCGGTGTCGCCGATGACGACACCTACGTGATCGTGCCCACCCTGGGCGCGGTGAACAGCACGGCGGCGTTCGTCGTTGAGATCCTGGCCGAGGTCGACGGTACCCCCGGTGAGCCAGATGAATACGCTTTCCGTCCGTTCTCCAACGATGACGGTGAGTGCGAACTCAACTTCCTGGCGGCGGGCGATTGCGGCATCACGACCTATACGAGTAACGTCGACATCGGATTCCCCGGGTCGCAGATCATCATCCGCGTGACCGGTCATACCGGCACGGAGATTGCGGAATGCGGCAACGGGGTCGTTGATGGTTGCGAGAACTGCGAACTCGGCGACATGAACTGCGGCGACAACTGCCTGTTGGCCGCGATTGGTGCCTGCTATCAGTGCGGCGCAGACGCGCTGGGTGACGAGACCTGCTCGGAGGTCACCGCCGATGAGTGCGAGGCGGCCAAGGGTGTGTACGACGGCGACCTCTCGGTGTGCGATGTCGAACTCGTCGGCCTGTGCTTGTGTTCGCAGAACATTCCGGCGAACAGTTGCAACGTGTTGCACGCGAACCCGGGCTGTTTGGACCCGGACTGCTGCATCCAGGTTTGCACCGGCAACGCCTTCTGCTGCCTCGTGGAGTGGGATTCAGGCTGCGTCAGCGATGCCGGCGATCCGGCCAACAGCGCCGTGTGCCAGCCGGACTCGAATTGCCCGGTTTGCCAGACCACCGGTTGCGGCGGTTTGGGCGGGGATGAGTTCTGCCAGAACTTCAGTGATGTCAATGCAGCGACCTCACAGGTGAACATTTTCCAGGTGGCCGACAACTTCACTCCGCTGGTCAGCGGCAGTGTCGAGACGGTTTGCTGGAACGGTGCCTACCTGCCTGACGACCTGACCTTGATTACGGATGACGACTTCACGATCAACTTCTACAACTGTGTGGACGGCATTCCTGATGTAACGCCGTTCGCGACTTTCAGCCAGTCGGGTACGACCCTGATCATCGAGGGCAAGCAGACCACCGGCGCCTTGGTGGCCGACACCGCGCCGATTTTTGAGTACACTGCGACGCTGGACACGCCTGTGCCGGTGTCCGCCGGAACCGAGTACTGGGTTGAGATCCTGAACAAGGAAGACCTCGGCGCCGATACCTCCGATCCGCCGGACGGCATCGGCGATCACACCTGGTTCTGGGAAGACAGCACCGACGCCATTGGCGACGGCGTCAGCCACCAGAAGTCGACCGCGACCTACGAGCGCTGGAATCGCAACACCCCCGACCGGGCGTTCTGTCTGAACCTGGAACTGGGTGACCTGGACGCGACCGGTTGCGTCGTTCCGGCTGCGAAGGCTTGCGAACTGACCCTGGACGAGCCGGCCGACTTCGTGGAGCCGGAGACTTGCGGTGAGGATCCCGACGCGAACGCGGGCTGCAGTGTGGATCCGCAAGAGGCAGTGACTGTGCTGCCGGCGCTGTCCACCGATCCGGCGAATCCGACCGTCATTGTGGGTGAGAGTTTCGCCGCGGACGGCACGCGTGACGTTGACTGGTATTCGTTTGACATTCCCGCCGCCGTCGACGCCGACGCGGACGGTTTGATCGTCCTGTGTGCGGCGATGGGTTCCGAGATTCCGATGCACACCGTGATGGGTGCCTGGAACGGGACCTGTGCCGGGTTCGCTTCCTTTGGCCTGGAAATCGTCGGCTTTGAGTGCGGCAGCAGCCTGGCTGTCGGCTACACCTACGCCGTCGATGACGTGGATTTGCCCGAAGGGCTCATGGTCGCACTGGCCAGAGACGGCCTGGATATCTTCGACGGATATCCCTGCACCAAGGCCAACGCCACCGACTACGAGATTAATCTGGCGTGGGCCGACACCTTCGAGGAGTGCTTCCCGGGTTGCGCGTCCGACGAGGACTGTGCCGAAGGCGAGGTCTGCAACCTCAAGACCGGTGAGTGCGAGGCCGGCTGTGGGACGCCGCTTTGCCCGGCCAACCTCAACCAGGACAAGATGGGCGTCGTCAACGCTGCCGACCTGGCCCAGTTGCTGGGTGCCTGGGGCAACCCAGGGTGCATGGGCGGCAGTCCCTGCTGTGCCGACTTGAATGGCGCCGATGGGGTCAATGCGGCCGATTTGGCCCAGTTGCTGGGTGCCTGGGGCGACTGCCCGTAAGGCCCCGACAGTGAGTGTTCAGTAGTTTCTAACCCCCCCGAGGTCGCGAGGCCTCGGGGGGGTCTCTGTTTGGCGCCACCACCAGAGGCCCTGGCCCCAACTCGACCCTTGCTGCCGTCCGCCCGACTGTCTGAGGGCGATCGACTGCCGCAGCCACGCCGGTTATGCTTTCCATCCAGGACGCTGAGGGTACCCCAGCTGCTGATCCCGGCCCCGAGGGTGTGGGCGATGGGCGGGGAGGTGCAGGACGGCGAGCCGAATCTTCCGCTCAGCCAGGAGGTCAACCGTCGTTCCGGCGACTTGGCTGGTGGGCGGGCTTCCGTGTCCTTCCGGCCGCCCACCGTTCCCAGGTTGACCATACCGCCGCCACTGGCCGGCTGGTTTTTGGTGGTCCGACTGCACCGGGACCAGCGCTGGCTCCTGGTGACGGGAAAGCGATGACCTTTCCGGTAGGGCTCCGGGGCTGGCGCGGTAAGGGCTGGCTCCCGGCGCGGTGCGGCTGGCGGGCTGGCGCGGTACGGAACGGCTTCCGGCGCGGCACGCCCTGGAACCAAACACCCTGCTACCGCGACCTGCGATCCCGGCGGTTGCGCCCCCCTTGCCCGCCTGGCGGCGGTCATCCCCCCTGCCCGCTGGGGAACTGGCGGACGGGTCGGGCTGCGGAGGGGGCGTCGTCTCCAGCATGGCGGGTCGGGCACCCGGGCGCCGAGCCGTCCGCCGATCACGTCTCGCCGTGGCGGCCTCGTCAAGTCACGGAGGGATCAGCCCTCAGCCAGGCGGCGGATTGAAGATGGGGCTGGCTGAACGCCTACCACCGGTTGCCTGATAGATTCGTTGGTGAATGATTTGGCACCGGCTGGCTGAGTGTGGGCGGCGGTCTGTTCGTTCGACTTTCTTCCGGTCACGGTTCTGGCTAGGATGCACTGACTTCGCAAGAGGAATCCACCCATGACCCGTGACCAGGCTTGGTCGTTGCTCAACGAATACACCATCAATCCCTCCCTGATCAAACATGCCTTGGGCGTGGAAGCCGCCATGCGTCATTACGCTGCCGTACTGGGTGGTGCGGTCGAGCAGTGGGGTCTGGTTGGACTGCTCCACGATTTTGACTACGAGCGCTGGCCTGAGCCGCCGGACCACACCCGCGCGGGCGCGGCGATTCTGCGGCAGCGTGGCGTGGACGAAGACCTTGTGGGCTGCATCCTGTCGCACGCGGAGTGGAACCTGGACGAATATCCTCGGGACACGCCCATGCGCAAGACCTTGTTCGCGGTAGACGAACTGGTTGGGTTCATCACCGCGGTGGCCTTGGTCCGCCCCGAGCGGCTGGCGGGCATGAAGCCATCCAGCGTCAAGAAGAAGATGAAACAGAAGTCGTTTGCCGCGGCGGTCAAGCGCGAGGATATCACCGCCGGCGCGGCGCTTCTGGCAATGACCGTCGACGACCACATCCAACACTGCATCACCGCCCTCCAGGGCATCGCCGCAGCACTGGAACTCCAGTCAGAGCCGCGACCGTGAGGGACCTGGCGGTCGCGGCTCCGACTGGGTCGCGGGTTTGACTGGCGAAATCGCTACGCTCAGGCCAACGCTTCCAGGGCCAGCATCAGGGCATGGGTCCCGGACCTGCCGTGGCCGAGTTCCTGGGTCTTGCGGTACAGGCGGAGTGCCAACTCCAGGCCCGGGAGCTGGAGGTTCATCCGCCGGGCCTCTTCGGCAGCAATATCCATGTCCTTGATGAAATGATCGACGTAGAAGCCGGGGTCGAAATTACGCTGGAGTATCCGTGGCGCCAGGTGGTCGAGCGACCAGCAGGCGGCTGCACCGCCGCAAATCGACTGCAGCATGGTGGGGGCATCGAGCCCCGCACGGGCGGCATAGAGCAAGCTTTCGCAGACCCCGATCATGGTGCCGGCAATGACCATCTGGTTGCACATTTTGGCGTGCTGACCGGAGCCCGGCGGCCCCTGGTGGACGATCTTCTTGCCCATCAGCCTCAGCAGCGGCATGACCGCCTGGACGCTATCGCGATCGCCGCCGACCATGATCGACAGGCTGGCCTCGCGAGCCCCGACATCACCGCCGGATACCGGTGCGTCGACCGCCCGTGCTCCGCGGGCGGCAGCCGCCTTCGCCAATTCGCCGGCCAAGCTGGGTCGGGTGGTGGTCATGTCCACGGCGATGGCCCCTTCTGACAGGCCGTTGAGAATGCCGCGGGGCCCCCAGTAGACCTCCTGGACGTCTTCAGGAAAACCAACCATCGTGATGATGACGGCGCACTCCCGGGCCACCGCCTGTGGATCGTCAACCCAGCGGGCCCCGGCGTCCAGCAGCTCCTGGGCCTTGCTGCGGGTACGGGTGTGCACCACGACGCGATGACCGCCGCGCAGCACATGGCCGCACATGGCGGCACCCATCACCCCGGTGCCAATCCAGCCGATCAGCGGTGTGCCAGGGTCAGCCACGGGCGCTCCCGAAGGGTCGGTGAGTCTGTGGGGTCTAATGCTCCGAAATCGACGCCGCCCGGTCACCGGCGGTCACCGGTGCCCGTCCGTCGGTGCGCTGGGGCTGGACCGCCACGGGCTGCTGAACCTCGGCATAGACGGCCTGCCGCCGGCGGCGGATGATCAGCGGCTTGAAATAGAACGTGTACAGCATCCCCAGGACGGCGATGACCGTGCCGGCCAACTGGATGTAGACGCCGTTGCGATTACCGACTCCGGCGCCCGTGTAGTTCATCCCCGCGGAGCGCCCCGAGGGCGGATCCCACGTCGACTGGAAGAACCAGAAGCCCGCCCGCGAGGCGGGGTTGTTCAGCCGCATGTCGACCACTTCGCTCAAGCCGCCCGCATCATCGACAAACCGCAAGTGGCTGACGTAATCACGGACGTTGCGATTGGTTCCGACCAGCCCGCCCTGGTGGGTCAACAGGGTGAAGTCGTCGAGCACCACCGCTGAAGGCAGCGAATACCGCTCGCGCGAGAACATCAGCTCCAGTGGGCGGCCATCGGCGAGGTGGAGCACCCGCGGATCATACTTGACGCGGCCGGCGTACAGGTATTGTTCGTTGGGCATGGCGTAGTCGTTGTACGGCAGCCACAACCGCCGCTCGGCGGCGCCCGGTTCGCGGACCGCCAGTTGGATCCACGCGAAGGCGGTTCCGGCATTGCGATCACGCTGGTTGACCGGGACCACCCGTGGTTTGACCACCCTGCGGGCATTGGGATAGAGCGCGGTTACATCGAGCGTGATCTGTTCGGTCAAAGGGATGCTGTCCCCGACTTTCGCGGTGAAGCGCCGGACGCCCCCTTGTCGCAGCAACACGTGGACCCCGAGCGGATCCGGCCCGGCCACCACGGTCAGCAACGCCAGACGCGACACCGACGGCCGATAGGCCATCTGGATTCGAGAGTCGGGTTGTCGGAACTCGTGCTCGGCGCTGCTGCCGTCACCCAGGTCCTTGGTGGACGACGGGTCGTCGGCCACCCAGCGCGTGAAGGTCCCCTCCGGGGTACGGATCTGAACGATGGCCACCGAGACCACCCGGTCTTCACCGATCCGCAGGTTGTCGATGGCCTTGTCCACGCGATAGGCGAATGGGGTGCCCTCGATCTCTTGAAATGCCGGGTCCGGATTCTGTTCCGCAAAGGCAATGGGGACTGAGAACTTCACGTCGGAATCCGGGACCGCCACATCGAGATAGGCGGCACTGTCGGCCAGCAACTCATCAAGTTGGGCAGCCGATTCAACCCAGCGAAAGGCAATCTGCCCCTCCTGGGCCGTCTGGGTGCGCGGATCGAAGGCCGCCAGCCGATAGTCGAGCGATTGCGATCCCTGCCGCAGGCGCAAGCCCACTACCGGATTGAGGGCATCGCCGTCCGCGGTCCATTCCTCGTCCTCAAAAGCGTAGCGCAGGTAACCGACCACCCGCAGGTCAACCGCCGCATAGGGATCGTCCGGACGGTCCGGCGGTACCGGGAGATCGATGGCGCGCAGCGGAACGGCTCGACCGGCGACATCCTGCATGATCTGGTCCGGCGAGCCCACCCGATCGTTGAAGTGCGGCAGGCCGTGGATCGGGCGCTCGGTCCAATCGGGGGCCCCGGGAGCGCGCAGGTAGACGGCGGCGGTGTCCTTGATGAAGAAGTATTCCTGGGGTTCGTAAGACAAGGTCAATTCCAAAGACTCGTCCACCAGCTTCTTGCCGGTCGCCTTGACCGCCCGACCTTGCCCCGGAATGATGTCCTCCGTGTACTGCGGGAAGCCGGCCAGCAGTTGTCGAATGAACCGCTCACGGGGGGTCTGAACCATAACCGAAACGCTGTACGCGGTCTTGCCCTCGTCCGGCTCGGAACGGATGGGCCAGTCGGGCTGGATGGAGGCGATGCTGAACTGGTAGGCACCGCCCATGACCGAGGCACTGACCTGGTTGCCGGGCCTGGCGAGCAAGTGCAGCGGCTCTTTGGCGCCCGGGATGTGAATGACCACCCGGCGGCGGAAAATGGGCGTGTCGCCCTCCACCTTGGTGCTAAAGTAGTACACACTGCCGGCACAAAGGGTCAGAATGCCGGTGTGGATCATCCAGACCCCCGCAGTGGTCGCCCTCAACGGGATCCGCCGGATGGTGGCCACCACCAGAGTGATGCAGAACAACGCGATCAGCACCTGGAACGGCCACCAGTCAAACCACTCCATTTCGGTCAGTTCGATCGCAGGATGCTGCCGCACGAGGTACAGCGCGCTGCCGATCGAGCTATACAGGAAGATGAGCAGCAGTAACGTCACACCCGTCCAGACGCTGCTGAAGAGCTGGACCAGCTTGGCGAACGGATTGGTCGATCGGGGTCCGGATGTCGGTGAAGTCGCGGAGCGATCCATAATGGCCCGTCCTGGGAATCACGCACCTCCGGGGACAGCAGCGGGCGCGGAGTCAACGAAAGCGGCTCAGCCGGTACGCGTGCCGAGCGTCAAACATGCGACTGATTATAGGCGGAGCGGCGTGCCTTGGCTACATCAGGGCCGCGATCCTGCACCCAGGAGCAGGTTCGTATACCGCGGCGCCCGCAGGTCGTTCAAGCCGCGACGAAGCTCGTTGAACTGCTCGGCCGTCAGCGTTCGTTGCGTGATCTCGATGCTGCGATGCAGTTGCAGCGACGGCCCGCGACAATCCACGGTCTGTGAAATCACCCCCCAGGAACCGCCGCTGCGGAGCGGAGCCGTCTGGTGGCAGGCTTCCGCCCAATCCGCCGGAACCGTAATGACCAGGTCGACGTTCTCGCTGACCGCGTCGAGCCGAAGATCGGCCGCCCGCCGGGTCCGCTCCAACGGCAACTCGATCCCCTTGAGCAACAGTGGCCCCTCGCCCAGTTGCAGCAGGCGGGCGTTGGCGAAGCGCGGCAGGGGCGCTTCTGAGGCGATCTGCACCGTGGCTTCCAGGGCGGCGTCTGACAGCAGCCCGATCGAGGCCGATTCGACCCGCCCGCCGGTGACAATGCGTCCGACCCATGCGGCGAGCAGTTGCTGCTGGGCAGCGGCCGAGTGCCATTCGCGGCGATCGTACATCCGGCCGGCCAGCCGAATTCGCAATTCGCCGCGCACGACCCCGGGGTCGTCGACGGTTAGTCTGCCCGCGACCGTGACCTCGCTGGGTTCGTGCTGCCCCCGGGCGGCCAGCTCGATGCGCTGAAGATTGCCGCCGACTACCTGCAATAACCAGCGTTGGCCCCAGTGGCCGGGATTGGACAACACGCCCTGTTGCGGATGCAGCAGCAGCGCCTGCCCGGGCAACTGCACGCCGAGGACCACGCCATCAAACGCGGGGTCGACCGGCAGGGCGTCGTCCCAGCGCTGGCGGTCGACGGCCACCTGGAGGTCAGCCTCCAGCCCGAGTGCCTTCAGGCCGCTGGTCAGCAAGGCAGCGGCTTCGAGTGCCGACCCATAACCGCCGGCGAGCACCTCGGCGGCCGGCCGACAGCTCCAGCCGCGAACGGCCTGCGGCGCGCTGATCCAGTTGAACGTGTCGCGGAGGTCGTCGGCCAGGCGCCGGGCGCACCACTCGGGCTCGAGTTCCTCAGCAACGACCGACCGGGCCCATTCTCGGATGGCCTGGGTGGGTTCCGACGCCCGGCGCACGGCGTCAATGATCGTGGAAGTCCAGGTGGTCGCGTCGGGGCAGGTACTGAACCGCAGTCGCAGGTCACGTTCGTACCATGGAGGGGCCTGGGGCTCCGTGGTTGTGGGGGCAAGATCCGCAAACTCCCAGGCGTAGGTGGTCCGCTGCGACTGGGTGGTTTGGGTCACCGGGCTGGGGGCCGCCGGGCCCCGATCCAGCAAATGCCTGACGGGAACCCCCTCGGGGACGGTCACGCGGACTCGCCGCTGCAGGACCGGGTAGGGCTCCTGAAGGTGCAGGTCCGCGGAGAGCCACGGAAACACCGAATCGCGAGTCTGGATCTCGTAGTCCAGTTCCAGGACCGAACCCGGCTGGACCGCACTGAACGAGATGACTTCCTGTTGCCAGCAGGCCAGCGCCGGCCAGCCCGCGGTGTTGTTTGCTGCCACTCGATTGCGGGCGTACGGCGGGACCTCAACCACCGTGCCGTCCGCCAGGAGGGTGCGCGCCTGGTGGATGGTCAGTTCATCCTGGCCGACACACACATCGATTCGCGGATCTGCCAGCAGGCGAATCGGGCCGCGGTCCAGCAGTTTGACCCGACGATGGTCGCGATAGATCACCGTGCCGTCGGGTTCCAGAGACCAATCTTGATTCCAGTCCAGAATGACCGCACCGAATTCACCAAAACGGGCGTTGGTCACCGAGGCCCCAGGCGGAGGATCGATACGCAGCGGCTCCTGCCCGAGCGCCACGGGAGACCCGCACAGCACCGGGACGAGCAGCAAGATCCGCCGGCGCCTTCGGCTCATTGCCGGCCCCCGGCCGCCGATCGTGCGTCAGCGGGCGGCGCGGAGCACACCACCCATTGGTTGGCGATCTGGTTCATGGCCTGGAGGGTCGCGCGCCAGCCGGCATACTCCTCGGGCGGTACGATGTGCTTCTTCAGGGTGAGTTCCAACCGGTAGCTGAAGGTTCCGTCGGCCGGGCTGGCCTCAAAGGACAAGGCTGCCGCCGGTCCGTCCATGACCACGTCCGGCGGGCAGGACTGCACCGCCCATCCCGGCGGCAGGGTCAGGATCTCCTCGTAGCGCACCCGCCGGGTCGCCCGCAGCCGCAAGGCGTACTGGCGGTGCTCGGCATCCAGAGTATAGCGCATGTCGGGCATCAGGAACGAAGCCAGCGGATGGGACATGAGCGGCATCCGGAACAGCCGCAGCGTGCCGCCACCCACCACGTAGTGATCGGCTGCAGCGGTCAGCTCCACGCGCGAATCGTGTTCATAGTCGTAGGGATCGGTGTAGGACACGGTGTCGATGCGCGCGGTCGGGGCGATGTTCAGGGCCTCCTCAAAAATGGCGTTCCGCCCGGTCGCGGCTTGACGGGCCACCGTCCGGCGGAGGGAGGTGCAGGGATCGCCCTTCAGGCTCAGATCGAGGGCCAGCGTGAGTTTGCCATCGTCGGTGAGGCGGCCGTCGCTGCGCCAGGCCAGTTCGTTGGCTTCCGGCGGGACGTATGGCGACAGGGTCAGTGTCTCGCCGTCGGGGGTGCCGTAGACCAATCCCTGAAGGGCCTCCCGGCTGGACCACAGTTCACGGCTGAGTGGGGCCCAGGTGGGGTCGAGCACTCGAAAGCTGCCGTCGTCATTCCGCACGGCAACGACGGTGTGATTGAACTGGTCCGCCGGAATCGGTTCGACTCGTGACCCCGCCATGGTCAGGGCCGGGAAGGCCTCGAGTCCCAGAACCCGCAACATGGTCACCAGCATTCCGGCCTTGTCCTTACAGACGCCGCCGCGATCGCGGAAGGTCTCGATGCTCTTGTGCAAGGTGAATCCTTCGTGCTGCCCGCGGCTGGTCCCGACATAGCGGCAGTTGTCGGCCACCCAGGCATTGAGGGCCGCCATCTGCGCTTCCCGGTCGTCGAGTCCGCGGGTCAATTCGGCGACTTGCTTGCGGATCCGCTCGTCGGGTTCGAACTGGCCCTGGTTCGCCTCGTAAAACCATCGCGACTTGGTCTCCCAGTCGGCCACCGTGGTCAGCACGACCTTCGGCACGCAATCGCTGCGCGCAACCATGTGCGGCTCGCTGACGATCGCCGGGATGTGTTCCGCCGACCAGGTGTACACATGGCGATCGCTGTCGAACCACAGCGACGAGCGCAGGGCACCGTTGTAGACTTCGTATTGGATGGGCATGTCCGCTGGCAGATGCACCGAATAGCGCTTCTGCAAGATCGGGGCGCTGCCCTGGAATTCGCTGACTTCATACCAGTGGCCCGCCATCGGCGGCCGCAGTACTTCGCCGGCCGCCGACAGCCGGTTTCCTTCGGGGGCGGGGGAATCGGACAGGTAGGCGATGTTGTAGCCGGTCCGTTGGGTGCGGATCTCGACGGCGTCTCCGATTGCAAGACGCGGCAAGGTCACGAGATGCTGCCGATTTCCCCAGTAGATCATGTTCTGGCGGGCCGGCTGGGTGACCAGGTCGCCGAGGTCGACGGTGTGCAGCGTCCCATCGCGACGGTGCACGCGAATGGACTCGATGATGACGTTGTTGGTCGCGGGGTCGAATTCGTGGCGATAAACCGCGTGGTCGCGGACCGCGGCAGGCGTCAGGATCTTGACGACCTGGCAACTGCGGGTGCTGGCCAACCCGGTCTTGTCGACCACGACGTCGGCCTCATCGAGCACCACCAGAGTATCCGCTCCAGGGTAGTCGGCGGCCGTCCGGGCCGTGGTCAGCAGCCGCTGAATTTCCGGCTCGGTCGCCGGGTGTGGCCGGCCGGCGAAGGACGGCAGCGCTGCCAGCCCGACCATGCCGCAACACATCAGAACCCGGATGGGTGTCGGAACCATCGATCGCCCTCACATTGTCGGCTCAGCGCGTGCAGGTCGTGACCGGTTTACCGAATGTCGTAATCTAGCCCACCGCCTCGCCGGCGTCCAGTTTGAGCCGCGGGAGCTACTGCGCTACAATACAGGGGTCCGCGGGCTCCCCAGTGCCGTTGCGAGAGGCCTGATCATGCTTCGCCAGCCCATCGTCGCCGGCCAGTTCTATGATGCCGCACCGGCCAAGTGCCGCCGCCAGGCGACCGCCTGCATCCCCGACCAAGCCAATGTGCCCGACCAGCCCTTCCAGGCCATTGGCGGAATCGTACCGCATGCCGGCTGGACCTACAGCGGAAAGATCGGCGGGCGGGTGTTCCGGGCCCTGGCCACTGACGTTCGGCCGCAAACGGTGGTGCTGTGCGGTGCCATGCACGCCGCCCGCAGGCGAACCGCGGCGGTCTATGATCGGGGTGCCTGGCAGACACCCCTGGGCCGGGTGGCCGTCGACGAAGCGCTGGCCGCCCTGCTTCTGACGCACTGCGACTTGGCCGCAGCCGACCTTGGCGCGCACCGCCTGGAACACTCGCTCGAAGTCCAGATTCCCTTCGTCCAGGTGTTGTTCCCGTCGGCAACCATTCTGCCGGTGATGGTGCCGCCGGTCGCGGAAGCAACGCCAATCGGGGTGGCCCTGGGGCAGGTGATTCGGCGCAGCGGTGTGGCCGTGGCAGTGCTGGGCACCTCCGATCTGACGCATTACGGGCCACGCTACGGCATGACCTCACACGGCATCGGCGCCGAAGGTCTGGACTGGGCTCGGCAGGTCAACGACCGCCGGATGATCGATCGCATCCTGGCCCTGGATGCGGCCGGCGTGGTGCAGGAGGCGGCAAAGCACCACAATGCCTGTGGCAGCGGTGCGGTCGCCGCCACGATCGCGGCGTGTGGCGAGCTGGGGGCGATCCGAGCGGTGCTCCTCGAACACACCACCAGCCGCGAGATGTGTCCCGCCGGGGCAGCCGCCCACGTGGCTGACGCGGTCGGCTATGCCGGGATCCTCTTTGGGAAGTAAGTGCATATGAATCGCCGCGTTGTCGGCTTGGACCTGGGCGGGACCTTCATTAAGAGTGTGGTCCGGGATGACCAGGGTTGTGGTCCCCTGGTTTCGCTGGCCACCGCTGCCCAGGACGGCCCGGATGGGGTGATTGGGCGGCTGCACGAGGCGGCCCGCATCGCCTGCGCGCGGCACGGCACGTCGCTGGACCAGATCTTGGGCATTGGGGTGGGGTCACCCGGACCGTTGAACATCGCCGAGGGGGTGGTGCTGCGGTCGGCCAATCTGCCGGGTTGGGAGGGCGTTCCGCTGCGTGATCGGCTGGCGGACCTGACCGGGTGCCGGGTGAGCCTGACCAACGATGGCAATGCCGCGGCCTTCGGGGAGTTCTGCCGCGGAGCTGGCCGCGGCACCACCGACATGTGCATGCTGACCCTGGGGACGGGTGTGGGCGGCGGGGTGATCCAGCACGGAGCCCTGGTCCACGGGCATTTTGGCAATGCCGGCGAGTTGGGTCATATGATTGTGCTGCCGGGCAGCGGTGCCCGCTGTGGCTGCGGGCAGGATGGCTGCCTGGAAGCCTTCGCCAGCGGGACCCACCTCCGGGAGCGTGCGCGCCGCCTGGGGGCCGACAGCGACGTCGACGTGCCTGACATCATTGCCGCCGCGCTCCGCGGCGACCCCACCCTGGGGGACTTGTGGGCGCAGTGTTGTAAGGCCATCGCCATCGCATGCGTCAACCTGCAACACGTGCTCAATCCACAACGGGTCATCCTGGGCGGTGGGATTTCCGCGGCGGGAGACGCACTTCTGGCGCCGGTGCGCCGGGCGCTGGCCGAACTCGCCTGGACCCTGGCCGACGACAGCCCGCAAGTCGGACTGGCGACCTTGGGGGACAGCGCGGGAGCCATCGGGGCAGCCGAATGGTTCTTGCACCTCCACGGTCGGCAAGCGCTCCCGCAATAGCCATGCCCATGGCCAACATCATCATTTTCTCAGTGAGTTCCAGCCGCTCCTGCATTTCTGCGTGAGTCGCCCGCCGGGGTTCCGCCCTTAGGGATTGAATGCTGGATCATGCTCAGCCGGCCACGTGGGGTGGCCGCCGGGAGGGTGTTGCTATGTAGAGGCCGCAAACCCTGCGGAGTTGAACGAACCTGATGTGGCCCAGTTGTTCCACTCCGCAGGGGGCCGTTTCCAGTGCAGAAGTCCCGCCAACCCCTGTCGATCAATTGGCCTACGCGGCCGGCGTACTGGCCGATGATGTGACACCGCCGCTGGCGCTCGGCGGGCTTGCCGGTCTGGCGATCATGTTTCGCCGTCGCCATCCCTGGACGGGCCTGGTTCTGCTCCTGCTGGCTTCCTGCGGCGGTCTATTCCTTCTGATCTCCAACATCGACCTCGATCGCACCTTCCGGTTTGCGATGCGTGTATTCTTCATCCCCCTATCGGCGGCTCTGGTCATTGCATTGGCCTTCTTGCTGGATGCCGCCTGGGCACGGTTGGGTGAGCACCGGTCGCCCTGGCTGAGGGCGACCGCCGGCGGTGCCTTGCTGGCAAGCGCGGTTCTGCCGGTGTTCGGCAATCTGGAGCGCTGTAATTATCGCAACTACTGGTATGCGTACGATCACGCCCGCAGCCTCCTGGCGAGCATGCGCCATGATGCCGTCGTCTTTCCCTCCGGCGACCACACTACCTTTCCATTGATATATGCCGTCCTGGTGGAAGGGTTGGCACCGGGGGTGACCATCGCCGACAAGTACGGATACGTCGATGATGCCGTGGTCGAGGACCTGGCCGCCGGTGTCGGCCGCCCGCCGCCGGCGGATCGCGATCAGCGGGCCGCCTGGATCATTCACAACGCGCGGCGGCCGGTATACTACACGGTCAAGTCGGCTCCATTCATTGCCGGCGCAACGCTTGTTCCGGTGGGGCTGGTCTATCACCTGCTTCCCCGAGGTCACGCCGTCGATCCGGCAGCACCGTGGTCTGGCATCGCCTATCGGAACCTGACCGGAACGCCGTCCGTGGCCGACCTCGGGGCTGCCCACATCCAATCTGATTACTACTTCTTCCGAGCGCTGGAACGACTTCGCCTGGGCCTCAGAGAAGCGGCCTTGGCCGATTTCGAGCGCAGTGCTAAACTGCTCTGGGGGGTCAAGGAGTGCCCGAACAATATCGGCAGTGCGCTGGCCGAACACGGGCTGGCGGCAGAGGCCATCCGCTTCCTGGAGCAGGCCCGCGAGATGGACCCGCACTACTTGACTCCCCGACGAAACCTGGTCCGGATCTATCGCGAGCAGGGCCGCCTTGATAAAGTCCGGGAACTGGTCTCCGAAATCACCGCCATTGAGGCCGCCGGCGAGTGATTGGCCCAGGGCGAGGGTGCGAACGTCTGGTAATCTCTAATCTCGTTTCTGGCACACGAACTATAACCAAAGTTGCGGCCCAAGGTGTTAAGAAAAACAATCGCTCCCACACGGATGACCTGGTCTCTCAGCTTTTTTCGGTTCAAGTTGATAGTCCACTTGTGACGACCGACAATTCGAATGTCTGCTGTCCGGGTTCTTGAGTTTGGGCTCGACCGCTGATACGCAAAGAAGTCGCGGGTTGTGCGACCCGCAAGCCAGGCAGGCACTACTTGCTTGCAGAGTAGGTCCCAGAAGCTCGTTTCGGTAAGGTGGTTCTCGCGTCGTCGCTCCAATAATCGGGAGGATTCGGAACGACGGGGTGGGTGCCCAGTAGCCAAAGGAGCGAAATTGCCTATTTTCTCCAGAAATCCCAAATTGGTATTGCATACTTGTTCGCCGCCACGCAGTCTCAGCGTTGCACGACGCGGCGGGTGGCGGATGCGGGTCAATAGGATCCTCGGCAGTGTCCGGGTTCCGACGCCAGACCCGCAAGGGAAACGGGCACTTCGGGGGCGATCAGGCGGGTCACAGGCCAACGGGGGCGCTGTCCTGCAGGATTGTCAAGGCAGGCTTCAGTTCGGACGCGTCATCGGTCCGGACCACGTCGTGATTGGAGGGACACAGGACATGTGCAAGCAGGATATTCGCTGGCAAGAGTACAGGCGGGGTGGGCGTGCGGCCGGTACGCTGGCAGGTCTGGTGGTTGCGATTGGCACGGTGGTGCTGGCTTCGCAGGTGGTGCTGGCACAGCCGTGCCTGTTGAACGAGTCGGCCGAGTTGATTCCCAGCGACACGAGGGCCGGCGATCGCTTCGGTATTGCGGTGGACGTGCAGGATCACCAAGTGATCGTGGGCGCCTACTACGCCGAGACCGACGGTTTGGACAAGGCTGGCACCGCGTACATCTACACCGAGAACGCCTCCGGTTGGTCGGAGACCAAGCTGGTCCCGAGCGATCCGCAGGCCTTGGGCAGGTTCGGATCGTCCGTGGCCATCCTGGGTGACCTGGCGATGGTCGGTGCTAGCGGGGCGGGTGCCGTCTACGTGTTTGCTTTCGATGGCTCGGAGTGGACTGAGGTCCAGAAGCTCACGTCTGGGAATGGCAATGACCATTTCGGCGCCTCGGTAGATTTGTCGGGGGATGCTGCCCTGGTGGGGGCCCGCTCGGCGGATCTGGCCAACTTTAATGCGGGCGCCGCTTACGTGTTCCGCCTGCAGGGCTCGCTGTTTCAGTTGGAAGCAACCCTGACCGCTTCGGATGGCGGAGTGACGGATTATTTTGGAACTTCGGTGGCCATCTCCGGTCAGGCGATTGTCGTGGGCGCCGAGCGAGAGGATGAGATGGGCAGCAATGCAGGGGCGGCATATGCCTTTCGATTCTCCCCGAACGATTGCCCGGAGGATACCTGCCCATGGACCGAAGAAGCCAAGCTAACGGCTAGCGATGGGGCGGCGGGCGACGAGTTGGGATTCTCGGTGGCCATTTCCGGAGACACCATCGTGGTGGGAGCCCGCAACAACAGCGGCAACGGCCTCACCCAATCGGGGGCGGCCTACGCGTTCGGGTTTAACGGTCTGGATTGGTCACAGCAGGCCAAGCTGGCCGCGTTCGACGGGACCGCCTATGACAAGTTCGGCTACTCGGTGGGTATCGACGGCGACACCATTGCGGTGGGAGCCAAGGGCGCCGACCTCGCCCCCTGGCCGGCCACCGGGGCGGTGTATGTTTTCCGGCGAGCCGGTCAATCCTGGATCGCTGAAGCCAAGGCCACCGATTCGGCGGCTTACTGGGACGACTGGCTCGGCACGTCGGTCGCCGTGTCCGGTGACCTGGTGATCTCGGGTGCTGAAGGAACCGACTTGTTCGAGGGCGGCGGCTTCTTCTCGGGATCGGCATTCATCTTCGACAGCAGTTGCGACGGCAGTGCCGGGGGGGATTCCTGTCCGGGCGATCTGAACAACGATGGCATGACCGACAGCCGCGACATGGCCCGCATGCTCGGCGTGTGGAACACCGACGACCCCATCGCTGACATCAGCGGCGACGGCACGGTCAACGGCGATGATCTGGCCATCCTGCTGAGCAATTGGGGATTGTGCGAGTAATCCGGTCGGCCGAGTCCGGCGAGATACCAGTGAGGATTCCCTCCGCAGGCGGCTGGCGCCTGCGGGGGGAATCCGGTTTTTACGGTCCCACCTTCAAGCCGTCGGGCACCCGGCCGGTGGCCATCATCTGCAGGAAATGGTCGAACAGGTAGCCGGCGTCATGCGGGCCGGGGGCAGCCTCGGGGTGATACTGCACCGCAAACAGCGGGAGGCTGCGGTGGGCGAAGCCTTCCAGGCTGTGATCGTTGAGATTGATGTGGGTGGCGTAGGCCCCGACGCGGTCGAGTGCAGCGGCAACCACGGCGAACCCGTGATTCTGACTGGTGATTTCGATGCGCCCGGTAGCGAGGTTGCGGACCGGATGGTTGGCGCCGTGGTGGCCGAACTTGAGCTTCGCAATGTCACAGCCCAGGGCGCAGCCCAGCAGTTGTTGACCGAGGCAGATGCCGAACAGCGGCACCTTGTCGAGTAGTGCACGGAGGGTTCCGATGGCGGCAGCGACGGCGCTGGGATCCCCGGGACCATTGCCGACCAGAATGCCGTCGGGGCGCTGCTCCAAGACCGCCTCGGGAGCACACAGGCCCGACATGCTCACGATCTCGCAACCGCGCCGGCTGAGCATCCGCAGGATGTTGTATTTGATGCCGCAGTCCAAGGCTGCGACGCGAAAGCGGGCTGCCCCCGAGGGCCCGGCGGGCCAGCCCTCCGGCGCCCGCCCGGCGACTCGGACGGCCAGGTTCTGGCCGGACATCCGCGGCAGGGCGGCCGCCAGCCGGCAGAGCGCCTGCGGATCCAGGATGTCGGTGGACAGCACGCCCCTCAGCGAGCCGTGGTCCCTCAGTCGGCGGGTCACTGCACGGGTGTCGACACCCCACAGCCCCAGGACTCCGCGGTCGCCCAGGAAGTCGTTCAGGCTGTGGTTTGCCCGGTAGTTGCTGTACCTGGGTGGTAGCTCGCGCACGATGAACCCGGATAGATCCAGGTGATCTGATTCGAAGTCATCGGCGTTCACGCCGTAGTTTCCGATCAGCGGATAGGTCATGGTGACGATTTGACCGCAGTACGAAGGATCGCTGAGCACTTCCTGGTACCCGGTCATTCCCGTGTGAAAGACGGCCTCTCCGCCGGCCGTCCCGCGGGCGCCAAACGAATAGCCACAGAAAACGCTGCCGTCTTCCAGGGCCAGCATGCCATCGGGTTTGGGGATCATCAGCGTCCCTTCGGCGGTTGAAAGTAGTCCTGCAGGGCGGTAACGGACAGCGCTTGCCGGCGCATCGCCGCGATGGCCTCGACCGCCGCCTGGGCCTCGGTCAGCGTGGTGATCAGGGGCACGCGATGCCGCACCGCCGCGGCGCGGATCTGGCCTTCGTCGGTATACCGGCCGGTGTGGGTGGCGGTATTGATGGCCAGTTGCAAGCCGCCGCCGGCCATCCGGGCGATGGCGTTCCCGGTGGCGTCCTCCTGCAGCGTCGGGACCATCGTGCACGGCAATCCGGAAGCCCGGAGCCGGGCATGCGTCCCGCGGGTGGCGACCAGGTTAAACCCCATGTCGTGCAGTGCCCGGGCCATCGGCAGGATGAACGGCTTGTCGCGATCATTCACGCTTACATACACGGTGCCTTCGGTGGGCAGGGCCTGCCCGGCGGCGATCTGAGCCTTGGCGAAGGCCCTGGCAAAGTCGCGATCAATGCCCATGACTTCGCCGGTGCTGCGCATTTCGGGGCCGAGCAAAATATCGACGCCGGGAAATTTTATGAATGGCAACACGACTTCTTTCACGGAGACAAAGTCCGGCGTGGGGTCTTCCGTCACGCCTTGCGACGCCAGCGACTGTCCGGCCATCGCGCGTGCGGCGATTTTGGCGAGCGGCAGCCCGGTCGCCTTGCTCACGAACGGCACGGTGCGCGAGGCGCGTGGATTCACTTCGAGCAGAAAAATGGTGTCGCCTTGCACGGCGAATTGAATGTTCATCAAGCCGACGACGTTGAGTTCGTGCGCCAACGCTCGGGTCTGTTCCTTCAACCGTTCGAGCACGCCTTCGCTCAAGTCGTAGGGCGGCAACACGCAGGCGCTGTCGCCGGAGTGAACCCCCGCCTCTTCGATGTGTTGCATAACCCCCGCGACGATCACTTCCGTGCCGTCGCAGAGCGCGTCGACGTCGATTTCCGTGGCGTTGCTCAGGAACTGATCGATGAGCACGGGCCGTTCGCGCGAGGCCTCGACCGCGCCGGTCATGTAGCGGGCCAAGCTCTCGCGGTCG
>CAZUGO010000039.1:0-46933 GCA_964619935.1 uncultured Planctomycetales bacterium | reverse complement strand
CGAAACGCCGGCTTCGTCTGCGTCCGCGCGCCTTGCCAGCGAACGCGCTCGCGGCTGCCGCCGCGATCGCTCGACGATCGCTCGCCCAAAACGTCACAGTTATGCTCGGACGAGCCCTTAGGACTATGAGCGCGCATCACGGGACGTGAACCGCGCGATAGCCACTCTTCCGCTATGGTTTTGGTCCTATTGTCTGCTTCTCAGAAGTAGGAGTGCCGGAAACCGGTAAGAGATTCTCGCCGCCCTTCAATAGTTGTGCCTGCTGCGCCTGTTCCTCGATGATGACGGCTTCGCTGTATAAGCCGGCTTCCGCCTTCGTCGAGACCGCAGCGAGTTCTTCGTGCCGCGATGCAGGAGGAAGCCCTTTTCCCGGCGTGGCACCATGCGCATCTGCCAGTTGCCCATCGAGCACGGTGACGGAGACGCCGTGCGGGAAGACAATCTCTCGGGCCTCGTCGGGCATTGAGATGCCATGTTTCTGAAGGGCGAGTTTCACCAGCCGGATCACCGACGACCGCACTTTCAACCAACTGTGTTCGCGGCCGTTGAGCCAAAAGTAGACGCGCAGGTTGATGGTTGACTTCCCTAGGCTGTCCGCCAGCACCAAGGGCTCGGGGTCGTTCTGGACGGCTGGGTGGTCCGCCAGCACCTTCCGTGCAATCTCCTGGGCGTCGTTGATCGAGTCGTCATAGCCGATGCCGACGACAAAGTCCTCGCGCCGGTTGGAGTTGGTCGTGAAGTTGCGGATCGTGCTCTTGTAAACGGCTGCGTTCGGGATCTGCACGAGATTGCCGTCGAGAGTAATCAAGATCGTCGTCCGCACGTTCAACTGCTGCACGTAGCCGGTCACGCCGGCAACCTCGACCAAGTCGCCCATCTCGAACGGCCGCTGCATACTGAGGAAGATGCTAGCCAGAAAGTTCTCGGTAATGTCCCGGAAGGCGATTCCAACGGCGAGGCCGATCAGACCGGTGCCACCGACCACCGTCAACGCCAGTTGGGTCAGACCAGAGGTTCTGAGAACGATATAGACGCCGAAAAGGAAGACGAGCACGCCTCCTCCACGCGCGATCACGTTTCGCAGGAGGTTCGCGCGAATCCGTCGGCGAAGAAAAGCCCGGGCGCCTCGTGTTGCCAGTATGCCGGCCCCCACCGACACGACGAGGATGAGCAGTCCAAAGGCGAAAAAGGGAAGGGAGCGGATAAAATCGCGCCATAACACCAACAGTCCGCTCCACGCCGGACGGAAATCCCAGACCGACGTTTCGGGCACCTCCATTCGGTTGGCCACGGCGACGACATCCTGGGTGTTGCGCGCCAGATCGCCGGCCCATTGCTTGAGTTCAGCGGACTCCACCCGACCGTTGAGAAAGACGACTCCTTCCTCGACCCGGACTTGGGGGTCGGTGAACCAGTCAGTGGCATCCAGGACGCTCTTGAGTCGCTTGCGGATCTCTTCATCGCGCGCGACGGGCTTGACGTCCACCTTCGCGGGCGCCGGGGAGATCTCTTTCTCGGTGGAAACGGGTGGTTTCTGCAGTTCGCTGGCTTTGCCGAATGGTTCCTGCGCCACGACCGTTGAGGTCAGCGCGCTACACACTGAACTGAGCAGCAGCAATCGGAGAAGGAGTTTATAGCAGTGGTATGTCAATCGCTGCATGGCAACACTCTCCTTTGGGAACCGGTAGATAGCGGCTTGTCCGTCGCTACTTGCCGACCGGCTTCTCCATTTGCCCGCCGAACTCGAACTGCATCGCGGACAACAGCTTGTCGGCGCACCCGGCCTCGCCGCGCGAACGAAACGTGAGCATAGCGCGCCGGCCGGGTATCCATGTGGCGCCAGGAGCCGTCCGATCAGCATTCCCCAAGCAGTCCGGTGCGACGTCGCAAAGGTCCACATTGTTTGGACCATCATGCAGCCCCTGCCCAAGCCGCCGCTATCCCGCGAACCTTCACGACGGTCGACATTTTTGCCACCCTGTCACGTGCGGTCGGTGTCGGTTGCCTTCTTCTGAACCTGCGGGTCGGAACGGGCGTCGGTTTTCACCGGATGGTAACTCGGTCCAACACCACCAGGGCGACGACGAGGAGCGAGGCGAATATGAGGACGAACGTCGCAAGTGAGACCCGGACGAGGTCGGGCAGCATCAGTTTGCCCCGGTCGCCCCATTTCAAGACGGTGCGTCCCAGCAGGCCCGATGACTCCGCGTAGAGGTAGGACCCGGCCATGAGGCCGAGGATACCGGCCAGCGCGTCGAAGTTCCCTTGACCCAGCGCGGCTGCCCCCGTCCCCGGACAGTAGCTGAGCAGGGCGAACCCCACGCCGAACAGCAGGCCGCCGAGGATGTTGGCCGCATACCGCGTCGGCTTGACGTGGAGCTTGACCAGGCCCAGGGCGTACAGCCCGAAGACGCCGATCATGCCGACCACGATGGCCGAGAGCATCACCTTGATGACGGTGAAGTCTTCCAGCAGCAAGGCGCCGATCAGGACGTGGTACTTCGCCACCCCGCCCTTCTGGAGCAAGAAGCCGAAGCAGAGGCCGAACAGCAGCCCCAGCGCCAACTGCTTCCCGGTGGAGGATTGGCCCTTCGGCGGGTCCTTGCCCGGCCCGCCCTGGTCGATTGATAGTTCAGGCGGGTCCGCGCCGACCGCCTCCCTCGGCGTTGCGGTCACATCGTTTTTTTCAGTCATCGTCTCGTCTCCCGGCCGAGGGCGCCGGCTACACCCGGAACATCAGAAACGCGGTGGCGATCCCGCCGACGAAGAAGCACACGACCGCGACCCACGATCCGACCGACAGTTGCATGGCGCCACTGATCCCGTGCCCGCTGGTACACCCGCCGGCCATCCGGGCGCCGAACGCCATCAGCCCCCCGCCCACGAACGCAACCCCCAGCCGCAGGCCCAAACTGCGCTCCCCGAACCGGGCGGTCCACATCTCCGGCAGCCATTCCCCGGTCAACTCGCCCCCCAGCCACGCGGCGAGGAATGCCCCGCCGACGGCCCCGACGACGAGCATGACCCCCCAGTCGACCTTCGGCTTGAAGTCCTGGTAGTATTTCAACGATTCCGTGTGCCGCGGGGCGAACAGCTTGCCCACCATCCCCGCTAGCCGGGCGTACGCCGTGGACGCCCCCAGCGGCTTGTCCGAGAAATAAAAAGTCGCCATCGACAGCAGACCGATGAGCGCCCCCACGAGGTACGGCGGCCACGCGGGCCCGGGGTAAGCTAGCGGGTCGGTTCCCGGCGTGGTCGCGAAAGCCAGGCCGGGGGTGGCAAGCGCCAGTGCGACCACCGCCAAGGTGGTTCGTGTCATGGATCTGTTTCCTTTCACGAGCATTCGTTCAGCGGTCGGTGTCCGACGCCTTCTTGTCTTCCGCGGGTTTCTCCACCGGGAGTTCGGCCGCCCTCCACGCCTTCCAACTGCCGGGGACGTTCCGCACTTCAGCGAAGCCGGCCCGCTGTAGCAGGCTCGCGCCCAAGCTCGCGCGATACCCGCTGTCGCAGGTGACAGCGATGGGCTGCTCTTTCGAGAGACGGGTGGCCTTCTTCTCCACCTCTGGGAGAAAGATGTACACCGCGCCTGGCACGTGCCCTGCTTCCCACTCCTCGGGCGACCGAACGTCGAGCACCTGGAGGTCGTCCCGCACCTCGTTCACTTCGCGAACAGTCATCTGCGGCAGCGTCTCAAGCGGCAGTCCGGCGTTCACCCAGCCTTCGATCCCGTTCAGCAGAAAGCCGCCGAAGCTTGTGTACCCGACGCGACCCAGGAGTTGCTGGACCTCGGGCAAGTCGGTGTCTTTCGGCAGCACCAGGAACAGCGGCCGCTCGGGATCGAGCACCCACCCGGCCCAGATCGACAGCTCCGCCCGCAGGCCGATGTTCAGCGCGCCAGCGATGTGCCCCCCGCCGAAGGCGAGCATCTGTCGGGTGTCAACGATCTGCGCGCCCTTCGCCGCGGCTGCCTTTTGAAACTCCTTGGCCGAGAGCGGCGGGCAGTTCGGCAGGCGGCCGAGCACCTCCGGTCCGTCCGCGTTCACCTTCTTCATCCGCTTGTAGTACCGCGGCTCGGGCGGGGCGGTGTGCGCGGTGAACTCGACGAACTCCTCCTCGTCGGTGATCTGCAGCGCCTTGTTGTGCCGCCGCTCGTAGCCGATGGTGGTCACGAGGCGGTCGCTGATGTCGGCCCCGCACGGCGAGCCAGCCCCGTGCGCCGGGTGGACTCGCACCCCGTCGTCGAGCTTCAGGTAGAATTTGCGGAGTGACGCGAAGAGCTGCCGGGAGAGGATGTCGGTCTGGTCGCTGCCGAGCAGGTCGGGCCGTCCGACCGAGTCGGCGAACAGGCAGTCGCCGCTGAACACGGCGAACGGCGTGTCCCGGGAGTTACTTTCAGCGGCGAGAAACGACATGTGCTCGGGCGTGTGGCCGGGGGTGTGCTTCGCGAGAAGAATCACCCGTCCGAGGTCGATCGCGTGGCCGTCTTCGAGCGGCTCGTGGTCGAACCCGTACTTCGCCCCACCCTCCACCGAAAGGTAGGGCTTGGCGGTCCCCGCACGGTCGCAGAGCTCGCGGGCCCCGGAGACGAAATCGGCGTGGATGTGGGTCTCGAGAACGTGGGTGATGGCAAGCCCGTGCTTGCGAGACAGCTCGATGTACGGCTCGACGTCCCGCCTAGGGTCGATGACCGCGGCCTTGCCGGTCGCCTTGTCGCCGATCAGGTATGAGAGTGCGGCCACCCCCTCGGTAAGAACCGTCTCAAAGATCATGCTTGCTGGCGGGGCGGCCTGCGACTTGGGGTCCGCCGCGCCCAGGGTTCCCGTCGCCATAGGAACACTCTTTAGGCCGATGCCTCCCGCTTCCGTGAGCAACTCTCGACGTGACGTTGCCATAATGGACTCCTGTGATGTGTCGAACCTGAACCGGGCGCCTCCCGGCACAAAGCCGGAATTGCAACGCCAGCGCCACTTGGCGAAGTCGCTTGATAGCGAATCGCCTCAATGGGCCGAAAGAACAGGATCAACGAAGGCTTTCATGATCTGTCTCCGCTTCGCTGAGACCTCACACTGCCAGAACAAAAAGAGCCGACGTGTTTAAGTGCCTTCGGGGCACCCGAACACGCCGGCTTACTTGATAACGAGCCTCTCGGATATACCGAGCTGCCCTTTACTTAGTCATCCGACTACTTCCGACGAGGCTTGCCTGGGCGAGCCGTACCATGCCAGCCCCGGAACTATGCGGTGTTTCATTGTACTGCCCGAATGAGTGAGCGCCAACGAGTCTTGGCTCAACGAGCGGTTCGCCGTCCTGCGCGGGTGCGCTTCCGCCCATAGGTTTTTGCGACCGGCCAAAAAACAGTTATAAACAGGGTACCGAGTCGCTTAAGTTGCACCCATGCACAGCTTAAGCCGCGCGGGCTCTTGTGCGTAAAAGGTTTTTCTATAACGACTTGCGGGCGTGACTCAGTGGTAGAATGCCAGCTTCCAAAAACCGCGCGCCGCAACTTAAGCAAGCCAAGAATCGCATTGACGCTATCAAGAACGCGATTTTTCGGGTCGACTCAGGACAGCCAGCTCGCCCAAGTTGTGTCGATTCGATCGCTTCAGTTGTGAAGGCCGCCGGCGTACGGCCGTGGAGGTCCTGGTGTATGACAGCCAGGGGGTTCTTGGTTCGATCCATTCGAACTACGCTGTGTGTGGATCGAGGATCCGCGCGGGCAGTCCGAGCAGGTCTTCCCAGTCGACCTGTCCGGCAATCGCCGCGTGCGCCGCAACCCGCCACCGGAGCCGACACTGGGCAAGCCTCCCGTTGATCTCCAGTCGCTTGAGCACCTGGCGCAGCAGATAGACGACCGGCCGCCATGGGAGGAGCAATTCGAAGTGCACGGCGAATTGAAGCGCGAGGAGCATGATCATGAGTAAAGACAACAAAGAACGACCTCGCATTGAGACGCACCTGCGCAGCTGCTTCGGCTTCAAGTCGCTGCCCTTCGCCAAGGATTTGGCGCCGGGCCAGGTGTTCTGCACCGAGGCCTTCGATTAGGGGCTGGACCGCCTGCGTTACCTCGTCGACCGCGTGGGCGGCGGTGCCACAGTAATGACCAGAAGGGCCGCGGGTAGATGCCAATTACGTCGCGTCGTGTGCCTACTCGTTCCTTGTGCGACAAGACGGTCCTTGGCGTTTGCGGCGCCGACAAGCACTTCGGCAAGTGTTGCGCCGCCTGCACCCTTAACTTGACCCTTATCTCTTGGTCCAATCAGTCGCCTCACTCACTCTTGGGAGTGGGGCGTGACGGTGCGGTCTTCCGCGCTTGTTCGAATGGCAGCGCCTTCCGGCTCGCTGAACACGCGAATGTGGCGGGGCCGCACGTAAACTGATGCGCCCGGCTCCAAGTGCATGGTTCCAAAGCGCTCCTGCGATAACTCCGCGGTGAGTGTTTGTCCGGCGGAGGTCCTTAGCTCGACGCGAACCGACGGGCCGGCAGAATGAATGCGCAGAATTGTGGCCTGAATAGAAGGCAGGCCGTTGGTCTTGGTGTCGATCGTCACGTCGTGGGGTCGAACGAACACGCGCGCCGCGCCCGCCACCGCCTGTCCCTTCGTGTCAAACGGAAGTTCGATCGGACCCAAGTGCACGCGGTCGGAATCAACCCGGCCATGAAACTGATTCACTTCGCCCAGGAAGTGCAGCACGAATTCCGTTTTGGGATGATGGAATACCTCGTCGGGTGTACCGGCCTGTTCGACGCGGCCCTGGTTCATCACCACGATCTGGTCAGCGACCTCCAGCGCCTCATCCTGATCATGGGTTACAAAAACACTGGTGACGTTAAGCTCATCATGCAAACGCCGCAGCCACGTGCGCAATTCCTTGCGGACCTTGGCGTCGAGCGCACCAAACGGTTCGTCCAGCAACAACACCTCGGGCTCGACGGCCAAGGCGCGGGCGAGCGCGACCCGTTGCCGCTGGCCACCCGACAACTGATACGGAAAGCGTCCGGCGAGGTGATCCAACTGCACAAGTTCCAGGAGCTGATGCACCCTAGCACCGATGACGTCCTTCGATGGCCGGTATTTGCGAGGTCGCACGCGCAGACCGAAGGCGACGTTTTCATGCACGGTCATGTGGCGGAAGAGTGCGTAGTGCTGGAAGACGAATCCAACCCGTCGATCGCCGACACGACGGCGAGCGACATCCTTATCCTGGAAGAGCACTGGACCGCTGCCCGGATCGGCGAACTCCAGCCCGGCGATGATACGCAGCAGCGTGGTCTTGCCCGAACCGGACGGTCCCAGCAGCGCGACCAGCTCACCCGTCGGCACGTGCAGCGATACGTCCTTGAGCGCGGCGAAATCGCCGAACGTCTTATTGATGTGGCGAACCTCAATGCTCATCGTCCCGCCTCCCCCTTTCGCGATTGGAACCGTGCCGAGCGATGAGCCTTCGCCTCTACGAGCGTCTTGGCCGCCAGCGTCACCAGCGCGAGCAGCGCCAGCAGCGATGCCACGGCGAACGCGGCCACGAAGTTGTATTCGTTGTAGAGAATCTCGACGTGCAGCGGCATGGTGTTGGTCAGGCCGCGAATGTGCCCCGACACAACGGATACCGCTCCGAACTCGCCCATCGCCCGCGCGTTGCAAAGAATGACGCCGTACAGCAGCGCCCACTTCACGTTAGGCAGCGTCACGCGCCAGAAAGTCTGCCAACCGCTCGCCCCGAGCGACAACGCCGCTTGCTCGTCCTCCGTGCCTTGCTCTTGCATCAGCGGGATCAGCTCACGGGCGACGAACGGAAACGTCACGAAGATCGTTGCCAGTACGATTCCTGGAACTGCGAAGATGATCTTGATGTCGTGCTCCGCGAGCCAGGGCCCCAACCAGCCCTGTAAACCAAACAGCAGAACGTAGATCAGACCGCTGATAACCGGCGATACCGCGAAGGGAAGATCTATCAGCGTGATGAGGACGCTCTTGCCGCGGAACTCGAACTTCGCAATGGCCCAGGCGGCAGCGACGCCGAACGCGAGATTCGCGGGAACGGCGATGGCCGCAACGAGCAGCGTCAGGTTCATTGCCGCCAGCGCGTCCGGTTCCACCAGGCTGGCCACATAGGCCTGAACGCCGCTGCGCAGCGCTTCCACGAAGACCGCTGCGAGCGGCAGCAAAAGAAACGCGCCAAGGAACAGAAGCGACACTGCGATAAAAACCCACTGGACCCACCGAGCCTCGGTCCGCGCGGACGCGAACGAGCCTTCGCGCGGCGGGACGATTGGAATGGCAATAGCCGCACTCATCGGCAATCCCCCTTTAGGCTCGGGCGCCTCGCCGGCTCCACCATTGCAGCACGTTGATCGCCAGCAACAGAACGAACGATGCCAGCAGCATGACCACCGCGATGGCGGTGGCTCCTGCCGTGTCATACTGCTCCAGCTTGGTGATGATCAGCAGCGAGGCGATCTCCGTCCGCATGGGCATGTTGCCGGAAATGAACACGACGGAACCGTATTCACCGACGGCTCGCGCGAACGCCAAAGCAAAGCCCGTAAGCAGCGCAGGAAGAATAGCCGGCACAATCACCCGCTGAACGGTCTTGAACCGGTTGGCCCCAAGGCAAGATGCGGCTTCTTCGACTTCCGGATCCAGGTCTTCGAGCGCCGGTTGCAACGTCCGGACAACGAACGGCAGACCGATAAACGTCAGAGCGATCGTCACTCCGAGCGGAGAGAACGCGGCCTTGATGCCCACAGGTTCCAGCCATTGTCCGACCCATCCGTTCCGCGAATAGATCGCCGTCAACGCCATGCCCGACACCGCGGTGGGAAGTGCGAATGGCAAGTCCACCAGCGCGTCCACGATTCTCTTGCCGGGAAACGTATAGCGCACCAGGGTCCAGGCCACGATGAACCCGAAGAGCGCATTGATGGTGGCGGCGATGAACGACGCGCCAAAGGTCAGTTTGTATGAGGCCACTACCCGCGGATCGGTCACCGTTTCCCAGAACCGCGCCCACGTCATCGAGTTCGTTTTCACGCAGAGCGCCGAAAGGGGCAGCAGGACGATCAGGCTCAGGTACAACAGCGTGTACCCCATGGTCAGCCCGAAGCCCGGAATCACGCTTGGTTTTCGTATGGCCGCTTTCATGGCACGCTCGTTGCCGACCGAAGGTTCCCTGTCATTGGCCCGGCGCGTAGATCTGGTCAAATACGCCACCGTCCGCGAAGTGCATCCTCTGTGCCATTTGCCAACCTCCGAACGCTTCGCCCACAGTGAATCGCTCCACCTTTGGAAATCGCTTGAGGTCGTCGGGGTCCGCATGCTCCGGCCTCACGGGGCGGTAGAAGTGTTTGGCGGCCAACTCTTGACCGACAGGCGAGTACAGGTATTCGAGGTACGCCTGCACCACGTCGCGCGTGCTGTGCTTGTCGACGCACTTGTCCACCAGTGTGACCGGCGGTTCCGCTAGGATGCTCACGGATGGCACGACGATCTCGACCTTCTCAGGTCCAAGCTCGTTGACGGCAAGGAAGGCTTCGTTTTCCCACGAAAGGAACACGTCGCCGATCTTGCGCTGCACGAAAGTCGTCGTTGAACCACGAGCGCCCGAATCAAGCACCGGCACCCTCTTGAAGAGTCCCGCGATGAACTCTCGGGCCTTCACCTCGGCCTGCTTTACCGCTTCCGTGTACGAGGGATCATTGATCTTGCTCAGGTCGCCGAGCTCGCGCTTCAACACGTAGCCCCAAGCCGCAAGGTAGTTCCATCGCGCCCCGCCCGACGTCTTTGGATTGGGGGTAATGATCTCGACACCCGGCTTCAGCAGGTCGTCCCAGTCCTTGATCCCCTTCGGGT
This sequence comes from uncultured Planctomycetales bacterium, assembly GCA_964619935.1. Taxonomy (GTDB): domain Bacteria; phylum Planctomycetota; class Phycisphaerae; order UBA1845; family CAIVHJ01; genus CAZUGO01. The sequence continues at coordinate 37,085 of CAZUGO010000039.1, read as the reverse complement.
TGCCTTTGCGGACGAGAAAGACGATCGTCGACGTGTAAGGGGAGCTGTTGTGCGGCAGGCGCGATTGCCAATGGATTGGAAGCAGTCCGGCCTTCTCCGCAATCGCATCAACATCGTAGGCCAAGGCCAGCGTGACCACGTCAGCTTCAAGGCCATCAATCACGGCCCGCGCCTGTTTGCCGGCACCGCCGTGTGACTGCTTGATCGCAACGCGCTGTCCGGTCTTCTCCTTCCAATGCTTGGCAAACTCCGCGTTGAACTCCTGATAGAACTCCCGCGTCGGGTCGTACGATACGTTCAGGATCGTCTGGACCTCCGCGCGTGCCGTTCCAGCCAACAGCGTTACGGTCGCGGCCAGTAGCCATCGTTTCGAAGCGTTTCGAGTTTTCATTACGAACCCTTTCCGTCCCCTCGAGCGTGAACGTCCTGCCTCGCTCCAGTCGTATCAAGACCAAGATTCCGTCACCGCACCCAGAGCACTCGGCGTGCCACGAGTTCGATTCGCGATTAACGACGTCTGGGCTACGGAACCGCCACTTTTATTGACCTTGAAGCGTGAATGCCGTCTGATATGATAGCCTTAACCGTGTCTAATGACGGATAACCCGTCATATTCGACTGCTGAGGATCATGGTTATGGATCGCTTGGAGTCGCTGATACTCGATACATGGCGCGAAGTGTGCCGGCACATAGAGATTCAGGAAGCCGCCGACCGCATCGCGGAGTTGCTTTCGAATTACCTGCCGATCCAGGATCTTCTGATCCGGCAATTCGATCTGCACCGCTCCGCCATCGAAACCGTTGCTCAGGCTGGATTGGGGGTTGTTTCCACCTGGCCGGCAGGAACGGAATGCAAGCCCGAGAAGTTCGCGGAGTTGCTCGCGTGGTGTCGTCGAAGCGACGTCGAGCGCGCAGCCGCAGGGAAAATCCCAAAGGCATTGCAATCCGCGCTGCCGCGGAAGTTGGCAGGCGACCTGATCATCGGGCCCTTATCGAGTGCGGACGAACCCAAGGGCATTTTCGTCGTGACCGCTCGACGCGGTGCGCATTTCCTTCCAAAGCACGAGGCTCTGGTCCTGAAGCTGATCGACCCGTTGTCAGTAGCGTTGCAAAACGACGCGCGCGTTCGAGAGATGGCCACGTTGCGCGAGGCTGCCGAGGCTGATAAGCGGTCGCTGCTCACTCGACTTGGCCGACAGGACATCGGCGACACCATTGTCGGCGCGGATAAAGGGCTGCGCCACGTCATGGAGCGCGTGGAGTTGGTTGCGCCTTCCGATGCACCGGTTCTGATCTTCGGTGAAACCGGTTCAGGTAAGGAAGTCATCGCCCGTGCGATTCACGCGGGATCGCCCCGCGCATCGGCACCATTCCTCCGCGTCAATTGCGGAGCGATTCCGCCGGACCTGATCGATTCGGAGTTGTTTGGCCACGAGAAAGGCAGCTTCACGGGCGCTGCCAATCTGCGCAAAGGATGGTTCGAGCGCGCCGACGCCGGCACACTGTTTCTCGATGAAATCGGCGAGCTGCCCGCAGCCGCCCAAGTTCGCCTGCTTCGCATCTTGCAGGACGGCACGTTCGAGCGCGTCGGCGGGCAGCGCCAGCTTCATGTGAACGTTCGGATCGTGGCCGCCACGCATCGCAATCTTCAAGCGATGGTCGCCGAAGCCAGGTTCCGCGAGGACCTGTGGTACCGGATCGCCGTATTCCCGATCTATCTTCCGGCCCTTCGCGACCGTCCGGAAGATATCCCTGAAATGGTGGCGCACTTTGCATTGAAGTCGGCCCGGAGATTCGGGCTCACGCCGCTTGCCCCTTCCCCGGACGACCTGCACCTGCTGTTCTCGTATTCGTGGCCGGGGAACGTCCGTGAACTCGGCGCGGTGCTGGATCGCGCTGCAATCCTCGGAAACGGACAACGGCTCGAAATCGCGAAGGCTCTTGGGGCATCCGATCCGCCAGCGTCACCTCGTGTGCCCTCGATCCAACATTCGAATCAGACGCCGCATGCTGCTGGCGAATCAAGGATGCTAACGCTTGACGCGGCCATGAAACGGCACATTGAACTCGCCCTCGCCCGCACCCGCGGCCGCATCGAAGGCAGCAGCGGCGCCGCCAGGCTTCTCGCGATTAACCCCTACACGCTCCGCGCGCGCATGCGAAAGTTGGGGATCCAGTGGGACCTCTATCGATCGCCGGGCGCGAATCGCGGCGAAACGAGTCGAACCGAGTAACGCCTGCGGGTACAGCCACATCTCCTCGTGATCGCAGGGCCCGTCGGTGCAGCTCCTCCAGCGCGGGACAGAGTCCCCAGCGCGGCGTTTGTAGCAGCCGCCCGCCCCCCTTGCAGCTGCTTCACGGCACCGCGGTCGGCTACAGCGATGGGACGGCCCCGCGTTCTTGGACTTGCCGGTGCCGCTCGGAGTGGAGTCGAAGCGGTCCCGGACCGACAAGAGTTGCGGGACCCTGTCGAGAAGGAGACCGGCATGAGCGGCGGTACCGTACAGCCCGGGCGGACCCCATCCACGTCCGCGCCGCTGGAGATTCGCGGCACTCTCGAGCGCGACTACAGCGACATTCTGACCCCCGCGGTGCTGGCCGCCCTGGCGGCCCTGAGCCCACTGGATGCCGAGCGCAACACCATGATGGCCGAGCGAATGCAGCGCAGGGCACAGCGGGCCAGAAACCATCAACCGATCAATTTTCTCGATCCCGACACGGTGATCCCGCGGACCACACTCACCGCCGGCCGTGCCCGTCAAGGTGATTTTATCGGCGGTGAAATCCCAGCCGACCTCCAGCGACAATGGATCCAGGGCACCGGCCCGGGAGCCCGGCCCAATGCCGCCGTCGAGGTCAGCATCCGCAACGTGGCCTATGCCCTGCTGTCCGGCGCCGACGGCTGGATGTTCGACGGCGAAGACGCCCTGGGCCAAACCACCACCATGTCGCTCGACAACCAGCGCAACTTGAAGCTGGCCATTGACCGACATCCACTGCTGCTCAAGGCCGCGGCCGCCGTCGCCGGCGAGATGAACCGCTGGTCGGAAGCCTTCCTGGGACGGCCCATCGTCTCCGACCTCGCCCGCCAACTCGATTTCACCACGCGGATCTTCCGGCCCCGCGGCATGCACCTGGACGACCGCCACATCCGCAGCGCGAACGGCGGTGGATTCTCGGCGTCGATCGCGGACACAGTGCTTTACGTGGTCAACAACCAGGCGGCGCTGCGCCGTGAGGGCCGCTCGATCGTGCTGTACCTGCCGAAGATCCAGACAGCCGGAGAGGCGGCCTGGTGGAACGACCTGTTATCGGCCCTGGAACAACACCTCGGCCTCGCCGGCGGCACCATCAAGGTCTACGTGCTCGTCGAGCAACTGGAGGCCTGCTTCCAACTGATGGAAATCCGTGCGGCCTTGGGCCGCCATTTCGTGGGCTTCAACACCGGACGCTGGGACTACATCAACAGCGTGTCCGACGCCATGGCTTGGGATCCGCGTTTCGTCAACCCCAACATCGACGCCATCGTCATGACCTACGGCTACATGCGCCACTACGAGGACCGCGTGCGACGAGCCGTGAATGCGCCCGATCGCAACGGCCGCTGGGCGCTGTGGCAAGGCGGCATGGAGCCCAACATCCCGGTTGGCTCAACGCGCGGCGTCGCCGAGGGCATGGAGCGAGCCCTGGCTGGCGCCCGGCGCGAGCAGCGCGCCGGCGCCAGCGGCAAGTGGGTGGCCCATTGGAAAATGGTGCACATCATCCGGCCGGTATGGGAACAGGCCGGTCAAGACAATCAACTGGGTCGGGCGTTCCCGCCCCTGACCCACACCCCGGCGGACGCCGACCGCCTGACCCTGCTGGAACCGGCGCCGCGAACGGTTCGCGGGGCCCGCGATCTGCTGAGCGTCGCCCTGCAGTATGCCAACGCGTTCGGCCAGGGCCTGCAGGCGGCGGCCCTGAAGCCGGCCGATTTCTTCGAGAACGACGACATCCTGTACTTGATGGAGGACATGGCCACCGGTGAGATCCGGCTGAGCATCCTGTGGGAGTGGCTACACAAGGCCGCGACGTTCACCGAGGGTGACCCCGGCAGCGGCATCTCCGCCGGACAGCCGCTGACCCGCGCCCACTTCCAACGGCTCCTGGCAGAGGAGTACCACAAGTTGCGGTCCGCCGACAACCGCAATGTTCACGACGACTCCAAGACCACCACGCTGCCGATCGCGCGCGAGATCGTGGAGGCCTGCGTGACCGCCGGCGGCAAGCTGCCGTGGACCATCGACCTGCTGAACATCAATCTCAACAATCACGTCCTGACCGAGGCCCGACGGCGCATTCTGCAGTACGTCGATACCCTGCACCGCGACGGCACGCGCCTCACGGCGAACCTGGATTTTGAGCCGGCGGATTCCGCCGCCGCCAAGGAGCATTGAATCATGGTTGGATTCGACGAGGAAGTCGCCCTGGTGGAACGTTGGTTCGCGAGCGAGCGCTTCAGCGGCATCACCCGCCTGTACTCGGCGCGACAGGTCGCCGAGCAGCGCGGCACGATCGCGAACGATTACACCATCGCCCGGACGGCGGCCGAGCGGTTCTATGCCCGCCTGCGGGAGTTGTTTCAACAGCGGCAGTCGATGACCACCTTCGGTCCGTACTCGCCGGGGCAAGCCGTGGCCCTGAAACGCGCCGGAATCGAGGGCATCTACCTGGGCGGCTGGGCGACATCGGCCAAGGGCTCCCAATCGGAGGATCCCGGACCGGATCTGGCCAGCTACCCGCTCAGCCAGGTGCCCGAGGAGGCCGCCCTGCTGGTGCGGGCCCTGCTGACTGCCGACAAGAACCAACGCTACGCACGGACGCACCAGTCGTCCGAGCAGCGCCGGGACACGCCGGAGATCAACTTTCAACCGTTCATCATCGCCGACGCCGACACCGGGCACGGTGGCGACGCCCACGTCCGCAACCTGATTCGGCGGTTCGTCGAGGTCGGCGTGCCCGGCTATCACATCGAGGACCAAAAGCCCGGCTGCAAGAAGTGCGGCCACCAGGGCGGCAAGGTGCTCGCCGCTCAGGACGAGCAGATCAAGCGGCTCAGCGCCGCCCGCTTCCAACTCGACATCATGAACGTGCCGGGGATCATCGTCGCCCGCACCGACGCCGAGTCGGCCGCCTTCCTGGAAGGGCGCAGCGACGAGCGCGATCAGCCGTTCATTCTCGGGGCGACCCACGTCGACCTGCCCGGCTTCAAGGTCTGCTACCTGGCCATCCTCAAACAGTTCCACGACCTCGGACTGGAGGAGGTCCGCGGCCACCTGCTGTTCGCCGTATCACCGCGCGAATACCAAGAAGCCCTGGCCTGGCTGGAGTGGGCCGGAATCCTGGCGGACGTCCGCTCCGCGGCCCAGTCCTTGAAGGATGCCCCGGGGATCGCCGTCGACGCCGCCCTGGAAACCGTGACCACGCGGTTTCTGGATGCCTGGCAAACCGTGGCCGGCCTCAAGACCTACGCCCAAGCCGTTGCCGACGTCATTGACTTTCGCAGGGAAGAGGGCGAAACCTTCGAGATGGATGCCGACCGCTGGCTGGCCTTCGCCCGCCGGACTTCGTTGCACGACGCCCGAGCGAAAGCAAGGGAACTGGGTGTCAGCACCATTTGGAACTGCGAGTTGCCCAAAACGCCCGAAGGCTTCTACCAGATCCAGAGCGGCATTGATTACGCCATCGCCAAGTCACTGGCCGCCGCGCCCTTCGCCGACATCCTCTGGATGGAGACCAAGACCGCCGATCTCGCCGATGCCAAGAAGTTTGCCGAGGCCATTCACGCCGAGTTTCCGGACAAGATGCTGGCCTACAACCTGTCACCGTCGTTCAACTGGGACACCACCGGGATGAGCGACGAGGACATGCGGCGATTCCCGTTGGAACTCGGCAAGCTGGGTTACGTCTTCAACTTCATCACCTATGGCGGCCACCAGATCGACGGGCTCGCCGGTGAGGAGTTCGCCACGGGGTTGCAACAGGACGGCATGCTGGCCCTGGCCCGGCTGCAACGCAAGTTCCGGCTGGTGGATTCGCCGTACCGCACACCCCAGGCGCTGGTCGGCGGTCCCCGGGCGGACGCCGGCTTGATGGCGGTGTCGGGACGAACCGCCACGACCAAGGCCATGGGCAAGCGCTCGACCCATTTCCAGCACCTGATTCATCCGGAAGTCCCGACCAAGCTCCTGGCCAACTGGCTGGCAATCTGGTCGGAGCACTACGACCTGCCCCGAGGGCTGCGGGTGGCCCTCCGTCCCCACCGGGCCGGCGCCGAGCTGCTCGAGTTGCAACTGCTCAGCGAACACAAGGACGCAATGGCCAATGTGGTGTTTGCGCCCATCCAGGATCGCCACGGCCGCAACATCCTCTCGGTGCGTGATCAAAACACCTTTGAGGGCCGCCTGCGGAAGAAACGGCTCATGACCTTGATTCACCTGTACCTGATCCATCGCTACAAGGTTTCATCGGTGCACTACGTCAGCCCCACCGAGGACAACACCTACCAGACCCAGCGGATGAAGGCCCACGGCATCTTCAAGGATGTCCATGATGCGGTGGGCGACATCATCGTCGCAGATGTGGACGCCGCCCGCATTCAAAAGCTGCTGGCGCCCGACGGCACCGACCTCAAGGATCTGATTCAAAAGCGGTATCCGTGACCCGTCGCGGCGGTTCGCCGGCCCAACCGAGCGGTTGAGGGGCCCAAGCGACAGTCCCGCCCAGGCCCCCGGCCGATGGGGTCATCCACCCAACAGGCCGTTCAATTGATCGATCGACTGGTCGATGACCCCAAACACGAACGCGGAGTGATGCACGCCGCGGCTGCCGTCGTTGTTCACCAGATTCCAATTCCAGCCGCTCTTGAGCAGCCGTTCGTCGGCGAAATCATTGAGTGTCCCCAGCACGGTGCTGCTGCCGTCGACAACGTCGACATCGGTCAGGCGGTAGGGCCCGACGGTCCCACCGGCAGTCAGCACGACGGTGATGGCCTGGCGGCCGGCGGATTCGCCGAAGATCAGCTCGACAATCTCACCGCCGCTGCGCAGCGTCAGGTCACCGTTCAGGTCCAGGGTATTCCCTGCCGCCAGCAGGGTGCCCATGAGGTCCTCCACGGCGCGTTCGATCAAGTTCTGCAGCGCGCCAGCGCTGGCCTCAAAGGTGCTTTGCAGTCCGGCGGCATCAAAGGCATCGCCGTGGCACTTGGAGCAGATGTCGGCGCTCGCGTAGAAGGTGTGGTTGGCTCCTCCCTGGTTGTAGGACAGCAAGTCCGGCGGCGGAGTCTGGTTCATGTGACAATTGACACAGGTATCGCTGACCAGCGAGTGATTGCCCCGGATGCCAACCTCCACGAAGTAGGCATTTTGACCCATGAGCACATCGGTCTGGGCAGAACCGTGCGGCGCCCGGGCCGCCTCAGCCGTCCCGGCGATTTCAGAAAAGTTGTCGTCGTTGTGCAAGCCGCGCCGCGAATTGTGGCAGGTCATGCAGATGGCCCCCCGGCCGGCACCGATGACGCTGAAGCCGGCGATCAGCGGCGGCGTGTCACCGCTAATGCGAATGACGGCGTTGGTATCGTCGCCCGACGCGGTCCCGATGTTGTGCGGATCATGGCAGGTCACGCAGGTCTGGGGATGGGTCTGGTCCGCGGACCAGGTCACCGCTACATCCGCCAGTGGATCCGTGGTTGGATCGTCATCGAGCAGAATCGGCAGCCACGCCAGAAAGCCGTTGGCCGTATGGCAGCGGGCACAACTGCCGTCGGTGCCTTCGTCGGTGGCCAACTCGTAATTGGCGTGGGCGCTGAGCTGCCACTGCTGGAAGCGGGCGTGTCGCAGCGGTTCACCGTGACAGGTGGCGCAGACGTCCGCGGACAGACTCATCCGCGGCGTGCCGGTGGTGTGGGCGAGACTGTTCTGCGGACCGTGGCAGTTCTCGCACTGCACGTTGGCCATCCGGGCGGTGTCGGGATAGTCCGCCAGCACGGTGGTCCAGTTGCCGGCCGCCGGCATGGTCAACAGCCCGGAGGCCAAGAACGCATCAAAGTCCGAAGCCAGGTGTGTGCCGTTGTTGTCGCTGCCCGGCTGGTAACCCACCGTGTGGCAGGCGAAGCAGTTCTCACCATAGTGATCGTTCGTGTTGACATTGGTGGTGAAGATTTCGGCGTGTCCGGTCTGAGCCCACGGGGTGAAGATATCAGGCGCGATGGTGTCGTTGTGGCACCCGGTGCAGTTTGAAGCCAGCGGTCGGCTGTTGGCATCCTGCCCGGTGATGGCGCCCTGCCAGGTGCCCGCGGTGAGTTCGAGCACCACGGTTTCGGTTCCCGGATCCTGAGTGGTGTCGGTCACCGCCACTGTGTAGGCGCCGGGCACATCGGGCGTGAAGTAGGGGTTGCGCGACGTGGCGTCCAACAAGGCGGCTTGGGATCCGCTTGGACGCTGCAGCGACCAGTCGTACACGCCGACCGTCGCGCCGGTGAGGTCGTCCTGGCCGTTGTTGTCGACATCGGTGTGGCCGCGGGCGTGCAGCAGCACGGGCACATCGACGGGCACGTTGTGCAGGCCCGGGCCCGGACGCCAGGGCAGCTCGACGTGAATTTCACTGGGGGCGGCGTAGCTGCCCGAAGTGGTGGTCACGGTCAGTATTACAGTGATCCGGCCGGCTTCCTCGAGGGCGAAGGGATTGGTGCCCACGATCAGATAACGGCCCGGCAACCCGCCGGGAAACACGCCATCCGGCAGCGGCACATTCTCCGGGAGCTGGTCCGGACCGATGGGTGGCTCGGTCAGCACCTGGATCAGTTCTTCTTTGAATGCGGTTGCCGCCGGCAGCACAATGGCGGTCGATTGACTTTCGGCCTCCGCGATCTCGACGGTCACGCTGTTCGACTGCGTCCACAACATACCCTGGAGCGTTGAGCCGTCGAGGATCTCGAACTCGGCGGTGGCGCTGAGCATGCCGCCCGGTACCGCCTGCCCTTCGATCCGCGGGCTGATCACGACCTTGGAAACCGGCGTCAGGGCCGCAGCAACGGTCGCAGTTCCGCCGGCCACGATGCTGACAATATCGGTCTGTGATTCGAAGCGGGCATCCTCGATGGTCCAGGTGTACACCCCGACCGGCAACTCCTGAGAGAAGGTCCCGTCCTCTCCGGTTACGAGATCCACTTCGATTGCCGGATTCAAGGCAATGGTCAGCCCGCCGATACCAGTGGCGGTCAGCCCGTTGGTGACGGTGCCCGCCAGAGTGCCCCGCGTGCCCGAGGCATCCTGCCCGCAACCCGTGGCCAAGAGGATCATCCCGATCCCGATCGCAGCCAGAAGTGCCGGTCTCAGTCCGCCATCATTGTTAGACGTGCGTGTCATCGTTCGAGCCCCTTTCTGCGCTTAGGGTGAAATCACGCAATTGACGTGGTTTTTCGCACACACCGAAGACCACTCGAAAGCGGGATGGAAAGGGCTTTTTTCTTTCCCTGCCCATTGCCCACCAAGACCTTATGAGTTTGGGCCGGACCACGGTTCGGATCCAGCCCCTGGGTGGGTTCACGCGCCGTGCCCATTCGTATCACGGCGCCACGTCCGGGTGCTGCCTGTGGCGTGTTGTGGCCTGGGTTGGCATGGTTGCTAGGAGGCTCAAAGACCCGGCTGCAACAACCGACGTTGCTGATCGGGCTCGATGGCGGTGGCATGTCGCCGCACCCTGGATGGTGCATCGCCTTGATCGTGACCGGGATTGCTACGAACGCGAGTGGCTGACCCCGCCGAGCGCCAATCGCCTGCGTCGCAAGATGGGTCGGTCCAGAAGGGCGGGCTGCGCGGCGGTCGCCGTCGTGGGCGGCCGAGCCCGACCTGCCGCGGTGATCCAACTTCAGGGGTGCGCGACCTTAGCCAAGCAGCCCGGGCAGGTTGCTAGGGGCAATCGCCGATGTCTTCGCGGATGCACAGCGTCCCGCCGGTCTCGTTCAAGCACCCGCAGGGCGGCAGGGCACCGCCGGTCGCCATGCAGGTCACCGTGGCCGCCTCATCAAAGACCAGGCCCCGGCTAGTACAGGCACACGCGCAGGATATGCCGGATTGGCCGTCGCCATTGTCTGACGTGTTGTCGTTGGTGTTGGTATTCGCGGTGTTGCCGTTGGCGTTGCCATCGCCAGCGCCACCCGCGTTATCGTTGAGGTTCGCGTTTCCGTCGGGAACTGCTGCCGTCGGGCCGCAAGCCCCCACCGCCATCGCCGCCAGAAACAATGCCAGAACCACGTCACGCATACAATGACTCCAAGACCTCGGCAAGAAATCCAATCGACCGACCAACACGACCGAGACCGCGCCGGTTCCGCCGGCAGCGGCCGGCCTCACGGGCACGGCCCCCACCCACCCAGCAAGATCGCCAGATCGCCGGCATTGACCGCGCCGTCGTCATTGAAGTCCGCCCCGTGATCCGGGTTTGGGCCCCAGGCGCCCAACAACAGCGCCAGGTCAGCCGCCCCGACACCGCCGTCGCAGTCCAAATCCGCCGGGCACGGAGGCAGCGGAAGAATCGCCTGCCCGCGGATTTCTCCGCCGGAGTTGGCAGCGGTGTGGATGTTGACGTAGGTCAGTCCTCCCAGGATATCCGCCTCGCTGGCCGCTGGGTATGACCATTGCCCGGCCACCGGATTGCCGGCGGAGATGACATGCTGCACGCCGCCCTCCATCCCCGGCGGAGCGTAGCCATGAATGTGGACCCCGGTCGCGGGTCCGGTCAGATCGCCGTAGGCCAGATAATAGGACAACGTGTCGGCGGCCCGGTCAATAGCGAATTCGGCGCAACCGTGCCCGGGGACGCCGGTGGCCGGCACTTCCTGAGTCCCGTCCACCGGAGCCACGGCACGAACCACTTGCCCGCGGATCTCTCCGTCCTCGAACCGCGTGCTGTGAATGTCCACGTAGAGCTGCCCGTCCAGAATGCGCTGTTCCTGCGCTTCCGGATACGGCCACACGCCGGTCTTGACGGGTCCCAGAGGCAAGGGATGAACGCTGCCGCCACTGTCCGTGTGCAGGGCATAGCCGTGGAGCGCAGCGGCGGTCTCTGTGCCATCGAGCGCTTCGATGACAATCGTGTAGGTAAGTTCATTCGCGCAGGTATCGATGGTGAACAACCCGTAGCCGCGTCCACCGGAGCCGCTGGGCGGGTTGACTTGAACCTCATCCAGAACGGCAACGAAGTCCACAATCTGCCCGCGAAGTTCGCCGCTATCCGCCGGAAACACCGAAGAGTGGATAGCAATGTAGGCCAGTCCGTTCAGCAGGGTCGGCTCGGCGACTTCGGGGTAGTTCCAGGTCCCGACCTTGGGGTTGCCCAGTGGCAGAAAGACCATCACCGGACCGAGCGCGCCGGGCGCGGCAGGACCGTGGATGTGCGCGATGGCCTCCACGCCGAGCATCCCGCCAAAGGCGATGTGGTAATGCAGGGCGTTGGCATCCGTGTCGATGATGAATCGGGCACAGCCGAACCCCGGACTGGCCACCGCTGCCTGGTGACCGTTGAGGGTGGACACCAACGAGCGCGTCTCTGCGGCGGCCGGAGCCGCACTCAGCAAGATCGCCGCCAGGACCCCCACGTTGCGTGTCGCAAGCCGCGGGCCTGGAGCCGTCAGTGTGCCCTTGAATCCTGGTCTGCAGATTGGATCCATGAGCGTTCTCCTATTGATGTGCGGGCCACAGATTCGCCGGAAAGGTGCCCTCGATCATACTCCACGGCGGGGCTCCCGGACAACGTCCAGCGACTGCCCACCGCGCTCGGCCCGGCCGAATCCCTGCCGGCGATCGCCATTTCTGCATCCGGCACTGGGTTCCGCCAAAAGATTCGCCGGGCGTTGGGGGGCCGGCGCCGCGCGCCGAACCCAGCCTTGGTCAGACGCTTGCCCAAGCCGGCTCCAGCCCCCCCCTGGGTCCGCAAGCGGTCGACCTGCCGGCCGGCCGGCACCTGCGACACTCGGACGTTGAACGATCTCGGACGTTGGGTAACTCTAATCTTCAGGCGTCATATAAAGCGCTGTTGTAGGCTTTCGTCCGACGCCGCACATTAACAGCCAGATTGCCCAAGCCCGATTTCACGAGGTCACCTATCATCGCATATACTGGCTACTTCGCGCGGACGCCTCATTGTCCAATCCACGGTCAGGGCGCGCAGCGCAATGGGTCTGATCTTGATTACGGAGCACTGTCTATGATTCGCCGCGACGCCGGACCCCGCTCCAGAATCCTGCCGATCGTTGTGGCCGCGTTGCATGGACTGGCCATGACCTCAGTCTCCCCGGGCGACGTGATCGAACTGGTCGCCGCCAAGGACAATTCCATCTATACCGGTCGCGACAGCCTCGACAACAGCAACGGCGCCGGCGAGTTCCTGTTTGCGGGCCGCAACAACCAGGGTAACATCCGGCGCGGGCTGGTCATGTTCGACATCGCCGCGGCGATTCCGGCGGGCTCGGTGATCGACGATGTCACCCTGCAGTTGTTCATGGTCCAGACGCAGAGCACGAATGCGCTGCCGGTGGACCTCTATCGCCTGGAACAGGATTGGGGCGAGGCCGGATCCTCGGCCAGCCCTGGCGGCCAGGGAGCAGAGGCTGAACCCGGTGACGCAACTTGGTCCCACGCCTTCTATCGGACGACGCTCTGGACCACGCCGGGAGGCGAGTTTTCCGGCACCGCGAGCGCCACCACCTTCGTCGATGTGATCTTCGGTCCCTACACCTGGTCATCGCCTCAAATGATTGCCGACGTCCAGGCCTGGCTGGATGCGCCGGGGACCAACTACGGCTGGATCGTGCGCGGGGTCGAATTCATGTCGCAAACCGCCCGACGCTTTGTGGCCCGCGAAGGTGGCATCTCGACCCAGCGCCCCAAACTGACCATCACTTTCACGCCGCCGGACCCGACCGGCGGTTGCTGCCTGCCCGGTGGCCTGTGCCAGATTCACACCTCGTCGGCGTGCGCCATGAACCTGGGCACCTATCTGGGCGATGGCAGCGATTGCACCGGCGACCCTTGCCTGCCGGCGATCGGGGCCTGCTGCCATCACGATGCCACCTGTTCGGAGGAATTGCCGGTCGCGTGCGCTGTGGGCGACGGCACCTTTCAAGGCAATGGCACGTCCTGCCTGCCGGGCTTGTGCCCGGTGGTGCTGGAGCCGTTCGTCGATCCGCTGCCGATCCCGCCGGTGGCTCAGCCGACACGCGGCAGCGCAGGCGGCACCGCCTCCTACGAGATCGCCATCACCCAGTTCCAGCAGCAGCTGCATCGCGACCTGCCGCCGACCACGCTGTGGGGTTACGACGGCATGTACCCGGGTCCGACCATCGAGGCCGCAACCGACAAGCCGGTGACGGTCAACTGGATCAGCGATTTGCGCGACGAATCCAACAGGCTGCTGACCGTGCATTACCTTCCGGTGGACTTGTGCCTGCACGGGCCGAACATGGAAGGCCCCAGTCCGCGAACGGTGGTTCACCTGCACGGTGCCCACACCCACGCGACATCCGATGGTTACCCCGAAGACACCCTCCTGCCCGGGGAGAGCCAGGTGTTTGTGTATCCCAACCACCAACTGCCGGCGACCCTGTGGTATCACGACCACGCCCTGGGCATCACCCGCTTGAACGTGTATCTGGGCCTGGCCGGGTTTTACATGATCCGCGACGCCTTCGAGGCCGACCTGGCACTGCCTTCCGGAGCGTACGAAATCCCGCTGGTCATCCAGGACCGCACCTTCAATCCAGACGGCACGTTGCAGTATCCGGTGGATTGGGAACCGCATTTCTTCGGCGACACGGTGCTGGTCAACGGCAAAGTCTGGCCCTTTCTGAACGTCAAGCGCGGCAAGTACCGCTTCCGCATCCTGAACGGCTCGGGATCCAGAACCTACACCCTGGCCTTGTCCAACGGGGCGGCCATCCGCCAGATCGGCACCGATGGCGGACTGTTGCAGGCGCCGGTTGCCCTGAACCAACTGACCCTGGCCCCGGCCGAACGCGCCGATGTCGTGATCGACTTCGCCAGCTATGCCGCCGGCACTGAGATCGTCCTGACCAACAGCGCCCCGGCCCCGTTCCCCGGCAACCCGGGTCTGGGAGTGATTCCCGAGATCATGAAGTTCATTGTGACCAGCGACGCCGGAGTGACCACGCCGCTGCCGGCAATCCTGCGCCCGCTGGTAATCATTCCGGAGGAAGAATCGGTCGCATCCCGCGAGTTCCAGCTCCGGACCGAAAGCGACGACTGCACCGGCTTTGCCTGGCGGATCAATGGTCTAGGCTGGCACGACATTACCGAGTTCCCGGTCCTGGGCACCACCGAAATCTGGAGCTTCATCAACCGATCCGGCATGATGCACCCCATGCACATGCACCTGGTGATGTTCCAGGTTCTGGATCGTCAACCGTTTATGGTTGACGGCGAGGACATCGTGCCGATCGGCGTCCCGCAGGAACCGCCGGCCAATGAGATCGGCTGGAAGGACACCGTCCGGGCAAACCCGCTGGAGATCACCCGGGTCATTGCCCGCTTCGAGGATTACACCGGCAAGTTCCCGTACCACTGCCACATCATCGAGCATGAGGACCACGACATGATGCGGCAGTTCGAGGTGGTGGCGCCGTGCATCGCCGACCTCAACCTCACCGGCGACGGCCAGGTCAACGCCATCGATCTGGCGATTCTGTTGGGGGCCTGGGGACTGAATCCCGGCCATCCAGCCGACCTTAACGACGATGGCGGAGTCAATGCCGCCGACCTGGCCCTCTTGCTGGGTGCCTGGGGACCCTGTCCCTGAATCGTCTGCACTCAGCAACCGGCCGCGACCAAGACCGACCGGCGCGCGCCGAGAAGCGGGAACGCCGGCACACCCACACCCTGTGACCCACCACGAACACCGCCCGATAACCCGCCGCACCCCATGAGTTCAGGCCATCGTGCCTGCCTCCAAGCCCGGGTTCTTGGAGCCTGAACCGGATATTCCCGATGTTATCGATGGCATTGTGTTTGTCCACACACAGGAGCGGCCGACTTCCTCATGCACCCAGGATCCGACCCCGACAGTGCGCCCATCGACGGCGGCGCTCCGCAGCTTACCGGCCGCGAATGGACGGTGACACTCGGGGTTGTGCTGCTGTGCGCCGTCCCCGGCGTCGGGATCGGCTTCGGGTCCGACCTGACCTCGATTCAGACCGGCTCCGCCGGAGCACTCCTGCAATGGGCCACCGCCTGTGCCGCACTGCTGGCTGCCGTTGGCGTCGGGTTTTATGGGCACCTGACGCGCCGCGGCGAATGGCTGATGCTCTGTCTGGCGTTGGCCGGCGTGGCCATCATCGAGGGTCTGGCCGCCGGCGGCGGCCCGGCGCCACTCCGACACGCGATCGATCCGACCCGGGCCTTGTACCGCCTGGGGATTGCCGCCATGCTGTTCAGCGGCTGGTGCGCGGTGTTCCGACCGCAGCCGGGTGCCCGGCAACATCGCTTGTGGTGGGCAGCGACCGTCGCCGGTGGCACCCTGATCACTGCTTGCGGAATCGCTCAATTCTGGAGTCGCTTCACGACCGGCCGGCCGGCCGGCATTCCGCCGGGAACCCTGGATCCGGTGTATCTTTGGGCGCTGCTGCCTTTCGTACTGGCGGCGCTTTTGTTTTGGGTGGTCGAGCGCCCACGGCGGACGCCGCTGACCACGGCCCTGGGATTATCGGCCCTGCCACACGCCGCCGCCGTGTGGTTCGAGGGCTGCGCCGCGGCCGGTCGAAACCCCTGGGAGTTCACGGCGGCCGCGGTGCTGGGCCTGATCGCGACCTTCCTGCCATTGGCCGGCCTGCTGTTGCATTTCGGTGGGCTTCATGATGCGGCCGAAGCGGGCCGGCTCAGCGCCCAGCGCCTCGACGGGGTCCTGCGCGGCTCGTCCGACGGTATCTGGGATTGGAACATACCGACCAGCGTCGTGTACTACTCTCCGCGGTTCAAGGCCTTGCTGGGCTACCGCGATGACGAATTCGGCCAGCAGGCGGCCGACTGGCACAACGTGCTACACCCCGACGATCGCGACCGCGTGCTGGCCGCGGTGCAGAGCCATCTGGACACCCGCCGCCCGTATGAAGTGGAGTACCGCATGCGTACCCGCCTGGGCACCTATCGCTGGTTCCGGTCCCACGGACAGGCCTTCCGGGATCCACAGGGGCGGCCGCTGCGAATGGCCGGATCGATCACCGACGTCACCGAGCGCCGCCAGACCGAAGCGGAACTTCGCACCGCCAAAGAGATCGCGGAGCAGGCCACCAGGGCCAAGAGCGACTTTCTGGCCAACATGTCGCACGAACTGCGCACCCCGATGAACGCCATCATCGGGTTTACCCGCCGGTTGCAGACCCGCCTGAGCGGAACAATCAGCGAACGCGACCAGGACGCCCTCAAGACCGTGGAGCGCAATGCCCAGCATCTGCTGCGTTTGATCAACGACCTGCTGGACCTGTCCAAGGTCGAAGCCGGGTGCATGGAGCTGCACTGCACGACCTTCGATCTGCTGGCCGCCGTACACGAGGTTGTCGAGATTACCGCACCGCTGGCGGAGAACAAGAACCTGGCCATCCGCACCGAGTTCCCGGATGCCCCGCTGCGGATTACGGCCGACGCCGTCAAGCTGAAACACATGACCATGAACCTGATCTCCAACGCCATCAACTACACCGAAACCGGTCACATCACGGTGCGCCTGGCCCGCGATCATGATCCCTGTCTCGGCGAGGTGGCGATGATCGCGGTGGCCGATACCGGCATCGGCATCAGTCCAGAAGACCAGCAGCGGGTCTTCGAGAAGTTTGGTCGCCTGGACCGTTCCGGTGTCGGCGGGACCGGCCTGGGGCTGCCGCTGACCGATGAGTACGTTCGCCTGCACGGCGGCTGCCTGCGGCTGACCAGCGAGCCGGGTGTCGGGAGCGAGTTCATGATCACCCTGCCGCTGCAACTGGAACTGGCCGCGGCCGAAGTCTGCTGAATGACCGGCCCGGTGCCCAAGAGGATACGGCCATGCCCAAGATACTGATCGTGGACGATGTTCCGGACAACCTGAAGTTGCTGACCTACGAGCTGGAAGATGCCGGATACGAGGTGCTCAACGCCTCGAACGGCAAGGAGGCCCTGCGGGTGGTCCACGACCAGGGCCCGCACATCGTCATCACCGACCTGATGATGCCGGTGATGGACGGCATGGAACTCTGCCGGGCAATCCGTCACTCGGAGGTCGCCGGCTTCGTCTACATCATCATGCTCACCGCCCATTCCGATCGGGCCCAACTCGTGGAGGCCTTCGAAGCCGGCGCCGACGATTTCTTGTCCAAGCCGTTTGCCCAGACCGAACTGACCGCACGCCTCAAAGCGGCCAGTCGCATCGTGGCCCTGGAGGCGGCGTTGGCCCGCGAGCGGCTGGCTTTGCACAAGAGCAACGCCGAATTGGCAGTCGTCAACGAGCGGTTGGAGAACCTGTCCAAGACCGACGACCTCACCGGGCTCGGCAATCGCCGCGAAGCGATGCGCTACCTGGAGGAGTGCTGGTCTGCGGCCCGCAGGAAGCACCGGGCACTGTCCTGCCTGCTGGTGGACATCGATCATTTCAAACGCTGCAACGACGACCACGGCCACGACGTCGGCGACGCGGTGCTGCGCGCCGTGGCCGCGGCGCTCCGAGCGGCAGCGCCAGCCGGCGAACCCGTCTTCCGCATCGGCGGCGAAGAATTCTTGATCGTGTGTCCCGGCAGCGACCTGCCGGCGGCACAGCGCGGCGCCGAGCGCTATCGTTGCGCCGTGAGGTCCACATCCATCGCTTGCCCCGAAGCCACCGTCCGCGTGACGGTCAGCGTCGGCGTCGCCCAGAACCACGACGACCTGCTCAGCGCGGAACAGCTCCTGAATCAGGCCGACAAGGCGCTGTACGCCGCGAAACGCGCCGGACGGGACCAAGTGTGCACCCTGCAGCCCACCCCGGCCGACGCTTCCTCGCAGGTCACGTCCGCCCCCTAGGCAGCGTGAGGCCGTCATAATTCGACGCTGCGGAGGATGGCAGGAACCGCGATCTGTCATACAATAGGGGCGCGACTGCGACTCAGGGCCGGTGGGACCATGCGTGACGACATCAGCCGGATCATGATCACCCGCGAGCGGATCGCCGACCGGGTCCGCGAGGTGGCCGAGGAGATCGCCCGGACCTATCCCGATTCGGACCGCGGTCTGACCCTGGTCACCATCCTTTCGGGCTCGATCATCTTCCTGGCCGACCTCATCCGCCACCTGCCCATTCGCATGAAGATCGGGCTGGTCGCGGTGTCCAGCTACCGGGGTGCCACCACCACCGGCACCCCCCCCAAGATGCTTAAGGACCTAGACCTCGATATTCACAATGAGGATGTCCTGGTCATTGACGACATTCTGGACACCGGCCGCACCCTACGGTTGGTCACTCAGGAACTGCTGGCCCTCAAGCCCGCCAGCCTGCGAACCTGCGTGCTGCTCCGCAAGACGGCCAAAGCCCCGGACGACGTCCAGGCCGATTTTGTGGGTTTCGACATCGAGGACGCCTTTGTGGTGGGCTACGGCCTTGATTATAATGATCATTATCGGAACTACCCGCACATCGGCGTGTTGCGTTCCGAATTGTACTAGAGCGGCCTGCTGCCGCCGACCAAACCATACCGCAGGGCTGCCACGGCGGCTCTAGGGCTCAGCAGCATGATCCAGCGCCACGGTCCAACACACCTTTCCCAGCCGGCATTCAGCGAAGAAGGAGCCGAGGCCCATGTCATCCCCGGGCTGCTGACCTACGGGCGGATCGTCCCCGGCGAGTTTCTGGACGGCGGCGAGATTGTCATTCTGACCCTGAAACCGTCGGTGTGGTTCATGGTGCTGGTGTCCATGCCCTGGCTGCTGGCCGCCGGTACCCTCCTGTTGGCCGCCCCGCTGCTCGATCGATTACACCCCATGTTTTCACAGCGGGCCATGATGCAGTTGGCCGTGGTCATCACCGTGGCGCGGCTGACCGTGGCGCTGCTGCAATGGGGATCGCGCCTGTTTGTCTTGACCAACCGCAGGGTGATGTCTTACCGCGGGATCGCCCAGGTCGCTCTGTTCGAGGCCCCGCTGGTCCACATCCGCAACACCTATGTGAACATTCGCTGGTTCGAGCGGTTGTGCAACGCCGGATCGATCGGGTTCTCACTGACCGGGTCCAAGAGCGTCGATGCCTGGTGGGACGGCATCAGCAACCCCGATGAAGTGCATGCCAAGGTTCGACGGGCCATCGAGCGGGCCCTCGATCACCACACCCCCTTCTGATTCGACCCGCGGGCGAGCCCCGATGAAAAAAAGCCGCACCCCTGGTGTGCGGCGTGATCTGAACGTCAGAACGATTGGAAACGACTACAGCCCGCGCAGAAGTTGGGACACCTGGTAACCCAGCGCCGAGCTGATGCGCGCTAATGCCCAGATAGAGGCGGCATTCTTGCCCAATTCGACCTGTGACAATTGCGAGGTGGTCAGTTCGGTCAACTCCGACAATTGCCGCAGTGTCAGGTTGTTGTTCAAGCGCGCCTGGCGAATGCGATGCCCAATCAGGCGATTCAGTTCGGTCTCGTCGGTGTACACCAGCCCCATTGCCCGGCAGGTGCGGTCCACGGCCTCGAACAGTTCCTCCTGGTGAAACGGCTTGGTCACATAATCGCGGCTGCCGGCGCGCATGGCGGCTGTCGCCGTCGCAATATCCGGGAACGCGGTCATCATGATGCAGGCGATGCGCTGATCGAGCTTGCGGATCTGACGGGTGACCTCGATGCCGTCGACCTCGGGCATCTTCAGGTCGATCAAGGCAATGTGGAAGGCCTCCTGCGAGACCATCTGAATGCCTTCGTGAGGGTCGGTCGTGGTTTGAACCTGGTATCCACGGCGCTCCAGCAGTGCTCCGACGGTACGGCAAACGGTCTCGTCGTCGTCGACGACCAACGTCTTAATGTGGCTGCGGACCGGCTGTTTCATCGGTGCGGGGCCGGGTCGGCTTTGTTCAGCAACGGATTCCACGGAATGTCTCCAATATAGCCGGATCGTCGCGCTCGCTGCGGCCGGTCAGGCGGTGAATCACCCGAGACCAACAAGCCTGGGATCTGTTCGTTCAAGAGTCACTTTGATTATACCACGCAAAGCAGCCAAATACCCTGGATTGGACCCGCAGCCGGCCGCTCATGAACCATAACTGCTTTTATAATCATATATTACGCTCTGAATCGCTTCGAATGAGTTTGGCGATTGGGACCCCACACATTTGGAAACCCCTGATGTGACCAGCCGCCCGGGTCCACCAAGGGAAGCCTGCGGCACCGTGGCAGCCCGGTGATCCCGGAGCCCTGCATCCCAGACGTCGGACCTTGGGATCATCCAACCTGCCCCCTCGAGGGGCGCGCGGCGCAGAAGTTGGAGCCAAGCGCGTCTAGCGGGTCTTTTTCTTGGGGGCAGGCCGGGCGCCGTTGGCACCGCTGGTGGCCTTCGCCGGCGGAGCCGGATGCTCGCCGAGAACCTCACCCATCTTCTGGGCAATCACCTTGGCCTTGATTTCATCGAAGACCTTGCCGTTGTCGCGCAGAAACTGTTTGGCGTTCTCGCGACCTTGCCCGAGACGCACGTCACCGTAGTTCAGCCAGGCGCCGCTCTTGGCAACCAGGTCGATCCCGGTAGCCAGATCGATCAGATCGGCCTCCCGGCTGATGCCGGAGTCGAACATGATGTCGAACTCGGCCACTCGAAACGGGGCGGCGACCTTGTTCTTCACCACCTTCGCGCGAACGTGGCTGCCGACGTCGCGATCGCCCTCCTTGATGCTGGCCACCCGCCGGATGTCCAGCCGGATCGAGCTGTAAAACTTGAGGGCCCGCCCACCCGGAGTGGTCTCTGGATTGCCGAACATCACGCCGATCTTCATGCGAATCTGGTTGATGAACACCACAATGCAGCGCGATTTGTTGATCCCGCCAGCCAGTTTGCGCAGCGCCTGGCTCATCAGACGAGCCTGTAGCGCCACGTGTGAATCGCCCATTTCACCTTCGATCTCGGCACGCGGCGTCAAGGCTGCGACCGAATCGACCACGATGACGTCGACGGCATTGGAACGGACCAGCATCTCGGTGATCTCCAAGGCCTGCTCACCGCTATCCGGCTGACTGACCAAGAGGGCCTCGGTATCGACGCCGCAGCGGCGGGCCCAAATCGGGTCAAGGGCGTGCTCGACATCGATGAAGGCAGCGACACCGTCATCCCGCTGAGCCTCGGCCGCAACATGCAGCGCGAGCGTGGTCTTGCCCGAGGACTCCGGGCCGAACATCTCGATGATCCGACCCCGCGGCAAACCGCGGCCACCCAAGGCGAGATCCAGCCCGAGCGCACCGGTGGAGATGCAATCCATACTGGCCGACTGTTTCTCGCTCAGCGAGATCATGGCACCCTTGCCATAGGCTTTTTCGATCTGTTGCAGGGCACGGCCCAAATCCGGGTTATCCCTACGCTTGGTCGCAACCGTCATCTCGAATTCCCTTTCCGTTGACTGGTAGATTGCCCTTCACTCCGCAGGACGGCCCGGGCCAGGGCGGTATGGCGGGCACCTGCCGGCGTCAACTCCGACTGATAGACCACCACTTGGTCGATCTGCTGCGCAGATGCCGCAAAAGGCGTTGCCGTCACAACCTGACTCAGGCGGCCGCCAGATGGATCGTATTTTACCCGTCCAAGCGTAAAATGTAAGGATAAAGTTCGCTTTTCCTTTGGCACGCCAAGGAGGCCCAGCGCTTCCTCAAGCCCTTGGAACAGTTGGACCATTTGGTCCGGAAGGTCTGGAACGCCAACCCAGATGACCCGCACCGCCCCTGATTTAGGAAAGCACCCGCAGTCCATGGCGGTGATGGCGAAGGGCCGGACCGCGGCCGCCACGCGGCGGGTCGCGTCACAAATCGGATCCACTTGATCGGTGGGCGTTTCGCCGATGAATTTTAGAGTCAAGTGCAGTTGGTCCGCGGAACACCAGCGAACCTTGGCCCCGCACAGATCCAGTTGACCTGGGATCTCCTGCAGCCGGCGCTTCAGTTCCGCGTCTACAGGGATGGCAATAAACAGCCGCATCCCGGTATGGTAACCTTCGGGACCGACGCGGCCAACTCGTCTGCGGTGAAGACCGACACCTGGGCTGGTCCGGTCCGCAAAGTCGGTCGGCGATCCACCCTGCCCGGAACTGACACTCAATGCGCCGGATTTCGATAACGGTGACTGGCCCAAGATTGGGACGATCGTGGATGGACTGCTGGCGGCGACTTCGTGCAGACCGCCGTCGGCCCCGGACCGACTGCAACCCCCGCAGGCAACCTGAGCGCCGGACAAGGATGGTGCTGAGCACAATTCGGCGGTTGTCGCGGGCCCAGGGATCAGCCATTGGGGTCATTCTGCCGACCGTAGCGGGTTGCGCCCTGCTGCAGCGGTTGCCGGCGGATCGCATGCCGGGCCTGGACTCCTCCGAACCGCTCCGCCTGACCCCGCACCGCTGGAATTTCGACGGCGAGCACGTCGGAGCCGTTCCGCGGCATTGGACCATCAGTCAGACGCACCCGACCATGGAGCTGGCCCACTGGCAGATTGTGACCGACCCGGCAGCGCCGTCCCCCCCGAATACCCTGGCGGTGACGCAGTCAGCGAACTATGCGGTCACCGGCAACCTGGCCATCGCCCGCAACACGCGCTATCGAGATGTTCATCTGAGGGTGAAGATGCAGTCCAGCACCGGCGGCGCGCATCACGGTGCAGGCCCGATATGGCGCTACATCGATCCTGAGCACTACTATGCCTGCCGCTTCGATCCGGCTTCTGCCGACTTTGAAGTGTTCAAAGTGATTGACGGCCAGCGCGTAGCCCTGGGGTCGGCGTTGGCGGCGACCGACCCGCTGCACTGGTGCACGCTCGAGATCACCATGGTGGGCTCGCGGATGACCTGCGCCCTGAACGGCAGCGTCCTGCTGGAGATCACCGATGACGCCCTGGCCCGCCCCGGCATGATTGGCCTGTGGACCCAGGCGGATACCTTGGCCGCCTTTGACGACCTCGAAGTCAGCGCCGTCCTGCCAGCGCCGGCCCCCCACGCGCCGACCGATTAGCGAACATGATCTCCTGAACCTCCTCGATCACACGCGGAGCATCGCGGCGTATTGACTGAAGCGCTCGTCGACCGCGGCACGGTCGACCTGCTGAATGCCGAACAGCGAGAAGTCTTCGATGGCAAACGAGGCCGTGACCGTGCCGTAGGCCATGGCTCGTGGCAACTGGTCCAACTGGAACCGTCCAATGGATGCCAGGTAGCCCATCATCCCACCGGCGAAGCTGTCGCCCGCTCCGGTGGGATCCTTGACCTTGTCGGTGGGATAGCTGGGCAAGGTCATCACGCGGTCCGCCGTGCACAACATGGCTCCGTGCTCGCCTTTCTTAATGATCGCGAACCGCGGCCCAAAGCCGAGAATCCGCCGGCCGGCGGTGATCAGGTTGATCTCGCCGGTAAACATCCGCGCTTCACCGTCGTTGAGCACCACGCCAGTGACCCCGTTGAGCACCTTGATCAAGGCCTCCTTGTGCCCCGAAATCCACAAGTCGCGGGTATCGCACATGATCAGCTGGGCGTCGGGAAACTGACCGGCCATGTCCTGCTGCAAGGCCGGATGGGTGGCCGCCAGGAAGATGTACTGCGAGTCGCGAAAGCCGGCGGGGATTACCGGCGCGTTTTCGCCCAGCACGTTGAGATCCACCGAAACGGTCTCGGCTTCGTTCATGTCACCCTGATACCGGCCGACCCAGCGGAAGGTCTTCGATCCGCTGCGGACCTCCAGCCCACCAAGATCGATTTCGCGGCGGGTGAACAGCGCCCGGCAATCCTCCGGGAAGTCCGCTCCAACCACCCCCACCAGCCGCACGGGAGTAAACAGGCTGGCGCTGAACGCAAAATAAACCGCCGACCCGCCCAGCACTTCGCTGGCGGCTCCGTGGGGCGTCTGGACCGAGTCGATTCCAATGGATCCGGTGACGAGCAGTGACATGGCACCTCCTGCACTGTCCGAGAATCCCAGCGGCCGGGAATCAGGCGTGGCGCTGCAATGGCGCCCGCCGTGGAGCAAGTCGGCGCATTGTGGCCAACCCGTCGCGCGGTGTCAAACGGGAGGCCCAGGCGCACACCGGATCAGCGACCGACCGGTCGCAGGCCCTCAGGCGGTGCCGCCAACGAGTTTTCGGGCGGATGCGGATTGCAGGGGCAGGCCCGACGGCAGCCGTGGCGACGTGCACCACTGCAGCACTTCGGGATGCTGCGACAGGCGGATGCCATAGAGGTTCATCCAGGTCCACGCACCCCAGAGGATCAGGATCCAGAGGAAGTCATCCAGTTGGCTGACCAACTCCCCGAAGACGTTGAACAGCACGAACGGGGCGAACAGGAAGCTCAAGATGATGTTCAGACCGAATAGGACCCGCATGGCACCGCGGCCCAGCGGGTGGCGCTTCAGGAATACCGCCGGGCACAGCGTGTTGGGCAACCCCAGGGCCATCAGCGCCAGACCCACCACCAGCAGCAACTCGGTTGACATCGGGAGGAGTGGTAGTTCGGGGGCCAGCAGGAAGATCGCGACCCCGCCGAATCCACCGATCAAGTTGAGTAACCCAAGGACCAGCAGGAGACTGGCTCCTGCCTTCGCGTGACGTAGGTGCCGGCCCTCGCGGTCGGTCAGCGCGTGATACTGATGGGATGCGTCGGGCAATGGCATGCCCTTATGTCGCCAATTGCCAGGCGGAGATTCAGCCGAATACTCGGACCCACCGCGCAATCGCCGTGACCTTGCCGGAACCCTGTGATTATCGGTCGCCCGCCCGACAGCCACGCCGCGGGTCCGTGGGGTCGCTGCTTGTGTGCTCGAGTATCGCGGCTCAGGGCTGGCGATCCAGGGCGAAGCCGGGGCCGAAACGTCCGGTGCGCTCCAGCCGGGCGATGCCCTCGGTGACCTGATCGCGCAGGATATCGTACTGACTGATGAACCGGCGCCCCTGATCGCGCAGGGCCTGCAGATGGGCCAGGGCTCGGTCCGTCTCGCTGACGCTCAACGCCAGGATCGACAGCCGCGCCAAGAGCACGTCCCGCTCCTCCGCCGGCAAGCCCAAGTAGGTCCAAGCGGGTGCCCGGGCGGCCCACGCTGCCGGATCACTGCCCTCGATCAGCCAATCGAAGATGGCCCCCGACGGGTCATGACCCAGCAACCGGCCCAACGCCAGGAAACTCTCGGAGATCGCCGCAAAGCTGCCCTCATCGACGTCGCCCACAACCTTGAGTTCGTCCATCAGGATGTCGCTCAGCGCTGCATCGCGGGTGAAGCCCATGGCGCGAACCACATTGGCACGATGCTCGGCGAATTGCTGATTTGCCAGCAGGGCCCGCAGATCGGCCGATGCGGAAGCGTCCAGGTCCAAGAGCAGTTCCGCCGGAATCCCCGCCAGGTAACGATCGCTGACCAACCGCTCCAGCCAGTCGCGCTGGGATTCGCCGGGGCCGCGCTGCAGCTCCACGACCCCCTGGTTGGGCTGGCGAATCTCGGGAAGCCCGACGTCCAGAACCCCGCGGCGGGCGGTCAGGAACACCACGCGCTCGTAGGAGTTGACTGCGTCGGTCTGCCCGCCCACGGCGTTCATCAGGTTCCGCCGGCAGTCGCTGCGGTGCCGCAGCCCCAGCACGTGGCCCCACTCGTGGGCCCAGACATCGGCCCGCGCGCTGGCAATGACCACGGCACTGCCCCCGTTGGTCGCACAACCCAGAATGGTCGCCGCCTGGTTGGCAGGCACGCCGCAGACTCCGATCATCATGTTGACGACCTTGATGTCCTGCGGCTGAGAGAACAGTGCGTCGAGCTGGGCCTCGGTGGTCACGATGGCGGGCGCCACGCTCAGCCCGGCGACGTCGCCGATGCGTGTGAATTGCACGGCAGTGGCGTTATCCTCGCATCCCGGATCAACCCGCCGCATCAGCGCGCTCGCTTCCGCCAGAACGATGTCGACGGAGGTCTCTGGGTACGGCTGCTGCGCCTGGCGGCCCACGCTCAATGGAAAGACAATCTCGGCGTCCGCGCCGGGATCCTGAAGCAGACTCAACCCTCCCCCACACGCCGCGGACCCACACGCGGCGGCGACACCCAACAACCCGACCCTGACTCGCACGCGGTTGGTCATGGCACTTCCTCGTTGATCCAATGACGAACACCCGGCACGGCCGGCCGGACCGGTATTCCTGACCCTGGCATCGTCACGAGGGAATAAGCGCTTGCACTGCAGGTGCAGCGGCCCGAGCGTGGCTGACTTCTCGGGCCTGCCTGCCCCTTATCGGTCGAATGGAATCAGCACCGCACGCGGACCTGAACCGCCGGGAGGGTGGGTGGGCCCGCGATCAACTGCTCGCCGAGCGGTACCAGTGCAGCGAGAACCGCAGAATCACCGCTGACAGCAGTAGCCCCAGCACCGCCGCCGCACTCATGTACGCGGCCAGCGCCGGCTGGTAGGAACGTACCACCACATTCGCCGGCAGATTGACCACCAGCAACACCGGGACCAGGAACATGAGCGTGAACCACACGGTCCCGCCCAGGAATTTGCGGTAGATCTCCGCCGGATAGCGGGCCACGCTGGTGGTGTAGAACCACAACTGCTCCAGCCCGGTCTGACGAATCAGCCAGATGCTGCTGACCGCAAACACAAACACCAGGGAATACAGAATCATCACGCCCGCGACCACCAGCCACAGATACAGCCCCAGCGCTGCGGGCTCGGGCCAGCGGCCCAGTTCGAAGACGGCGTGGACACACAGGCCCACACCCACCAGGAGATTGGCGAACGCCGAATAGTTGACTTCCTCGAAGCTCACCAGGAATTGTGTGCTGGCCGGCTTGAGCAGAATGAAGTCCAGCTTCCCGGTGCGGACCAACTCGCTGAAGCGCCAACAGTTGTCGAAGAACAGGGCCTCGAAGATGCCGGTGATGATCAGGTGCGTGCCGGCCAGGAAGAGGTATTGCGGCTCCGACCAGCCGCGCACCGCCGCGGTGTTGGTGAAGATGATCTTCAGAAAGATCAGGACCATGGCCACCCAGATCAGTTCGGCGATCACGTTGACCAGGAAATTGACCCGGAAGCTCATGTCGCAGATCAGGCTGTTCTTCCAGAAGCGCCCCAGAATCCGCAGGTAACGAAGCACCCCCACCGTCAGCCTCCGAATGCCGTGTAGCGCCGCAGGCCGAAGATCCAGGTCACCCGGGCGGCCGCCGAGATCACCGCGATCCACATCGCCTGGGTCAAGAGCACCTGCACCGCCTGGGGCCCCGAGACCTGCTGCAGGATGATCAGGTTGGGGTAATACAGCTCGTAGGCAAACGGCAGCCAAGTGAACAACTGGCGAAAGCCGTCCGGCAACAGGCTCAAGGGGAACATCTGCCCCGACATGAAATACTGGGTGACCATGAAGAGGTACAAGAAGCTGCTGACCTCCAGGAACCAGAACGACAACATGCCCAGAAAGCAGTTGATCGCAAAGCCCAGGATGAACGACAGCACCAGGCTGGCCGCGTACAGCCCCAACGTCGCCCAGTCGGGTCGAGCGGGCAGATAGGCCCGACACATCCAAAAGACCACCGCGTAGGGCACGGCCGCCATCAGGTAATAAACCAGCTTGTGCGCCACACGCAGCACGAACATGTACGTCGTGTATTCGATGGGTTGCAGCAAGAACTTGCGGAGGTCGCCTTCGCGGACATCGCGGGCGATCCCGGAGGCCAGACCGGGCATGCTGCTGAACGCCCGGGTGACCATGCTGAACAGGTAATACGACACCATGGTCTCGTAGGGCATGTCACCGATGGACGGGCGGTCGGACCCGTCGTAAATCGCCCGCCACAACAAGATGGTGGTCACGATGGGCACGAACCGCAGAAACGTGGAAATGAAGAAGTCCGCTCGGTAGACCAGCCGCTCCGATAACGACACCGTAAAGACCATCCAGTACTTACGCACGGCCGGCCCCCGGGGCGCCGCCGTCGTCAAGATCGCCGGAGAACATCCGGGCCACGAATTCCTCGATCGGCGGATCTTCCACGCAGATATCGCGAATGCGAAAACGGGCCAGCAACTCGGCGGCGCCGCGGGCGACCGCATGGCGGTTCATGCGCAAGGACACGCTCGGCGGCGCCACGTGCAGCACCTCGCCGAACCCTTCGAGATCCGGCGGCACTTCGCCGTCCTCGAACTGCAAAGTCACCACCTTGTAGTCGACGAAGCGATCCAGGAGGGTCGACAGCGAACCGTCAAGGATCAGCCGGCCCTGGTTGATGACGATGACCCGGTCGCACAGCGCCTGAATGTCTTGCATGTAGTGGCTGGTCAGCAGCATGGTCATCTTCTTGTCGCGATTGTACTCCCGCAGGCAGCGGCGAATGCTGGCCTGAGCCACAACGTCCAGCCCGATGGTCGGCTCGTCCAGGAACACGACTTTCGGCGAATGCAGCAAGGCCGCAATCAGTTCCATCTTCATCCGCTCACCAAGGCTCAATTCGCGGACCGGCTGATTGAGCAGGGTGCGGACCTGCAACCGCTCGGTCAGCTCGCCGAGCACGTCGTCAAACTGCGCCGGAGCGATGCCGTAAATCTCCTTGTGCAACTGAAACGACTCGATCGCCGGAAGGTCCCACCACAATTGGTTCTTCTGACCCATGAGCAAGGCGAACTGGCGGCGATACTCGTTGGACCGCTCCTGGGGGATAAAGCCCAGGACCCTCACCTGCCCCTCCGTGGGATAGATCAGGCCGCTGAGCATCTTCAGGGTGGTGGTCTTGCCGGCGCCGTTGGGCCCGAGGAACCCAACCATCTCACCCGCGTCAATGTCAAAGCTGATGCCGTCGACGGCTCGGATCGTCCGGGACTGCCGCCGCAGCAGCGCCCGAATCGACGCTCGCAGCCCCGGGCGCTTCTGCTGGACACGATAGACCTTGGTGAGATGGCTGACGGAGATGACGGGCATGACCAATCAGTGCGTCCCGTGTGCAAACGCCGGTGCAGCGCGGCCGTCGGATCCGCGGCACGCACGCGCCGCAAGGCCGCCGTGATCGTACCGCCTCTCCTCGCCAAAAGGAACCGATCCCGCTGGCGGCGCGATCACCCGGGCGAACGACCCGGCGCCGCATCACCCGCCGGGCCGATGGACCCGAAACCGTCCGCGCTCCAGGGATCCCAGCAACCCCTGGTCCAGAGCCCGCGGGTGCGTTTCGGCGAAATCCATCGAGTAATGAGCCTCGCGCGCTTCGCGGGTGCAGTACAACGTCAAATCGTCGAGCTGCTCCAGCTGGGCGATGGCTTCGGCAATCCGGCGGCGCTCGCCCGGCAGAGTCCGCGGGGACAAGCTCGGAACCAGGATTTCGCCGTAGCGGCGGTCGTTCCCAAAGGCATCGATCGAGAACAACACTTCATAATCAGGCACGCCCGGCGCGACATTCGATGGCCGTCGCTTGGCCGGCACCGCGGCTTGCGGAGGGGAGGGTTTCGCCGGCCCACCCGGCGGTACCGCGGCCGGCGGAGGCTCCTCGGGGGGTTGCCCGCCACCCGCCGCAGGTGCCGGCCCGGCGGCCCCGGAATCCAGAAACTGCTCGCGGGAGAGCAAGGTGTCCATCATGATCTGCGAACCGCCGCGGTAGCGCCCGGTGACCACCGTCCAGCGCTGGCCTGCAAACAGGCGGTCCAATTCAGCGGCGAAACGCCGGCGATCGCTGCGCAGCATGCTGTCCGACAGGATCTGCGGCACGGCCACGTAATTCATGCCACCGGCATCCTGCCAGGTGACTCGCAACTCCGGATACTCGCGGCGCAGCGTGGTCCAGATCCAGGCCTGGGGTGCTGCCTCGGCCTGCACGGGCGAGGTCGCGCTGAACAGCGCGGTGCCGTAGCGCCGCACCCATAACAACACCACGCACACCAGCACCAGAGCGATGGACAATTGCCACAAGGGCTTGACCAGAACATCACTGAACCGCCGCCGACGGGCCCCGGTGATGACCTGAACCGTCGAGCCGCAGCGCGGACACCGCCGCAGGCCCGGCTCCAGAATGACGCCGCACATCTGACACTTATGGGTCGTCATGGCTGAAGGCAACTCCCAAATCACTTGGTGAGGCAACCACCCGACGCCGCCGGAGTGCTCAGCGGAGATCCGTCGACTCCGGCGACAATCCGGCTGCCCAGCGGGAGCGGATCACCGCTCTCATTTCCGGCGTCGACTTCAAGAAATTCTCCCGAGGGCTGGGACCCGCGAACCATTTCCACAAGAACGCCCCCATCACAGTCGGATGTTGATTCACGGCCCGCAGGGCGGCGTCAAGGCACAACTGCTGGATCTCAGCCGCACGGTCGCCGCCGGATCGGTAGGCCCACGGTTTGGATGCCGCCTCCGACGAGCAATTGTAACCCAACTCGGTGAACACAACCTGACGGTGCTGGTCGCGCGCGTAGCGATCCAGCTCCTCGAGGATGGCGGACCAGGACCGCGACAGTTCGTCCGGGGTCGGCACGCCTGCGTGATCGGTCAGCGGAAAGTAGGCCTGGATGCCGATGACATCCAGCGCGTCCCAGAAGGGCACATCCCGATAGTCAGTCCAATTGGCGGCGTAAGTCAACGGGCAGGTGGCGTGCTCGCGCACCCGCCGGATGATCCGCCTCCAGGAATCCTGATGGGCGATGGTCTGGTCCAGCTCGGTGCCGACGACGAAGGCATCGGCGCCCGCACACCTCTCGGCCAGGCGCACCACCCAGGCCTCGTAGGTCGCAAAGAACCGCGCCCAATGGGCATCCTCCGTAAACCGAATCGCGCCGCGCCAGGAGAACGGGCTGCCCCAATACGCCAGGTGCGGCTTGATCATCAGCTTCAAGCCCAGGCGGTGGGCCTCGGCGATCGGTCGCACCAGCCAGTCCTGCCGATCGTAGGTCCGCCGCGACGCGACCACCTCACCGTCGGCCCGGATGGCAGCGTACGGGTGAATGGCAATCCAGTTGACGCCCAGGGCCTTCAGCTCCTCCATGGCTCGGACCATCTCATCGGTGCCCCATTCCCATCCCCAGGTCTGACAGGAGATGGTCATGCCGTTGACCCGGGCGTAGGGATCATCCGGCGCGGCCGCCCCGGCCACAATGGGCGACACCGCCCACCCCATCCAGATCAATCCCACCCGGCGCATCGTACTCCCTGGAAAAGCCCCAGCCGTGCCTCTCGGAACCAGGAGGGTTCCCAGGCAGATTGTAATCTTCGCCACCCCGAGACCCAACCCCCGAGGGCTCCCGCCATGCCACGGTCTACCGGGAGCGGTCCGTCGGTGGCCCGAGCGACGTCGTGGATGACGGAGCTGCCGGCGGCTGGGCGGCAGGATCAAATCCTTCGACATCCTGCAGGACTCGATCCAGAACCAGGGCAATCATCTCCACCCGGGAGCCGACATTCAGCGTGCTGAAGATCTTGCGGAGATGCGTCCGCAGGGTCGCGGAGCTGATGTACAACTCCTGGGCCAGTTTGTCGGTGGACCGCCCGCTGGCAAACCCCTCGACAATCTGAGCCTCGCGCGGAGTCATCCCCAATTGCGACACCGCCTTCCTGATCCGGGGGTGAACCCTGAGCGAGTCGGCACTGGGCTTTTCTTTCTTGGCTGATCCCATGGTCAGATCCGCCGGCGCTGCACGTCGATCCGCCGACGAACCGAGCCCCCACAAAGGGAGTCATCTGAAGCCTAATAGTATACATGCCGTATCCGAATTGTCATGTCGTTTGGCCTGGCCGTCCCGTTGAAGGAGCCGTCGGGGAGCGATCAGGGCTGGAACCGACCCCGCCGTTGTGTATATCGGACGTCAGCCCCGCCCGCGGTCACCAAACCTGGACGCACTTGAGTCCCCACGAACCACCAGCGGTTCGCCGACCCGCCGAACCGCCGTGGTTACTGGACCCAAAAGCCTCAAGACCCCTGCCCCTAAACCGGGGTTTTTGAGTACACTCGAGGCATGGATCGCCGCGACCGTCGCAATTCATTCCGGCGCGCCGTCACCGCCTGGGCAATCACCGTCCTGGGGCTGTGTAGCGCCGCCGCCCAGTCGGCTGCACCGACGGTGACCTACACCGCCGGCGGCGTTACCCTGTACCCCCGGCAAGGCCCTGTGTGGCACTGGCAGTTGCGGTGGGTCGGGACCTCCGCCGGTCCTGCCGGCGGGGTGGATTGCGGGCCGACCGAACCGCTGATTCGTCCTGACGGTGTGATTGAGTACCACCGGGGCGACCTCATCGAGCAGTATGTGCCCCGAGAGGATACCGTCGAGCAGCAGTTCGTGATTCCCGAGCCGCTCGATCTGGGCGGAGGCGACTTGCACATCGGCGGCAGCGTGCGTTGTGCGGCCGACCGTTTCGGCAGAAGCGGGCACGAATGGGTGTGGTCGGACTCCAGCGGCGGCGTGTTGCTGGGGGACGTCCATGCATACGATGCCCGCGGGACCGCAATCCCGGCGCGGCTGACCGTGTGGTCGACCGGAACCGAGGTGCAGATCAGGGCAGCCGCCTTGGCTGCGGCGTCCTACCCGCTACTCATCGATCCGCAGATCGGCGAAGACGACTTCCGAGTCAGCACCACCGGCCCGGAAGGCGCTCAGGGATTTGATGTCAGCGACCCCGACGTTGCTTACAACCCCATTGACGACGAGTATCTGGTGGTGTGGGCAGCCGACTTGCGATCATCGACCGCACAGGCGCCCGATGTCGAAATCCTCGCCCGCCGCATTGACGCCGATACCGCTGCGTTCATCGGCGGCGCCTTTCGGATCAGTGACATGGGCCCGGTGGCCTTGGCAGTATTCTTCGCCGCCCAGCCCGCCGTGGTGCACAACGCCGCAGACAACGAGTACCTGGTCGTCTGGCAGGGCAGCGACGACACGGAGCCGCTGATCGCCGGCGAATTGGAGATCTTTGGCCAGCGCTTGAGCGGCGGTGGCCTGGAGATCGGCCCGAACGATTTTCGAATCAGCGATCTCGGGCCGGATGCCGCGCCGGGCTATGACGCCACCGAACCGGCGCTGGCCTACAACTCCGCCGATCACGAATACTTGGTGATATGGTCGGGCAATGACGAACTGCCGGGACAAAGCTCCACGGCTCGCGAAATCTTCGGCCAGCGCATTGTCGGCGGCACTGGGGTCGAGATCGGAACCAACGACTTTTGCATCAGCGAGACCGCCGCGGGCGACGATCCCAGCGGCCAGGCCCGCCACCCGGCGGTCGCCTACAACCCCACGGCCAACGAGTACCTGGTGCTGTGGGACGGCGACGCACCGCTGCCGCTGGAACCGGACGGGGTCTCGCGAATCCACGGCCGGCGACTGCAAGCCGCCACCGGCCGGCCGGTGGACGCGAACGACCGGTTGGTGCTTTCATTCGACACCGGA
This sequence comes from uncultured Planctomycetales bacterium, assembly GCA_964619935.1. Lineage (GTDB taxonomy): Bacteria > Planctomycetota > Phycisphaerae > UBA1845 > CAIVHJ01 > CAZUGO01. The sequence continues at coordinate 3,485 of CAZUGO010000039.1, read as the reverse complement.
GCGGGGACCGCGGTACCCGCGATCGACCCTTCGATCACCTACAATTCCGTTACCGACGAATACTTCGTTGTCTTCGGAGTGCAGGATACCACGGTCAACGGCTGGGAGGACGAAGTGTACGGCCGGCGGCTGTCGGCCGCCGGCCAACCGCTGGGTTCAGCCCCAGTCCGCATCAGTGACATGGGCCCCAACGGGGACGGCAACCTGGATGCCCGATCGCCCCGCGTGGTCCACAGTGCCGCCAGCAACGAGTACCTGGTGGTCTGGCGGGGTGACGACGACACCGAGCCGTTAATTGACAACGAACGAGAGATCTTCGGACAACGTCTCGATGCGGCCGGTCAGGAGATCGGGTTCAACGATTTCCGGCTCAGTCGGCTCGGACCGGACAGCGATGCCGCTTTCGATGCCGACCAGCCAGCCGCGGCGATGAGCGGCACCGCGAACGAGTACCTCGTCGTCTGGCGTGGCGATGACGATCGCGGGTTGCAGCGCGACAATGACTTCGAGATCTTCGCCCAGCGGTACACCATTGCCGCGATGGTTTCCATTGTGGACTCCCCGTCGGAGGCGACGGCCTGGGGCGAGCCGATCGAAATCGCGTTCACGGTGGACGTGCCCATCGGCGCTGCCACCGGCACGGTCACGGTAACCGCCGGATCCGACAGTTGCTCGGCGAACGTGGCGACCGGCCGGTGCGCGCTGACCCCATCGGTCGCCGGCGAGCTGCTGCTGGTCGCGGCGTACGGCGGTGACCGCAACTACGGGCGGGCCGCCTCCGACCCGCTGGTGCACACCGTGCTCCCGCCTGCGGTCACTGTTGAGATCATCAGTTACCAGCCCGACCCGTCCGACAGCGAGACCGCGGTCCTCGTCGAGTACGTGGTGACCCCCGACCTGCTCGACGGCACGGTGACCGTTTCCGACGGGCAGGTGAGCTGCAGCGGCACGACGGCCGAGGGCGGCTGCACGCTGACGTTTGCCGGCGGCGGCCCAAAGCTGATCACCGCCAGTTATGAGGACCCTACCGGTGAACTCACCGGCGTCTCCGAACCCCAATTACACACGGTCCGTTTTGCAACGGTCACCGCGATCACCGCGCATACGCCCGAACCAACGGCCGTTGGGGATGCAATCCTGATCGCCTTCGCGGTCACTGCCGATGGCGCCGAGCCGCAAGGCCTGGTGACCGTCAGCGCAGGCGACAACTCATGCAGCGCCACCGTCGCCGAGGGGACCTGCTTGCTGATCATCACGGAAGTCGGAGATGCCACCCTGATCGCCCGTTACGAAGGGACCAGCGCCTTCCGCCCCAGCGCTTCCGCACCCCTGACCCATCGCCTTGTGCCGGCCGCCGAGCCGCCGGCGCAAAACGACCCCGAGACGGCCAACCCGTGTACCCTGGATCCGGGGGCCCTGCTCCCGGTCCTGTCGTTGACGCTGCTGGCCGCCGGGTGGATGCGCCGCCGGGTTCAGATCTGATCATCAGGTGTCATGGGCAGGTCCCGCCCCCCCTCATAATATAAAGGTAATGGAATCCACGGCCCCCGCCCAGCTCCGACGAATCGACACTGCCATCTTCCAAAAACCGCCTGACGCTACATAAGCACTCACAAAACCGCACAGGGGGCCCAATTGAGGCCTGGAACGGAATCTCACGGGCGGGCCGCGTCCGCCGGCTTATAATGTGGATGAGCTGCTGAGCAGAGTGCCGCCGACCGTGAGCCGGCACCGGCCAGCATCTGAGTCGGATGGCTAGGTGATGGGCAACCCGGTTTGACCGTGGGCAAGGCTATCTGGAAAATGCCGGGCGATAATTGCACTTGTAACAACAAGAGTGAATGCGGTTGTCGGCTCCTCAACCGGGGTGAGGCTCCCACATGATCACGCTCAGCTTTTTCGGCGCGGCGGGTGAAGTTACCGGCTCGTGCTACGTGCTCACAACCGATCGCGCCCGCGTCATGCTCGACATGGGCATGCACCAAGGCGAGAAGGAAGCCGAAGAGCACAACCGGCGCATGCCGCCGATCGACGTCGCCAAGCTCGACGCGGTCGTGCTCACGCACGCGCACCTCGACCACTGCGGCCGGCTGCCGCTGCTGCCCAAGAACGGGTACCAGGGGCGAATCCACTGCACGGACGCAACGGCCGATGTCACCGGTATCATCCTCCGCGACTCCGCCTCGCTTCAAGTGGAAGATTGCGCGCGATTCAACCGCCGGCTCCGGCGCGGCGATGAGCCCTGCCAGGAACCCCTCTACGACTTGCCCCAGGCGGAGCAGGCGCTGCGGCAACTGACCACGATGGGCAACGACCAGATGAAGACCATCGCCGATGGCATCAGCATCAAGTTCGTCGACGCGGGACACATACTTGGCGCGGCCAGCGTGCAGGCGGTCGTGAACGACGGAGCACGAACATTGGCCATCGTGTTCTCAGGAGATGTGGGCGTATCCGGCTCACCCATCCTGCGCGATCCCATGACACCCACGCCCGCGGATGTCGTGCTCCTTGAGTCCACCTACGGCGACCGAGACCACAAACCGCTGGACCAGACGCGCGATGAGTTGTTGGCCATCCTGCGGGACGCGCAGGGGTCGGGCGGCAAAGTGCTCATCCCGGCGTTCGCCGTCGGACGCGCGCAGGATCTGGTCTTCCACATCGGCGAATTCGTCCGCGCGGGGAAGCTCCAGAGCGTGCGGGTCTACGTCGACAGCCCAATGGCGACGTCGGTCTCCGACTTGTACGCCAGCCACAAAGAGGTCTACGACGAACGGGCAAGACAACTGCTTGCACAGCACATGGCGCCGCTGAGCTTCCCCGGTCTGACCTACACCCGCTCCGTCGAGGAGTCGAAGCAGCTCAACAAGGCCAAGGGCTCCATGATCATCATCTCGGCCAGCGGCATGTGCACCGGCGGGCGCATCTTGCACCACCTCTATCACGACGTGAGCAAGCCCGAGACCCACGTGGTCATCGCCGGCTATCAAGGACGGGGAACGCTGGGCCGGAGGCTGGTCGACGGCGCCAGGAGCGTGAATATCTTCCGCGAGGAGGTGCCTGTGCGGGCAAAGGTCCACACCCTGGGCGGATTTTCAGCGCACGCAGATCAGTCGGGGCTGCTAAACTGGGCCGTACCGTTTCAACAAAGCAAGCCGAGAATGTTTCTGACGCACGGCGAGGATGGTCCGCGGACGGCGCTTCGGGACCAGCTCAAAGCCCGTTTTGGGCTCGACGCTGCGATGCCGCAATATGGGGATGAGGTAGCGCTTTAGCGGTGTTTGCGCCTCTCACGGGTCGCGCATTTTATCGTGCTGATGGCACAGAGCGCGGCGCGCGGCGCTTAGCCCGACTTTCGCAGACTTCGGCGATTTTGTGGAATTTTGGCGGCGGAATCTGCGTCTGCGGTGGCTGGAAGGGCGGTGTTGGCGGCGAAGGGGCTGTAGTGCAGACCTACCCGGTTGAAGCAGCGGTGTCGGATGGGG
>CAZUGO010000038.1:0-6638 GCA_964619935.1 uncultured Planctomycetales bacterium | reverse complement strand
GTCGTCCCGCTCGGGGTAGTCCGGGCGCAGGTGCACACCGCGGCTCTCCTTGCGCTCGATGGCGCCGCGCACGATGACCCGCGCCAGCTCCAGCATGTCCTGCAGCTGGCGGGTGTACACGACCGGCTGATTGAGCCAGCCGCCGGTGTCCGGCAGGCGAACGTTCGCCCAGCGCTCCTGCAGCTCCACGATCTTCGCCTCGGTGGCCAGGAGCTTGTCTTCCTTCCGCACCACGGTGCAGTAGCGGGTCATCCAGTCCCCCAGCTCGCGGTGCAGGTCGTACGGGTTCTCGCTCCCCGTCATCGTCAGGATCCCGGCGAGCCGCTCCCGCTCGCGGTCCGCGGCCGCGTCGAAGATCGAGGACGGCGCGTCGCCCGCCATGCGGTCCAGACCGCCCGCATAGGCGATCATGCGAGGGCCCCCCTTCATCCCGTCGAACGTGCACGAGACCAGCGCATTGGCGCCCAGCCGGTTGGCCCCGTGGTATTGGTAGTCGGCTTCGCCCACGACGTAGAGGTTGGCGATGTTGCTCTGCTGGTTGAGCGGCGAGTCGAGCACCAGCCCGCCGGTGGCGGCGTGGCGGGCGTAGTTGACCCACAATCCGCCCATGGAGTAGTGCACGGCCGGGAAAATCTTCATGGGGGCGTCCAGGGCGTCGACACCGACGAACTTGCGGTAGATATCCAGGATGCCGCCGAGTTTCTTGGCCAGGACGGCCCGTTCGGCCGCCCGCGGGTCCTGGCGGCGGCGGACCTCCTCGGTAAGATCGAGGTACACACAGAAGCGGCTCCGCTCGGCGCTGAGTTTCTGGTTCACACAGATGTCGAAAATCTCCCGGGTGGCGATGTCACGCGGCACCAGGTTGCCGTACTTGGGGTAGCGCTCCTCGAGGAAGTAGTAGCGTTCCGATTCGGGGATGCGGGTCGGGTCGCGCGAATCCTGGGCGGTCCGCGGCACCCACACCCGCCCGCCTTCGCCGCGGGCCGACTCGCTCATCAGCCGCAGCTTGTCGGTTCCGGGGACGGCCGTGGGGTGCACCTGGATGAACTCGCCGTTGGCGTAATGGGCCCCGGCTTTGTAGGCCCGGGCGTTGGCGCCGCCGGTGCAGATCATCGACATGGTGCTCTTGCCGTAGATCAGCCCGCACCCGCCGGTGGCCAGGACCACGGCGGCGGCCGGCATGGCCCGGATCTCCATGCTGAACATGTCCTGGGCGACCACGCCGCGGCAGGCGCCGCCGTCGTCGACAATCAGGCCCAGAAACTCCCAGAATTCGTACTTCGTGATGATGCCGGCGACTTCCCAGCGGCGGACTTGTTCGTCGAGGGCGTACAGCAGTTGTTGCCCGGTGGTGGCGCCGGCGAACGCGGTCCGCTGATACATCGTGCCGCCGAAGCGGCGCTGGTCGCGAAACCCTTCGGGGGTGCGATTGAACGGCACACCCAGACGATCGAGCAGGTCGATGACCTTCGGGCCCCAGTCACACATTTCCTTGACCGGCGGTTGATTCTGCAGGAAATCGCCGCCGTAGACGGTGTCGTCAAAGTGCAGCCATTCGCTGTCGCCCTGCTGGCGGGTAAGGTCGTTCACCGAGTTGATGCCGCCCTGGGCACAGACGCTGTGCGACCGTTTGACCGGTACCATGCTGATCAGATCGACCGGAATGCCCAGCTCGCCGAATCTCATGGCCGCCGCCAGTCCGGCCAGCCCGCCACCGACCACGATTACCTTTTGTGTTGCCATGGTCCCTTGCTCTCGGGGAGGTCCTATCCTTGTTCGACGATGCCGCCGGGTTCGGATCGGGCTTGGTGCGGCGGAGCGCCTCCGGGGTCGGCGGCGCCGTTATCGCGAAAGGTGGTGAAGCCGACGACGGCCGACAGACCGACCGCGGCCAGCGCGACGCCCAGCACGGCGCAGATGCGGCCGGAAACCCGCTGGGCCCGCTGCCCGACGGTAACGCCCCAGGTAATCAGAAACGTCCACATGCCGTTGGCGAAATGGTACACGATGGCCAGCACGCCGATGGCATAGACGATGGGGATCAGCACGTTGGATTGGATGGCCGCCGCCGCCGTTACGGTGGGGTGGATGGGGTCGAACTGGGCGCCGCCCATGAACGCCAGCGGCTTGCCCAGCCAGTGCATATGATACAGGTGGTACAGGATGAACAACGCCGCGATGACCCCGCTGATCCGCTGCCAGACATAGCGCCAGTTGGCGGTGTAGTGATACACCCGATCGTTGCGCTTCATGGTCGTGGCGATCTTGATGCCCAGGATGGCGTGGAAGGCCAGCGGCAGCAGAATGCCGAAGATCTCCACCGGATACAGCAGCCCGCCCAGGGCATGGATGCGGGCGACGTTGCGGTCGAACGTCTGCTCGCCGCCGAGGATCGAGGCGTTGGTCAGGAGATGCAGGGTCAGGAAAACGCCCAGCGGGATCACCCCGGCCAGAGAGTGCAGCCGGCGGATCCAAAAGTGATAGCGCTGGTCCGGCGACAACGGCTCGGGTGCAGGCGGCTGGGTCATGAGGCGCTTCCTTGGGGAGCTACGGCGGCTCGGCGGCCGGACATCCGCCCGCCGACCCGCAGGATTCTAATGCGTTTGGGGAGCCAGGGCAAAACAATCGGCCCGGCGGGCGGCGCCGGACCGGGTCGCGCTGGAAAGCGGCCCGCCGGGTCCCGCTGTTCCCGTCCGGTATCCTGCTCGCATGAGCAAGCATGCCAGGAGGAAGAAAAAGAAGACCCGCCGCGAATCGCTGAGATCACCCGGGCCAATGTCAAGGAGCTTGCAGGCCAGCGGCTGGGCCCTCAGTCCGTGCCGCCGGAGCGGGCCGCGGAGCAAGCGCCGGACATCCGTAATCAGGCCGCGGTGGCGTCGTCGAAGCTCTGGGGGTGCGCAAAGGGCGGAAAAGCACGGGCGAAACAACTCACCCCGTGCGTTCGCGCCCGACGGGTCGATGCGTGGTTCTCGACCAATTTCCTGGCGATCTCAGCAACTCCGACAGAGCACGAGCGTAGTGTTGATACAGGAGTCGTACTTCGGAAATTTTAAATTAGGCCGGTATCCAGGTTGGTTGTGCCTCGTCGAGCAAGCATCATGGGTCAGGCATGAACAAGCCCAGTACAGCCGATCGGGTTAGGGTCGTGACGGCGCTGCTGCTGGTAGTAGGCAGTTCGAGCACGCCACCACGCGGCCGACGGGCAGCAGCAGGCCGATTATCATCAAGCTGATCAAGGACTTAGGCGGGGCCGCCCGCCGCGAGCAGGCCGCTGTTTGGTTTCGGGCCGGCCCACGCCGGAACGGATGAGGTTTGGTCGCTTGGTGTACGCCAGGGACAAGAACCTGCCGACGGCCAATGCTGCGGTTCGTGGGGCCGGCAGGGCGTGGACGTGAACCGCGATTGAGTTGGAACATCCGATCCGCTACGCTGAAAGTTTCGACTTCGCCCGGCCGGACGACCTGCGGGTGCGTTCCGGCCCGCGGAACCCCTGAGGCGATTTTGCGGTGAGTGACGCGCGCAAGACCATCATCGTTCGCGGTGCCCGGCAGCACAACCTCAAAGACATCACCCTGACGATCCCGCGGGATGCCTTGACCGTGATCACCGGGCTGTCGGGGTCGGGCAAGAGCAGCCTGGCGTTCGACACGCTGTACGCCGAAGGCCAGCGCCGCTTTGTGGAGTCGCTGTCCAATCACGCCCGCCAGTTCCTCGAGCAATTGCAGAAGCCCGACGTCGATCACATCGAGGGCCTGCCGCCGACGGTGGCCATCGAGCAGCGCAGCGGGATCGCCAACCCGCGGTCCACGGTGGCGACCACCACCGAGATCTACGACTACCTGCGGGCGTTGTTCGCCCGGGTCGGCGTGCCGCACTGCTGGGAGTGCGGGCAGCCGATGGACTGCTGCACGACCTCGCACATCGTCCAGACCCTGCTGGGCGTTCCCGGGCCGTTGACGATCCTGGCCCCGATGGTGCTGAACCGCCGCGGCAATCATGCGGCGGTGCTGGAGCGCGTCCGCCGCGAGGGGCTGGTCCGGATCCGCCTGGACGGTGAGATTTGCCGGTTGGACGACGCTCCGGAAGTGTCGGCCCGCAAGGAGCACACCATCGAAGCGGTGGTCGACCGCCTGACCGTCGGGCCCGGATCCCGCGGGCGGCTGGCCGACAGCATCGAGCTGGCCCTCAGGCTGGGCGACGGTGTGGTGCGGGCGGTCATCGCGAGCGACGGCGGCGAGCGGTTGTTCAGCACGCAGCGGGTCTGCCCCCAGCATCCGCAGATTCGGGTGCCGGAACTGACCCCGCGACTGTTCAGTTTCAATTCGCCGTTCGGGGCCTGCCCGGACTGCGACGGCCTGGGGACCGTGCTGGAGTTCGACGAGGAACTGCTGGTCGCCGATCCCAACCGGTCGCTGGGCCAGGGGGCCATCGATGCCTGGAGCCAGGGTACCAAGAAACTGAACTCGGTTTATCATCGGACCATCAAGCAATTCTGCGAGCAGTTCGGTGTGCCGATCGATGCGCCCTACCGCAATCTGGAGCCGGCCGCCAGGGCCATTCTGATGCACGGCACCACCTCGCGCGACGAACGCGAATTCCAGGCCAGCTTCGAAGGGGTCATTCCCAACCTGCGGCGGCGCTGGGAGAGCAGCGACAGCGAAACGGTCAAGCACAAGCTGCACGGCTACCTCAGCGAGGCGCCCTGCCAGCAGTGCGCCGGGGCCCGCCTGCGGCCGGAGGCCCAGGCGGTGGTCATCCAGGATTGCGGCATCCATCAAGTGGTGCGCATGGCGGTGGCCGCCGCGTTGGCGTGGGTTCGCAGCCTGAAGTTTGACGGGGAGGCCGGCCAGATCGCCGCGCCGCTGATGTCGGCGATCGAGGCCCGCCTGCAATTCATGGTCGAGGTCGGGATCGGCTACCTGACCCTGGACCGCGGCAGCGCCACGTTGTCGGGCGGCGAGGCCCAGCGCATCCGGCTGGCCACCCAGGTCGGCACGGGCATGGTCGGGGTGTGCTACATCCTGGACGAACCCACCATCGGATTACACGCCCGCGACAGCGCCCGACTGGTGGGCACGCTGCGGCGGCTGCGGGACATGGGCAACAGCGTGATCGTGGTGGAGCACGATGAGGAGACCATCGCGGCCGCCGATCATGTGATCGACATGGGGCCCGGCGCCGGCGAGCACGGCGGTCAAGTCATCGCCGCGGGCCCGTTGTCGGACATCCTCCAGGACAAGAATTCGATTACCGGGCAGTACCTGTCGCGCCGGCGGGAGATTCCGATCCCCGAGCGGCGCCGCCCGTTCGATCCCACCCGGGCCCTGGAGATTCGCGGGGCCAGCGAGTACAACCTCAAGGGCATTAATGTGCGCGTGCCGCTGGGTGTGTTCGTGTGCGTCACCGGGGTGTCGGGCAGCGGCAAGAGCACCCTGGTCAACCGCATCCTGGTGCGGGCCCTGCGGCGGCGGCTGTATGCGGCCCGCGAGCGGCCGGGCGCCTTCGAGCGGCTGGTTGGCGGGCAACACGTCGACAAAGTCATCGAGATCGATCAATCGCCCATCGGCCGCTCGCCGCGAAGCAATCCGGCGACCTACGTGGGCGTGTTCGATCTCATCCGCCAACTGTACGCCAAGACCCGGGAAGCCAAGATCCGGGGCTACAAGCCCAGCCGCTTCAGCTTCAACGTCAAGGGGGGCCGTTGCGAGGAATGCCAGGGCCAGGGCACCAAGCGCATCGAGATGCACTTCCTGCCCGACATCTACGTGACCTGCGATGCCTGCAAGCAGACCCGCTACAACCAAGAGACGCTGGAGGTGCGCTACCGCGGCAAGCACATCGCCGAGGTGCTGGACATGCGGGTCGACGAGGCCCGGCGGTTCTTCGAAAGTTTCGCCAAGATCAAGCACCTGCTGCAATCGCTGACCGACGTCGGCATGGGCTACATCACCCTGGGGCAGGCCTCGACCACGCTGTCCGGCGGCGAAGCCCAGCGCGTCAAGCTGGCCGCCGAGCTGGGTAAGGCGCCGTCGGAACACACCCTGTACATCCTGGACGAGCCGACCACCGGTCTGCACTTCGCCGACATCCACAACCTGCTCAACGTGCTCAACCGCCTGGTCGACCAGGGCAACACCGTGGTGGTCATCGAGCACAACCTCGACGTCATCAAGATCGCCGACTGGGTCATCGACCTCGGCCCCGAAGGCGGCGACCGCGGCGGGCAAGTCATGGTCGCCGGCACGCCGGAGGAGGTCGCCGAAACCGCCGACTCCTATACCGGTCAGTTCCTCAAGAGCCGCCTCAACGGTCAAGTCACCAAGCGGAAACGATCGCGCAAAGTGTCCTGATTCGAGTTCGGGGGACACAAACCACAATTACCGTGCGGCCGCTTTATTCGGCCGACCACGCGGGCGATGCGAGGCATGAGATCCATAGGATCTGGCCAGCGGTCAAATCTGGCAAGTGTTCGCATGCAGGGCCCGTGGGCAATTAGTTTAGGGTTTGTGTCCCAATCCTGTTCGGCACGACAATTGCTCTGTTAGAGTTATCGAGGATAGTCGCTGGGGAGGGGCTTCATCCAGCTGCGTTGGGAGGAGCGGCGTTGCGCAGCGCGCAGCAGCAACCGCCGGCCTAGC
>CAZUGO010000037.1:0-1790 GCA_964619935.1 uncultured Planctomycetales bacterium | reverse complement strand
CCCACGCCCGGCGGCGGCTCGGCGCTGAACACCGTGCCGCACAGGTTGCAGCGCAGCTTCTGGAGCTCGTAGACCGTGGCCTGGACCGGCGCCTGGCCGACCAGACGCACCAGCACCCCGGGCGGACGCAATTCGTAGAGCTTGCCCTTGTGGCACTCCGGGCAACGTTGCCGCGGTTTGAGCGACGGATGCGGTACCTGGATCCGCTCCGCTCCGGGATAGTCGTCAGCGCCGTTGCGCCCGTGGCCGCGGCGCGGGCGGCGGGTGGGTGCTTCAGCAGCGGCGTCCCGGCCGCTTGCCGGTTCCTGGCCCTCGACCTCCGCAACCGGTTTCAGCACCTGGCGGGTCTTCTCGGTGGAGGCCCCGAACAACAGCTTGCGCAGCCGGTTCAGAGACGTGTTCTTGTCCTCCAGCAACTGCGTGATGTAAGCGTAAGACTCGACCAGAGCCTGCAGCTTTTCAGCATCATCCTCGCCGAGCGCCGTCTTGGCGCGCTGCACAATGTCCTGCAGTTCATCCACGTTCAGATCAATCCGTTTGGGGGCGGCAGTCTTCATTGTACGTGGCACAGCCGTTCGCGAAAGCGCGGCGTCAGGGGATAGCCCAGGACCTCCTTGATCGGGCGGTTGGGCTGGTGGGTGAGGTCCTCTTTGCCGCGACCGGTGGTGTGGCCCAACGGGATCCAGTTGGCGGCGCGGTAGCAACTCCCCCGGAAGCGCTGCGGATCGATGAAGGTCTCCAGGAAGTAGAGGGGATGGTGATAGCGCTGCTGCCAATCGGCGGACAATTGCCGGGCCAGGCGTGCCAGCAGGTGGGAAGCCAGATGGCGGACCTGCACCCAGGGCAGGATCAGGAAGCGCAGATTGTAGGCAATTAGACGGACATTGCGGCGCCGGGTCTGGGGTGACCAGCCGATGAAGCGATCACGCGGGCCGAGGTGCCGCGGCGCCGAGGACCACGCCAGGCAGGCCAGCGGGATGCCCTGTGCCGAGATCAGATACTTGAGGTGTTCGCCGACCGGGCGGGTGTAGCCGAGGTAGTGATGGGTCTCCACCAGGCGGTCGAACAGCGACTCCCGGCTGCTGCGACGAACCTCACAGATCTCCAGCGGGCCGATCTCTGCGAGTGGACCGGCGACCGTCGGCCAGCGCAGCAACGGGCAGGGTTGCGGCTGGCGACGATACCGGGCCGGATTACACCCCGGCCAGCGCGACGGCGGCAGCTCGATGTGACCCGCACGATGCAGGGCCAGCAGCAGCCCCCGGCAGACCATGTCCCGCGGAACGCCGTTGGGCTGGACCCAGTTCCAGGCTTCGCACAGCTTGAATGACAACGCCCGCCGCGTCGCCGTGGGATGCTTGGCAATCAGTTGCCGGACGAAGACCACGTCTTCTGCCGTGACCCCCCGACCGCGGTATCGCAGCACGTCCATGGGCGGCACCGTAGCACGCCCCAAAACAGAACGCAAGCCTCAAACATAAAAAAATCTTCGTCAGTCCCCGACCGCCAGGCGCCGCCAGGCCGGCGCCCCCTGCGCCGTCTCCGGGTTGCCTGCCGACAGCAGGACCTGCAACTGATGGGCCTGCAGCGTAGTCGACGCCGCGGTACGATGCGTCGGCCACCACCGAAAACGTCCCTTGGACAAGCGCTTTTGCGCCAGCCAAAAGCCCTGGCCGTCATACACCAGGACCTTCACGCCCGTACTCCGGCGATTGCGGAACACAAAGACCCAGCCGCAAAACGGATCGCGCTGCAGCTCCTGTTTGCAGACTTGCGCCAGACCGTCGATG
>CAZUGO010000036.1:0-70742 GCA_964619935.1 uncultured Planctomycetales bacterium | reverse complement strand
GCCTGAACGGGTACTAATCACCGGTGGCTACGGACAGGTCGTACAGCCGTTGCTGGTACCCGCCGCGTCGCAGCTACCGCCGCCGGGGCAAGGCGCGCTGATTGTGCCTGCGAGGCCGGCGGCCGGACAGACCTCCGGAGGGCAATCGCCGCCGCACCACACCGTGCCTGCGCCCGGCAGTCCGGCACAGGTGGCCGCCGGGCAACCGCCGACGGCCGCGAAGGCACCGGTTTGACTCACCTTGCACTTGTTCGCGGCCACCGCACAGAGCCCATCATGGCAGCCCTCACCTGCGGAGAACGACCCACCGAACTGCGTGCACTGAATAATCGAGAACTCGTTGATACAGTCGCCATCCAGGCAGCACGCCCCCGGCTCGTTGATGTCGATCACCAGCAGGATCTCGCCGGAGCACAGCGTCGGACACAACGTGGCGGCGTTACCGGCACAGATTGCATCCCAGGAGGTGTCGCAGCAGAAGGGATCCATCGCGCACACCTGCGCTTCGCAATCCGGGTTATCACAGCCCGGCGTCCCGTTGCTGATGCAGCAGTTGCTGCCGCCCTGAAGGACTTGGCAATCCTCGCCGCAGGTGATCCCGTCCGGGGGATCGCATTCTTCGCCCGGATCGACGACGCCGTTGCCGCAGCAGGAGACCAGGTCGGCCTGGAAGCAGCTTCCGCCCAGACACAGATCCAGCGAGCATGGATTGCCATCCTCGCAGTCGATGTCGCCGAAGCACTCCGGCGTGCACACCCCCCAGGCGCCCAGCAGCGCGGCCAGGTCGCTGGGATTAACCACCTGGTCACCCGACAGATCCGCCTTGCAGTTCAGATTGGGGGCGTCCTGCAGGGCCCGAACCTCCAGGGCCTGACTCGGGCCGCAGTAACGCACCGCGTCGGCGGCACAATCCACGCCGCTGTCGGTGATGGACACCAACTGTTCGCCGTCGCCACAACTGGTCTCGCAGATCAGTCCGGTGGCTGACGTGTCCCACGGCGTGCCGCAGTCCTGGGTCGAGACTTGTCCCGCACCGCAGTGGCCGCTCGCCATGGTGCCGCACGCCACCCCATCCGCCACACAACCGGCACCGGAACGCCCGTCCAGGCATGTGTAGTAACAGTAACACCCTGCTTCGGCCGTCGGCGCGCCTCCCAATCCTGCCCCCAGCAGCACTGCCAGCATTGCCCCGCCACGGATTCCCAGCCCACTCCAATGGTCCATCGCGTGATCCTCCTTCTGCGGGAGGCACCGCCACCCGAGCGGATGGCGGGCCCACCGTTTCCCACTGAACCCCCCCGGATCACCCAATCCCGACCACACATCGGGCAGGCACCCCGTCGGCTCAGTGCACATTCAGGTTCCACTCACAGGGCGGAGGTCACTCGGTCCGGCTCACGCGCGAAATTCTGCGCGGTTCCAGGACGCCCAGGCAGGATGGACTCAGAAACGCCGGCCCACCCGCAGGAGCTTCCGCGAGGCCGGGGACGAGGCGGAGCGGCGAGCGGCGACCCGGGGGCCGCTGCATCCAACTTTGCAGCGGGCTGGGTGCGCGCAACTGGCGGGCCGAAGAATGCCAAGAGACGGGGCAAGCCACCGGGCGCTTACAGCCGCTTGAGCAACGTGTCACCGATGGTGGCCGGTGACTCGGCAACCGCGATACCGGCTTCCTTGAGGGCGGCGATCTTCGACTGGGCGTCGCCGGAGCCGCCGCTGATGATCGCCCCGGCGTGCCCCATGCGCTTGCCGGGTGGCGCCGTTTGGCCGGCGATGAAGGCCACCACCGGCTTGAAGACATGGTTCTTAATGAAGTCGGCGGCCTGCTCTTCGTCGGTCCCGCCGATCTCGCCGATCATGATGATGGCATCGGTGTCGGGATCCTCAACGAACATCTCGATCAGTTCGATGAAGTTCAGACCTTTGACCGGATCGCCGCCGATCCCGACGCAGGTCGACTGGGCGATCCCGCGGCTGGTGCATTGCCAGACCGCTTCGTAGGTCAGCGTGCCGCTGCGCGAGATGATGCCTACCGACTTGCCGTCTCCGTCGGCCGGTTTGTGGATATAGCCGGGCATGATGCCGATCTTGCACTGCCCGGGGGTGATCACGCCCGGACAGTTGGGGCCCACCAGAAACACCCCGCGATCCTCGAGGAACTTGCGGGCCCGGACCATGTCCAGGGTGGGCACGCCCTCGGTAATCAGCACCACCAGCCGAATCCCGGCCGCCGCTGCCTCCATGGCGGCATCGGCGGCAAACGGAGCCGGCACGAAGATCATCGTGGCATCGGCATCGGTGGCTTCCACGGCCTCCACCACGGTGTCGAAAATGGGCAGCCCGTGCTCGGACTTCTGCCCGCCTTTGCCCGGGGTCACGCCCCCAACCATGCGGGTGCCGTACGCCAGGCATTGGGCGGTATGAAACGCGCCCGCTGCGCCCGTGATGCCCTGACAAATCACCTTGGTGTCGCGATCGACCAGAATGCTCATGGCCACTCCATGGATAGCTCGACGCCGACCCCGGCGGATGCTCCGCCGCAGGAATATTCGGGGCCTAGTATGGCCGGTTCGCGCCGGGATGTCTACGCCAGGAGGGGCCGTGCTATCTTCGCGCCGGGGAGGTGTACGCCAGCAGGGGTGGTGTTATCGGCACGGCCCCCAGCTTCCGAGGAGCTGGGCCAGGTCGACGGCGTTGATCACGCCGTCGCCGTTCAGATCCGACGGACAGCCGGGGCAGGCACCCCAGCTTCCGAGGAGTTGGGCCAGATCGGCGGGGTTGATCATGCCGTCGCGGTTGAGATCCGCGGCGCACCCCGTGACCGTGAAGGTCAGATCGGCCTGGCCGAAAGTCACCACCGCTGCACCGACCGGCGAGTGCATGGGCGGGGCGTGGATGTGGTCGAGCGTGTTCGCCAGCCCCGCATCCAGGAAAATCGTGTAGGTGCCGGGGGTCGGCGGAGCGTTGAAGAATCCGGACGCGATGATCTGTCCGCCGGGCCCTTGCCCGATGCCGCCGTCGACGTCGACATCGAGCCCCGCCCCGGTTGCAAAGGGAACACCGAATGTGTTCTGAGCGCCGCCGATCTGGGCGAGGTCGGTCGCACCGGGCTTGCCGACCGGCGTCCCGCCCCAGGCCGAGCCCGCGCCGCCCGGCCCCGGGTTGCTGATCCCGGCCGGCCGGACAAACCCCTCCATCCCGGCCGGCACGCCGCCGGCCGGAGGCAGGTCAAAATGCTGGGGATTGGCTTCGCTCTGCCGGAGGTCGACCGCGATCAGCGCCAAGCCGAAATTGTCACCCGTGCTCAGTGCTGCTGTGATGGTCCATTGAATGGGCGCACCGGGGGCCACGGTCGTGCCGTTCCGGGCGGAATCGAGATGGAGGGTCACGGTACCGGCCGCCCAGGCCGGCATGGCCCACAGGACCTGCAAGTACATAATGATATGGGTTCTCAGGGCCAACGCTCGTCCTCCGGGTGCCGCAGGCAGCGGCCGGGTATTCCGTTGATCAGCCATCACTGCTTTCCTCCGAACCCAACCGCTCCGCCGGCGCGGCGGTCGCTGGGCCGAATCGCCTCATCCGCCGCAACGGGTCGTGTGGGTCAGCCCCACCGAGGTCGAACTGCCCGGCGGGGGGGCACCACCCGAGCTGTCCAGCACCTGAACGTAGTACGTCTGCCCCGGCTGGGTCGGCACGCAGGTGCACGATTGCCCCACACCCGGGGCATCGAAGCACGGCGCGTTGGGATCGGCGCCGGGCGAACCTGTGGAGCAGTTGTCGTTCTGCCCGAGCACCACCCCACCACAGCCGTCGACGATCCGCAGCAGGGTATCGAAGTCGGAGTTGCAGGTGTTCACGCGCACGGCGGTGCTGAGGGCCTGGAACGGAGCAAAGAAGCCGCAGGCCGTCCCGTTGCCCTGATAGGCACCTCCAAACCCGGTGCATTCTGATTCGTCATCTGATTCGACGCAGTTGCCGGCGCTGATGCAGCACGCACCGCCGCCGCCGGCCGCGGGCAGGCAGGTGGTGCTCAATTCCCCAGTGGTCGCCGCAGGATCGGCCGCACCCAGGCGGATGAGCACGGTCTGCCCCGCGGTGACGGGCGCCGTCCAACTGGACGCAACCCCGCCAGGACCGCACCCCGAGTCGTTTACGCAGGCCAGCGGGGTTGAACCGCCGGGGGTCGGGCACTGATCGCCGGAGTACAGTTCCAGGAGGGTGTCGGGGCCGGCGCCGCTGCAGGTGTCAACGGTCAGCATCCCGGTGCAGTCCGCGGCATGCACGTAGAACAGGTCTTTGACCAGCGCTGGATCGCACGGCACCGCGACCGAGGCATCCAGCGTGGCCGCTTCGAAGTTAAACGGGGTCACGCCGCTTGCGATGGGTTGGGCAGCCGAGCACAGGTCGTTCGCCGGAGGCCCGCAAACGACGTCGAGGCAGGACAGAAAATCCCCGGCATACGTGCCCGACTGCGCCGCACATTCCACGGCCGTGGTGTTGGACAGGCACTCGAAAGTGTCCGCACCCGACACACAGCAGGGGCCGCGCGCCGGCCCGGTCTGCAGCGTGTACCTGAACTGCAGGGCCGTCACCGTGACCTGGTCGGCGCCTGCCACCGTGAAGCGATCTTTCAGGACGGTGGCCGTCGTGCCTTCGGACGCCAGATCGAATTCCAGCAGGACGTCGCCGCCGTTCCCCAAAACGACCGCGTCGGCAGCGAGGATCTCGAACGGCTCCTCGTCCAGGTTGGGGTCGAAGGCGTTGCGGGTCAGGATCTTTCCGCAATCGCAACCCAGCACGTGGACCGGTTGCCCGCCGCCGCAGGTCTGGCCGCCAGGCAGCAGGTCCGAGCCGTCGGAGCTGAGCACCGTGATTCTGACGGTCGCACTGCCGTTGCCGTGGTCGATCACGTCCTCGTCGACGGTCACCCGAGATCCGGTGAAGGCGTTGGTGCCGCAGTCTTGCGGCTGGCCGTCGCCGACCACGCCGTTACAGGCATCGGGAACGCCGTCGAACTCGGTGAGCAGCTCATCCTCACCGTTGCACTGGTAGAACAAGGCGACATCGTAAACGTCGAACGGCTCGACCATGATCGTGAGCACTCCCGTGCCCGCGGCACCGTCCACGCCTCCGAGGCGCAGCAGGTAGGACTGGTTGGCAAACGCCGGGATGCTCAATCGGGACCCCGCCTGCCCGCCCGGGCAACTGAATGCACTGCAACCGGCGAGATTGCCGTTGGGCGCGCCGCAGCCCTCGTAGATCGCGATCTTGGCATCGAAATCGCTCCCGCAGGTAGCGGCGCTCAGCATGCCGTCAAGCGGCGGCGTGATGCAGTACCAGATGTCCTTCTGAATTTGGGAGTCGCCCTGGTAGGAACAGCCTGCGCCTGCGTCCGGGCCGTCGGTGGTGGCGCCGCCGGTGTCAAAAGGCAGCTCGCCTTCGCCGAACTGCAGGGCGCCGGGAAAATTGTCGTTGATGGGCGGCAGCTCGCCCGCACACCCGAACTCGTCAACGGGGGTCTCCGGCAGCGTACCGGGGCACTGATCGCAGGTGTCACCCACGCCGTCGCCGTCGGCATCCCGCTGAAAGGAGTTGGGATGCTGCGGACAGTTGTCGCAGCCGTTGCCCACACCGTCGCCGTCATCGTCATCCTGAGGCGTGTTGGGCACGCCGGGGCAGTTGTCCTCCGGATTGTCAACCGCGTCCCCGTCCTCGTCGGCGAAGAGCCGCAGCAGGCCGCCGATTTGCTGCAGGCAGTGAGCCAGGCCGGCCAGCCCCATCCCTGCGGGCGAGGTTCCGCCGCCGCGCAGGGGTACCGGCGGTGCTTCCGGCAATGTAAAGATGCTCCAGTAGTTGCTCCCCGAGAACAGATATCCGGGCCCGTGCGTCTGATGCGACTGCAGGTCGACAATGGCGAACCCGTCGGCGGTCTTGGCGCCGAGCAGCCAGTGGCCGGGCTGGTTGATGCGGTCCATGAAGATGATGAACGGCGTGCCCTCGCCGCCGGGCATGTCGCTGATCCATCCGGCGACGTCCCGTGGGGCCAGGCGAATGCCCACGTCAGGCTTCTTGCCGGTGACCCGCTTGATCGCCCGGGACATCTGAAAATGGTCGGTCAAACCGAGGTGGCCGTCGAAGGCGTCGATGCCATCCTGCAGGCCGGCCCAGGAATCGGACAGCACCCGCTTCATTCCGGTGATGGCCCACTGCCCACAGTTTATCGTACCGCGATTTCCGGTGATGCCGTCGGCCATGGCCACCTCCACTGCCTGCGGCGCCGTGCGCGCCCGGCCGGGGTTGGTGCGCACCGCCGGGGCCGGCGGGCCGTTGGGAGCGCCCACCTCGGCCATGGCCGGGGCGACGGCCAGCAAGCCACCCCCAAGCGTCTCCAGGTCGAAGGTTCCGTCCATGACGGCCGCTCCGCCGCCGACGACGGCGGCACCGGCGCCGGTGACCGGATGGCCGGTGGCCAACGCCTTGCCCGTGACCCAGGCAACGGCCAGTTTCGGATGGGTGCCTTGCTCGACCTGGTGCACCGCGTCTTTGGCGGAGCCGCTGTAAAACTCCTCACGGGGCACACCCCACCATGATTCGTAGCGATCCAGCGGCCCACTGCGTTCGTGGACCGGCGTGCCCGTCTGGGCGTTAATTGCGTCACGGGCCAGTCTGACCACCTCGCCGGCGCCTTTCATGATGCCGGTCCAGAGTTCCGCGCCCGGGCCCCAGAACTGGGTCCAGACCATGTCCGAGATGCCCTGGGTGTGGTACTCGAAAGTCTCTGTCCAGGTCTGGCCGTCCTTCCACAGCCCGAAGTATTCGCCCCAGGATTCCAGGCCGAGCGGGTCGTTGCGCGAGACCGGGCTGTTGCCGGCGAAGGTGTAGGCGTTGCCGGTGTTCACCGGGTCGAAGACCGGGTCGCGCTGGATAAAGCGTCCGGTACCCGGATCGTAGGTGCGGTGCCGGAAGTCGTACAGGCCGGTCTCCGGGTCCAGGCGCCGGGCTTGAAACAGGTAGGGCACGCCCACGCCGCTCTCGGCGTCGGGCTGGCCGAAATCGGTGTAACGGAAGCGCTCGACCACGGCCCCTGCGGCGTCGGTGACGGCCACGATATCCCCGCGGGCGTTGGCGTGCATGTAGAACTGCCCCGCGCCACCGGGTGCCGCCGGCGTCTTGAGCATTTCCACCGGCTCGTCGAGCCCCACGCCGTAAACGTAGGTGGTCAGGGTGACCCCGGCCGTGTCCTGCTCTTCGACCACGCGCCAGCCGTCGTGCAGGTACCGCGTGACGCCGACCGGCGGACCCGGATTGTCCGGATCGAAGACTGTCTTGGCCACCCGGCGGTCCAGGGCGTCGTACTCATAGCCGGCCACCAGGGCGTCATCGGCGGCGCGGTGCACGCGGATCAGGCGGTCGGCATAGTCGAACACATAGCGGAAGGCACCGTCGCCGGTGAGATTGCCGTCGTCGTCGTGCGCGCGGGCGGTGGCGCCCTGCTGCGTGTACTCATTCATCTCGTTCACGGCGTACGCTTCGACGCTCATGCCGCCCGAAAGGGTGTCGCTGGCCACTTCGCGGCGGTTGCCGGCGCCGTCGTAGCGGTAGACCTGCTGGATCAGGTCGCCCCCCGGGGCCTTCCCCGAGTCGTAGTCCGTCTGGATGACGCGGTACAGCGAGTCGTAGGTGGTATGGTCGGACAGCCCGCGGTCATCGTGGCGGCATTCTTCGGTGCGCAGGTCGGCGCGGTTGTACGCATAGCTGCGGTCAACCAAGTGGGTGTCGCCGGTGATGTGCCGCAGGTGGCCGACGCGCTTGAACGGATCGTAGCCGATGTCGGTGTTCTCGGCGTCATTGAGGAGGCTCAGGTAGGTCCCGTTGCCGTGGGTGCGTTTCAGCGGGCGGGCGGCATCCGGACCGATCCAGGAATAGCCGACGATCGGCGCGCCCCCGTCGCTGACCGCCACCAGCCGGTCGATCAGGTCATAGGTGCACACCAGCGTCCGGCCGCCGGGATAGGACACCGACAGCCGCTTGCCGTCGCCCGACCATACCGTGGAAAACACCTGCCCGTCCTGCTGCTCCTCCAACAGTCGTGACAACGAATCATAGACCCGTGTGACGCCGTGCACGGTGCCGCCGGGTCCGTTGTCGTCGGTCGCTGCGGTCAACCGTGACAAGCCGTCGTAGGCGTAGGTCTCGGTCCGGGTGCCGTGCACCTCGGCCACCGGAGTGATGTCGCGCTGCACGACGCGGTTCAGGGCGTCGAAAGTAGACACGATCAGGTTGCCCGCAGGGTCGACCACCTGCACCGGATTGCTGTCGCGGTCGTAGGTCACGCTGCTCTGGGTACCGTCGGCATTGATTCGGGCCACGAGGCGGTCCTGGGCGTCGTAGGTGAACTGCGTGGTGCGGCCGTTGTCGTCGGTCATCGCCGTCCGCCGCGCATTGCGATCGTATGAGAAAGCCAACGTGACCTGCCCGTCGCGGTTGAACGGGTTGCTGAGGTCCAGCGGGTTGCCGCCCAGGCCCGCGCTGCGGAGGTCGGCGACCACGGCGGTCGGCAGGTCGCGGCCGTCGTAGAAGTACGCCCGGGTATTGCCCGGGTGGTTCATGATCCCGATCGGCAACCCGAGGTCGTCGGCAGCGCTGGGGCCCTGGGCGTCGGAGGTGGCCACCAGGTTATCGCGCGAATCGTAGCTGTAACGGGTGGTGTGGTCGGCGCTGACCCGGACCAGGCGGTCGAACTGGTCCCAGACGTAGAAGCCGGCGAACTCCTGCGGCGGCACGATGCCTCCGCTGGCCAGCTCGATCGAGTGCACCGCGACGGGGTTGGAATTGTGGTCGTATTGCACCGTCCGGCGGTTTCCGAAGGCGTCGCTGATCTCGATCACGCGGTCGGCTCCGTCGTAGACCGCCTGGAGGGTCTCCTGGTCGTCCTCGATCAGGAAGGTGTGGCGCGATTGGGCGTCGTACTCGAACCGCGTGGTTACCAACCCGTCGTCGTCCTGGTCGTGGAGGTCCACCGGGCGCACCGGAGCGAAGCCGGCGGCAAGGAACAGGCTGGCGTCCGCCCGGACCGTGCGGCACAGTTCGTCGTGGGCGAATCGGACGTCGGCCAGCAGCACGGCCGCCTTCCCGGGGTCACCCGCCGGGTGCCCGAAGGATTGCCGCCGAACGACGTTCGACGCCACGTCGTAGTCGAACTGGGCCAGGTTGCCGAGCGGATCGCTGCGCTGGATCAGACGGTCGAAGCCGTCATAGGCAAACGATGTGGCTTCCGGTTGGCCGTCGCCGTCGTGATCTTCGGCATCGGTGACCCGCAGCAGGTTGCCGTTCAGGTCGTAGTCGAACCGCACCGTCGATGCTTCGGGCGCGTCCGCGCCCCGGGTCCGCGTAAACAGGAAGTCGCGCTCGTCATAGGTCGCCGCGATCTTGTTGCCTTCCGGCTTCTGGACCCACAGGACCCGTTCATTGGGGTCGTAGCCGATGGTGACCGTGGCCGTCGTCGCCGCGTCCACCTCGACGTCGGTGGTGATGAGATTGTCCAGGATGTCGTAGCCATACGTGCGGTCGACGAACGCCCCGACGCCGGGAGTGGTGGAATCCCGGTTCTCGACCTGCACGGTCGTCACCCGGCCGTTGAAGTCATAGAGCCAGCGCGTCTGGTAGGCCAGGGGCGGCTCGCCGGTGATCAACTGACCGCTTGCGACCGCCTCCGCCACGTCAGATCCGCGGGTCAAGACCACCGGCTCGTTGAGGGCGTTGAGTTCGATATCGAAGATCACCCCGCGCGGGTTCCGGAGCCGGGTGACGTTGCCCAGTGCATCATAATACAGCGCGCCGCGCAGCGCCGCCGGAGGGACCGAGGTCGAACGCCGGTCCGACCGCTCGGCGTCGATGGTGGACGCCTGCACGTAGCCGGTGGGGTCCGACGACGGCACCAGGACGCCGGTGCTGTTGGCCACCGGGAGGCCGTCGCCATCCGGATCGTCTTCCGGGTAGTACTCCAGCAGGTCGACGTTGCCTTCGGCATCGATCCGGCGGGTGAGCTGTCCGCGGTCGTTCCAGTGCATTTCGTAGAGGATCGCCTGCGACGTCCCGCCCAGCCGGACGGCTTCGTTGGCGTTCGGCTCCAGCGTCACGGTCGGCGCGGTGACGCGGACGGCGTTGCCGGCAACCTGGTCGGTGCGGCCGTCGCCGTTGATGTCACCCAATCCGCGCGGGACCGCAGACAGGTCGATCTCGAACTCCAGGGCGTCCGGGATGGGCGCCGTGCCTTCCTGGTAGTCGAAAACGCTGTGGGCGGTGTACCGCTCGGCCGACGCCCTGCCGATGGGCGGGATGAAGCCCGCAGCGTTGCCGCGCGGTCCGGTGGCGGACAGGAGCTGGTTGTACAGCGGTTCGTAGGTGAAGGTTGTGACCACGTCTTCACCGCCGCCCCGAGGGCCGGGCAGCACGCGCATTTCGAGGACGTTGCGCTGCGCCGCCCGTGGACCCGAAGCATCGTAGGTCACCTGCCGCTGGTTCAGCTCCGGAAGCACCTGGGTCAACAACTGGCCGTCGGAATCGAAGGTCGCGGTCGACTCATAGGCGGGGGGTTCGCCGGGGCGCAGGCCGCGGGTCAGCCGCCGCAGGCGGATGGCGTGGCCGAGTTCGTTGAAGAACACTTCGAATGGATTGCCGTTGCGCTCCGTGCAGCCCACCCTGAGGCGGGCGACCCCCGGATCACCCGGCGGCACGCCGTCGTTGAGCGGGGTGTAGGTGTAGGTCCGCACGCCCCCGGCGGCGATGCCGGAGGCGTTGATCCCACCGGCGGTCTCGGTCACCACGCGATCGAACGTCCAGGCGTCGCCAGGGTCGACGCCGTAGGTCCAGAGCCGGGCCGGGGGGCCGGCCTGCGCCACCTCCTGCGGGTAGGTGACCGACAGCAGATTGTGGCTCAACGGCGACGGCTTCGCAGCCGCCGCGTAGGTGTAGCGCTCCGTCCGCCCGTCAGGAAAGTCGTTCGCGGTCGACGTCCCGGTAACCACCGGCGTCCGCACGGCCGTCAGATCACCCAGCCCATCGTAGGCGTAGACCATCTCCCGACCGGCGAAATCGGTGATCCGCGTGAGCCGATCGACCCCGGTGGCGTCCGTTTGGAATTCGAAGGCGATTTCGCGCCCAAAGGGATCGACCACCATGTCCAGGTTGCGGCGGGCGTCGTACAGGAATGCCATCTGGTCGCCGTTACGGTCTTGATAGCGGATGAGCCGCCCGTCGATGTCGTAGGTGCGCTTGAAGCCCTCCGGCGACCGCAGGACGTAGGTGCCGTCGCCGCGCCGCATCAACTGCCGGAAATGGCCGGGCGGCGCGGTGTATGAGCCGTCCGCGTTCGCCGTCCAGGTGTCGACATGACCGACGCCGTTGCTGCGCACGACATCGCCATTCGCCCGGAAATACAGGCGCTCGTTGTACGGATAGTCCCACCCGTAGCCCAGGGGTCCGTCGTACGCCAGCCGGCTGCGATAGCGCCTGGCCATCGCGAAGGCGCACTGCCCTCGGCCGGGGATGACCAGGTCGATCCGCCCGAACCGCACCTCGCCGTTGTGCAAGACCACGCTGCCGGTGGCATAGCTGGCCTGGGCGTCCTCGTCGTCGGCGCTGGCCTCCTGGGCCGCCCCGGGCTGGGGCTCCAGCGATCCGGAAAACGCCCCTTGGAAGGCCTGAACGTCGGCCAGGTCGACGTGCCCGCCGGCGTCGTAGTCGAAGACCGCGCAAGCCGCCAGCGGCAGGTCGGCGCCCGGTCCGGCGAAGCACTCGCCCAACGGGACCAGGTCGCTGACACCCACCCGACCGACCTCCGGCACCGGCCCCATCCCGAGTGCGTCCCGGGTAGGCGCCGCAGTTCGAGCCGGAGCCGCGGTGCCAGCAGCGAGCCCCTGCGCCCCGGTCCAGCCCAGTCCCGCCCCCACGAGGATCAAGAGTCGAACGCGCGCCGGTCGGCCATTGCCCATGTGCCGGATCCTCCCAATGCCTGGTTCCACGGGTCCTCAGGAGGTATTCACCGCCGGGCCGGCGGCTTCTCACAAAGCATAATTCTCTTGCGAATAAACTGGTTACGCGCCGGTCCGGAGCTGCTCCAGGGGCGGCGCAAACGCCCTTCCTGCTATACTGGGGGGGCCGGGCCGCTCGGACACCCAGTCGCAGCACTACCGTGGAATCGGTATGGAATGGATCACGACGTCGACGATGCTGCAGAAGCTGCACGCTGCCGATGATCACGGCGCCTGGGAGCGGCTCGTGCAGCGCTTTCAACGCCCGATCGTTCGTTTTGCCACGCGCGTCGGCGCCTCACCGGCGGAGGCCGAGGACGTCGCCCAGGAAACGTTGCTGGCGTTCGCCGAGAACTACCGCAACGGCAAGTACGACCGCGCCAAGGGGCGCCTGAGCCATTGGCTCTTCGGCATCGCCTACCGCCAGATTCGGCGCGAAATCCGCCGCCAGGCCCGCCGGGTGGCCACCCTGCCCGCGACCGGCAACGGTTCTTTCTGGTCCGCGCTGCCGGATCAGCAGCAGGCCTCAACGGTTTGGGATGCGGAATGGGAACAGGCCCTGCTGGCCGCCTGCATCGAGCGAGCCCACCGCGAATTCGAGCCGCGAACCTTCCGCATGTTCGAGCTGGCCGTCCGGCTGGAGTGGTCCCCGGCCGACGTCGCCCGCGAACTGGCTGTCCCCGTAAAAGCGGTCTACAACGCCAAGCATCGGGTGATCAAGCGCATCCGCGAGCTGCGCGCCGAACTTGAGCAAGTGGGCCGAGCCCCCTGAAGCGGGCGGCACCAGGCTGGCCGTGCCCATGAACGGTGGGCTCGAATCGTCGTGCTGGCGGGACCGCCTTCAAGAGAAACCCCTTGCGGTTGGGTGAACCACTCACATGATCGCACCGTGTCCGGAGCTGAGCGAATTGGAAGAATACCTTTCCGGGGGCGCGGATCCGCCGTCGGCAGGTTCGATCGACCGGCACCTCAGCACCTGCGACGGATGCCGCCGCCGCCTGGCGGAAATCAGGACCAATCTGGAGGCAGTCGGCGCGATCCGCGAGGCGCTCGCGACGAGTTCCATTGCCGCGCCCGGGCAACGGATCGGAAAATATCGCATCATCGCCGAGATCGGGCGCGGAGGCATGGGCGTCGTCTACCGGGCGCAGCAGGACAATCCCCAGCGTTCGGTTGCACTCAAGGTGCTCAACGGCTTGGGCGGCGATGACCGCCACAGACGTCTATTCCAGCGGGAAGCGCTGGCCCTGGCCCGCCTGCAGCATCCCGGGATTGCGGCCCTCTACGAGGCCGATTGCACCGGCGGGGTTCCGTTTCTGGTGATGGAACTCGTCGAAGGCGATCGCCTGACCACGTGGGCTGTGCAACAGCGGCTGTCCATTCGCCGGCGACTGAGCCTGTTCGCCCGGATTTGCGCCGCCGTCAGCTTCGCCCATCAGCGCGGCGTCATTCACCGCGACCTGAAGCCGTCCAATATCCTGGTCGACGCCGGCGGGGAACCCAGGATCCTCGATTTCGGGATGGCCAAGATCCTGGAGCACGACGGCGGCACGCCCGGCAGCGCGCTCACCGAGGCTGGACGGATCCTGGGCACACTGCCCTACATGAGTCCGGAACAGGTCCGCGGCGACGCGCCAGAGATCGACACCAGAACAGACCTCTATGCCCTCGGGGTGGTCCTCTACGAATTGCTCACCGGGCAATTGCCTTACGACCTGGGCCGGACGGACATCGTGCAGGCCGCCAGGATCATCGGCGAAGCGCAACCCCATCCCCCGAGCCGCCATGACCGGGCGATCCGCGGCGACCTGGACGTCATCGTGCTCAAAGCCCTGCAGAAAGATCCCGGACTGCGCTATCAGAGCGCGACCGCCCTGCAGGATGACATCGAGCGCTACTTGAGCAATCAGCCCATTCTGGCACGGCCACCCGCGCTGACCTACGTGGTTCGCAAGATGATCCAGCGCCACCGGACGGTCTGCGCGCTGGCCACCGCGCTGGTGGTGCTGGTGGTCGGATCCGGGATCGCATCGACCGTTCAGGCCGTCCGGCTGGCAGGCCGCACGCAGGCCCTGGCCGCCGCCCGGGAGGAGGCCGAACGCACCGGCGAGATCGCCGTGGCGGTCAACGCCTTCTTGCATGACATGCTGGCGGCCGCCGATCCCGAGACCGGCACCGGGCAGGACGTCACGGTCCGCTACGTGCTCGACCAGGCGGCCCGCGAGATCGCCCACGGCGCCCTGGGAGATCAGCCCGAAGTGCAGGCCGCCGTGCGCCACACCCTGGGAAACACCTACCGCGCCCTGGGCCGATACCCCGAAGCCGAGGCCCAACTGCGCCGGGCCGTCGAGATTCGGCAGCAGTTGCATCCCCAGGATCATCCCGACCTGGCAACCAGCCTGCACAAACTCGCCCGGGTCCTCGATAGCACCGGGGAATTCGCCGAATCGGAACGGTTGTGCCGGGCGGCGCTGGACATGCGCCGGCGGTTATTTGGAGACCGGCACATCGACGTCGCCAAGAGCCTGAACAACTTGGGCTGGCTGCGCTTTCAACAGGGAGATTACCAGGAGGCCGAACGGATCCAACGACAGGTTCTGGACCTGCGGCACCAGTTATTGGGCGACCGTGACCCCGAGATCGCCACTGCCATGAACAACCTTGCCCTGACGCTGCACAGCATGAACCGCTTCGATGAGGCCGAGGATCTGCTGCGCCGGTCCCTGGCCATGGACCAGAAACTGCGCGCCGGTCCCCATCCCAACATCATCTCGACGATGAACAACCTCAGCGGGTTGTTGCTCGTCACGGGACGGTTGCAGGAAGCCGAGCAACTTATCCGCCAAGCCGTCGAGATGCGCCGCGCCCTGCTCCCCGACCGCCACCCGGCGCTGGCCACCGACCTGACCACGCTGGGCAACGTGCTCCGCCGGCAGGGGCGTGCCGGCGAGGCTGAAACGGTCCTGCGGGAGGCGCTGAGCATCCAGCATACCCTTGGCGGATCGCATCCCGGAACGGCGGCGACATTGAACAACCTCGCGCTGGTGTTGTCCGATCAGGGTGACTTCGATGCCGCTGAGCGGCTCCACCGCGAAGCGGCGGACCTGCAGGGCGCGGCCCTGGGTCCGGCCCATCCGGACACGCTGGTGAGTCGCTACCATCTCGCGGCATTGTTTCTGCGACAGGAACGGAACCAAGCGGCGCTGGCATTACTGACCGAGATCGTCGAGGCCGCGGCCTCCGGCGAGTTGCCTCGGCAGCATCGCGGACTATTCCTCAAGCTGCACGGCGAGTGTCTGACCCGGCTGCGCCGGTACGGTGAAGCCGAGGCCGCGCTGCTGCAGGCATACGACCTGCTCGGCGATACCCGCGCCGCCCGCCAGACAGCCGACCTGCTCGCCCGCCTCTATGAGGATTGGGACAGGCCGCAGGACGCCACCGCCTGGCGCCACCGCGCCGGCGATCCGGCCGATGGACAGTGATCAGCCCACCATCAGGCGCACTTGCACTGGATGACCGCCCTGGCGATGCGGTCACAGACCGTCTCGAGTTGATTCTTGGCGTCGTACTTCCGCCCGTCCTTGGTGGCCTCAAACAAGTTGTGCAGCAGGATGTGCGAGACCTCGTGGGCGATGATGCTCTCCAGCTTGGCGTCCGCAATGTCGCGGGCAATGGCCATCACGAAGGTGTTCCGGCTGGTCGGATAGACGCAAGCATAAAACCCGTTGCGGGCCTCCGGGTAGTGGGCGGCCAGCTCGCGTTTGATGTGCTTGGGGATGCCGATGTGGACCTTGGTCAGCCGCCAGTGAAACAGGCCAAACAAGTCCATGTACTTCTCGGCGATTGTCCTGACTTTCCGACGATACGTCATTGCCACATCCTTGTTCGAAAAGGTGCCCATGACCGCTTCAATCAACCTCCGACGCTCGGGATTCCCACGGTCCCGCCCGGCGAATCGGAAGCCCAACGGGGACAGCGCGTGACCTCACGAGATCAGGCGCCAAATGTGGCGCAAGCGCGAGAGCATATTTCTCAACAGCGCTGAGTTCCGAGGTCGTTTTGGCCGGCTGAGGCCTGGCGTGCGTGGCGAGCTAACCTCTTGCCTTATTATACGATCCCGCCCGATATCACGACCCCAAAACCTGTGGCAAACCAGCGAATTGTTCGCAATAGGATAACTGATTATGCAATAACGTCTTATGGGTATTTATCCCTACGGCTGATCCCCCATGGGGCACCCCGGAAGTGCTCAGATCGGAGTAGAAATTGCAGGGAGGCCGAAATCCGCCGCCGGGCCACCCCCGCTCAGGTTGGCGGGGGCGTCGCGCTTTCCTGTGGCAGGCAAATAGTTGTGAGCAAAGGCCGGTGGTCTGAGAGGTCGACAGGCAGGACCTGATAATCACAAACCGCCCAGATCGGAGACAAGAAGACGTAATCGATCCGCAATGGCAGCCCCTGGGTCAGGCGGGTGTAGTCTTCCTGCCCGGGATGACCGGCGGCGGCATCCACCAGGCCTGCGGTGAGCACGGCGTAGGAGGGGGCGGTGGCGATGGTGTTGAAATCGCCCGCCACCACCACCGGGCACCGGCTGCCGGCTGTCTGGCGCGCCAGTTGCTTGGCTTGGCGAGTGCGGGCCCATTCGGTGGCGAGATAGCCAACCGAACGCAATCCAGGGGCGACACTCCGGGAGTGCACGCTGGCCACGTCGATGCGCTGCCCGTCGATCCGCAGTTCCGTCCACAGGGCGTGCGGAAGTTCTCCCGGAACCCGCAGGTCGCGGGCTGACAGGATCTCGCCGCGCACCAGCACCGCCATTCCGTAGGTCTCGTATCGCAGGCGGCCGCGTTCTGCACAAGCCCATTGGTAACCCAACTCGCCGGCGAGGACCTCCACCTGGTTCCGCACCCAGTCGAGGTTTGGCTTCTTGGGCCAGGCAACCTCCTGGAGGCAAACGAGGTCCGGGCGGTGCCGGCGAATCAGCGCTGCAATCCGGTGAAAGCCGGCGTCCCCCAAACCCCGTTGGATGTTATAGGACAACACCCGCAGCGCGAAAGCGGGCTGATCGCATGCCGCGGCGGCGCGGTCGGCGGGCAGCGGCTGGGCGGGGCCGGTCACGGCGGCCACCGCGACGAAGACGACCCACAGCAAGCCATATGACTTAATCTTGCGCGACATTGCCTGACGGTTTGGGTTCACCCCGTGGATCAGAGGCCAACAGCCCGACACGGCGGCGGTATTCGCGATACTCCTGAACATCGGCAAGATCCAGGACGTCGCTCAAGAAACCCGCCTGGCCGCGATCCAGCGTCCGCCAGATCCGTTGAATGTCAGGCCGGCGACCGGGATTGCAGATGCTGGAAGCGCCGCCGGTAAAGTGCACGCCGGGCCCCAGGGCCGGCGCCGCCGAGGTGTGAGCGGTGGCGGTGGCCTCGCGCGGGCCGGTTGCTCCCTGACCGCCCGAGCGGCGCGAACCCAGCGTGCCGCGATCGTAACTCATGCCCGGAGCATGGACACTGCCGACCGACAGGTCGACATCGGTGGCGGCATGCCGCCCGGTCGCCCAATCGCTGACCACCACCGGCAGGCCGAATTCCATGGCCCGAGTCAGCGCCAGGCTGTGCCACAGCACCCGAGCGTAAAGCACGTGCTGGTCGGACGGCACCGCGGTCCGCGCCGGCACGCACAACACATCGGCATCAGCGATCGCCTTGACCAGACCGGGGTGCCACAGGTCGGCACAGATCAGCACGCCGACCCGCAGACCGTCGAACTCGAAGATCGCAGAGCCGGCGCCCGGTTGCCGGCCGTCCCGTTCGGCGGCGAACAGGACTTGCTTGGCGTACCGGCCGACCACCACTCCGCGGGCGTCGACACCCACGGTGACGTTCTGCAGGGCACCGTCGCTGCCGCGGGCCTCAAAGCTGCCGCCGATGACGTTGACGCCGGCGGCCCGAGCCAGGGTCTGCACGAACTGGGTGGCGGAGTCGGCACCGACGTTCGCCTGGGACCCGACCGGCAGTGCCGTCCACATTTCCGGCAACACCACCAGCTCCACCCCGCTGGGCAATTCCTCGATCATCCGCCGCATGGCGAACATGTTCGGCATCGGTTGCTGCCAGCGCAAGGCCGGCTGCAGGGTGGCGACGTGTACGTGCGAAACCATGGTGCTGCGGTCCTGCGGCTGTTGCATCACTCCGATGCCGACTAGAATACCGCGTCAGGCGAACGCGCGGCGGCCGGCCCGGCCGGCGTCGCCGGCGGCGGGTGTTCCCAAGTGGCCCGTGAGCGCGGCGGCATCGCGTGGAATTGTAGCACTTGGGAAGGGGACTGCCATGTGGGTTCGCTTCACCTGCCCCGCGTGCCGACAAACCCATCAGATGGACATGCCGGAAACCACCATCCACATGACCTGCGGCCAGACCGGCCAGGCCATCGAGGTGCGGCTGACCGGGGGCGGCGATATCAAGTCCAAGGTCGTCGGGGCCGAGGAAGCGGCCGAAGAAGCGGCCGATAACCAGCCGTAGTTCGGCCCGGGCGGTTCGACCGGCCCAGCGGACCGACGTGTGGCCCATCCGTGCCGCGGTATCGTACACTGGATGCGGTGACGTTCGGACACCGACGGTTGGCACGATCGAATGGGTGCGTTCAGAGGGTGGGCCATGAGAAGCTCTTCACAGTTCAGTCCGGATCGCGCGGTCGCAGCGGTCATCATCTGCACGGTCATTGCCATGCTGAGTCTGTATTTGTGCGACAACTGGCAGTTTCCGTTCCCGTAAGCCCCACGCAACCGGCGCTTACGGTTGGGGGCAGACCCGGACGCGCAGGGTGCTGCCGTCCACGGCGATGTCAGTGACTCGAAAGCGGATCTTGCCGTTGGGCCAGACAAACTCGTTGGACACGGCCGCGGCGGGCCTGGCGTGCAGCAGGTCAGCGCCGATCTGCGACCCGGACCGCGTGGCCCCCGGCGCCGCTTCAGCCGGCCGCCCGCGCAACCGCCGCAGCGCCGCCAGCGGCAGCGGCAGGGCTCCGGCCCGGGCCGAACCCAAGGCGATGGCCAGGTGCTGGTCGTCGGCGCTGAGTCGCACGGCGGCACTGAGAATCGATTGGACCTCGCCGCGCCGCCAGCGGAGGCCGACCATGACCTGCTCCCCGGCGAGCGCCACACAGGGCGTCCTCAGATCCGCCGGAAGCCAGTCGGTCGACGCCGGCCAAATCACACGGCGGGCGGCCAGCATGCGGTTGATCTGTCGGTCGTCGAGCGTCACCGAGAACGCTCTGCCGCCCGCCATCTTCTGGCTGATGAGCTCGAACGCCTGCTGGGCCTCCCGGCCCACCGCTTCCACTTCGGTGTGCGTCAGCCAGAGCGGCCGATACCAGGCGGGCACATGTTGAAAGCACAGCCAGGCCAAGAGCGTGGCGAGAAACACCAGCACGGCGCCGCCGGCGACGGCGCGCTTGAGCGAAATCCATGGCCTCAAGCAGGGTGTTCCTTTTGTGCGCGAACGCATCATGCTGCCGCACTATCATAGGAGTGTCCGCGGCGCCTGTCCACGCCGGCAGGGCATTTGACCCGAGCGCCCCGGTGTTCATAGAATTGGCATCTCGGCAGACTGCACCCGGTGGAACCGCATTCATGAACCGCCTTCTGGAATACGGCATTGTGACGATGTGGCTGGTCAGCATGACCTGGCTGGTGTCGCGCGATGCTGTGCCGCGATGGTTCGCCCAGTCGCCGCCGGAGGCGCCGACGGCGGCATGGCTCCAAGACCACGGCCAGCGGTTCCAGTACGGCATTTACGCCGACAACGGCGCCCGCAAGGGCACCAGTTGGAGCGACTACGAGATTGTCGAAGGCTCGGTACTGCGCAAAGACATCCTGATTCTGCACGATCTGCAGTTCGTCAAGGAACTGGTGATGACCTCCGAGCTGACCTTCCAGAACGAAACCGGGTTGGACAGCGTCGAGGTCGATATTCGGATCATGGACACCGCCATTACCCTGCGCGGCGAGCGGCAAGGCCCCAAGTTTGCGTTCACCGTAGACATCAACGCCGTTCGGCTGCAGGAATTCGTGCTCGAGGCCCACGATGCCCAGACCCTCTGCGACAGCATCAAGCCGTTCTCGGCGCTGCGCGACCTCAGTGTCGGCCAGACCTGGACCTTGCAGATGCTCAATCCCATGTCATTGATTCAGAACTCGCGCAGCCGATTCAAGCCGGTGCTGGTCTCCGTCACCGGGCGCGAGAACAAGCAGTTCTACGGCCGGACCCAGGACTGCTTCATCGTGGAGTCCGCAGGCACCCGGGCTTGGATCTCGCGGGACGGCCGGGTCCTGCTTCAGGTGGTCGACCTGCCCGGCATGGGCCGATTGGAAATCAGGGAAGAGACCTGGCAACAGGCGCTCCGCGACACGGCCTTCCGGCAATACGTGGGTTTGGGACGGCATGTCAGTCACCATCGATCTCGTTGACCTCACCAAGAGCTACGGGTCAAAGGTGGCCGTCGCCGGCCTGTCGTTGAAGGTCCGCGCCGGCGAGATCTTTGCGTTCCTGGGCCCCAACGGCGCCGGCAAGACCACCACCATCAAAATGATCGCCGGGCTGCTGCGGCCCGACCAAGGCACAGTGCAGGTCTGCGGGCACTCCATCCAGACCAACGGCGTGGCCGCTCGGGCCAACCTGTCGTACGTGCCCGATCAGCCCTTTTTGTACGAGAAGCTGACCGGCCGCGAGTTTCTGAACTTCGTCCGCGAGATGTATCGCGTCCCCCGCCCGGTGGCCGCACAACGCATCGAGGAAACCGCCCGGCGGCTGGACATGACCGCCTTCATCGATCGGCTCAGCGAAGGCTTCTCGCACGGCATGAAGCAGAAGCTGGTGCTGGCCGCCGCCCTGCTGCACGACCCCGAGGTGTTGGTCGTCGACGAGCCGATGGTCGGATTGGACCCGCGGACCGTGCGGGCGGTCAAGGATCTTTTTGTGGAGCGCACGGCCCGCGGCAAGACCGTGTTCATGAGCACCCATACGCTGGGCGTGGCCGAAGCCGTCGCCCATCGCATCGGCATCATCCACAACGGACACCTGATCCGCACCGGGACCTTCGAAGAACTCCAGGCCGACGCCCGCCACAAACGCTCGCTCGAGGAGATCTTCCTGCACCTCACCGAGGACGTCCGCCTCGACCAGGTCGAGGGCCTGCCGTGAGCGATGTCGGGCTCATCCCGGCCACCGGCTTCCGACCGCGCGGCATCGGCCTGCTGCTGCGGCTCAAGGCCCGAGCCTTGGCCAATCACTTCCTGCAGACCCTGCGGCAGGCCCCGGCCAAGATCGTGTCCGCAGTGGCGGCCATCGCCTTGATCTGGGTCGGCCTGGAGCAGCTCTTCGAGTTGATCTTCGAAATGGTCCGCAATGACACTTACGAGGGCATCGTGGCCATCCCGCTGATGCTCGATTTCTTCTTCGTGGCCCTGATGTTCATGCTGGTGTTCTCGAACGCCATCATCTCGTACGGCAGCCTGTTTGCGAAGGGCGAGCCGGCCTACTTGCTGACCCGTCCGCTGCGCTCCTCCAGCGTGGTGCTGCTGAAGTATCTGGAAAGCCTGTTCTTTTCGTCCTGGTCGCTGCTGCTCATCGGCATCCCGCTGATGCTGGCCCTGGCCCGGATGACCGCCGGAGCGCCGTGGTATTACTACCCGCTGTTCGGGGTCTTCTTCCTGTGCTTCATCCCGATCCCCGGCGCGATTGGGTTGCTGGTGGCCTGGGCGGTCGGCCAATGGTTCTCGCGCATTGCCCGGCGCATGCTGTTCCTGTCGTTGTCGATCACCCTGGCCCTGCTGTCGGTCGGGCTGTGGCGGTTCTGGGGACCGGTGCACGCCGACTCGAAGATCTGGCTCAACCAGTTCTTCGACCGGGCCGCCTTCATCCAGGGCACCTTCTGGCCCAGCCGCTGGGTCAGCAGCGGCTTGAACCACGCCCGCGATGCCCAGATCCCCGGCGCCATGTTCTACCTGTTCTTGACCTTCAGCAATGCGCTGTTCCTGAGCTGGGTCGCCATCCGCGTCACCGGCGGCCGACTGCTGACCGCCTACGATCGCGTCCAGGGCTGCGAGCACAAACATCGTTACGACGGCCGGGTCACCCGCGGGTTCGCCAGCGTGCTGTTCTGGTACCTGCCCGATCACCTGCGTGAAATCGCCCTCAAGGATCTGCGTTCATTTCTGCGGGACCCGACGCAGTGGTCCCAGTTGTTGATCCTGCTGGCGCTGCTGGGGCTGTATGTGATCAACATCCCCAACGTCAGGCTTCCGCTGAACATGGATGAGTTTGGGTTTCAACTGCTGATCTCGTTTCTGACGACCACCATTATCGCCCTGTTCCTGGCGACCTTCACCAGCCGCTTCGTGTTCCCGCTGGTGTCGCTGGAAGCCCAGCGGCTGTGGCTCATCGGGCTACTGCCCATACCCCGCGGCCGGGTGCTGATTCCGAAGTTCGTGTTTTCGTTGACCGTCACCGTGGCCGCCGGCGGCTCGGTCATGTTTCTGGCCACCCTGCTCAGCCGAACCGGTGGTGAACTTCTGGCGATCAACATGCTGTCGATCATCGCGGTGTGCGTCGGGTTGTGCGGGATGGCCGTGGGGCTGGGCGCCCGCATGCCCATGGTCCATGAAGCCAATCCCGCCAAGATCGCCAACGGCCTGGGCGGCACCATCAATCTGGTGGCCTCGATCGCCATGGTCACCGTGATGCTCGCCGTGATCCTGTTCCTGGGCCTGCGCTTCCGCAGCCTGGAGGCCGTGGTCATGGACGGGACCACCATCGGTCTGCTGGCCACGCTGGCCGCCGTCAGCACACTGTCCTGCGTGGTGCCCATGCGCCTGGGACAGCGCTACTTCACGCGGCTTGAATTCTGAAGCCCCGGCAGCCACGGCACTGCGACACGATCACGCCTGAACCGCCCGGGGCCGATAACCCGCCGAAGGGCTGCTTTTCGCACGCGCGACCTTGGCTGCCCGCCGCTGCCTGCCTATGCTTTGGCAAGGCTGCCGTCCGAGGCGCCTGAGGAGGAAGAAGCAAATGAGCAGATCCCATTCCAGCGGCGGGCCCGGAGACCCGGCCGACCGCGCGGTCCTTCCACTGGGCCAGCGCGAGCGCCGCGTCATTTTCGAGGAAATGGTCAAGGCCGAGATCGAAGCGAGTTTGCTGCGGCACAGCAAGCGCCGCCAACTGCTGCGTTACGCGAGCAAGATGGGCATTCCGCGCTTCGAAGCCCACCTGATGATCGCCGATGTGCAGTTTCGGCAGGGGCGGCTCCAACCGCCGCGCATCCTGACCGCCAAGGACATTGAACAGCAGTTTGACGACGCCCGGCGTTATCACCGAGCCCTGGCGGGCATTCTGATCGCCACGGGGGTGGCCGCCGCCGTCAACATCCTGATCGTCAACTGGGCCTTCTCCTCGTAACCGCCGCAGCGGCGATCGCCGATCGAGCAGCAGACCAGCAGCGGAACCTCCAAGCCACCCACGGCTGCTGCACACAGGACGCCGGCCGGCTTCATGACGAAGCCGGCACGGGTCCGCTGTTGGCGTCCAGGGCGCCGTCCAAGAAGGCGAGCATGCGCTCGTAGTACGACCGGGCGATCCTGGCACAATGCCCGGCGCCCTCGATCGCGTGGAAGAACTTGGGCGCCCCCGCCGCAGCAAAGACCTGCCGCCCCTGTTCGATCGGCACGATGGGATCGGCGGTCCCATGAACAATCATCAACGGGCGCGGGCTCAACTGCCGGGCCGCGGCGGTGATGTCCAGGGCAAAGAGATCGGCCCCGGCCTCCAGGCTGGCTATGGCGGTCCCCAGGGCGCAGGACCACCACGACAGCGGAGCCGGCATTGCCGCCGTCAGATGAGCCGCCATCTGGCGCGTTCCGGCATACGGCGCCTCGATGTGGATGGCACGAATGCGCCGATCCACCGCGGCGGCCAGCACCATGGACGCCCCGCCCATGCTCCAGCCCACACCGACGATCTGCTCGGCGGATTCCGGATGGGCGACGGTGAGGTAGTCGATCGCGGCCACGATGTCCTGCCACTCCCGCGCACCGTAGGTCACCGTCCAGCGATCGCTCTCTCCGTGTCCGCGCATGTCGAACGCCAGCACGTGGTAGCCGCCGTGATGCAGGGCATCGATGAGGTCCAGCAATCCGCTCTTGGTGTCCATGACGCCGTGGCAGACCACCGCCGTTCGCCGCGACAGCCCGGCCGGCACGAACCAGCCCACCAACCGGGTTCGGTCAAACGACCGGAAGGCGACCTTGCGGTAGTCGAGGCCCAAGGTCAGCCGCGGATCGCCGTCGTCCCGCCCGCGGAGGGGATGGACCTGAAGATAGGCAAGCAGATACGGATGGCTGATCAGGGCGACCGCGATAATCCACAACACGGTGACCGGCAGCCGGACGGACGGACGCTGCAAGGCCCCGGCCGGCAGCAGGCGGACCAGGAGGCGGACGCCGGCCGACCGGATGGCGGCCAGCAGGCAGCCATAGCCCGCCAGGCAGGCGACTGCGCGGACGATCTCGCCGCGGCGAAACGGCCCCCACTCGAGGCCATAGTCCGCACCGGCCGCGCCGGCCGCCACCACAAGCACGATGGCCAATCGACGGCGGCGCCGACCGCGGGCGGCAAACACCCACCAGAACAACCCCAGCGGCGTCCCGACGCCATAGAGCCGCTCCGAGGCCACCGGAGAGATCCAGTCGCCCCACGCCACCAGCAGAACCGCCGCCCCGGCAACCCCAGCGGTCAGCGCCATGGGAATCGCGGGACTTGAAACCGAATTACTTGGAGTTCTCGAGCTGGACACTGGCCAGCCCCATGGCGAGGTCGTCCGCAAACTCGAAGACTTTGTCGAGCCCGGTCACCAGGAAGACGCCCCAGACGTGGGTGTTCACAGCACTCAGTCGCAGCTTGCGACCGTTGTTGATGATGACGTGCTTGCGAACCCTGAGCAGCTTGGCGATGTTGGACGAGTTCAGGTAGTTCACGCCCTTGAAGTCAAGAACCAGGTCACTCTCGGGTTGCTCGCTGATCATCGCCAGCAACGAATCGAGGTCGTCCGTGAACTGCGGGTCATCCTGCAACTCGGCAACGATGATGCTTTCCGACCAGTTTTGGAGTGACATTGTGCACCTGTGAAAAAGCTGGGTAGCACTGTAGCAGTCGCTGTCGGCGCTGTCAACACGGCCGCTTGGTCACCGCGCGGGCGGATCAACGGCAGCGGATCAACATCCGCGGATCGGTGGCCAGCGACGCCATGGCCGGGGCGATGTCCTTGAGGAACCGCCGGCCGTCCTGGTAGTAGCCGGCCGTCCGCTTCAGCCCGCCGATCTTGTCCTGCCAGTAGCGGTTCAAGGCCACCATGAAGACCTCGCGCAGATACTTGCTATAAACGCTGGCCAGAGCCACCGGAAGATGGCTGGATTCGGCCTCCTGCCTGAACTCCAGTTCCACCGGGTCGCCCGCCGGCCGGCCGAAATACAGCCGGTAGCGCCCCAGTTCCGCGGCCTCGTGGCAGATCTCCAGATGCGCCCCCGGGAACGCGGTCAGCAGCGGCGGGGCGTAGGTGGTCCGACCGCCCTGTCGATCGATCAAGATGGTCAACGATCGCCGGCCGGCCGTGCGGGCCAACCGGCTGATCAACCGCAGCGTCAGCGACCACAACACCGTCGCTTTGTTCCGCGTGCAGTTCACCATGTCGTTGTATTGCCCTTCCAGCAACACGCAACTGCGCACCCCCAGAAAATGCATGCCGTTGCGACGAAGGTCGTTGGCGACGCCGTTGGCTTTGAGGGTCACAAGCGTGGGGCTGCAGGCCAGCGGCAGCGGCGGATCGAAATCGCGGTACCATGGGTAGCGTCCGAGATCCGGGTGCACCTCGGGGCACACCCGGCCCAGCAGGGTGGTCAGT
Source organism: uncultured Planctomycetales bacterium (assembly GCA_964619935.1). Taxonomy (GTDB): domain Bacteria; phylum Planctomycetota; class Phycisphaerae; order UBA1845; family CAIVHJ01; genus CAZUGO01. The sequence goes on along the minus strand of CAZUGO010000036.1, from coordinate 44,757 downwards.
TGCCGGTGCGGGGAGCCGCCGGCAGCCAACATCGCCAGGGCGGTGCGCTCCACCGCTGCCAACCCGGCGGGGCTGTGATGGAGTTTCTTGCTGTCGACGATCGGCAGCCGGGCGTCGCCCTTGCGAACCGTCCGGGTGACGCTGCACTGCAGGGCCTGCCACAGATCGCAACCGCAACGCTCGTCCGGCACCTCGAACGCCACGGCGGAAACCACCAGCGGGCCGAGAATGGGGCCGTATCCGGCTTCGTCTATTCCTGCGACAATGGCCACGTGCGCGCCTCAGAATTCGGAGGATGCTGCCGCCATTGTAGGGACACGACGGCGGCGCACAACCGGTTTCTGCAGAAGCCTGTTGACAGAACCCGCCGGAGATCTAACAGTACGCGTCGCCGACCGGAATCCACAGGAGGACCGCCCATGTCGATCCCGATCACACGCCGCGGCTTCATGCGCTCGAGCGTCGCGGTCGCACTCTGCGGATCGACGGCCCGGGGAGCCACTGCCGGGCCGCCCGGCTCACCCGTGGTCATCAGCAGCGGCAATGGACTGCCGGCCGCCGAGACCGCGATGTCCTTGATTCGCCAGGGTCGAGATGCCCTGGACGCAGTCATTGCCGGGGTCAACCGCGTAGAAGAGGATCCCGAGGATCACTCCGTCGGCTACGGCGGATTGCCGAACGAGGACGGGGTGGTCGAGCTGGACGCCTGCTGCATGCACGGCCCGACCCACGCCGCCGGCGCGGTGGCGGCGCTACAGGGCGTCAAGACGCCGTCACAAGTCGCCCGCCTGGTGATGCAGCGCACCGATCATGTGCTGCTGGTCGGCGAAGGGGCCCGCCGTTTTGCGCGGGCCCACGGCTTCACCATGCACGACTTGCTGACCGACCCGGCCCGCCGGGCCTGGCTGAAATGGAAGGAAACCCGATCCGATCAGGATGATTGGATCCCCGCCGAGGTGCCCGACGGCGAACCGCAGTCATCCATCTGGAACCAGTACTTGTTCACCTACGGAACCATCACCTGCTGCGCGCTGGACGCGGCCGGCAACCTCAGCGGGGTGACCACCACCAGCGGGCTGTCCTACAAGATCCCCGGGCGGGCCGGCGATTCGCCGATCATCGGGGCCGGGCTGTTCGTCGACAACGCGGTGGGGGCCGCCGGCAGTACCGGCCGCGGTGAGGCGGTCATTCAGAACTGCGGGACCCACACCGTCGTCGAGGCCATGCGCAACGGACACCGCCCCGGGGACGCCTGCCTCGAGGCCCTCAAGCGCATCGCCGACAACAATCGGCATCCGCGGCTGCGACGCACGGATGGGCGACCCAATTTCGACGTCCAGTTCTACGCCGTCGACCGCACCGGCCGCTACGGCGCCGCGGCGATGTGGTCCGGGAAACGCTTCGCCATCCACAACGCCGACGGCAACCGGCTGGAAGACTGCGCCTATCTGTTCGAACGGCAGCCCTGAGCGTCAGGCGTGCAGCAACGACATGACCTCGCTGCGGGTCCGGGCATCGCTGCGGCACAGGCCGCGAACCGCCGAAGTGACCATCAAAGAACCCGGCTTGCGGACGCCGCGGCAGGTCATGCAGGTGTGGGTCGCGCGCACCACCACAGCGGCCCCCTTGGCCTGGACCTTCTCCATGATCAAGTCGCACACCTGGGTGGTCAGCCGCTCTTGGACCTGAGGCCTTCGGGCAAAGACGTCGACCACTCGAGCCAGCTTGGAAATACCCACGACGTGCCCGTCCGGCAGGTAGGCGACATGGGCCACCCCCTCGAACGGCATCAGGTGATGCTCGCACACCGAGTTGAACGCGATGTCGCGCAAAATCACCAGCTCGTCGTACAGCTCCGAGAAGGTGGTCGCCAGCAGATCGGATGGATCGACGTGCAATCCGGAGAACAGCTCCGCATACATCCGGGCCACCCGGTGGGGCGTGTCCTTGAGCCCTTCGCGCTGCGGGTCTTCACCGACGGCCACCAGAATCTCGCGCACGGCATTCTGAATCCGGTTCAGGTCGATGGGCACATCATCAGCAGGGTTACTCGCAGTCGGGGGCATTTGCGTGCTCCACAATTATCAGGGTCAACGCCCGCAGTCACGGGGCATGATCGCCGGTTTATCGGTATTTTTCCGAGGTGGCCAGGTCGAACCAGTGGTGCTCCGGGTTGCGCGGCAAGCCCCAGTATTCCGCCCGACAGCGATAACACACCGTGACCACCCCCACCAGGTAATAGATCCCGCCGTCCACAATGACCGCGGCCGCCAGCACGCCATAAGCCAGCCCGATGTGCTGCTGGAGGGACAGCAGCGAGATCAGCACCGCCGCCACCACAATCAACAACCCGGTCTTCTGCGGGAAGTTCTTGCGGATGAACAACTCCTCACCGCCGCACAGCGCACACGCGGACAAGGCTCGGCGGACCAGCAGCCGATCGCTGTGCTGCACGGTGTACTCGCGCGGACAGCGCGGGCAGCAGAACCGCTCCGCTCCGGCACCGGTCGGCCGATACTCAATGAGCGCCGGACAGTCCTGGTTTCGGCAATCAAACCGCAGCTTCATCAGATCGGGTAACCCAATTGGCCGGCGAGGTACTGGCTGGTCAGCTCGCCGATAACCACGAACACCGACATGAAGAACAGGATGCCGGTGGCCGATTGCGTACTGCGCAACTTGACGCACTCCAGGGCCATGAAGGCAAACGCCGACGGTAGGATCAAGCCCACGCCCACCCGAATGCTGACCATCAACCAGTCGACGATCAACCCGCTCCACAACGTGGCGCCCTGCCGCCACTCCAGCGGCAGCAGCAGTGCGGCGCCGACGATCACCAACAGGTAGGCCCAGCGGGCCCCGACGGCAATCAGCAACAGCCGGCTGACGGCGCGCAACGGGTCAATGGTCATCTCGGTGGCGGTCAGATAGCGATGGCCCAACAGCCACGCCACCATGACACTGCCCAGGTAAAAAGCGCTGATCAAGTACCCGGGTGCCGTGGCCCACCACGCCGCCGGTCCGTCGCCGTCACCGTGCGCCAGCCAGGCGAAGGCGCCCAGCACGCCAGCACCCCCCCCGGACAGCACCGCCGCCCGCACCTGGGAGACCGCGGCCGCACGACGGTCCGCCAACAGCGGAGCCAATCCGACGACCCCCACGGCGGCGGCGCCCGCCACACTACTCGCGGCCAGCGTCCAGGTTGCGGCCGCCGAGGTGCTCCAACCAACCCGGACGACCAGCCACACCGCCACCAGAATGAAAGCGGCCAAGGCCAGCAACGCCACCAGCCGAACACACTGCCAGGCGATCTTGGCGATGGGGCACATCGCCAGCACCAGCAGTCCGCCGCCGGCGGTGAGTAATGTCACCGGAATCAACATGAAGGCCTTGACCGCCAGATACCCTGCACCCTTGAGTCCGGTAATCAGGGCGATGACCGGTGCCAAGCCTGGCCCGCGGTGCCGGGGGATTGATTTTAAGACGTTCTCTTCCCTACAATTAAAGCAGAAGAGAGGGGCGGAGAAAAGGGAATGAAGCACCCGATGGCATGTCTGACGGTCTGGGCGTTCGCCGCGCTGGGCGCCGGCTGCGCCGCACCACGGCAGCAAGCCGAACCGGCCCTGCCGGGTTCATTCAGCGACCCCCGCCCGCACCTTTTGTTCGACCTGGAACCCACCACCTTCAACCCCGAGCGCTACGCCTCCCGCGAGGACCTGCTCCGGGCACCGACCTTCGCTGGAATTGATGAGTCGATTCGCTACCGCGAGTGGTATTACGATCTCCAAGGCCTCCGCCTACCCAATCGTGACTACTTCCGGCGGACATTCAGCAGCGTCCGAATGGGCTCGGGACACCGTTGAATAGCTGTAATTGGTTATTATTCAATACCTTATGTCTGAGTGTGCCCTTCCTGGTTGGCTACGGCTATAACTCCTTATATATGTTGCGCTTAAGAACCGAGCCGCGCACGCCCGCCGGCCCCTCAGAAATGTCTTGATTGCTAAAACTCCCTACTGTACGATGACTTGTGACGATTCTAATGCTTGTTGCGAGCGAAACCTGCAAGCGTTGCTCGATAGAAGTCACAGGCGAATCAATGGGCTCTCTGCCCCAAAGGTTGCACCGATGAGTCACCAAAAGCGCGAACTCAAGAGCAGGGCTGATCTTATGTCAACGATTACCAAGAAGGAGCTTATCGACCGCATCGCCGAAAAAACATCCAACAAGCGGGTGGTGGTCAAACGGATCGTGCAGAGCTTTCTGGACGAGATCATCGATGAGCTGGGACAAGGTAACCGCTTGGAGTTCCGCGATTTCGGCGTCTTCGAGAGCAAGTACCGGGCCGCCCGCGTGGCCCAGAATCCCAAGACCCTCGAACGGGTCAGTGTGCCCTCCAAACGGACCGTGAAGTTCAAGGTCGGGCGGCTGATGAAAATGAAGCTGCAATCCGGTGAATCGGGCGACGGTGAACTCCCGCCTACCGCCAAGCCACCGGCCGGGTCCGCGGCACCACCCAAGTCCCAGTTCGGCACCTGACGTAATCCCCCTCGCAAACCCACCTGCGGCAATCAATTAGCACAGATTTCGCGAATTCATTGAATTCTGTCGATGATTGGTGTATCAATCCAAATAGAGACCCAGTCTCAATTTGCAAGGACATGTCCATGAGCCTCACCGAGTCGATTGTCGAGCGGCTGCTGAGCCTGGCTTCGCTGCGGAGTTGGTTCGCGGTGGATCCCGTGAGATGCGCCGCGGGTCGCCTGAGCCCGCTGCAACCACTGATCAGCGCCGCGGGCCCCGACGCTCCGGGACGGCCGAGCCCCGGGCGCCGGATGGAAGATGGGGTCGGCGGAATGCTGTCGGCGTTGCCGAGGGGCATGCACGCTCGAGTGCAATGCGTCGCCGACAACGGCGATGCGGCGCGGCTGCGCGAACTCGGTGTGTGCGAAGGCGAACCGTTGGAAGTGGTGTGCGCCGGCGATCCCATGGTTTGCCGCGTGGGCGGCGGTCGCGTCGGAATCTGCGCCCGCCTTGCGGCCGCGGTACGGGTCACGGCCTGTGCGCGGGCGATCGCTTCTGAAACCGGGACCGCGGGCCTCTCCTAACAGGCAGCAGCGGTCAACCGACGCCGGACATGAACACGGCGTCATCCAGACCCCGATCCGAACCCGACGTCATGAGCAGCACGTCAGTGAAGCAACCCGCGACCTCGTCGAGAATCTCCCGCGTAGCGGTCATGGGCAACCCCAACTCGGGGAAGACCACGCTTTTCAACGCCCTGACCGGAATGCACCACAAGGTGGCCAACTATCCGGGTGTGACCGTGGAGCGCCGCGAGGCCAGGCTGGCCGCAGCGGGCGACAGCCTGACCCTCATTGATCTGCCGGGGTTGTACAGCCTGATTCCGCGCAGCGCCGACGAGTGCATCGCCCGTGATGCTCTTCTGGGATTGCTCAGCGATGTCGACCCGGTCGACGCCGCACTGATCGTGGTCGACGCCGGAAACCTGCAACGCAACCTGCAACTGGCCACCCAGATCATCGATCTTGGAATCCCGGCGGTGCTGTGCTGCAACATGATGGATGCCGCCGTGCGCCACGGCGACCGACTGGACACTGCTCGGCTCAGCGCCCTGCTGGGCGTCGCCGTGGTCGGAACCATCGGGAACCGCAGGTCCGGGATTCATGAACTCAAGCAGGTGCTTGCGGACCGTGACTTGCGGATTGGGCAGCGCCTGCCCTGGGAACTGCCCGCGGCCATCGGGGCGGAGGTCGATGAACTGCACGAACCGGTCCGGGCATTGAGCGCGGCCTGCCGGCATCACGACCGGCTGGCCGCCCTGATGCTGGCCGGTGGGGCCAATTTCGCCGAGCACCGCGATGGCGCCGCCCGGCTGATCCACGAGGCTGTGGGCCAGGCCCGAGGCCGCCTCCGGAATGCCGGAATCCGCGACCCCGAGTCGGCGATCTTCCAGTGTCGCTACCAGGCGGTCCGCAACCTGGTGGCCGCGGTCACGGCAGCGCATGCGGCGCCTGAAGCGCGGCGAACCGATCGCGTCGACCGGTTGCTGACTCATCCGCTGAGCGGCACGGCCATCTTCTCGGCGCTGATGTTCGTCATGTTCTTGTCCATCTTCAGCGGCGCGGAGCCGTTGATGGATCTCATGGAAGGTGGGCTGCGGTTCTTGGGCGACCGGCTGGCCGCCGGGCTGCCCGCGGGACTGCTGCGCAGCCTGTTGATCGACGGTGTGATCGCCGGCGTCGGGGCGGTGGTGGTGTTCGTGCCTCAAATCTGCATCTTGTTCCTGTTCATCTGCCTGCTGGAGGACACCGGCTACATGGCCCGTGCCGCATTGCTGATGCACCGGCTGATGAGCAAGGTCGGGTTGCCGGGCAAGAGCTTCATTCCATTATTGAGCAGTTTCGCCTGCGCCATTCCCGGCATCATGGCGGCCCGAACCATCGAGCAGCGCCGGGACCGCTTCGTGACCATTCTGATCGCGCCGTTCATGAGTTGCTCGGCGCGCCTGCCGGTGTATGTCATCCTGATCGGGGCGGTGTTCTCCGGCAGCATCTGGTTGCAATCCGGGATTATGCTGTCGATGTATCTGCTGGGGATCGCCGCTGCCCTCGGAACCGCCTTTGTGCTGAAGCGCACGGTATTCAAGGGGCCGCAGCCCGGCTTCCTGATCGAGCTGCCGCCCTATCGTCGGCCGTCGCTCCGGGTCATCCTGCGGACCATGTGGCAGCGCAGTGTGTTGTTCCTTAAGGACGCCGGCACCCTGATCTTTGCGGTCAGCATCCTCTTGTGGGCCCTGGCTTCCTTTCCCCGGGCCGATGCCGCCTCTGCCCGGAACGATCCCGGGCTGCAGCTCCGCCAGAGCTTCATGGGACGGATCGGCAAGTGGATGGAGCCGGCCATCGAGCCGCTGGGGTTCGACTGGAAGATCGGAATCGGGCTGACTGCCAGCTTTGCCGCCCGCGAAGTCTTTGTCAGCACCATGGGCATCGTCTACGGCGTGGGCAGCGAGGCCGACGAGGCTTCCGAGCCGCTGCGAAACCACCTCGCGGCCGATACCTGGCCTGACGGCCGAAAGGTCTACACGCCGGCCAGCGGCATCAGCCTGATGGTGTTCTACGTGCTCGCCTGCCAATGCGCCTCCACCCTGGGGGTGGTTCGCCGCGAGACCAACAGTTGGCGCTGGCCGGTGTTCATGTTCGTGTATATGAGTGGGCTGGCGTATGGAGGTTCGCTGGGGACTTACCAGGCCTTGGCGGCCCTGGGCTGGGCAGGTCAGTAGTCGTCGTCGTCTTCATCCTCATCGTCGCCGCTCTGCTTCCAACGATCGGCCTGCTCCTGATCTTCGATCTCGCGTTCCATGTATTGGAACAGCTTCTCCTGCATCGGCCCCAGACGATCGTAGATGTCCTGCATGCGCTCCTGGTAGTCAAGCATGGCGTTGAGCTTGAGCAGTTGCCACTTGACCAGGCATTCCGGCTCTTTGATGTTCGAGAACGGATCGCAGGTGAAGGTAACCTCTCCACCGGGTCCGCGATGACAAAACTCACACTGGCTGCACTGGATCATGGGGTGGCACGTCCTCGGTTCGGGTGACCCTTGCATTGTATCCACTCACCCCAGGCACTGCCAGTTCACGCCCGATGCCGCCGGCAAGGCCGGTCGAGCGCCGGCATGCTGCGGGCCGCCGATCCAGTAGCATTTCCGGGCAGATTCGACCACAATAGGCAACCCGGCCACACCGCGATGACGGTCAGGCGTCGCAGGACGAGCCCGTTCAAAGGAGGACATGATGCCAGAGGCGCTGGATTTCTATGCCGTTCGCGAAGCGCTAACCGATGACGAACGCCAGATTCAAGATCTGGTGGGTCGGTGGGTCGATGATCGTGTGCTGCCGATCATCGCGGATTGCTTTGAACACGAGCGGTTTCCGATAGAACTGGTCCCGGAGATGGCCGAGATGGGCCTGCTCGGTCCGACCATCGACGGCTACGGTTGCGCCGGGCTCAACAACGTCATGTACGGCTTGATCATGCAGGAGCTGGAGCGCGGCGACAGCGGGCTGCGCAGCTTTGCCTCGGTGCAAAGCAGTCTGTGCATGTATCCGATCCTGGCCTACGGCAGTGCGGCCCAGAAAGAGCGCTGGCTGCCGAAGATGGCCACCGCCGAGTTGATCGGCTGCTTCGGCCTGACCGAACCCGACGGCGGCAGCGATCCCGGCACCATGAAGACCAAGGCGGTCCGCGATGGCAATGACTGGGTGCTGAATGGCGCCAAGATGTGGATCACCAACGGCACCATCGCCCATCTGGCGGTGGTCTGGGCCGACGGTGGCGACGGCATCATCGGGCTGGTGGTCGAGCAGGGCACCGATGGCTACTCGACCCGCGACATCAAGCGGAAGTTTTCGCTGCGGGCCTCGCACACTTCTGAACTGTTCTTCCAGGACTGCCGCGTGCCTGATGCCAATCGGCTAGCCGCAGCCAAGGGCTTGGGAGCGCCGCTGAGCTGCCTGACCCAGGCTCGCTACGGAATCGCCTGGGGCGCCGTCGGGGCGGCCCAGGCGTGCTACCGGGAAGCCGTCGCGTTCGCCAAGATTCGCCAGTTGTTCGGCTCGCCGCTGGCACACAAGCAGGCCATCCAGATCCGACTGGCCGACATGGTCCGGCAGATCACTACCGCCAACCTGCTGGTGCTGCAACTGGGCCGCCTGAAGGATGCCGGAACCATGCACCACACCCAGGTGTCGCTGGCCAAATGGAACAACTGCCGCATGGCCATGGACGTCGCCCGGGATGCCCGCGATCTGCTGGGCGCCGGCGGCATCTGCGTGGAGTGCTGCCCCATTCGGCACATGTTGAACCTGGAGAGCGTGATCACCTACGAAGGGACCGAAACCATCCATCAGTTGATCGTCGGACGCGAACTGACCGGCCACGGAGCGTTCTGACCGGCGGCGGCCGGCGCGAGCAGACCATGAGCACCTTCAACCGAGCCGCCATCATCGACGAAAACTTCGGGCGCCAGGTCAGGTCCTGGGACGAAGCCCACGGCGCCACGCCGCCGCCGGCGGATCTGGACGCCGTGTTGTGCAAGGGCTACGCCTTGACCGGCCGGCAGTGCCTGGACCTGTTCGAATCGCAAATGCGCTCGCGACACCTGGATCTGATCGCCCGCCAATTGCGGGCCCGCGACCAGGGCTATTACACCATCAGCAGCACCGGGCACGAAGGCAACGTGGTGTTGGGGGCGCTGACCCGGCCGACCGATCCGGCATTCCTGCACTACCGTAGCGGCGCGCTGGTCATTCAGCGCAGCAAGCAGGTCGCCGGGCAGACGATCACCCGCGACATCCTGCTCAGCCTGGTCGCCAGCAGCGAGGATCCGATCTCGGGCGGACGACACAAGGTCTGGGGCAGCCGCGCGCTGTGGATCCCGCCGCAGACCTCGACCATCGCCAGCCACCTGCCCAAGGCCATCGGGGCGGCCGTGGCCATCCGCCGGGCGACCCGCCGCGGCTGGACGCTGGAGATCCCCGGCGACAGCATCGTGCTGTGCACCTTCGGCGATGCCACGGTAAATCATGCCACCGCCCTGGCCGGCATCAACGCCGCCCGCTGGCTGTCGTATCAAAAGCTGCCGGTGCCGGTGATGCTGGTGTGCGAGGACAACGGCTGGGGTATCTCGGTGCGGACCCCGCCGGGATGGATCGAACATACTTTCGCCAACCGTTCGGGCTTTGCCTATTACAGCGCCGACGGCTGCAATCTGCTGGAGGCCCACGAAGCCGCCCGCCGGGCCGTTGAACACTGCCGCCAGCAGCGCATGCCGGTGTTCCTGCACCTGAAAGTCGTCCGCCTGCTGGGCCACGCCGGCAGCGACATGGAGCTGGAATATCGCTCGGTGCAGGAACTCGAGACCGCCGAACGGCAGGATCCGCTATTGCGCTCGGCCGAACTGGTCCTGCAGTACGGGCTGCTGACCCCGCAGGCCGCGCTGGATGCCTACGAAGCCGTGCGCCGCGACGTCGCCGAACAGGCGGAAACCGCGGTCACCCGGCCCAAGCTCACGACCCTCGAACAAATCGTTGCCCCGCTGGCCCCGTACCATCCGCAGGAAGTCATGGCCGAAGCAACCCGCCCGGTCCCGGCAGCCGAACGGCTCCAGGGCTTCGCCGCCGGGCATGGGCTACCGGAAGAATCACAACCACGACACCTGGCCGTGATGATCAACTACGCCCTGCGCGACATGATGACCAAGTACCCCCACACGATTTTGTTCGGTGAGGACGTCGCCCGCAAGGGCGGGGTCTACCACGTGACCTCCGGGCTCAGCCAGCAGTTCGGGTTGGGCCGGGTGTTCAACACGCTGCTCGATGAGACCGACATCCTGGGCTTGGCCCTGGGCGCCGGACAAATGGGCCTGCTGCCCATCCCGGAGATCCAGTACCTGGCCTATTTCCACAATGCCTGCGATCAGATCCGCGGCGAAGCCTCGAGCATGCAGTTTTTTTCGCGGGGTCAGTTCCGCAACCCCATGGTGGCGCGGATCGCCTCGTTTGCCTATCAGAAGGGCTTTGGCGGCCATTTCCACAACGACAACACGGTCGCCCCGCTGCGCGACATTCCCGGCGTGATCCTCGCCGCCCCCGCCCGTGGTGACGACGCGGTCGAGTTGCTGCGAACCTGCTTCGCCCTGGCGGCGATCGACGGCCGGGTGGTGCTGTTTCTCGAGCCCATCGCCCTGTACATGACCAAGGACTTGCACGACCCCAAGGACGGCCTGTGGCTGGCGGCCTACCCGCCGCAGGAGCGGGCGGCGCGGCTTGGCGAAGGGCGCGTGTACCATCCCGATGCCGGCGACCTGACCATCATTTCGTTCTGTAACGGCGTTTACCTGTCGCTGCGCGCCGCCCGCAGGCTGCGCGACCAACACGGGATCGCTGCCCGGGTGGTCGATCTCCGCTGGCTGCAGCCGCTGAACGGACCGTTCATCTGCGCCCAGGCTCGAGCGACCGGTCGGGTGCTGGTCGTCGACGAGACCCGCAAGACCGGCGGACTCAGCGAGGCGATCTTCACGCAACTGATCGAAGGCGGCTGCCACGACCTGCCCATGCACCGGGTCGCGGCCGCTGATTGTTTCATCCCACTGGGACCGGCGGCACTGACCGTGTTGCCGTCGGAAGCCGACATCCAGAACGCTGCCCTGCAACTTTGCGTCCGGTCCGCCGCGGCTCTCTGACCGGCAACACGCGGGCACGGGGTTACGCGATCCAGTCAGCGCCGCGACCAACGGCAAGGAGCGTGGCGTCTGGCGGAGCACCCGATTGCCAGGCAAGCGGCACGCAGCCCGTGGGGGCGGGGCTGCAGCAGGCCGCTTCGCTTCTGGTTCAAGGGCGAAAGGGCTGACAACATCGCCCGCGTGCTGGTATGATGATTGCGATCTTTTGCCCCCCTTTCACAAGGAGATCCGTCATGAAGAAGAAGCTGATGATGTGCGTGTTGGTGGCGGCGATCCCGACCTCCGGAGCGCTGCTGGGTCAGCAGGATGAGATGAAGATGCCCGGCCCGGAACCGGAGCATGCCTGGCTGCAGCAGTTGGTGGGGGAGTGGGAATCGGAGTGCGAGATGTTCATGGATCCGGCGCAGCCCATGAAGTCCAAGGGCTCTGAGACGGTCCGGGCCGTCGGCGGGTTCTGGATCGTCGCGGAGAACAAAGGTGCCACGCCGATGGGCACCCCCATGAACGGGCTCATGACGCTGGGGTATGATCCCAAGAAACAGAAGTACGTGGGCAATTGGGTGGATTCCATGACCAGCTACATGTGGGTCTATGAAGGGACCATGGACGGTTCCAAGAAAGTCCTGACGCTGGATACCGAAGGCGAGAACCCCATGGCCCCCGGGACGCGCGCCAAGTTCAGGGACGTCATCGAAATCCAGGGCCGGGACCAGAAAACCCTGAGTTCGTCCATGCTCAATGCGGACGGCACCTGGACGACGTTCATGAAGGTGAGTTATCAACGGAAGAAATAGGAGACAGGATTCAGGGTTCGGATTGGCGATCTGGGGCCGCATCGTGCCCCATTCCATCGACGACCGTGATTATCTTGAAAGCCGCTAGCTGGAGCCGTCATCCGTAGGGATGCGGGCAGCGGGATCCTGCTGGTAGAAGCCGGCCAACTGCTCGTACAACTCGGGGTGCCGCTGGCGGAGTTGGAGCGGCTGCTCGAAGAACGCCTCGGTGACCACGGCAAAAAACTCGGCTGGATTGGTGGCGCCATAAGCGTCGATGAACGGCCGGCGTCGGCTCTTGAGGTCGTCGATCAGATGCTGGTACTCACGCCCGAGCACGCGCGCCCAGGGAAGATACATCGAGTGGCGCGGAAGCACCGGCGCCCCTGCGCTCGCCTCGGATTCGTTGTCGAGTTGATGGGCGAATTCATGGAACACCACGTTGTGGCCGTCGTGGACGTCGGCCGCGCCCCGCAGCACCTCGTCCCAGGACAGGACCACCGGACCTCGATCCCATGACTCGCCCAGTCGGGTGTGGGCGCCCTCCAGAACCGTCCCATCGGGCAGGTGCTCCTGGTGGGCGGCGACATACTCGTGCGGGTAGACCAGGATCGTTCGCATCCGAGGGTAATAGTCGGTGTCGCGGTGCAGCAACAGGATGCAGGCCTGGGCGGCGATCGTCACGCGGATGGACTCGGTGATCACCAGCCCGCCGCAGCCTTCGAACCGCTTCTCCTTGAGAAATACCTGGATGTGACCCTGCAGTTCGGTCTGTTCATCCGGCGTGAGCAGGTGATAGTAGGCCACGTTGCACCGCAGGACGTTCAGCCATGACGGCGGGAAGGGTTGCCGGCGGATGCGGGCTCGTTTTCTGCGCCTGAAACCGAACATATCGAAAGCCTGACCGGTCCGCCGGATTCCCGCAAGCGTCGGCGGCAAAGCAACACTCAGGCGGCAGCCTCAGGGTGTACACCGTCCCCAGGCGCCCAACACCTGGGCCAGGTCGGCGGGCGTCACCAGGCGGTCGCCGTTGAGGTCGGCACTGCTGCAGGGGTTGGGGCCCCAGGCCCCCAGTAGCTGGGCGAGGTCGACCGCGTTGACCATCCCGTCCACATTGAGATCGGCAATGCAGTTGGGTGGGCAGTCCGGCGGGTTGTCCGGATCGGTGCGGCAGGGGTCGCACAGGTTGCCCACTCCGTCGCCGTCGGCATCCAGTTGCAGCGGATTGCATGCGGTCTGGCAGTTGTCCTCGACATCCAGAACGCCGTCACCGTCGACATCCTGGCCGAAGGTCAATGCCAGGCCCTGTGGTGAATTCAGTTCCGCACCGATCAGTGTGACGACTCCGGTGCCGCCGAGGGTAGCGCGCTGCAGGGTGTGCGTGCCGCTGTCGGTCCAGTAGACCGCTTCGGTGTCGAGATCGAGTTGCACGCCCTGCGGCGTGCTCAGGCTGGCGATCAGTGTCTCGGCGCCGCTGCCGTCCAGCCAGGCCCTTTGAATGCGGTCAGCGCCTTTGTCCGCCCAGTACAAGCGGTCGGCGGCCACCCACAGGGCGATGCCGTTGGGATCGATCTGATCGGCGGTGACGACGTCCTCTATCTCGGAACCGTCCAGGTTGGCCCGTTGCACACGATTGCTGGTTTGGTCGGTCCAGTAGAGCTTGCCCCATTTCAGATCGACGGCAAGATCACGCGGGGCGAACAGATTGCCGACCACTTCCTGCATGTCGGAACCGTCCAGGTTGGCCCGCTCAATGCGGCCGGCGCCTTCGTCGGCCCAGTAGATGCGCCGGGCCGCCAGATCGAGCGCCACGCCGTTGGGATCGACCAGCCCGGCGACCAGGTCTTCGATATCGCCGCGATTGGCAGCGGTCTGGCCCGCGGGAATCTCCAGACCGGCCCGCTGGATCTTGTTGGTAAACGAGTCCGACCAATACATTTTGCCGTCCGGCAGGTCCAGGGCGATGCGCCGTGGATGCTCGATGCGCGAGTGCAGCAGGATCTCGACATTGCTGCCGTTCCGGTCACTTCTTGAAATGGTGATGTTCAGAACGTCGACCCAGTACATCTTGCCGGCGGGCGCGTCGAGGGCAATCCCGAACGGCAGGCCGAGTCTTTCAGTGACCAGGTCCTCGACGTTCGAGCCGTCCAGATTGGCCTGCTGGATGCGTCCACTGACCGTGTCGGTCCAGACCATCTTACCGTTGGGAATGTCCAGCGTCAGGGCGACCGGGCCGGACACGCCGGACACGCCCTTCTCGATCAGCGTTTCGACAGCGGCGCCGCTGAGGTCGGCCCGTTGAATGCGCCCGGTACCGTCGTCGGCCCAGTACATCTTGCCGCCCGCCGGGTCCACGGCGATGCCGCGGGGCGACAGCAGGTCGCTGTCGACCAGCGTTTCAATGTTGCTGCCGTCGAGACCGGCCCGCCGGATCAGGGCCGGGGTGTTTTGGGTCCAGTACAACTGGCCGGCCGTCAGGTCCAGGGCGATCTTGGACAGGTTGCTGAGTTCGCCGATCAACGGTTCGATGGCGGAGCCGTCCAGGTTGGCCCGGCTGATGGTGCTGTTCGGGGCGGTGCTGTCCAGCCAGTACATCTTGCCGGCGGGCAGGTCCAACGCCAGGCCGCGGGCTTCGGCCAGTCCGCTGACCAGCGTTTCAGCGGTGTTGCCGTCGAGCGCAGCGCGGCGAATGTTGCCGGTGGCGCCTTCGGTCCAATACATCAAGCCGGCGGCCGGGTCCAGCGCGATATCGCGCGGCGAGTTCAGGTCACTGGTGACCAGATCCTCCACGACCAGCGCGACCGCGTCGGCCCGTTGAATCTTGCCGGTTCCGGTGTCGCACCAGTAGATCCGATCCTGTGCCGCCGCCGCGGCGGCCGGGACCAGGACCACCCCGAAGGCCCGCAATGCGCCGGTGATCATACCCATTGTGGTTTTCCCCTGATGGAGTGCTGCGATCCGATTCCTGGAACATCGGCAGACGACTTGGACGTCCTGAAGTCGGAAGGACTGTGCTGGTCAGACCTGCCGGGGCTTGGCATGCGCCGGCCAGCCGGCGATCGGCTGGGCCCGAACGTGGGGATGGATGTCGGCGGGGACGATTTCGGCGTCGTCCAGGGCGTGATTGTCGATGTAGATCTCGCCGGCTTCGCGGGGTGCGTGTTTGGGCCCGAGCACTTCGAGGACCGTGGGCCGGCGCGATTCGTTGCTGGCCGGAGCGCGGAAGTAGCCTTCCACCACCACGCCCTCGCGGGCATACTGCGGGTCGCGGCTCAGCAGGGTGTGCAATTCGGCCAGGCGGTAGTGGGGGATCGAGGCGTACAGATGGTGCGGCAGGTGATAGTCCATGCCGAACGGAAACACGGCGTACCGAATCAGCGGGTTGACCCGAAACACCCGCGTGTTGCTGAGCCGACCGCGGTCGGCGTTGCCATGTTGCACGACCTGGCGCAGGATCATGAATAAGGGAAAGGTCGTAAAGAGCGGCACGATCCACAGCAGCAGCAGGGTCCAGCCGAAAGGCCATCCGGTGGTGAGTTCCGCCACGGCCACGCCGCCGTACAGCAGCGTCAGGTAGGTGATTCGGCTGATCCAGGTGACGCGGTGCGAGATCACCGGTCGGATGCGGCTGCCCGGAAAGGCGCTGCGTGGGATCACCGCATAGTATCCTGCGGCCAACGCCCACATGCCGACGATCGCCGCAGCCAGGACCCACGGCCGTTGCAGCGGCACCAGCCGACCGATGATGATCGGTGTCGCCACCGCGTAGAGAATGCCGATCCGCGTCGGCCACTTCGAGGGCCGGGCGGCGGCGTCGTGATAGGGGCTGTTGCAATCGCCCAGCGAGCTGTAGCGGGCCCGGGTCAGGGTGTAGCGCACCAGGTTGGGGATCCACAGTTGCTTGAGCAGGGTCCACACGAAGGTGACATGTGTGACTGGAAAGTCCAACCAGTGACCGCTGTCGCGCAGTTGCGATTGATCCGGGTCATGCTGCGGGTCGTTGACGAACTGGTGATGGGCCAGATGGTGGACGCGGAACTGGTAGGTCGAGGTGTACAGCGGAAACATACACAGCCAGTCCGAGACCAGCTCGTTCAGAATACGGTTGCGGAAGAGCAGGTAGTGGGTGGCCTCGTGGGTGGCGCCGCCAAGCTGGTGCTGCGAGGCGCCCATGACCACCACTGCCAGCAGCGTGACCGCCGCGCTCCAGCCGAGGGCCAGGCCCGCCGTCTGCTGGTAATCGTAGAAGGCCATGGTCGCAGCCGCGGTTGCCGTCATGATGGCGTACACCTGGGCGATGTAGATCCAATTGGTATGGTTGTTTCGCGGGCGAAGGCGATCGATCTCGTGCGACAGTGACGGCGCCGCAGGGGCGGCGGATGCGACGGGTGCAACGCTGGTCATGATGACAAGGCTCCTGCCTCGCGATGCCGGCGAGGCCTGATCAGTATCCAGGATCGTGACGCGGCAGGCAACCCGGCCTCGGCGTGCGCTGGGGGTGTCAAGACGGTGCGGGTGGGTTGTGGGGTTGCTCCGCTCCCTCACGGTTGGCTGACGGTCGCGGATCCGGCGGGCACGGGCATGAATTCCCGGCTCGGACGTTGTGGCGCCCGAGCCTCGGCTTGCGCTTGCGGCTCGCCGATTCGGAAGTCGTGGTCGTCAAAGGCGACGTTGAAGTCGAAATGGGTGTAAAAGTATTGGCCTTCCAGTTGGCCGGCTGCGTTGCGGGTGTAGCTGGCGGCCGGCAGCAGCGAATCGGTGTGGAACAGCAGATCGACCTGCGGGGCGGCCAACTTGGCTTCGGGTGGATAGGTCAGTCGGATGTGGTATGCCGGTGTATGTTCCTTCTCGAACTCGGTGACACCGAGGTACTCGAGGATCGGCGGCCGCTGCTCCGCGACGGCGCGCTCCAGCAGGTCGACGACCCGGTCCATCAGCCGGGCCACGCCGAAGTCGGTGATCGGGTTGAGGCTCTTGCCGAAGGTGACCGCCAGGGCCGGCGGGTACTCGTTCACCGTGGCCTGGCCGCCGGGCCACAGCGGTTTGCGACGGCGGCAGCGCAGCTTGCCGTCGTTCTCACCGTCCACGTAGACCGTTTCAGCAAACTCGTGGCTCTCGTTCAGCATGGTCATCTTGACACTGAACGGCTCGGCCCGAAACTTGACGCGCATGTGCTCTTCGTCGCGCAGTTCCTTGACCAACAACCCCAGCCGCTCCCGTTTGTAAAAATCCACTTCGTAATGATCCAACTGGGCACAGCGGGTGCGGGTCTGCCGCAGGAACGCCGCCGGGTCGCGCTCAATGCGTTGGCCCTGGTCCACGACCGTGGGGACCGCGGCTTCGACGGGTTTGAACTCGACCGGTTTGGGCGCGGCGGCGCAACCGCCGAGGGTGAGCGATGCGGCGAGTACCAGAAACCGGGCGGTTTTCATGATTGCACCTGCGATGACGGTCCGCCCGCCAGGGCGGATTCGGCTTCTTGAATTTCCCACACCGGCCAGTCGGCGCCCGCCCACAATTTGCGGGCCTGCTGCAACAGGGCGTTTCCCGCCTCGGTCTGATCGAGCCGCACCTGGATCAAGCCGGCGATGGCCAGCAGGCTGGGCAGGCGGTCGTGCAGCCGGCTGCTCAGTCGGGTCAGAATCGGCACCAGTTGCCCATGCCAGGGGTCCAGGGCGTCCAACTGCAAGGCGCCGCGGGCTTCCTGGAGGGCGGCCTCGAGGTGGCCGCGCTCGACGATCCAATTGCGGTGGCTGCGGAGAAACTCCAGCTCGTGCAGCCGGCTCCACCATTCAACGTCGCGCGCCACCGGAAGCAGCGCCAACGCGGTGACGGCGCTCGGATGCGGGTATTCGGCCGTGGTCCAGCGCTCGGCCGTCTCACCGAGTTGGGCAATGGCCCGGTCCCAGGGCATCAACTGCCGCTGGACCTTGGCCGCGATTAAGGCCGCCTGAACGAACAGCCAGTCGGGATCATAGCGCTTGTATTCTTCCAGAATCTCGAGCGCGCCGTCCCAGTGGTCCAGGTACATGCCGCCCGCGGCGAGCGGCAGGTAGCGGCGGGCCGCCGAGCGCAGATTCTTGCGGATGGCGCTGCGCAGGCTGCGCCGGGCGGCCTCCATGGCCCGGTCAAACCGTCCCTGGTGCATCATGCTGCAGATGTGCCAGCGGGCCAAGTCGCCGCTGCCGACGTCGGAATCGGTTTCGGCCCGCTGTTCGAAGACCCATTGGGCGCCGTGCGGATCGAGGTTCAGCAGCCGGGTCTTGCCGGTCCATTCATAGACCCGCGGCTCATCAGGAAAGCGGCCGGCGAGGGCTTGCGACTCGGCAAGCACCGATTCGAGATCGTCTTCATCGACCATCCACTGCACCCGCCGGAGTTGGTGATCGGCGACCGCCGGCGCCACCGCAATCGCCTTTTCGAGCATGCGATGGGCGTCGGCTCGGCGATCCAGATCTTTCAAGGCTTCGGCGTATCCCCGGACCAGCAGGGCCTTGTCGGGATGTTGCTGGGCCATGCGGGCCAGGCCGTCCACCTGCCCGGAGATCCGCGCCCGCAGCCGCTCGCACAGCAGCGTCTTGACCAGATCGCCGGCGTGACCCGCCGCGTAGGCGGTGGCCTGGGCCAGGCAGCGGGCGACTTCGTCGTCATCGGCGTTCCAGGCGCCTTCCGGCAGGTTCGCCAAAGTGGTCAGCCACTCCAGGGCGGCGTCATCCGGCCCTTCCTGGCCGAGCATTTCGCCCATCTTCAGGGTGGTCTGGGCCTCGCCAGGGTGCCCGCCGATCAGGTGGAGTGCCGCCAGGTGGCAGTAGTCGGCATAGCGGCCGCCGAATCGACTGAGGGCGGCGGCAGCCAGTCCCGCGGCGGCATTCAGGTCGCCGGACTCGACCAGGGCCTGGAGATCCTGCCACACCGACTCGGCGTCGGTGTAATCGCACAACACATCGTGCTCATCGCCGGCGACAGCGCCGTCGGTCGTCAGGTACAGCTTCCAGGAATCGGCCGGCGTCAAGCGATAAACACTGACCGGGTAGCGCAGGTTCTTGAGGGCCTCGGCGCCGACAAAACGAGCTTCGCACTTGACGCGGGTGGCGACCGTCTGGACCACCCGCTCCGATGCGGTGATCGTCATCGGCTTGCCCATCTGCTCCAGGCGGGCGGCAATGTTGACGCTCTCGCCAAAAAAATCGTTGCCGCGTTCGCGCATGGAGCCCTCGTGGATCCCCACGCGGATCTCCACGGCCTTATCGCCGCGGCGGTTGCGGGCGGCAATCTTGGTGAGGGCGTGCAGCCCGCACTTCACGGCGGCATCGGCCCCGTCAAAAATGACCATGTAGGAATCGCCGAGCTTCTTGACCACCCGGCCGCCATGGGCGTCAATCACGGATTCCATGATCTGGTTGTGCTCCAGCAGCATGCGCAGGGCCGCGGACTCATCCTCCGACATCATCAGGCTGTACCCTTTGATGTCGGTGAACATCACGGCCAGATGGGGGTGTTCCCGTTCAGACATGGCGGGCTCGCGGCTCCTCCAGATCCGCCATCATACACCATTGTGGTGAGATTGGCATACCGGCGTGTCTGCGACACGGATTCGATTCCCGCTGTGTGTCGACCGCAACCGGCGAATCCTGCCATCATATCGGCCGTCCGGCAATCCGGGTTCGCCAGATTAGGGACGATCGTACCGTGTTGGGGTACAATACGTAAGTCTGTCTGACGGGTGGTCCCAGCCCTTACCAGCGTGCGGGGCGAGTTCCGCGTTGACACGCTTCTGCCGAACGCGGGCCCCGCGACAGCGTCTCTGGTGGCGGGAGAGAGAGGCAGTGGACACCTGACGACCGCACCTGATCCACGAGGTCGAGCCCGACGCAAACATCATGAATGACCGCGCAATTTATCGAGGATTCGGTTGCCCGGCGGTGACCGCGGCCGTGCTGCTGTGTGCAGGCGCGGGGCTGGGGGCCGCCAACCCGGCAACACCGCCCGATCTGGGCCGCTACCTCGGTGTGCTGTCGGGACTGGCCGATCCGGCGGCGGTGGCGATCGTCGACCATAATACGATATATATTGCCGACAGCGGCAATCACTGCATCAGGCGCGGCGACGCAGCCGGGAAGCTGCACGACTGCCTGGGCGGCTACGGGGACGCGCCGGGCCAATTCCATGCACCCGGCGGGCTGGCGCTCACGCCGGACCACCGCCGGCTGGTGGTTGCCGACACCGGCAATCATCGGATTCAGGTGTTGGAGACCGACGGCACGGCAGTGGCGGTCTGGGGCGGCTATGGTGCGGAAGCCGGCCAATTCAATCGCCCGCGGGGCGTGGCGGCGGCCGGGGAGCGGCTGTATGTCGCCGATACCGGCAATGCCCGCGTCCAGGTGTTCGACCTGCAAGGCCGTTGGGTGCGGACCCTGGGGTCGTACGGCAGTGGCGACGGTCAATTCAAACAGCCCGTGGATGTCACGGTGGACACCGACGGCTTCTGCTATGTCGTGGATGCCGATCTGGATTGCGTGCAGAAGTTCGACGCCGGCGGGCGCCTGGTGGCCCGGTGGGGCGAACGGGGGTCCTTTCCCGGGCTGCTGGCCGGTCCCAGCGGGGTGGCCAGCGCCGGCGGTGCCGTATTTGTGGCCGACGGCAAGAACCAGCGCGTCCAGGCCTTCGACACCGCCGGGCAGGTGTTGTATCAGTGGGGCAGTCACGCCATCGAGCCGCGCGCCGGAAGTGGCCAGTTTCACTATCCGTCTGCACTGGCGGTGAGCCCTGATGGGACGTTGGCGGTGGTCTGCGAGGACTTGGAGGACCGTTGTCAGATATTTGGCGATCTGCAAGGGGCTCCCCGGCCGCGGCCGGAATTTTTTCCACCCGGCGGCATTACCCATTTCGGTCCGCGGGCCGCCACCGCCGGCGATCTGCTGCTGATCCGCGAGCCGGATGCCTACACCATTCAGGTGTTCAAGCTCCGTGAGCGCGAGCCGGTGGCCATTACGCAGTTCGGCGGGTACGGCACGGCACTCGGGCGGCTGGTGGATCCGCGCGGCATGGTCATCGACGCCCGGACCTGGCGGGTGCTGGTTGGCGACAGCGGCAACCGCCGGCTGCAAACCTTTGCGCTGGCCTACCATCCCACGGGCCGCCTGCGCTTCGTGCCGAACATGGCTCGCTTCGTCAAGTCGTTCAACCTGGCCGCGAGCACGCCCCCGGGCCGGCCGGGTTTGCGGGTCTCGGCGCTGCAATACGATGCCGCAGGCAACCTGTACGCCCTGGATCGTGAGGCTGCCGAGATCGTGGTCTTGGATCAGGCGCTGAAGGTGCGATCGCGGATCGGCGGATTTGGTGGCGGACCCGGTCGGCTGCGCGATCCGACGGACTTGGCGCTCAGCCGTGACGGCCGGACGTTGTTCGTGGTCGATGCCGGGCGGCAGCAGGTTCTGGCGTTCGATCTTCAAGGGCGGCCGCTGTTTGCATGGGGCGGCCGGGGATCGCAGCCCGGCAGCTTCCAGCGGCCCTTCGGGATCGCCGCCGGCAAGGACGGCTGCGTGTATGTCAGCGACACCGCAGCCGCCCGAGTCCAGAAATTCGACGAGCGCGGCCGCTTGCTGGCTCATTGGGGCACGGCGGGGCTGGGCGCCGGCGAGTTTCACAAGCCGTATGGCGTGGTTCAGGACGATCAACTGAGGATCATCGTGATCGATTTCGGCAATCATCGGGCCCAGATCTTCGACGCGGATGGGCACTTCATTCACGCCTTCGGATCGCGCTTCTATACGGGTCCGGCCAACCGGGCAGCCGCAGCCAAGGAGCCCTCATGAACCGCCGGCGGGCGATTGGGTGCGTTGGGCTGGGTGCGGTGTGTCTGGTATCCGGCGCTTGCCGGCGCGCTGCCGAACCCGAACCGGCGGTGCCAGCCGATGTTCCAGGCGCGGTCCGCATCGTCAGCAACGACGGCACCTACGTGGTGACCTACGTGCCGCACCCCGCGGTGATCCCCACCAACGAGTGGTTCACGCTGGCAGTCGAGATTCGCAAGACCGCCGATCCGAAACAGGTACCGTCGGATGTGACCTTGGCGGTGGACGCGTCGATGCCCGCCCACGGGCACGGCATGAACACCGCAGCTCAAGTCCAACCGACCCGCGAGGGCCGCTTCGAAGTTCAGGGCATGCTGTTTCACATGACCGGACACTGGGAATTGTACTTTGACATCACCGACGGCCCGCTCACCGAGCGGGCCCAGTGTGATGTGAACCTCGAATGAGCGCTTTGCGTTTCATGGGTATGGTCGTCTGTCTGCGGCTGGTTGGACCGGCGGTGGACGCCGGCGACGGTCCGGTGCAGTTCACGCCGGATGAACAGCGCCGCATTCTGACGCACGCGCCGCTGGGTCCGCCTCCGCCGGACCCGACCAACCGCGTTGCCGATGATCCGGCCGCGGCGCGGTTGGGGCAGTTCCTGTTTTTCGATCCGCGTCTGTCGGCCAATGGAGCGATCTCCTGCGGCAGTTGTCACGATCCCGAGCACGGCTTCACCTCGCCGGATCCGGTGGCCGTCGGCTTGGCCGCCGGGCGGCGCAATTCGCTGTCGTTATGGAACGTCGGCCATCAGCGGTGGTTCTATTGGGATGGGCGGGTGGATTCGCTGTGGGCCCAGGCACTCAACCCCATCGAGAACCCGGTGGAAATGGGCGGCAGCCGGCTGCAAGTGGCCCACCTGATGCACGACGATCCGCAGTTGCGTGCCGCCTATGAGGTCTGCTTCGGGCCTTTGCCCCCGCTGGGGCAGCGCGGTCGCTTTCCGCCTCAGGGCGGGTCGCGGTCGGCTGATCCGGCCGACCCATCGGGGCAGGCCTGGTTGGCCATGGAGCCGGCGGACCGTCTGCTGGTGAACCAGGTTTTCAGCAACGTCGGCAAGGCGCTGGCCGCATACGAGCGCCGGTTGCAGAGTCACCAATCCGCTTTCGACCGCTTTGCCGAGGCCCTCCGCTCCGGGGATACCGCCGGGCAGGAGGTCCTGTCGGATGCTGCCAAGCGTGGCATGAAGCTGTTCGTCGGTCGCGGCAATTGCCGGCTGTGTCACAGCGGTCCGAACTTCAGCGATGGGGAGTTTCACAACATCGGGGTGCCTCCGTTGCACGGCGGCTTGCCTCGCGATGCCGGGCGCTACGCCGGGATCGACGTCGTGCTGGCCGATCCGTTTAACGGCCTGGGCGTCCACAGCGACGCCCCCGAGTCAGCCACGGCCCGCAAGCTGAAGTTCCTGACCAACACGCCGGACAATTGGGGGCGCTTCAGAACGCCGTCGTTGCGCAACGTCGCCCGAACGGCGCCGTACATGCATCAGGGCCAGTTCAAGACCCTCCGCGAAGTCTTGCAGTACTACTCAACGCTGGAGGGCTTCATGCAGATGGCCCACCATCGTGAGACCATTCTGGTGCCCTTGGACCTGAGCGACCGCGAAGCGGACGACCTGGCGGCGTTCCTGGAAGCGCTCACCGATGAGGGTCTTCCGGAGGGTCTGGGCGGTCCTCCACCCTCTCCGCGGTTCCACGCCGGAGCCGACCCGAACTAGGTCACGGTCGATCGGGTGGTTCCATCCTCGGCCCGCGATCGGCCTTCTAATGTTGGTGCATCTCCCTCAGCGGAAAGGCGATCCTTGGGTCCGGCCCGCCACCCGCGTCCGGAAAAAGGGGCCGGCAACGGTTGAGGCTGGCATTCGGGTGGGCGCTTGCGTATTATAGGACCAGTGACACCTGCAGGCTCTAAAGGTCGTTTTCATTGCCACCAAAGAGGGCTCTCCAATGAACCGCTTGTCCTGCGCCTTGCTTTGTTGTGTTTTGGGACCTGCGCTCGCCTACGCCCACAGCGACGACCCCAAGCTTCGTGATCGCGAACCCCGTTTCGAAGGCGTGGGTTGCCAGGACTGCCCGGCGGCCGGCGGGCGGGCCGCGGCCGGCCTGGGCGGCGAGTTCGATTCCTCGGGTGTGATTCTGCGCAGTTGGCTGCCGCTCGCGCAGTTGGATCTCTTCTTCTCGAATGCCAGCGCCAACGGCAACGACTGCTGGGGTTACGTGTCGCCTGCTGGCCGCGAGTACGCCCTGGTGGGCACCTCGGAGGGCACGGCATTCGTGGAAATCACCGATCCGATGCACACCACGGTCATCGCCGGAATCAGCGGGCCGTCCAGCCTGTGGCGCGACATCAAGGTCTATCAGCATTATGCGTATGCGGTTAGTGAAGGCGGCGGCGGCATTCAGGTGATGGATATGGCGAACATCGACCAGGGGGTGGTCACTTTGGTGAACACCGTCCTCACCGGCGGACTGCCCGACACGCACAACGTGGCGCTCAACGAGGACAGCGGCTACCTGTATCGCACCGGGGCGGCGGCCAATGTCGGCCTGCGGATCTACGATCTGTCCGATCCGGTCAACCCGGAATGGGTGGCCGAGTGGCACGATCGCTACGTGCATGACGCCCAGGTGGTGACCTACACGTCCGGCCCTTACGCCGGTCGCGAGATCGCGTTTTGCTTCGGCGGCTATAACAACGGCGGGACCGAGACCGGTCTGACGATACTCGACGTCACCGACAAGAGCGACATCTTCACGGTCATCGACAATCCGGACGGCCACTTCCAGTATCCCAACAATGCGTATTCGCACCAAGGCTGGTTGTCCGCCGATCGCCAGTGGCTGTTCCTGGACGACGAGCAGGACGAGTGGAATTACGGGCTGACCTCGACGATGCACATTCTGGATGTCTCCGACCTGGAGCACCCGGCCCAGTTCACCACCTTCACCAACGGCAACTCGGCGATCACCCACAACCTGTACACCGCCGGCAACCGCGTCTTTGCCGCGAACTACCGCAGCGGCCTGCGCGTGTTCGACGTCGCCAACCCCACCGCGCCGTCGGAGATCGCCTATTTCGACACTTACCCCAACAACGACAACCCCAACTTCAGCGGGTTGTGGAGCAACTATCCGTATTTTCCCAGCGGCGCGATCATCGGCAGCGACATGCAGCGCGGGTTGTTCGTCTGGCAACTCGAGGCCCCGCCCCTGGTGGGTGATCTGGACGGCAGCGGCGGCGTGGATGCCGCCGATCTGGCGCTGCTGCTCGGCAGTTGGGGGGCCTGCGGCGGTTGCCTGGCCGACCTCAACGGTGACGGCCTGGTCGACGCCTCCGACCTGGCGATGTTGTTGGGCAACTGGGGCGCGTAGCTGGGTCTTGATTCTGCGGAGGTGGCGGCATGAAGCGATCGGTACCCATAGTTGCAGCGATGTTTGGCTTGGCGTGCGCCGTACCGGTGTTGCAGGGCCATTCCGACGATCCGAAGCTGCGCGACCGCCAGCCGCGTTACCCCGGACCGGGCTGCCGCAATTGCCCGGCGCTGGGGCAGCGGACCGCGTCCGGCAACCTGCCGAGCTTTGTCGCCTCGGGCATCGCCCTGCGCAGTTGGGTGACGTTGCCCGAGCTGGATCAATACTTCCAGGAGCCCATCGACAACGGCAATGACTGCTGGGGCTATGTGTCCGGGACGGGCCGCGAATACGCCCTGATGGGAACGTCGTCCGGACTGGCGGTGGTGGAGATCACCGACCCCGGCGACCCGCAGGTGATTGGGGCGCTCGATGGTCCGGTGAGCTTGTGGCGCGACATCAAGGTCTACCAGGACCATGCCTACGTGGTCAGCGAAGGTGGCAGTGGCATTCAGGTGGTCGACCTGTCGGATGTGGATGCCGGCGTGGTCGCCGAGGTGGGCACAGTCCTGACCGGCGGGACCCAGAGCACCCACAACGTGGTCATTAATGAAGACAGCGGTTACTTGTACCGCAGCGGTGGCGGCAACAACATCGGATTGCGGATTTACGATCTGGCGGATCCCGGCCAGCCGCTGTGGGTGGCCGAGTGGCAGGACCGCTACGTCCACGACGCCCAGGTGGTCAGCTACACCAGCGGGCCCTACACCGGGCGGGAGATCGCCTTTTGCTGCGCCGGCTTCAACAACGGCGGCAGTGAGACCGGCCTGACGATTCTCGACGTCACCGACAAGGACCACATCTTCACGGTCATCGAGAATCCCGACGGGCACTACCAGTACGCCAACAACGCTTACTCCCATCAAGGCTGGCTGTCGCCCGACCGCCAGTATTTTTTTCTCAACGACGAAGCCGATGAAACCAGCTTCGGGCTGAACACCACCATGCACATCATCGACGTCAGCGACCTGACCAATCCGGTCGAGGTCGAGACCTACAGCAACGGCACCACGGCGATCACCCACAACCTGTACACGCTGGGCGACCTGGTCTTCGCGGCCAACTACCGCAGCGGCCTGCGGGTGTTCGACGTCAGCCGGCCGCTGGCGCCGGTGGAGGTGGCTCTGTTCGATACCTATCCGCCGGACGACAACCCCAACTTCAATGGGTTGTGGAGCAGTTATCCGTATTTTCCGAGCGGGACCATCATTGGAAGCGATGTCGAAAAGGGGCTGTTCGTCTGGCAGTTCGGCCAGCCGCTGTTCGACTACGCCTTTCCTGACGGACTGCCGGACGTGGTGCAGCCCAGCGGCGATGCCGCCACGGTACAGATTGTGGAGGTCGCCGGCGAACTACTGCCCGAAACAGCGGCGCTGCACTACGCCGTCGGCGGCGAGTACCTCAGCGTGCCGCTGGCCGCAGCCGGCGACGGGTTGTTCACGGCGCTGTTTCCGCCGTTGGCATGCGGTAGTACCGTCGAATACTACTTCTCCGCGGAGAGCACCAGCGGGATCACCGTTCGCAATCCGCTGTCCGGCCCGAGCGGGGCCTATCACGCACTGGTTGCCGGCAGCACGGTGCTGGTGTTGGCCGATGACATGCAGGCCGACCTGGGCTGGTCGCCGCAAAACCTGGGCGCGCCCAGCGGCGACTGGGAACGCGGCGTGCCGGTCAACGATCCGGGTTGGGATTATGATCCGGAGTCGGACTCCGACGGCAGCGGCCAGTGCTACCTGACCGCCAACGCGCCCGGCAACACCGATGTCGACAACGGCGCGGTGCGCCTGACCTCGCCGCAATTGAACATGTCCAACGGAGACGGCGTGTTCATCAGCTACGATTACTTCTTCAACATCACCAATCCCGACGGCGTCGACCGGCTGCTGGTCGAAATCAGCAGCAATGACCTCAGCGGCCCCTGGACCGAGATCGCCAGCCACGATACCGATGGTGATCTGGCCTGGCAGACCCACGTCATCGACGGCACCGCCCTCGACAGCGCCGGTGTGAACCTGACCGCCACCACGCGCCTGCGATTTACGGTCAACGATGACGGCTCGCAGAACATCGTCGAGGCCGGCCTGGACGCCTTTGCGCTGCGCAGTTACCTCTGCGCGCAGCCAGTGACCGCTGACCTCAACGGCGACGCCGTGGTCGATGCCGCCGATCTGGCGTTGCTGCTCGGTAGTTGGGGGCCCTGCCCTGCGGCTTGCCCGGCCGACCTGAACGGCGACGGCGGGGTTGATGCTGCCGACCTGGCGATGCTGCTAGGCAACTGGACCGCGTAGCCCGCCACTGTCGCAGAACCTGCCACCGAGGCCACACCCGCCTGGCGGTTGTCGCGCCTTGGACCATTGAGAGACTCCTGAGCTTGCATCCCCGTGGTCGTGCGCGGACCGCCGCTGACCCAATTGCAGATTAATCGGAATTCGCGTTTCCTGGTGGCGCATTGGATAGGTTCCGACCCGCACGGGCCACCTACCCCAAGGGGCAAGCTGTTCCTTGGCAAAGACATGGGTGGTGTGTGGGGCCATCTTCCAGTGCGGCGGCAGCAGGTCCGCCGCCCGCAAGAGGTGGCCCCAAAAGGGACTACCGTTTTTTCAGCGCCACTTGACAGGCGTCGGTGGCCCGCGTAGGTTGACGGCGCACACCCACAGGGAGGGTTTGCGGTTCACGTTCATAGGGAAAGCCCCGCCCTGATCCAGGCTTCGAGCTGGATCGCTGGATTGCCGAGCGCTTCTGGCTTGAACCACGACAGCGTTGTTAAGCAACCGGAGCGTGCGGATGCTTGAATGCCGTAATGGGCGGCCCGTCCCCAAACTCCGGCGCGGGAGTCGGGACGTCAGGGACGTGGGGTGTGCGGCTGTGCCCCGGCGGCCTGCCTGGGGCGGCTGGTCTTCAGAATCAGGCCCAATGATCAAAGGAGCAAATCGTGAAACTCGTGAAGGCAATTGCCATGAACCTGGTGGTGTGGACGGCGCCCCTCGGGGCCACTACGGTCACCTCCTTCGCGCCGTCTTCCAATACCACCCCCGGCGTCTGGTATGAGAGTTCTGTCACGTCGGCGGGGGATGCGGCGGTGGTCGATCTCACCGGAGCGGGGGCTCCGCTCGAAACCACCCAGCCGCTGCCCATCGGGGCCGCGCGGCTGACCACCACCACCGACAACAGCGATCGAGCCAATGTCGGCGTGCTGAACAGCTATGGGCAGCCCGGCGATATCTTCTCGAGCCTGAGCCTGGCGTATTCGTATTACAAGGCCAGCAACGGCACCCAGAATCTCGCTGCGGCCCCCTCGCTGAAACTGACCATCTTCAACGCGGTGTGCGACGACGGGGCCAGCGCCGGTGACTGTTTCGGGGTGTTGGTCTACGAGCCGACCTGGAACCAGTCGGGCTCTGAGGGCTCATCGGTCAGTCCGCCGTTGGACACCTGGATCACCGCCAGTATCGACGGCGATAGCGGCGTGTTCTGGTGGACCGGCGGCTTCGGGCAGCCCAACACCGCCGGCGGACCGCCGCTGCGCACCTTGAACCAGTGGTTGGCGGTGATGTCATCCGATTTTCTGGATGCCGACTTGCTGCTGGTGGAGATCGGTGTCGGCTCCTTCAACCAGAATCAGCTCGGTTACTTTGACGATGTTTCCATTGCGCACAGCTTCGGGGGCGGGTTCAACGAGGCCTACGATTTCGAGCCGCCGCCGCAGGGAACCCTGAGCCTCGAGGCAGTGGCCTGCCAGCAGGATCAGGATGCGGCTTCCGATGTCCAGATTGTGGTGGAGCTGTGGATGCGCGACTTGGCTCAGGATGTCACCGGGTTCCAGGCGTTCCTGGCATTTGATGATTCCGAGTTGACCTATGAGGGCAGCCTGAGCAGCTACAGCGTGGCCCCGTTTTCACTGCACTTCCAGCCGATCGCGACCGCCGACGTGGCCGCCGGTGAGTTGCGGCTGGACGGCTCGGTGTCCTTCGGCGACAGCGGAACTTCGGCCGACGCCCTGCTGGCGACGCTGGTGTTCACCGTGGCCGCCGAGTGCGATCCGACCTCGGTCGCGTTCGATCTCACCCAGGCATTCGACTCGGAGTTGAGCTTTGAGGGCAACCCGCTGCTGACGCTGCTGGTGGATTCGCCGGAGATCACCGCCGACGACACCGATCCGGTGATCACCTGCCCCGCCGCGACCAGCGTGGCGTGCGACGAGGAGACCGGTCCGAGCACACTGCTCGGGCTGACCGGCGTCGGCACCGGCGGGATTGCCTTGTACTACAACACGACCGGCCCGCAGGAGCTGGCCAACGCCGCCTATCTGCGGACGGTGGTGAGTCTGGGCAACGAGAACGGCGCCGAGTTCTTTTTCGACAACACCGACCTCACCGGGGTCCCAGGCATTACCTGGCAGTCGATCTTCAGCGGCCTGCCTGCCGGCCAGACTCAGTTCGGATTGGATCTGGTGCGGCCGCTGGCCAGCGACGACGGCTCGGTGACCATCCCCACCCTGACCGCGGTGGACAATACCGACAGCACACCGGCAGGCGCGACGCCGGCAGGGACGGTCAGTTGGGCCTTCAATGACTACAAGCCGAATGCACCCAACGGGCCGGTGACCCCCAGCAACCAGCCGACCAACAGCTCCATCCGGGGACCTGCCGGCGGCGATCCGATAGTCGACATCGAAATCGTCGAACTGTCCTTGAGCAGCATCGCGCCGATTACGTTGACCTTTGAGGGCCGGCTGAATTCCGACGCGATCATTCACTGGTTCACGCCCAGCACCCCGGATTCGCCCATGAGCAACTTCGGGCTGGAAGGCGACTTCTACGTCTCGGGAACGCTCGAACTCGCGGCTTCCGGTGCGGGTGTGGACTTCTTCGCGGGCGCCCTGACGGTCACCACCAACGCCCAGTCCGTGACCGGTGTGGCCACCGCCACCGACAACTGCAAGCTGCTGCCGGCGGTTGCGGTGAACGATGACACCTCGGGATTGACCGGATGCAGCGGCACCGGGACCCTCCTGAGAACCTGGACGGCCACCGACAACTGCGGCAACAGCGACTCGTGTGTCCAGGAGATCGTCGTGGAGGATACCACCCTTCCGGAGATCACCTGCCCGCTGAATGTCACCGTGGAGTGCGATGAGCCCATCGATCCTGCGCACACCGCCCTGACCCACTTCGAAGGGTTTGAAGACCCCGGGTTTGCGGCCGGCGGCAACAATTGGAACCACTTCAACAGCACCGTCTCGCGGGTGGCGTCGGGCACCGGAGGAATCGCCTCCAGCAGCGGTGGGTTCCATGGAATGATCGACTCCACCGTTCTGCCGGCCCCGCCGGACGACTTCACCGGGGCCTTCACCCGGTTGGGTGGGTACGATTCGACCTTCGACGGCGGCTTCATCACCCAGTTGGACGTCTACATGGATCTGGCGGACCCGGCGGTTCTGGCCGACACCTACGGCTGGGACCTGTCCACGGCGGCCAACAACCAGGCCGGCGGGCACCTGCGGGACTTCATTTTCCACACGGCCAGCAACGCCTCCGGCGAGATTCTGGTCGGCGGCAGCAACAACACCAACTTCACGCGGCGCAACGATCTGGCGTCGATCAATCACTATGTCATCACGGCCGGCGGGTGGTACACCTTCGAGTGGGATTTCCACGACCAGGGCGACGGCACGCTGGAGGTCGACCTGAACCTCCGCGATGCCGGCGGCACGCTGCTGTGGACCGAGACCCTCAACCACCCGGCGGACATCATCGCCACCGTGGTCGGCGGGCACCGCTACATGTGGTTTACCTTCCTGGAGGTCGACACGCTGGCGATCGACAACACGCTGGCCAACGGTGGACCGTCGGCCACGGACAACTGCACCGCCAGCCCGGACATCACTTTTGGTGACTCCTCCAGCGGGGGCTGCCCGGAGGTGATCACCCGGACCTGGACCGCCGAGGATGACTGCGGCAACGTGGCCACGTGTGACCAGATCATCACCGTTCAGGACACCACCGATCCGGTGATCGGTACCTGTCCCGCCGACATCTCGGTCAATTCCGACCCCGGCGGGTGCGGCGCAGTGGTCAACTTCACGCATCCGACGGCGCTGGATGATTGCGACGTGTCGCCGGCGGTGACCTGCGTACCCGACAGCGGGTCGACCTTCGCGGTCGGGACCACCGCGGTGACCTGCACGGCCGAAGACGATTGCGGAAACACGGATGATTGCACCTTCGACGTCACCGTTGCTCCGGTCACCGAGATCGACGTCGAGGTCGAGTTGCTGGGTTCGGCGCCTACCACGCGGTGCATCCACTTCGTCACGGATGATTGCAGCACCACCACCGACATCGAGATGGACTTCGTTGACCACGACGCCGATCTGGGGACGCCGGTGCGGGCCGCGGCCACCTTCGAAATGGCCTGCGGAAACTGGTCCGCGCTGTGTGCCAAGGACGAGCAGCACACCAAGTGGGACACGTCGACGTTGAGCGCCAGCGGGACCCAGTACCTGGCGGATACCCTGATCAGCCTGGAGCCGGGCGACAACGACAACGACGGAGACGTGGACATCAACGACGTCACGTTCCTGATCGCGACGTTCGGCGCCCTGGCGTCAGATGGCGACTGCTCCTGGGATGGAACCCGCGATGCCGACTTCAACAACGGCGGCGCCGTGGGCAGCGAAGACTACTCGCTGATGACGTCGGAGTGGCTGACCCTGAGTAGCTGTGCGTGCGCCTCCAGCACCTTGAGCCCGCCAGGGAAGTTTGAGGTCCAGGCCGCGGAGTTGGATGAGTGGATTGCCCAGCGGTCCGATTTGAACCGCGACGGCGTGGTCAACCACCAGGATGTCCGGATCTTCGAGAGCCGCAACGGATTGCCGCAGACCTTGTCAGGGGCCATGGAGTTTCATATCCGCGCGGCCCATCCCGAGCGCCTGTTGCAGGAGTCGGGACGCTAGTTCGTTGAGTGGCGCCTCCGCTCCGGACAAGCGCCGGAGCGGAGGTCGCCGTTCCTGCACGGGAGCACGCAGACATGATTCGTCGCACAGCGGCAGTTCTAGTGATTGTGCTTGCCGCCGCGGCTCCGGCTGCGGCCGATGGGGTCGATCTGTTTTTCGTCCCGGACGAACAAACCACGTGCCTCGGTGCCGTGCTGGACATCCAGTTCGTGGTCGCCTCTGACGGACCGAATGTGCAGGCCTTTGATGCGGTCGATGCCGTGCTGTCATGGGATCCGGCGGCCTTGCAGTTGCTGGGCAGCGACCAGGATGATGCCGAGGCAACTTTCCTGCTGGCGGGATTCCTCAATGATCCCGACGGCGTGAACACCGACCTGGGAGATGGAGACGCCATCTTCACGGCGCTGGGCAGGCCGCAGTCGGAGTTGCTGGCGCCGCCGGCCCCCGGCGACCTGATCATCACGACCTTCAGTTTTGAAGTCTTGTCTGATGCCGGTCCGGCGAGCTTGCAGTTGCTGGCAGCGATCGGCGTCTTCGGCCACAGCCGGGCCCTGCTGGACGGGATCGAAGTCACCGGTGCCCTGGGGCAGTCCACCGTGATGTTCTCGTGTCCACCGGACTTCACCGGCAACGGCGTGATCGACGCTGCGGACCTGGCCGGCCTGCTGGGTGCCTGGGGCACGCCGGGGTGTGATGGCCAGGTCACGTGTTGTCCGGACCTGACCGGTGATGGCGCCGTCAACGCCGCGGATCTGGCCGCCCTGCTGGGGGCCTGGGGAAACTGCCCGTCATGATCCTTGAGGAGGGTGAAGCATTGTTTGAAGGGAGCAACAACATGCAACGGACACGATTGACAACCGCCGGGTGGACGGTGCTGCTGGCCGCAGCCACCCTGGCGCCGATTTGGACCGCGGCCGCCGCGCAGGTGGACGTGCGGTTTACAGCGGACCAGACCGTTCACGGCGGGGCCAGCGTCACGAGCGACCGGGTGCGCGAACGCGACCGAGCTCGGCGGCAGACTTCAGGTACGAACAGCGGCACGCTGGCCTTGGAGGCCGACACCTGCCAGTCGGACGCCAATGACCAGGTCCCCGGGCTGCAGGTCATCGTCGAGCTGTGGCTGCGCGACTTGCAGGGGCCGGCCACCGGTTTTCAGGCGTTCCTGGAGTACGACGATGCCACCATGAGCTACGACGGCAGCCTGAGCAGCTACACGCCGGTGCCGTTCACGCTGCATGTCCAACCCATCGCCACCGCCGAGGTGGCCCCCGGGGAGATTCGACTCGATGGGTCGGTGGCCCCTCTGGAGCCGGCCATCGAGGACGACGCCCTGCTGGCCACCCTGGTGTTCACGGTCAACGCGGCTTGCGCCCCGGTGTCGGCCGGCTTCGACCTGACGCAACCGTTCGACTCGGAACTCAGTTTCGAGGGCCTTGCGCTGGACACCACCTTGATCGACTCGCCGGCGATCGTGCCCGACGGCGGCGCGCCGGAGATCACCTGCCCGGCGGACGTGGCCATCGAGTGCGCCGAGCCCGCCGAGCCCGGCATCCTGCTGGGGATTGTCGAGGGCGGAGTCGCCATCTATTACAACGACAACGGCGGCGGCGAGAATCCGGCCAACCAGGCCTATCTGCGGGCCCAGTTCAGCCAGGCCAACACCAACGGCAGCGAATTCAACTTCGACAATACACCCCTGACCGGAAACGGGCTGCTCAGTTGGTTCGGGCTGTTTCAGGCGGTTCCTGACCAGTTCGGCCTGGACCTGATCCTGCCCGCACCGAGCTTCGACGGTTCGGTGACCCTCCCGACGCTCACGGCCTATGACAACGTCGACGGGTCCATCGCCAACCGGGCCGCTGCCGGGCCGGTGGTGTGGTCCATCGGCGATTACAAGGGCGCTTCGTCGGGTCCGGCGGATCCGGCCAACGAGATCATCAACAGCCTGTTCCGCAGCAGCGGTCTGGACCCGGGTGCCGTGAGCATCACCCAGAACGACCTGACCCAGAGCGGCACACTGTTCACCGTTGAGATTGCCGGCGAGTTGGTCAGTGACGGCAAGATCCACTGGTTCGATCCAGCGGCAGGCAGCAATCCCGACTTCACCACCGACATGCCGGTTTTCGGCATGGACGGTTCGTTCTTCTTCTCGGGCACCCTGACCTACGACAGCGCCGGCGACGATGGCAGCGATGGGGTTGACTTCTACGGCGGAACCATCGTCATTTCGGCGAACTCGCCGACCACGGAAGTGGGCTTCGCCACCGCGGTCGACAATTGCACACTGTTTCCGGTGGTCACCTATAAGGACAGCGCCGACCTGAGCGGCTGTAACGGCACGGGAACCATCACCCGCACCTGGACGGCGACCGACGATTGCGGAAACGCCAGTTCCTGCGAACAGACCATCACGGTGCAGGACAGCACCCCGCCGGAGTTGACCGTCCCGCCGGACATCGCCGTCGGCTACTACGAGTCGACCGCTCCTGCCAACACCGGGCAGGCTTCGGCGAGCGACAATTGCGGCCCGGTGCCGCCGCCGACCTTCCAGGATTCGGCCTCGGATACCTGCCCGGTGGTCATCACCCGCACCTGGACGGTGGAGGACGCCTGTGGCAACTCGGTGTCACAAGATCAGTTGATCACCGTGCCCGACGAGGTGCCGCACCCGGACATCAACAACGACGGGACGGTCAATGCCTTCGACCTGGCCCTGCTGCTGGGCGCCTGGGGTCCGTGCGTCGGGCCGCCAAGTGCTTGTTGCAACGCCGACGGTCCAGGTGCATGTCTGATCCTGAACGAGGTGGACTGCCAAGCGGCGGGCGGGCAGTATCTGCCGGAATCACTGTGCGATGCCTGTCCACCGGCGGCGTGCGCTGTGGGCGCCGGTGATTGCTGTGCCGCCAACGGCTCGGCGGGCTGCGACCAGGTCGATTGCTGCACCGCCGTGTGCGACCTGGACTCCGATTGCTGCGACGTCGACTGGGATGCATCCTGTGCCGCCCTGGCGGCCACGACCTGCCTGCCATGCTTCGCGGTGCCGGCCAATGATGACTGCGCCATGGCCGTACCCGTCGGTGACGGCAGCACAGCGTTCAACGTCAGCGGCGCGACCACCGACGGCCCGGCCCACGGCGCCTGCGAAGTCGACGGTCAGACCTACAACGATATCTGGTATCACTACACCGCCAGTTGCAGCGGGATCCTGGACGTCAGCACCTGCGGCCAGGCCGACTTTGACACGGCGCTGGCGCTGTACTCCGGCTGCGACTGTGACACGATGGTGCTGTTCAACTGTGATGACGACACCGCGGGGTGCGCCAAGTCGACTTCGCGGCTGTCCGGCATCGTCAGCGCCGGCAGTTGCCACACCATTCGTATCGGCGGGTCGTTTTCCAACGACTACGGCAGCGGCACGGTGACCTTGACCTGCGGCGCCGGACTGTCCGCGGGCGGCCCGATCGAACTGTTCTTGTGCCCGGCGGATCTCAATTGCGACGGCACGGTCGACAGTTCGGACTTGGCAGCGCTGCTGGGGGCCTGGGGCCCGGTCGATCCGTAATCGCTTTCTGTCGCTGCGGGCAGAGCCCACCACGAGTCGAACCCCGTGGTCCGGGCTCTGCCCGTCGCACGGGTGAAAGACTGCTTACCCGCGCCGGCCCAGCAGCGCTACCGGCGGTCCTTCAGGCGAACCACAAAGCGCAGGCCGGACCAGGTGTCGTCCACCGCGCACACCTTGTTGTCCACCAACCCTGCGCGCAGGCCGACCCTGCGGACGACGTCCCCGCTCAAATCGGTGGCAACGCCGGAACGCTGCTTCGGCCAGGCAATCCACAGCCCGCCGGCGGGACTCAATCGATCCACCAGTGCTGCGAAGCGGGTGGTCAGCCGGTGGGTCGAGTCGGCAAAGAACACGATGACGTCATAGGCGCGCGTCCCGCGGAGGTCGGTGTTCAGCACCACCCCGGGCGGCAGCGGGGCCAGCCGTGCCGGAAAGTCCGGCGGGGCCCGCAGCACGACCAGGCGGGTATCCGCCTTGATTCCGAGCTTCTTTGCCAGAGGGGTGCCTGAGTAGCCGGCCAACGCCACTCCTTTCACGCCACCGACCCGGTGGCCCAGAAAAAAAGTTTTTGAGCGCCGCTGAATTGTCAAGATCAGCGACGCCGCAGCTCGCGAACCCATCAGATTTCATTTTAAGGGGTCAGGCGTCGTCGATATAATCGAATTGACGCATGGGAGTTCATTTCTGGTTTTCGCATAGATCCATCATGGCGCTCCTGGCGGGTGCTGCGATCAGGGCGAATCGGAAACAACCGTGATTCGATGGCTGGGATTCATTTGGGGGGTCGGCGTCGCCGGGAGCATTGCGGCTCCGCCAGGGGTGTCGGCGGGGTCGCCGGAGGGTCGCTGTGCGAGCGACATCATTGTCAAGTACGGTCCCGCCTGTTTGGTGACCCTCTCCGGCGACGGCGAAATCGAGGTCCACGGTAAGGCATCGTCATCGCTGCGGGCGCTGCAGCGGCGGTTCGACCTGAGAGATGGCCGGCGCCTGTTTCGGTCACCGCCGGCAACCGCCGCTGAATTGTATCAATCGCTGGGGCTCGGCAACATCATCATGCTGCGTTGTCGCACCGGCGCTGCGTCGGACGCGGTGGCGGCCCTGCGGCGGCATCCGGCCGTCGCGTACGCCGAGACCGGGCTGTGCTTCGAGCCGGCCGGGCTACCCAATGATCCTTATGTGGCTCCCGCCGGGGTGTGGAGCAGCGGTGCTTGGGGGCAGCCGTATCCCGACTTGTGGGGCCTGCAGACCATCGCGGCGGACAGCCTGTGGTCGGCCGGGGCCCGCGGTGCCGGGAGGGTGGTCGCGGTGATCGACAGCGGCGTGGATACCGCCCATGAAGACGTCCCCAATCTGTGGACCAATCTGGCGGAACTGCAGGGCGTGCCCGGCTTTGACGACGACAACAACGGCTACGTCGATGACCTGCACGGGTACGATTTTGTGAACGACGATCCCGACCCGTCGGACGACCTGGGGCATGGTACCCACGGTTGCGGCACGATTGCGGCGCCGGTCAACGGCGTGGGGATTGTGGGGGTGGCCCCTGAGGCCCAGATCATGGTGCTCAAGGGTCTGCCCGGGGACGGCCCGGGCGGGGTTGGGCCGCTGATCGAGGCCGTGCAGTATGCGGCCGAGCACGGCGCCGCGGTAATCAATAACGGCTACGGGGCGCTCGGCAGCAGCGCGGCCCTGGCTGACGCCTTTCACTATGCCGACGCGCTGGGCTGTGTGAGCATTGCGGCCGCGATGAACTTCAACGTCGACGCCGCCTTGTTTACCCCCGCGAACATCGACACGGTGGTGGCGGTGGCGGCGACCGATCCAGCCGATGTCCGGGCGGCATTTTCGAATTGGGGCCAGATCATCGACGTCGCCGCTCCGGGCGTGGACATCCTGTCGCTGCGCGGCGCCGGCACGGACCTGTACCTCGGCGATCCGGATTACGTCCCCGGGGCCCGCTTCGTGCCGGCGTTCGATCGTGACGCACGCTATTATCGATCTGACGGGACCAGCATGGCCTGCACCCACGTCGCGGGGCTGGCCGCGGCGCTGCGTTCGGCGGCCGCCGACCTGGGCCCCGGTGTCATTCGGGTGGCGCTGCGGACCGGCACCGACGACCTGGGTGCTCCTGGATTCGATCCGCTGTACGGGTACGGCCGGATCAACGCGGCCGCAGCGCTGCAGTTTGTGACCGATTGCAACGGTAACGGCCGCCCGGACCCGTGCGATCTGGACTGCGCCGCATCCGGATGTGCAGCGGACGGCTGCGGTGCGAGTGTGGATTGCAACGGCAACCACTTTCCGGATGAGTGCGAACCGGGCGGCCTGGAAGATTGCAACGGCAACCGCACGGTGGACTTGTGCGAACTGTTCGACGGTTCGGCCGCCGACTGCAACGCCAACGGCATTCCCGACGATTGCGACCTTGGCGGCGGCAGTCCGGACGCCGACGACAATGGCATTCTGGACGAATGCCAGGTCCGCCTGTTTGTCGACGCCTCCGCCCGGGGAGCCGGTAGCGGGCTGAGCTGGGCGGACGCATTTGTCGAGGTGCAGGAGGCCCTGGACGCCGCCGCATCATCGACGGCGGTGTGGGTCGAGATCTGGGTGGCGGCCGGCAGTTACCTGCCGGATCGCGGCTCCGGGGATCGGGATCAGGCCTTCGAACTCACCGGCAAGGTGGCAGTCTACGGCGGGTTCGCCGGTACCGAGCAGAATCGAACCGAGCGCGACTGGCGGCTTCATCCAACCATTCTCAGCGGTGATCTGCAGGGCAACGATGACCCGGCCGGATTCCCAGGTGGGGCCAGCTACCTGGACAACAGCGCCGGCGTGGTGCGGATCAGCGGTCCGGGCGCGGACCCGGTGCTGGACGGATTCATCATTCGCGGCGGCATGGCCCAGTCGGGCGGCGGGGTGTCGATCATCGACGCAGCCCCGCAGATCGTGAACTGTGTGATCACCGCCAATTTCGCGGAGGCGGGTGGCGGCGTGTCGGTGGCGGGCAAGAGCCTGCCGATGTTGATCAACTGCGCGCTCGCCGGGAACTTTGCCGATGACGCCGGCGGTGGCATGCAGGTGCTGGGTGGCAGCCCCCTCTTGATCAACTGCGCCTGGACCGGGAACCATGCGGATGACGGCGGCGGTCTGTTTTGTAGCGGGGCGGCACCGAGCCTGGTCAACTGCTCGCTGGCCGGCAACAGTGCCTCCGCGGCCGGCGGCGGCGTGTATGGCACGGCCGGAGCCCTGCCGGCGCTGACCAACTGCATCGTGTGGAACAACGTGGCCGCCGACGGTCCGCCCGGAACCGGCCAGATCGCCGGCCTGGCGGTGGTGAACTACAGTTGCGTTCAGGATTGGCAAGCCGGCGGCACCGGAAACCTGGCCGCAGACCCGCTGTTTCACGATGTCGATGGGGCGGACGATGTTCTCGGGACCCCGGACGATGACCTGCGGTTGACCGCGTTCTCGCCCGCCCTCGATGCCGGCCACAACAACGCCTTGCCTCCGGATGTCACCGATCTGGACGACGATGGTGACCTTGCCGAACTGCTGCCCATCGACGCCGGCGGCGTTCCGCGCCGTCTGGATGCTCCGGCGGTTGATCCCGATCCCGGCGATCCGGGCACGACCGGGCCGCCGGTGGTCGACATGGGTGCGTTTGAGCACAGTCCGATCGCGTTCGTTGATGCGTCTGCCCGCGGTGCCGCCAACGGGCGGACCTGGTCCGACGCCTTCACCGATGTCCAGGATGCCCTGGCGGCCGCGGCCGCCCCCGGCAGCCTGATCACCGAGGTGTGGGTGGCGGCCGGCGTGTACACACCCGATCGGGGCACCGCGGAGCGCGGGTTGGCGTTTGCGTTGGCCGACGGCCTCGCGATGTTCGGCGGGTTTTCCGGCAGTGAGACCTTCCGGCAGCAGCGCGATTGGCGGTCCTACGAGACCGTGCTCAGCGGCGACCTGCTCGCTGATGATGGACCGCTGTTTCAAAATAACAGCGACAACAGTTGCCACGTGCTGGTGGCCGACGATCCGGGGTCCGCCGCCCGGTTGGACGGCTTTACCGTGACCGCGGGACATGCCGACTGCACCGGCGACGGCGACCGCGGCGCCGGGGTCTGGATTGGCCGCGGCGATCTGCAACTGGTCAACTGCCGCTTCCTGCACAACCGGGCGGAGATCCAAGGCGGGGCCGTCGATGCCTCGCCCGCCGCCGGCCTGGGTGTGGTCAATTGTGTGTTCGGTGGCAACCAGGCCGGATTTCGCGGCGGCGCCCTGTCAGTGGAGGCCGTCGGCGTCACCCTGGCCAACTGTCTGTTCAGCGGCAACCAGGCCGGCACCGGCGGTGGAGCGCTGTCCAGTCACGGAGCCGCCGTGGTCGTGCACCAGGGCACATTCAGTCTGAACCAGGCCGATGAGTTCGGTGGCGCCATCCACGGCAGCGCCGGCGGCAGCATCCAACTGGCCAACTCGATCCTGTGGGGCAACAGCACCGCGGCCGGGCGCAGCGAGGCCGACCAATTGCTCGGTGATGCCGTGGCGGTGGATCACTGCTGCATTCAGGGCTGGAGCGGCGCCCTCGGCGGAACCGGGAACATCGCCGCTGATCCGGGCCTGACCGACCCCGACGGGGCCGACGATATCCCCGGGACCGCCGATGACCAGGCCCGGCTGTCGGCCGGATCGCCGTGCATTGATGCCGCGGCTAACCGCATGATCGCGGCAGACCTTCTGGACCTGGATGACGACGGCGATATCGACGAGCCCCTGCCGTTGGATCTTGATTGGCGACCGCGCCTGCTCAATGATCCCACGCAGGTGGCCGATCGCCGAGAGTCTGGTGCCGGGCCGGCGATTGCCGACATGGGCGCCTATGAACATCAGGCAGTGGTCCATGTGCACGCGTCGGCCACCGGATCGAACGACGGGCTTCGCTGGGCCGACGCCTTCCGAGATTTGCAGGATGCCCTGGAGCAGGTTGCCGATCCGCTCAGCGTCACGCCGGAGGTCTGGGTTGCCGCCGGCACCTACACCCCCGATCGCGGTACCGCCGACCGCAGCGCGACGTTCCATCTGCATGATGGCGTGGCGGTCTACGGCGGCTTCAGCGGCACCGAGACGGTGCGGGCACAGCGCGACTGGCTGACCCAGCCCACGGTGTTGAGCGGCGATCTGCTGGGCGATGACGGTGCCGGCTTCACCGGGATCGCCGACAACAGTTGCCACGTCCTGACCACCAGCTTCACGGCCGCCACGGCGGTGCTCGATGGGTTCCGGATCGTGGGCGGCCATGCCGATTGCGGCGGAGCCGACGACTACGGCGCCGGGGTCTACAATCGGGCCGGCAGTCCCATTCTGCGGCACTGCCAGGTCCATCGCAATCGGGCGATCCGCTGGGGCGGCGGCATGCACAATTGGCTGCCCGGGAGCCCGCAGTTGATCAGTTGCCGCATCGACGGCAACCGCGCCGAGGACTGGGGCGGCGGCGTGACCGCGCACGGCAGCACGCCCACCGCCGTCAACTGCCGGTTCAGCGGCAACCAGGCCGGCGCCATCGGCGGTGCGTTCGCCAATGTCGGCGGTTCGCTGACCCTGGTCAACAACTCCGTCATCAGCAATACCGCCCCCTTGCAGGGCGCCGGAATCTTCAGTACGGCCGGATCCACAGCCGTGATTGTCAACACCATCTTGTGGGGCAACCAGACCGCGACCGGCACCGACCAGTTTGCCCAACTGACCGGCGGCACGGTGCAGATCGATTACAGTTGTATCCAGGGCCACACCGGGATCCTGGGCGGGTTTGGCAACACCGGCGCCGACCCTGGCTTCCAGGATGCCGACGGACCGGACGACGTCGCCGGCACCGACGATGATGACGTCAGCCTGCAATCGTGCTCCCCGCTGATCGACGCCGGCGAGAATGCGGCGGTGATCCAGGGCCCCGCGGGAGACCTCTTCGGTGACCCGCGGATCGTGGATGGTAACGCCGACGGCACCGCCCTCGTCGATATCGGCGCTGTCGAATCCCAGGAAGTGGTGGCCTGTTGTACGGCCGACTTCGACGGCAACGGCCTGGTTTCGGCTCCTGATCTGGCTTTTGTGCTGGGCGCCTGGGGACCCAACCCCGGCCATCCGGCCGACCTCACCGGCGACGGGGCGGTTGACGGCGCCGACCTGGCCCCGGTCCTGGGGGCCTGGGGCCGCTGCCCGTAACCCGATGTTTGGTCGGCGCTTCAAGAACCCCACTGCAATCAGGTCGCAAGCGGGCGGCCGGAGGGGCATGAACGCTGCCGGCTAACGGCAGTGACCCTGTCCTTGAACGACGTAACGCTGGGTGGTCAGCTCTTCCAGGCCCATTGGGCCGTAGGCATGGATCTTCGAGGTGCTGATGCCGATTTCGGCACCCAGGCCCAGTTGGTAGCCGTCGTTGAAGCGGGTGGAGGCGTTGACCAGTGTGCAAGAGGATTGCACCTGGTCGGTAAAGCGCTGCGCGCTGGCCGGGTCTTCGGTGATGATGGCATCGGTGTGGTTCGAGCCGTAGGTGTGGATGTGTTCGATGGCGGCGGCGCTGTCGGGGACCACGCGCATGGCCACGACCAAATCGAGAAACTCGCGACCCCAGTCGTCGGCGGCGGCCGGCGTGGCGGCGGCCGCCAGGGCGCACACCGCCGGGTCGCCCCGGACCTGCACGCCCCGGCTGCTGAATTCGGCGACCAGCTTCGGGACACAGCGGTCGGCGATGGCCTGGTGCACCAGGACGGCCTCAACGGCGTTGCAGGTGGCTGGAGCCGAAGTCTTGGCCGAGCAGCAGATTTCGATCGCGGAATCCAGGCGGGCGCTGGCATCGATGAAAATGTGGCACACTCCGTGAAAGTGTTGAATCGTTGGAATCTGCGAGTGCTGGTGCACGAACCGAATCAACTCGATGCCGCCGCGCGGAATCACCAGGTCGATGGTCTGGTGCAGGCGCAGCAGGGACTTGATGGCCTCGCGGTCGGAGGTGGTCAGCAGCACCAGCGCGGCCGGCGAGATGCCTTGTTCGCCGAGGACCTGCCACACGGCAGCGGCGAGCCATTCGTTGGAGTGCCGGGCCTCCCGGCCGCCCTTCAGCAGGCAGGCGTTCCCGGCTTTGAAACACAAGGCGAAGGCGTCGATGGTGACATTCGGACGGGCCTCGTAGATCATCATGATCACGCCGATCGGACAACGCACCTTGCGAACCTGCAATCCGCTTGCGACCGTGCGCCGGGCGGTGATCGCGCCCACCGGATCGGGCAGTTCGGCAACCTGCCGCAAGCCGGCGGCCATCTGTTGGACGGACGCAACCGTCAAGGTCAGCCGGTGCAGCTTGGCGGAGCCCAGCCCCGCGGATCGAGCGACGTCGAGGTCGCGGGCATTGGCTTGCAGCACGGCGTCGGCGTGCAAGTCGAGATGATCGGCCAGCCGGCGCAGCACGTGGTTCTTGGCGGCGGTGCTCAGGCCGGCCAATTCGGCGGCGGCGGCGCGGGCCCGGGCGGCTTGCTCGGTCATCGTCTGTGGGGATTCGGGCGTCAAATCAGTGCTCCAGGACGACCAGGTCGTCGCGGTTGATGATTTCGCTGACGTATTCATAGCCCAGGACCGCCTTGAACTCGGCCCGCCGCCGGCCCTGCATGCGGCGAATCTCATCGGCCGAATAGGACACCAGGCCAACGGCGATGATCTTGCCGGCTGAATCCTGGAGGTCGACCCGCGCGCCCATCGAGAATGAGCCGTGGACCGCCACGATGCCGGAGGGCAGCAGGCTGGCCTTGCGCTGCAGGATCGCGTCGCGGGCTCCGGCATCGACCTCGACCGCCCCGTGTGAGCGGGCCCGAAAGGCGATCCAGCGCTTGCGGGCGCTCAGTTGGCTGGGTCGAGGCCGGAACCAGGTGCCCACGGCGGCACCGCGCACGATCGGCGACAAGACACCCGGCTGGGTTCCGTTGGCGATCACCGTCGGCACGCCCCAGCGGCTGGCGAGTCGCGCGGCGGCCACCTTGGCGACCATTCCGCCGACGCCGCTCGCGCTGGTGTGCGGGGCGATGTGCTCATCAATGGGTGAGCCGACGTCCACCTGGTCGAAGATTTCGCCACGGCTGCCATTGCGGTACACCCCGTCCACGGTGCTGAGGACAACCAGCAACTCGGCCGAGATCAGGTTGGTGACCAGGGCTGCCAGGTGGTCGTTGTCACCGATCTTGGCTTCATCGTCGGCCAGGGCGTCGTTCTCGTTGATGATCGGAACAATGCCCTTGTCGAGCAGCAGTCTGAGGGTATGTCGGGCGCTGATAAACCGCCGGCGGCTTTCGATGTCTTCCTCCATGAGCAGCAACTGGGC
This sequence comes from uncultured Planctomycetales bacterium, assembly GCA_964619935.1. GTDB lineage: Bacteria > Planctomycetota > Phycisphaerae > UBA1845 > CAIVHJ01 > CAZUGO01. Next base: position 582 of record CAZUGO010000036.1, on the reverse strand, counting down.
GACCTCGATGTTGTGGCGGCGAAACGCCTCGGAGAAGCGGGTCATGAGCTGGTACTGACCCACGCAGGCGGCCGACTGCCGCTCGACCACTGCGGTCGGTGGGCTGGTCATGCCCAGCGCCCGGAACCCGGCGGCCACGGCTCCGGAGACCACCATGATCACCTCATTGCCCTCGCCAATCAGCCCGGCAACATCGTCCGCCAGGGCGCTGATCACCGCCGGCCGCAATTGGCCTGAACCGGCAATGACACCGCTACCGACCTTGACCACCACCCGGCGGATGGATCCAAACTCCCGAAGGGCAGTTGACGCAGGTGCAGCAGGGTTCGGCACGGCAGGCTCCAGAGCAAAAGATACACGATCCCGGCGAGCGCCGGGCCAATCGCCCATTGTATCTGAGCGGCGATCCGCCATTCAACCTCCCGGTTTGGGCCCTGACGGTCGGGGTGCATCCCAAAAAAGGGGGCGATTATGCCGCTCGATGGATCGGGCGGGTCACCCAGAAGGTCTCCCAGGTTCGGTTCAGCCGTTGGCCGATGAGCCCGCTCATGGCCAGCGCCCCGCGCTCACTCCACTGACGCC
>CAZUGO010000035.1:0-2759 GCA_964619935.1 uncultured Planctomycetales bacterium | reverse complement strand
TTTTAAGTAATTCGATTTTACAATTGTCGGCGGGCCAGTCAAGTCCATTGGAAAAAGAAACGGTAGACACAGGCTTAGAGCGGTTCACGATTGACTGTAGAGGGTAAAGTGACGATCCTCTCGCCAAGGAGGGCACCGAGGATGCACACCTACTCGATGGACCTACGGGAGCGCGTCGTCGCCGCCTGCGACCACGGCGACGGCACCCGTGACCAGATCGCCGCCCGATTCCGGGTCAGCGTCGCCTGGGTCCGCCGCCTGCTGCAGCGCCGGCGTCAGACCGGTTCCCTCGCCCCGAAGGCCCGGGGCGGCGGCCGCCCGCCGGCCTTCGACGCGGCCGCCGCGGAACGGCTCCGGGCCGCCAATCAGGCCCAGCCCGACGCGACCCTCGCCGAGTTGCGGGCCGCGACCCGGGTCGCGTGCAGCCTCGCCGCCGTGGACCGGGCAGTGCGGCGACTCGGGCTGACGCGAAAAAAAACTAGGACAGCAAAGTTAGCTGGAGGGCTTGCTTTTCCAGCTTCTTCAGGTAATTGAGCGGGTCGCGCCGGAAGCGGCGTTGTTGCCTGCGAGTCTGCTGCCGTATCTCCAATTGTGCCCGCAACTGCCGCCAGGCCGGCACGTAATCCGTGCCCAGGATCAACCCTTCCTCGGGACGCAAGCGTGTGGCCAACCCCGCCAGCACGCGCACCGAACCCCGCACCACCAAACCCGGCGACGCCGTCTTTCGACCACTGGCTCGACGCTCGTGATAGCGATGGCTGCCGAACAGTTGCTCCAGGTTGTTGTTCGTTCGCGGCAACTCCGCCACGTCGTAGCAGCGGAACAACCCCGGCCAGTAACTCTTGCTCACCTTGACGAACCGCTGCAATTGCTGGGACACTTCCCCATCCGCCATCGTCGCCGCGGCCCGGCGCATCTGGCTCAAGAGCTTGGACAACTGCCGCCGCACGTATCTGGCGGGCCGTTGCTGCTCATTGGCCAACAAGCGCGCTACCCGCTTGACCCAACGGTAGGCCATACGCACCCCCGGCCACAGCAGTGCCGTTTCCTCCAGCCCCTTGCGCAACAACTGCCGTAATCGCTGCAGTCGGTCCGACAGGGAACCGACCTGAACCGTGATCCGGTCCAGACTGGCGGCGATCTGCTCCAGGCGCTGGTGCAACTTCAGCCCCGGAGCCGCTAACGGCGGACGCCCATCGTCGGTCAAGGCCGAACGTACTGCGGCGCAATAACCGCGTACGATTTCCGCTTCGACGTCGTCGTCTCCTTCCGTCTGGCGTTCGAGCTTGCGGATGCCGCGGACCCGCTTTTTCAGCTCCTTTTTGGCGTGGCGGTCGGCTTCGTAGATCGGCTTGGCCGCCTCCCGCAGGTAGTGGAAGTGGCACTGCTGGTGCGGCACGCCGGGGCAGGTGCGCGCCACCGCCTTGCGGATGGTGTCCTGGCCGTCGGAGATCAAGCCGGTGATCGGCACGGGCAAGGCGTCGCGCACTTCCCGTAGCAGGGCCGAGAGGTCGGCGATCGTGGCCGACAGCAGGCTCCGGGCCAGCAGCACTTCGCCCGAGAGGCAGTCGCGCAGCACCCACAGTACCTCGTGGCCGACGTCGGGCTGTAAGCCGTCGAGGGCCAGCACGACCCGGCCCTGGTCGCGCAGCAGCGGTCCGAGTCGTTTGGCGTCGGCGGTGGCCAGCGCGCGCAATTCGTCGTAGCGGTCCAGCAGGTTGCTGACGGTCCGCTCCGAAACCAGCACGCCCCGGCGGCGCAAGTCGCGGTGGATCTCGGGAATGCTGCGATGCTCGGCATGCCGCAACCGCCCGACCAGGGCGAGGACATCGAGGCCGAACTCATGCTGCGGCAGGGCGAAGTGGGGTTCCGCTTCGGGTCGGAAGGGGCGGTGGTAGCGTGCACAGTCAGGATTGGGACAGCGGCGGACGTACAGGGTCAGCCGGAGGACCGAGTCCAGGGTGGTAACGGTGCGATAGTTGGCGTAGCCGGTCCAGAGCCGGTGTCCACAGGCAGGGCAGTGGTTGGTCACCGGAGACAAGGTCTGCGCGTGCGTGGGCCGAGGGCGCCGTTGGGTGCGGGCCATGCGTCGTTCCTCCTCGCGTAGGTCGTTTCCTTCATTCTACGGAGGCGGACAAGCTAACTTTGCTGTCCTAGTTTTTTTCAGGGCTTGGCGGACGGTCTCGGTGCTGACCTTGTCCGTGACCCCCAGGGCGACCAACTTGTCGGCCAGCAGTTGTAAGGTCCAGTGGGAACGCCCGTCGGGCGGATCGCTGCAAGCGATGCGAATCCGTTGCTGTTCGGCGGCGCCCTTGATCTTGACCTTCTCGGGCCGCCGTGGTTGGGGTCGGTGGTCCAGGGCGGCGCTGAAGCCTTCCGTGACGAACCGCTGGCGGATGCGGGAGACCGTGCGCAAGCCCAGCGCCAGGGCCGAAGCAATCGCCGCATCGTCGCGTGGTGGGCCTTGGGAGTCATCGGTCAGCAGCAGGACGCGGCCGTGGGCCAGTTTGCGGGCCGCGCCTTTGCCCTTGCGGACGAGGCCTTCCAACTCGGCTCGTTCCTCGTGGGTCAGAGTCACCCGGTATTTCTCCATTGCTTGTCTCCATTCTTTGACCGCGTGTGCCTTAAGGTCAAGGAACGGAAAAACACCTCACCCGTCAATCGAAGGTTGACGGAATACTAGGCCGGGGCCGCCGCGGGGCCGCGGGCTTGCGGCGGCCCCGGAAAAAAATTCAGATCCCGATCCTCCGTTATCCCTT
>CAZUGO010000034.1:0-2686 GCA_964619935.1 uncultured Planctomycetales bacterium | reverse complement strand
TGGGCGTGGGTACGGCCCGGGCCGCAGGCTGCGGCGTCAGTCGGCTGGCTGGGCGGCGCCTTGGAGGGCGTCTCGGTAGGTCCAGGGCATCCAGTCTGGGGGAGCGGCGGACAGAGCCTGGCGGTTGCGCAGCAGCTCGGTGAGGTAGTCGAACGGGTCGACGTCGTTGAGCTGGCAGGTGTGGATGAGGCTCATGAACAGGTCGCCGACCGCAGCGCCTCGGCGGGTCTTGTAGAACAGCGAGTTGTTGCGGTGCCGGATGGCCTTCTTGAGTGCTCTTTCGCACAGGTTGTTGTCGAGCGGCGCCCCGGCTTCGCGCAGGAAGAGCGTCAGGGCTTCCCAGTGGTTCCGCATGTATGAGATGGCCTTGCCAAGGCTCGAATTGGGTTCCACGCGCCGCTCCTGGAACTGCTCGTTGAACCAGGCCTGAAGGCGGTCCAGCACCGGCCCGCTGGTGGCCTGGTGGTAGCGCAGCCGCTCCTGCGGTGACATGTTCTGCTGTCGGGTCACGGCGTCGTTGCGGTAGACCTCGGCCAGTTCCTCGAGGACGTGGCGGCATTCGTCCGGGAAGTTGGCGTGTTCACGGACGAAGTATCGCCTCCCGTGGGCCAGGCAGTTCGCGAGGATGACCTCAAGATCCTTCGGCAGGTTGTGCGGCAGGCCGTCGCACATCTGAATCGGCTGGTTCAAGTCCGCGACGCGATGGCGAAGCAGATCCGCGATGTTCTCGCCGGCGTGCTTGCAGCCGGTGAAGAACAGACTGATCTTCCGGCCCTTTCGCGTGGACACGATTCCAGACGTGAACACGCCCGTGCGGTCCGGGGAATGCTCCCGCGCGCCATCCTCGGCGAACAACTCGCTGCGCCGTTTCGGCGTCAGCTCCAACACGGTCATCGAGGTGTCGTCGTTATGCAGCACCTCGCCCTGGGCGGCCTGCTGCATCAGCTCCTGGTAGACCGGGACCAACTGCTCCGCGGCGTCTTCAACGATGTCCCACTGGGTCGAGGCCGGCAGGGGAATGCCCGCGCTCCCCTGCAGGCCTTCGAGTCGTTTGAACGGCATCCCGCTTCCGTATCTCAGCAGCGCGATCATGCTGGCTGCCGTGGCATCGTACTTTGCCGTGCCCACCTGCTCCGGCGGTTGGGCGGTGAACACCTCGCCGCACAGATTGCAGCGCAGCCGGTCCAGTTCGTAAACCTTCGCTTGCAGCGGCGCCTGGCCCACGATGCGAACGATGACCGCCGGTTGCAGCGCGTACAGTTTGCCTCTACCGCAGTCCGGGCAGCGCTGCTGCGGCCGAAGAGCCGCGTGCGGGACGGCAACCGTCTGGCCACCGCGGTAGGCGTCGGCCCCATTGCGGCCGTGTCCTGGACGCCGGTCCTTCGCTGCGTCATCTTGCTTGCCATCGGGATTCGGCGGCGGCGTGGATCCACCCGCCGACTCCTTGGCACCCGTTCCAGCGCCGGCCGCGTTGTCGAGCACCTTGCTGGTCTTTTCGGTGGGCACGCCGAACAACCGCCGCAGATCCCGGATCGTGGTGCCCTGGGTCTCGACCAGATGGCTGACGTACGCGTGGGACTTCACCAGCTTCTCGAGTAGTGCGTAGTCGGCGTCGTTCAGCGTGGCGCGCATCCGCTCGAGAAAGGCATCCAGCTCGCGCACATTCAACTCCAGTCGCTCCGGTGGCGTGGCCTTCATCCTGCGCGCCGCTGTCGCGGGCGGATGTGCGCGAGAAGAGCGCCGTCGATGACGGCCGGGGCTGTGGCTTCCATGCCTGCTCGGATCCATGTCCAGGTGTATAACACCCCGTAGGCCATCGCGCAATGGGCAATATTACCCACTTTTGCTCAGCAGGCCACGCTGACTCGACGCCACGCCGGTGCTGCCTGCACGGCGTCGGGGTTGCCGGCGGACAGCAACACCTGCAGTTCGTGTGCCTCGAGCGTCCGCGCGGCCTGGTCGGTGCACGACGGCCACCAGCGGAACCGTCCCACGGACAAGCGCTTCTGACAGAGCCAGAAACCCTGGCTGTCGTAGACCAGGACTTTGATCGCGGTGCTGCGGCGATTGCGGAACACGAACACCGCGCCGCTGAACGGATCGCTGTGCAGCGCCTCCTTGCACAGCCGCGCCAGGCCATCGATCCCGCGCCGGAAGTCCACCGGCTCCACCGCCACCAGGATCCGCATCTGCGGCGTGAGCTGGATCATGAGGCCACCTGCCAGAAGCGCTCGATCAACCCGGCGACATCCACGGCGCCGTCGCCCTTGATGACGATGCGCAGCTTGGATCCGGCCGGGGTCTCGATCTCGACACCACACTCGCGGCCGCAGCCGGGCGGTAGCAACTCGATGAACGGACTCGCCGGTCCCGCGGGGGATCCCGCCCGCCGAGCAGATTCCACCCGCTGCTTGAGCGACTCGACGTTCAGACCCAGTGCCCGAGCCGTCGAACCAACGCCGTGCCGCGAGGCCACCCGGACCGCACAGGCCCACAACGCCTCCGGAATCCGGCCACGGCACTTACGCGATTGACGCCACTGCCCGAACTGCTTCCGAGCAGCAGTTACGTCGGGGGGAAAGGAACGATGGGAGCGATCCGTCATGGGCTGTCCTCCTGCAAAAAGAGACAGCCGAACCTACCACCGACAGGCGGGCCGAGTCACGCACGCTTGCCGGAAGCTCAC
>CAZUGO010000033.1:0-37247 GCA_964619935.1 uncultured Planctomycetales bacterium | reverse complement strand
GTAGAGGAACGTGGGCTGGACCGTGAATGGACCGGCGGTCCACCGCACGTCGCCGCCGAGCACGTGCCGCCGCGTATCGAAGTCCGTGTCGGAGATGCCATTGACGCAGACGTTCGGGTTGAATCCGCCCACCGGGATCGTTCCCAGCGCGGCCGTCCCCTGGCCGTTGCCGCAGGTGTACTGAGCGTATGCGTACGTCGGCTTGACGGTGAGACCCTTGAAGATCTCGAACTCGACACTGGTCAGAATCGCCCAGTCCTCGTTGTTCACGCTCCGGACCGGTGCCGTGACCTTGTCGATTCCCTCGCCGATCTGCGCGTAGGTCAACGTGGACTTGAGATTGGGCGCCCACGTGCTTTCGAGCGTGACGCCCGGGAAGTCACCGGAGAACAGGATGCCGTTCTTGTAATTGTGGCCGCGGGCCGGCTGACCACCGGCGCGCATGATGGTCGACACGGGAATGAACGGCATGATGGAGCCGGGACCCATGAGCGGGGTCTCGACGTACAGCCACTTCGTCTCCACCGCACCCGCGATGTCCGTATCCATGTCGAAGTTGGCCGTGTTACCGGGCGCCACCGTGGTGCCGGCGCCGTTGACGAAGTCGAGCTCGACGGCCCACACACCCTTGGTGCGGCCGACTTCACCCGTGATGGTGAAGACGCCGCGCTGGCGAGAGTACCAACCCTCGTCCTTGCCGCCGTCGGTCACGTCACAACCGGCGGGGCATCCCGAATGCGACCAGTTCTTGTACGCCGTCGTCGTGAAGTCCACGAGCCCGTTGATCGTGACCTTCGGAGCCGGCATCTGCGCAGCCGCCGGGGCGACGACCCCGAAGAGCGCGATGACGGCGACTGCCATGACAATGAATCGCCTCATTTACAGCCTCCTCAAATGTGATGAGTTGCGTTGAGAGCTTGCACGTCTGCCACGCCAACATCACCAACAACTGCGTAAAGCGGTTGCCCGGCACACGTTTGCAACGAGAACGTTTTACATCGCCGCGGCCGTGACGGTCAAGAAAATTACCCTTCTGACAAAAAATGTCACACCGTCGACATGGGGTGGCCCGCCCGTGGTAGCCAACTACCCGCCCTCCCCCATCGCTTTGAGGTGGTCGGCGGCCGCCTGCCCGAAGGGCGAGTCGGGCCCGAGCTGACGTGCGTGCCGGAAGGCGGCCCTGGCCTCCTCCTGGCGCTGCTCTGCCGCGAAGAGCAGGCCCAGGTGGTAATAGGCGGCCTGAAGGCGCGGATCGAGCGAGATCGCGAAACGGAGCGCCTGCTCCGCCTCACGGTAGCGGCGCAGGTTGTAGAGCGCCACCCCGAGGTTCTGATGCGCAAAGTCGGGCACGGTGATGCTCGGCAGCGCGATGGCGGTGCGATAGATCGTCACCGCTTCTTCCCACCGGCGCGTTTCCGCGAGCGCGGTGCCGAGATGGAAATGAGCGTCGGCGAACTTGGGATCGATGTGCACCGCGCGCTGGAAGTGCTCGAGCGCGAGGTCCGGGCGCTGCAGCTGCAGGTAGATCAGCCCGAGCAGGTCGAGGTAGATCGCCACGCTGCCGTCGAAGGCGACGGCCTCCTGCGCCGCCGTCAAGGCCGCGCCCGCCTCACGCGCCTGCATGTGCACGATGGCGCGCTCATAGGCCCCCTGCGCCTTGAGACGGTCGAGATCGCTCGCCGGCCGCGTCGAAGCGCAGCCTGCCAGCACCAGGCACATCATCGTCAGCGCGACGAAAAACCTCTGTTTTGTTGACACCTTCCACCCTCCCATGTAGCCTGCACTCGTGCCCACCTACGAGTACCAGTGCGACAAGTGCCGGCAGATCTATGAGATCCGTCAACGAATCTCCGAGCCTGCCCTGACGGTGCACGACGGGTGCGGTGGCCCCGTCCGCCGCCTGTTGTCTGCGGCCCCCTTCATCCTGAAAGGCGAAGGCTGGTACGTCACTGACTATCCATCAGAGGCCCGCAAAAAGGCGAAAGAATCCGAAAAAGGCGCCGCGACCGGGGGCGACACCAAACCGGCGGCGAGCACAGACACGAAGTCGGACACGAAGTCGGCGGCGCCCGCCGCCGGCACGGAGACTAAGGCAGCCGCCGCACCCGCTTCTTCGCCGGCGAAATCGTCCGACTGACGAGCACCGGCGTGCCGCGCCGGGCCTTCAGAAGGGCCGCCGCGCTGGCCTCCCGCGCCGCGATCTCCAACCGTCCGCTCGATCCGCGCAGCGCGCCCACTTCGCCGTGGTCGAGGTCGCCGTACGTGCCCACCATGCGCAACAGCCGTCCGGAGACCCGCAGGCGCGTGTCGGTGCCAAGGCCGGTGACCGAGTCGGCGTGGATCGAGGTCACGAGGTTGCCGAAACGGTCAACGTGCACGACGGAGCCTGCAATGGCGCCCGCCACCTCCCGCATCTCCGCCCAGGCCAGCCGCACGGGGTCGGCGACGGCAGGGCCGAGCTGCCCCGGGGCCAGACCGCCGGCCAGATAGGCGGCGGCGGGCGCGAAGACGTCCCGGCCGTGAAAGGTCCGGCTCACGACGGCGAGCCGGTGTTCGGTGGAGGCGATCTCGAACGCCGACCACTCGTCGCCGGTCACAAACGGTGTGAGGAGGCCGTTGTCCGGACCGACGAACAGCTGCCCCCGGGCGGCGACGACCAGGCCACGGCGTGATGTCCCCACTCCGGGATCGACCACCGCCAGGTGGATGGTGCCGGCGGGAAACCAGGAATAGGCCGCGGCCAGCAGGTAGCCGCCGGCGCGGATGTCCTGGGCCGGAACCTGGTGCGTGATGTCGATCAGGGTGCAGTGCGGCGCGATGCTCAGGATGACCCCTTTCATCACCCCGACGTAGTGATCCTGTGTACCGAAATCGCTGAGTAGGGTTATAATGGCCGGTGCCGTCGCCATCAGGGGGATCCTGTCTGTGGATCCAGACGATTATACCGAAAACCCGGCCTGCCAGAACATGCTCGACCAGCAACTGCGACCGCGCGGCATTAGCGATTCGGCGGTATTGGGCGCCATGGCCGCGGTTCCACGGGAGCAGTTCGTTCCCGCGGAGCTGCAGTCGTGCGCCTACGACGATCGGGCGCTGGACATCGGTGAGGGTCAGACCATCAGCCAGCCATACATTGTGGCCTACATGAGCCAGGCCTTGGACGTGCGTCCCAGTCATCGGGTGTTGGAGATCGGCACCGGATCGGGCTATCAGACGGCCATCCTGTCGCTGTTGTCCAGGATCGTGTACACCATCGAGCAGTACGCGGGATTGTCCGGGGAAGCCGCGTGCCGGCTCGCGCGGTTGGGGCGGGACAATGTCCGGTTTCGGGTGGGCGACGGTAGCGGCGGCTGGCCGGAGGCGGCGCCGTTTGATCGGATCATGGTCACCGCCGGGTCGCCGTCCATTCCCGACCCGTTGGTCGACCAGTTGTGCGCCGGCGGCCGGATGGTGATTCCGGTCGGTGGCCGCGGCGTCCAGCGGATGACCATCGTGGAGCGGCGCTGCGGGCGAACGGTGGAGATCCTCGGGATCGGCTGCCGCTTCGTGAAGCTCACCGGCCGTTACGGTTGGGACGCCGGTTCGTGAACCCGCACCGCCGGTCCATGCGTCCGCCTCCCAGTGGCCGCCTATGGAACAACGCATCGGGCACCACCCGGATGTTCCGCCGGCAGCCCCTGCAATCAGGCCCTGGACGGCCTCTTTGCGGCACTGGGCACTTGCGACCCTCGGGGGAAGGTACTAGTATTTTGGAACTAGAGGCCGATTTGGAGCAAATCGGGTTCGTGGGACCACAAACCAAGACGCCATAACGTAAGGAGACATGACGCATGGCAGCAAAGAAAGCCCCCAAGAAAACCCGTGAAGTGCTGGTCGTCGCGAGCAAGGTCAAGAGCTATATCAAGAGCAAGCACATGAACACCTCGGCCGACGCCATCGGTGAGTTGTCCGATAAGATCTATTGCCTTCTGGACGATGCCACGGCCAGAACCAAGGCAAACGGTCGCAAGACGGTCAAGCCCCAAGACGTCTAACCGCCACCGGCGAACAGCTGCACGACACACGAGCGCGGGTCGGCCCATCGTCTGGGTCGGCCCGTGTTTCTGTGTGGGACGGGGTCCGGGCCGCCCGGCTGTCGGTTTGGCCGTCGTCAGCGGCCGCCCCGATCGAATCGCTCACAGACTGGAGATCGGTTGCGACTGCGGGTCGGGGTCCAGGAACACATCGGGCTGGACGCCGCGTCCGCAGTGCGGGCAGTGCACTTCTTCAGCGACCTGTTGCCACTGGCCGCCAAGCGGGCGAACCGATTTGATTCTGGGCCGGTCCTGCCGGGTGCGTTCGTAGCGCAATTGAAATCGCAAGGAGCCATCCTTCGTGCATTGGTAGGACCACAGCGGCCAGGCCCGTTGCTCGCAACCCGCGACCGCACACGATCGGGATCGGACATCGAGCACTCCGAGGAAGCGATGACCGTCGTCGCAGACGTACGTTGCGGGAATCTGGGTGAGGTCGCGCTGCACGGCGGTCACCGGGATGCTGCTGGACCACAACATCACGGCGAACCAGATGGCCACGGCCGCGGAGATGACCACGGCGATGCTGAATTCCGGCCGGCGGTCCTGGTCCTTAATCTTGATGCGGGCCATCATGGTCGTGTGCCCGTCGGGCGGCAGGCGTTCCGGTGGGGCGATAGGGGCCAGTCCACCAGAACAACTCACTGGCCGAGAAATCGTAATGCGCGGCTTTGAACACGTTACAGTAGGTACAATCCTTCGTGGCGCAGTCGTCGTAGTAGACCTCGGGGATCTGGGTCATCATGTGACTGACCCGGTGGGCCCGGACGACGTTACCCCCCATGGTCATGAGATTGAGCGCGCCACCGTGTCTGCCGGTCAGCCAGGACCGTGGCGGGCGGATCACGCCCACGCGAAAGCCGTCATCCGCCACCAGCCGCCCGCAGTCACGGGCCAGTTCAATGAAGGCCCGCCGGTCTTCTTCGTGGGGCGGCAGTTCGGTGGAGGGGATGTCCGGTCCTAGGTCGGCGATCAGGATGGTCGACGTCGGGCGGTCGGGCATCGGCTGGGCCCGAAAGACCACCCCCGGCGGCCCCTGGTAGGCCCGCCAGGTCAACTGGTTCAGCCCGTAGCTGGGCGCATGGGCGATCTGCCGGCGAAAGAACTCCTGGGCGGCCGGATCCCAGCGGGCGGCGTTGATGTCCGCCGGGCAGCCGAAGCGGTTGGGGGCGTCGATGTACTGCCCTTCGATGAGCAGGCTGACCCAGGTGTTGTTGTCGCGGACGCCGTCGGCCTGAGTGCGCACCTGGCGGACGGGCCAGAACCCCGCGTTGTCGGCCCGGTAGAAACTCAAGGCCCGCAGCACTTCACGCATGTGGCTCTGGCAGGACACCGAATTGGCTCGAGCCAGTTGGGACTTGAGCGTGGGAACAGTCACCGCCATGCAGATCATGAGGGCGATCACGCAGGCCAGCAGTTGGACCATCGTGAAGCCGCCACGTGTTGGCGGCCGATCTGAATCTGAATCGAAGTGGGCGGTCACCCGCGGCGTTCCCGTGGCTTGTCGAACCCATTCGTTCGCATCGTGATCAGTGCCCTACGGCGGCACATTGCCCCCCGCAATGGCATGGTGCCCGGACCGCGCTGCCGAAAGCACTGCATCGACGGTAGGACAGGTACAGCTTAGATCCGCTGCGGCGAAGTTGCAACTTGGGGGGTGTGAGTCGCATGATCTGATTGGCGGCAACCGCTGCCGGTCTGCCGGTCGCCCGCGCCTTGCCCTGCGCCGGGCGTCGGGGGTATCATGAATCACGGGTGCCATGCGAGCACTTTAACACGCGGGCGGTTCCCATGAGATCACACCCTGTTCAAGTGTCGCTCGCTCAGCGGGTCAGCGAGGAATTGCTGCCGTGGGTAGACCGACCGGGTCAATACATCGGCAATGAGATCAACCAGCAGGTTGGCGCTGGCGACTGGGATGCGGCCGAGGTCCGGATGGTGGTGGCGTTTCCGGATGCCTACACCATCGGGATGAGTCACCTGGGTTGTCAGATTCTGTACTGGCAGGCCAATCGAATACCCGGAGTGTGTGCGGAGCGGGTCTATTGTCCCTGGGTGGATGCCGAGGCGGTCATGCGCCGCCGAAACATCCCGTTGTTCACCTGGGACACCCGCCGTCCGGCCGGTGCGGCCGACCTCTTTGCGATCTCCTTGCAGTACGAAATGGGTTTTGCCAACGTGCTGACCCTGCTGGATCTTGCCGGGATTCCGCTGCGCTCCGCCGATCGCGATGATTCGCACCCGCTGGTCATTGCCGGCGGTCCGCAGGCCGACAATCCCGAGCCGATGGCGCCGTTTCTGGACTTGGTGGTCATGGGCGATGGCGAGCCGGCTTTGGCCGCCATCCTGCCGCGGGTCCGCGAGATGAAGCGCAGCGGCGTCCGTCGCCGCGAGATGATCGCCGCGCTGGCCGGCCGTTTCGAGTGGCTGTACGCCCCGTCGCTGTACGAGGTGCGCTATCGCGCCGACGGCACGGTCGCGTCGGTTCGGCCGCGGCAGGCGGAGGTGCCGGAATCGATTGTGCGCTGCCAGACGCCCGACCTGGGCATGGCTCCCTTCCCGGTCGCGCCGCTGGTGCCCTACGTCGAGGTGGTCCACGATCGCATCAGCATCGAGATCATGCGCGGTTGCCCGCAGCGCTGCCGCTTCTGCCATGCCGGGTACACCAAGCGGCCGCTGGGACTGCGGACCGTGGAGCAGGTGCTGGACATTGCCGAGCAGTGCTGGCGGAATACCGGCAACAACGAGCTGGGGTTGTTGTCGCTGTCCACCGCCGATTACCCGTACCTCAAGGAGCTGGCCGAGTCCATCAACCAGCGCTTTGGGCCGCGGATGGTCAACATCTCGGTGCCGTCGCTGCGGGTCGACAAGATGTTGGAGCACATCCCCTGGATGGTCGGCGGCGTGCGCAAGAGTGGGTTGACCATCGCGGTGGAGGCCGCCAATGACGACATGCGGGCGGCCATCCGCAAGAAGGTCACCGACGGCCGCCTGTTGGACGGCGTTCGCCAGGCGTTCCTGGCCGGTTGGAAGTCGGTCAAGCTGTATTTCATGAGCGGCTTCCCCGGTGAGCGCGAAGACGATATCGACGGCATCTGGCGGATCAGCCAGCAGATCAGCCAGGTGCGGCGCGAGTGCGGCAAGGGGCCGGCGAGCGTGAACGCCTCGGTGGGCTGGCTGGTGCCCAAGCCGTTCACGCCGTTGCAATGGGCCGCCCAGCCGCGTGCCGAGTATTTCCACGAAGTGCGGCGGCGACTCGGGCGGCTGAGCCGGCAGCGCAGCTCCGTGCGGATCAAGACCCACAACGTTGAGCGCTCGGTGCTGGAGGCGGTGTTCGCCCGCGGCGACCGCCGGCTCGCCGACACCATCGAGCGGGCCTGGCGCGACGGCGCCCGCTTCGACGGCTGGGACGAGTGCTTCGACGCCGGGCGCTGGCAACGGGCCTTTGACGTCACCGGCATCGATCCCGACTGGTACGCCCACCGCGAGCGCAGCTACGATGAGGTGCTGCCCTGGGCCCACATCCGCGGCGGACCCCCCACGCCGTACCTGCAACACCAATACGACGATGTCTTTGTCCAAATCCACCAGGACCGGCCCCTGCCGCTGCTGGCGGTGTGATACGCGCTGATGTGCTGGGCGTGCTTCTCACTGCTGGTCGTCAGCCATCTGCAGCAACCTGCCGATCCGCCGAGCGCCGAGCAGATTGTGGCCTGGGTCGACCAGCTCAACGATCCGGCATTTGGGGTCCGGCAGGCGGCCGTGGCTCACCTGTATGCCAGCGGGCCGGCGGCGCTGCAGGCCCTCGACGCGGCGGTTCGCGGCTCGGACTACGAATCCGCACTCAGTGCCCGCAGGATCATCGAGCGGATTCAGAAGCTGTTTCTGGTCGGCGCCGAAGTTGAACTGACCGCCAGCCGCCGGCAGTTCGACTGGGACGAGCCGGTGTCGCTGCGCGTGACCATTCGCAACCCGTCGGACTTTCCGATCCACTTGCCCTTCCTGATCCAGGATCGGGAGACCATTGACGCCGATGCCCTGGCGCGGCAGGTCGGCAACCTGCTCGATGCCGCCGACTACCTGGAGGTTCTCGATCCCGAAGGGCGGGCCCTGGCGGTGGTCGTCGATGACTATCGCGGGCACCCGGAATTGACCCGGGCCATCGACACCCGGGTCTCGCGCGAACCCGCCAGTCTGTTGCCGCCGCACCAGCACTTCGTGCTTACCCTGACCGCTTTCAATCGTGGATTCGGCCGCTATCGGCTGCTGCAGGCCGGTGCGTACCGCGTCCGTTTTGCTTATGTCCCGGAGTGGGACGATCCCACCTTGCGCCAGCGCGGCTTGGGAATGGTGCGCAGCGATGTGCTGACCGTTACCGTGACCACGGGTGCCCCGCCGGAGATTATCCAGGCCGATGGGCTGCTGTCGGCCCGGCTGAGCCGCGCCGACGGGACGGTGGCCTTCAGCCTGGTGAACGTTCACGATCGGCCGCTGGGGGTCAATCTCAACCTGGGCAACAAGGGGCTCCTGGATCACGCCCGGATTGAATGGGGCGTCCGCACCCCCGCAGGCGTGGACTGGTTCCCGCAGCCCATCGCCGATGCGCCGGGCCTGCAACCCGAGCGCCTGGTGACCCTCCAGCCAGGTGAAGCCCGCCACGTGTTTCGCCTGCCGCTGGCGGAATTCCCGCCGATTCGCGACGGCACTGCGGTCGATTCCATCGATCTGGCGGTGCGCTATGCCAACACCTTGGAGCGGGCGACGGTGTGGCGGCGGATGGCGGCTGGTGCCGCCGGCGGGGAGTCGATGGCGGCGTTATTACAGGCGCTGCCGTTGCCGACGTTCGTCGGCCATGTCGTCAGTGATTTCCTGACGGTGCCGATCCCATCGCCCGCGGGACGCTCTGATTGACTTCGCGGTCCGCCACCGCTACAAAGTGGGGATGAATCGCTAGGGGTGTCCGGACGACGCGGTCGAATGCGGCGGTCGTCGCCAGGGCTGAGAGTACACCCTTGGAACCTGATCAGTTCACCGGGAACCCCCCGGACTGCGTAGGGAAGCGATGGCCACCGTTCCAATCACATTTCGATTGTTGGATTTCCATGATGAGCCCTGCGGTCTGGTTGGCCGGCTTGGCGGCGGCCCGGCCGCGCCGGGAGGTCCTGGGGCGCAGGCCGATGAGGTCACCGCGGCCCGGGCCGACCGTGCCGTACCGAGGAGGACAGCATGACCCAACTGCAACAAGCACGGGCAGGCGTGATTACGCCTGAAATGAGGCGGGTTGCCGTGCGCGAAGACGTGACGGCCGAATTCATCCGGGACGAAGTCGCTCGCGGACGCCTGGTGATTCCGGCAAATCAACGGCACCTGGCCGGCAGTGCCGGTGAGCCGCCCGGCGGTCCCGCCCAGGGCAGCGGCGATCCCTGGAGCGGGGCGCATGGTCTGCCGTATCCGCAGTCGGTCACGGGTCATCCCCGGGCCGGCGGTCCAGGGACGATGTGGGTCAACCAGACCGTCGTGCAGCGCCTGCGGGAGATCCAGGATGCCGATTTCATGCGCGGCCGGCGGGCGCCCAAGCGGCTCGATCCGATGGGCATCGGCCGGATGATCAGCACCAAGGTCAACGCCAACATCGGGGCCAGCCCGGTCAGCAGCGGGACCGACGAAGAAGTGACCAAGTTGCAGTGGGCCCAGCGCTACGGCGCCGACACGCTGATGGACCTGTCCACTGGCGGCCGGATCCGTGAGTGTCGCCAGGCGATCATCGATCACGCGACCATCCCCATCGGCACGGTGCCCATCTACAGCATGATCGTCGGCCGGCGCATCGAGGACTTGACCTACGACGACATCCTGGCCGAGGTGGAAGCCCAGGCCCGACAGGGAGTCGACTACTTTACCATCCACGCGGGGGTCTTGAAGCGGCACCTGCAGTACGTTCGTGGCCGCATCACCGGGATCGTGTCTCGCGGGGGCTCGCTGTTGGCCAAGTGGATGATCCACCACGACAAAGAGAACCCGATGTACGAGCTGTTCGATGACATCACCGCGATCATGCGCGAGTACGACGTGACCTATTCGCTGGGCGACGGCCTGCGCCCGGGATGTCTTGCCGACGCCACCGACGCCGCCCAGATCGCGGAACTCCAGACCCTCGCCGAGTTGACCCACCGGGCCCAGGAGCTGGGCGTGCAGGTCATGGTCGAAGGTCCCGGCCACGTGCCGCTCAACGAGATTGCGGCCAACATGCAGTTGCAGCAGCGGCTGTGCAATGACGCACCGTTCTACGTCCTCGGCCCGCTCGTGACCGATGTCTTCCCGGGTTACGACCACATTACCAGTTGTATCGGTGCCACGGAGGCGGCCCGAGCCGGTGCCGCCATGTTGTGCTACGTCACCCCCAAGGAGCACGTCGGCTTGCCCAAGGCCCAGGATGTCAAAGACGGCTGCATCGCCTACAAGATCGCCGCTCACGCCGGCGACATCGCCAAGGGCCTGCAGCATGCCCGCAGGTGGGACGACGCCCTAAGCAAAGCCCGCGCGGCGTTAAACTGGCCGCTGCAGTTCGAGCTGGCTTTCGACGGCGAGACCGCCCGGGCCCTGCACGACGAAGACCTCGGCGTGGATACCGATTTCTGCGCCATGTGCGGGCACGACTGGTGCAGCATGCGGATCAGCAAGGAGATTGAAGAATTCGCCAGCGGCAAGGCCGAGGGCTATGCGCCGGAGAAGGTCTCTGCCCAGTCGCCCGGAGTGGCCAAGAACGGTTTGGAACTGCTGGTGCGGCGTGGCGAGAAGGCCGCCTGCCATTCGGATGTTGCCAACGACGAGCACCAAGCTCGCCGGGCCCAGCAGCAGCTGGTCGACGGCGCGGCCGCGACCTCGCGCTGAACCAGGCTCAGCGGCCGGCCGGTACCAGGGGCCGAGCCTCCAAGGCCAGTCGAATGGCCTGGAGTGGGAGCGGCTGATGGCACTGGGTGCAGATGATGGCCCGCTTGGCCCGCGGATTCACGCGGATGGCATTTCCGCAGAAACAACGGATGCCAACGCGCTGGGCCGGCTTGATGGGGGTTGCCATGACGCGATCCTCCAAAAGGTCCGCCGCCGCATCGGCCGGTCCGTGGGGCGGGGGTCATCTGGTGATATCGGATCAACGGCTCGGAACGGGCCAATGAATCGCCGGTGGGATCAGCGTTTGAACTTGCGGACCAGGGCCCTCAAGGCGGAACGCAACTGGCCTTCGCCCGGTCCGGTGGCGGTGGCGATGGTTCCGCCTTTTTCCAGGTGGAAGCCGCACTTGATGCAGAACACCGCTTCCTTGGCGATTTCCTGGCTGCACTTGGGGCAGAGCTTTCCGGCGGCGGTTTGCTTGGCCGCTTGCGGCGGGGGCTGCTCCTCGAGGGCCGGCTTGTTGTATTCGTCATCAAGCAGCGAGTACAGCATCCGATCCACGGTTGATCCCGGGTCGGGGACGGTGATGACCTTGTTGCAATGGGGGCAGCGGACCCGTTTGCCGACGGCTTTCTTGGGAGCCATCAATCCGGCGCCGCAACTGCAGGTGACCTTGATCCGATCTTTTTGAGACACCGTTGCGCTCCACAACAACCCGGCTTCAATCCCGTGATCGAGGCGGCCCCGGCGGGTTCCAACCGGGCCTGGCGGGAAAGGGCGCTGCGTTCACCGCGCAATGCCCAGGGTGATGACTTCGTTCATGCTGCCGGAGCGAAATCCGCGTAGATCAAGCGTGACATAATGGTAGCCCAATTCCCGAAACCGGGCGTCGATGGCGGCACGCGTGTCGCCGCTGAAGCAGCGGACCATATCCGCAGGGTGGACCTCGATTCTGGCGAGGGTGTCATGGTGTCGGACCCGGCACTCGCGGATGCCCAGCGATTTCAAGTACGATTCGGCCTGCTCGATCCTTCGGAGTTTCTGGGGGGTGATCCGTTCGCCGTACTGCACGCGGCTGGACAGGCAGGGCGCGGCCGGCTTGTCGAACGTCGGCAGTTGAAGCCACGAGGACAACTGCCGGACTTCCGCCTTGGTGATGGCGGCCTCGGCCAGGGGGGCCCGCACGCGGTGCTCATCGGCGGCGCGGATGCCGGGTCGCCACTCCTGGTGATCATCGGCATTGATGCCGTTGACCATGGCGGCGATGCCGTGGCGAGCAATGTACGCGCCCAGATGGGTGTACAACGTGGTCTTGCAGTAGTAGCAGCGATCCGTGGGGTTGGCCAGATAGCGCTCGTTGTCGAACTCATCGGTTTCCAATATCACATGACGGGCCCCGAAGGCGTCCGCCAATTGGCGGGCCTCGGCAAACTCCGCGGCCGCCAGGCTGTCACTGCGGGCGGTGGCGGCGATGACCTGGTCGTGGCCGAGGGTGTCCAGGGCGAGCCGCAGCATCAGCGTCGAGTCGACTCCGGCGGAGAACGCCACGGCGACGCTGCCGAGTTCACGGAGCGTGCCGCGAACGGCATCGAGTTTTGCCTGAAGCGTGTCGGTCAGCATGAGGCTCCTCGCGGCGACCACCTGAACCCACCATTGTAGGCCCTCGCTGCACAGCGGGCAATTTTCTTTCACGTGCTTGCGGCGGTACAATGATCGCCGCGGCCGCAGCGGCCGGCCAAAGGAGCAGCGGTGCAACAGCAAATGAAAGCATGGTGGTGCGGCATTGGGGTGCTGATCAGCGGATTGGCGGCGGTGCCGCTTGGCGCCCAGTCGGCCGCGGCGACCGATGTGCTCGAGGTCATCCCGGGGCGCTGCTGGGGCTTCGTGGCGGTTCGCAATCCGCAGCAATTCGACGACAAGGTCCAGAACCTGCTGGGGCAGTGGTCGCTGCCGCCGACGCGGCTGCTCGAATCGCTCGAAGCCCGGCTCAATCTGGGTCCCAAGATCAACCGCGACGGCGGATTGGCCATGGTCATGATGCCCGGCGAGCCGGCTGAGCCGGCGGGCAATAATGCCGTGCTGTTGTTTGCGTGTTCGAGCGTGGAGTCGCTGCTCGGCGATTTCTCCGCCGAGGCGCTTGAACCGGGTTTGTGGCGGGCCGAGCTGGTCTGGGGCCCGACCTTTGTGGGCCAGAAGGGCGGCTTTGCGGTGTTCGGGACCACGGCAGCGGCGACTCGCGCGGTGTTGCAGGACGGCGCCCCGCTGGTGCAACGCTGGTCCGGCCCACGTCTGGAGGCTTATCGGTCCGCGGATGTGGCGCTCTGGATCGGCGCTGGCGGTGTCGCGGCCGCCGTGCAATCGTACTTCGGCGAGGCGGGCGAATCGGATCCGCTCCAGGTGTTCGGCAATGCCTTGAGGGCGGCACTGCGGCGCTGGTCCGGCGATGTCGAGTCGGCGCTGCTGGCGGTGGACCTCGATGAGCGGCGCTTGCGGGCGGCGGCGATTGTCGAGCCGCGGCCGGGCTCGCGCCTGGCCGAGATCCTGGACTTCGAGGAGCCTGCGGGCCGCTCGTGGCTGTCGTTGCTGGCCGATCATCCCCTGATTCTGGCCGGCGGATCGGCGGTCAGCCGGCGGCAGATGGATGCCAAGGTGGCGGAGCTGGACGCCATCCTGCAGGACCCGCTGATCGTTCAGGCGACCGTACCCGACAAGCTGGCGCGCTTTCGCACCCTGCTGGCCGACTTGGTCCGCCGGGTCCGCGGGGCGGCCTGGGGGCTGTCCTCCCGCAGCCAGAGCCCGGAGGGGCTGGCCACGATCATCGCCGTGCTGCGGGTGGATCAGGCGGAGGGTTGGCTATCCGACCTGGCCCAGGCGGCGGGCGTCTTGAACGATGGCCTGTTTGGCAGCCCCCAGGCCAACGGCTACTACCGCTCGGTCAGCTACGCGGCCGCCGCGGATACCGTCAACGGGCATCGCGTCGACCAACTGACGATCGACCTGCTGCCGCGCTCCGCGGCCGACGACCCCGAGGCGCTGGACTACCTTGGCGCGCTGGGACCGCCGCGGAAGGTCATCCAGTTGGCGGTGGTGGATCGTAACACCATCGCCGTGTGCGTGGGTGATCAGCCGCGGGTGCTGTTCGAACTCATCGAATCGGCCGCCGATCCGGCGATCGGGCTTGGGAAATCGCCCGCGGTGGCTCAGGTACAGCCGCTGCTTCCGGCCGACGCGGTGCTGACGACACTGGTGTGGCCTGGCGAGTTGCTGCGGGTCGCCAGGCTGCTGGCCCAGCGGCAGGCGCGCGTGGCGGTGTTTCCCTATGGCCAGATCGACGTGGCCACGCCGGTCGCCGGCACCATCACCACCGCCGGCGGCATGTCCAGAATAGAGGCGGTCCTGCCGCTGGATGTGTTCGCGGCCCTGGTCCAGGCCCACCTGCAGCGCCGCAGCGAATCCCATCCGGTGACCCCACCGCCGTCGGGGAACTGAGGCCTACCGCTCATCCGGCAAGTCGTCTTGTAGTTTCCGCAGGAATCCCTGGTACAAACCCCCGGGCATGTCGCGGACTTCGTGCGGCGGCATGGCATCGACCATCATTTGTTGAATGCGGCGGCGGGCCTGGGCCGCGTTGGAGCGCAGTTCGGATGCGATGCGCTCGGCTTTGGGCAGGTCGGACGCCTGCATGGCCAGCAGGAACCTGATGATGGCTTCGCTGATTTGGGCCGGCGACTGCGGCGGAACCGCTCGCGCCCCCGGCCGTGGCGGTCGGGAATCGGCGGGTTCTTCGGCGCCGACCTCCCGGCGCAGGGCGGCGGCGATGTCCTGTTCCTCCTGGGACATGGCCTGGCTGCCACTGGCTTCGGCGGGGTCCAGCGGTGCCAGGGGAATATCCTCCAGTTCGTCGACCGGTGTCGGCACGTACACCTCGTTCTTACAGTGCGGACACTTGCCGCGGCGCCCGGCGGCCGTCCGCGGAGCCTTGATGACATGGTTGCAGGCTTGACAGGTGACGCGAATCGGCTCGTCCATTGCAGTCGCCTCCAGTCGTCCGCGGCACCGCCGCATGCCCCTGGTGCAATGCTCGAGTGGTGGGCTCGCTCGATCAGGCGGAGATCTCGGCAGGCCGATCCTGCCGGCGGTGCGATCGGAATACCAATCTTATCGGGATCTCCCGGAAGGGCAACAATTCGCGGAAGCGATTCATCAGGAAGCGGCGATAGTCCTCGCCCACGCGTCCGGGGTCGTTGACGAACAGCACCAGGGTCGGCGGGCGGATGGCCACCTGGGTCCCATAGTAGATCTTCAGCGGGCGGATGCCGCGCTTGGGCGAAGGGCCACGCAGGGCGGTCACCGCGGCCAGCGCCTGGTTCAGATCGGCGGTACTGACCCGGGCCTGGGACTGTTTGAACAACGACAACGCCAGATCGATTGCCGGCTGCACGCCGCGATTGTCACGGGCGCTGACCGCGGCAATGGGCGCGTAACCGAGTTCCGGCATGGTCTTGGTGAAGTACTCCTCGTAGGCGTCGACGCCGGCTTTTCCTTTGGCCAGATCCCACTTGTTGATCACCAGGATGCAGGGTTTGTCATGGCCGGAGATGAAGCGGGTCAGTTGTTTGTCCACCTGGCTGACGGCTTCGGCGGCGTCGATGAACAACATGACCACGTCGGCGCGGACGATGGACTGTTGGGCTCGCACGAAGCTGTAGAACTCGATGTCGCCGGCCATCTTGCCCTTCTTGCGGACCCCGGCGGTGTCGATGATGTTGAAGGTCTTGCCGTCCTTCTCGAAGTGGACGTCGACAGCGTCGCGGGTAGTGCCCGGGACTTCGCTGACGATCACCCGCTCCTCGCCGGCGATGGCGTTGATGAAGGTGCTCTTGCCCGCGTTGCGTTTACCGACCACCGCAATGTGCAATTCCGGGGGACGGCATTGCTGATTCCCCAGGGGTTCCAGAAAGCCCCCCAGGATTTCCAGCAGCCGGCGGCGTCCGACCTTGTGCAGGGCCGAGACGGCCAGCGGCGCTCCAAACCCCAGCCGGTGGAAATCGCCCAGGTCGCCACCGAGACCGTCATCGACCTTGTTGGCAACCAGCAGCACCTGGCGGTCATACTGCCGCAACAAGCGGGCCACGTCGCCATCCAGGGCGGTCAGCCCGTCACGGGCGTCGACCACGAACAGCACCACCGCCGATTGGGCGATGGCGAAGCGGATCTGCCGTTCGATGTCGGCGGTGAGATCGTCGCAATCTTCGATGCCGAACCCGCCGGTGTCGACCAGTTCGAAATACAGGTCGCCGAAGCTGCACACCGTGCTGATGCGGTCTCGGGTGACCCCGGCGGTCGGGTCGACAATCCCGATGCGCCGCCGGGCAATGCAGTTCAACAGGGAACTCTTGCCGACATTGGGACGGCCCACGATGGCCACGACAGGGAGACTCATACCATCCATTCCGATGCCAACGGGGTTTCCGGACCGGCAGTCGCCGATCCGCCGGCGGCGGCGTCATCATTATAACAGGTTTGCCAGCGCGGTGCGTGCCGCGTGACCGCTGCCGTTCAGCACAGATCACGCTGGACCGGGAGGTGGATGTCGCGCAACAGCACCTCCGCCGGCCGGGAGTGAAATCGACGATCAGGCGCAATGGCCACTTCCTCCAGCCGGGTGCAGTCGGATTGCTCAAAATCGCCGGCCAGGCGAGCGCCGCCTTCGACCTGATCGCCGCCCTCGAAGCAGATGTTCTGCAGCCAGCGGCCGACCCGCTCAGAGCACACCGCGGCGTAAATCAGGGCGGTGAACTCCGGCAGCGGCAGGGCGGGGTCGCGGGCCAGGTGCCAGCGCAGCACCGTCGGCGGAGCGCTGCTCAGGGCGGCCTGCTTGAGTGTCTCGAAGTCCCGGCGGGCAGCTTGCGGCGTGCTGCGAAAAAAGAGCAACGCCTCGCGGGCCTGGGTGTCCATTCCGGAGAGCCCGCGGAGCGCCAACTCACCCGCAGCCGACGCCTGGTGGATGCGGTAGGCCCGGCCGTTGCAATGCTCCGGGTGGGACAACAGAATTTCAATCTCCTCGGCCGTATAACCCACTGAGACGTGGTCGCCGAAGTCGAAGAGATACAGCCCCTGGTAGCACTGCGGGTGGCTCAATCTGGGGATGTCCATGCCGGGCGAACCTCGTGGCGTTGCAGCGGTTGGGCCGCACGCGCTTCTCTTGCACAAGCGCACCGAAACCCGCATCATTGTACCCAGGGTATGAGGGTGGCGCCAGCCTGGCCGCCCGGGAACCGGCGGGCAGGCCTCCGGCCGCTCGAGAAAGGGAAGGACTGGATCATGACCCGATGGCAAATGAGTTGGCTTTGGACCGCGCTGTTGGGGGTCGGCCTGTGTGCCGCCGGACCGCCGGCGGCGGCGCCGCAGGGTGCCGATCCCGATCGGGCAGCCGAAGGCCGGTTGCTGTCGGGCACGCGGCAGTTGACCTTTGAGGGCCGCCGGGCCGGTGAAGGCTATTTCGGGCGCGACGGCACCCAGATGATTTTTCAGAGCGAGCGCCAGGAGGACAATCCCTTTTTTCAGATCTACCTGCTTGATTTGGCCACCGGCGACACTCGGCGGCTGTCGCCGGGCATGGGCAAGACCACCTGCGCCTGGATCCACCCGGACGGGAGCAGGGCCCTGTTCGCCTCGACGCACCAGGACCCCGACGCCCTGCAGAAACAGGGCGAGGAGCTGGAGGCTCGGGCCCGCGGTGTGCAGCGCCGCTACTCGTGGGACTATGACGAGTTCTACGACATCTATGAGGTGGATTTGAGCGGCGGATCACCGCGCAACCTGACCCGCATCCGCGGTTACGATGCCGAAGGATCGTGGTCGCCCGATGGCTCGCTGATCGCGTTTGCTTCCAACCGTCACGCCTACAGCGACGACCTCTCGCCCGAGACCCGCCAGGCCTTCGAGCGGGATCCGGCGGTCATGATGGAATTGTACATCATGAACGCCGACGGCAGCCAGGTGCGCCGCCTGACCGATGTGCCCGGGTACGACGGCGGCCCGTTTTTCAGCCCGGACGGCCGCCGGCTGTGCTGGCGGCGCTTTGCCGAACACGGCGCCACTGCCGAAGTGTTCACCATGAACATTGACGGCAGCGATGTCCGGCGGATCACCGCGATGGGAGCGATGTCCTGGGCGCCCTTTTATCATCCCTCGGGCGAGTACCTGATCTACACCACCAACCACCACGGCTTTGACAACTTCGAATTGTACCTGGTGGACGTGACGGGCGCCGGGGCGCCGGTACGGGTCACGCACACGCCGGGTTTCGATGGTTTGCCGGCGTTCGCGCCGGACGGCACCCGGCTGGCTTGGACCAGCAACCGCACGGCGGGCCGGCAGTCCCAGATTTTCGTGGCGGATTGGAACCATGCGGCGGCTCGGCAGATGCTACCGGCGACTGTCGCGGCCACCACGCAGCCGGCCCACGCAACCGCCACCACCCAGCCTGAGATTCGGGCCGCCGATGCCCGCCAGTATGTCGAGACCCTGGCTTCCGACTTCATGGACGGCCGTCTGACCGGAACGGAGGGTGAGCGCCGCGCCACGGCCTACGTCGCCGAGCAGTTCAAGCGTTTGGGATTGCAGCCGGCCGGCGAGGCCCAGTCCTATTTCCAGCGCTTCGAGTTTACCGCCGGATCAGCGCTGGGATCGAACAACGAACTGGTGCTCGAAGGGGCCATGACGTCCCCCCCGGAGGTCGACCGCGACTGGCGGCCGCTGGCGGTCTCGCGGACCGGGGAGTTCGCCGCGGCCGGGGTGGCCTTCGCGGGCTACGGCATCATCGCCCCCAAATCCGAGTCGTTTGAATCCTACGACAGTTATGTGCACCTCGAGGTCAAAGACCAGTGGGTGCTGATGTTCGACGGTCTGCCGGAGCAGATCTCCCCGGAACTCCGCCAGCATCTGCACCTGGGCGGCACGGTGCTGCAGAAGGTCCGGTTCGCCCGGGACCAGGGGGCCGGCGGCGTGCTGCTGGTGCGCGGGCCGAACTCCAAGTACGACCATGAGCTGATGCGGATGGGCGCTGAGAGTTCGTCCAGCGGCAGCAGCATTCCGGTGATCAGCATCAGTCGGCGCGTTGGAGCGGCGCTGCTGAAGAAGGCCCACAAGGACCCGCAGCAGCTCCAAACCGAGTGGGACGGCGGTCAGCCACAACTGGGGTTCGCCATCCCCGGCGTGACGGTGGCCGCCAAGGTGGACATCGTCCGGGTCAAGCGTTACGGGCGCAACGTGCTCGCCCGGCTGCCGGTCGCTCAGCCCGGCGACGCCGCGGCCCTGGTCATCGGCGCCCACGTCGATCATCTGGGGCGCGGGACGGCCTCCAATTCTCTGGCCCGGGACGAGGAGCGCGACCAGATTCACTACGGTGCCGATGACAACGCTTCGGGCGTCGCCGGCCTGCTGGAGATCGCCGAGTTTCTGGCCGACCAGCAATCGCGGCGGGGTTCCTTCAGTCGCGACATCATCTTCGCGGCCTGGTCCGGCGAGGAACTGGGCACCCTGGGATCGCAGCACTTCGTCAAGACCCTGGGGCAGGGCTTGGGAACCCCGGACCGCATTCAAGGCGCAGTCAGCGCCTACCTGAACATGGACATGATCGGCCGGCTGGATGGCAAGTTGATCGTCCAGGGGGTGGGATCCAGTGCGATATGGCGCGGCGAGATCGAACGTCGCAACGTGCCGGTGGGCCTGCCGATCAGCACCCAGGATGATGCTTACCTGCCGACCGACGCCACCCCGTTCTACATTGCCGGCGTTCCGGTGCTCAGCGTGTTTACCGGATCACATGCGGATTACCACTCCCCGCGGGACACGGCGGACAAGGTCAACTACGACGGATTGGAACAGGTCGCCCGCTTTGTGGCCGCGGTCGCCCAGGGTCTGGCCACACGGACCGACGACCCGCCATACGTCGCCATGAAACAGGAGCGTCCCGCGGCCCGAGGGGCCATGCGTGCCTACCTGGGCACCATCCCGGACTACAGCGAATCGGACGTGCTCGGCGTGAAATTGTCTGCGGTCAGCGGCGGCGCGCCGGCCGAGCACGGCGGGCTGCGCGGCGGCGATATCGTGGTTGAACTGGCCGGACGCAAGATCGACAACATCTACGATTACACCGACGCCATCGGAGCGCTCAAAGTGGGTGAGCCGGTCACGGTCGTGGTCCTGCGCGCCGGTGAACGGCATCGGCTGACCGTCATCCCCGGTTCCCGCGAATAAGGCGGGTGCGCAGGTGCTGTTGCGGACCTGACTTGCACGCGGCCGGGGTCCCCGCCGAGACCGGCGGCTTGGAATCACAAGGGGTTCGATGGTAGCATCTTGCGTTGGCTCATTTCGCCCGGCCGGGTCTCGTTTTCGAGTCTTGAATCTTGAGAGGGAGGATGGAGATGGTGCGGCGTCGGTTTGAATTGCGCGGGCCCCGCGGGTCCGCCGGACTGCTGTTGGGCGCCCTGGGATTGCTGATGAGTGCCGCCGGCGCGAGCGCCGGTGAATCCGGCGGGTGTTCATACTGTACCCCCGTCGGTGAGGGCACCGTTATCGGCAACACCTTCGATGCCTTCGGTCGTGACCTGTCGACCTCCTGCGGCCGGAAGGATGCCTTGGCCGAGTGGTTCTGTTACGTTCCGTCGTGCACCGGGATCGCCGTGGCCAGTACCTGCGGCGCCCCGACCAACATGGACACCACCGTGGCGGTGTTTCACGAGTGCGAGCTGGAGCTGGCCTGCAACGATGACTTCTGCGGCGAACCGGGTCCGCTGGATGGACGCAAAGCGCTGGTGGCCTGGCCGGTCCAAGCCGGCGAGGTCTACTACGTTCGGGTGGCGGGCAACGACTTCGTGGAAGGCATCTTTCAACTGGATCTGGCCTGCGGACAGGGCGGGCTGACCTTCTTTCTCGAGGAGGAGTCGTTTCTATCGACCCTGGCCCAGGGCAACGCCGGTCTGCTGGCAGGCGTGGGGTTCGAAGAGGCCATGGTGCCGCCCGGCGACACCCTGCCGATGAACGACCCGTTGAATTCCAATACCAACAACGGCATCTTCGTGCCCGGCGACATCGCGCTGGGGTTGTTTTTCCAATCCAACCTGGACGGGCCCGGAGTGATGGGACCCAATCCGCGCGGAACCAACGGCCTGTTGGTCAATGGCCCCGGGTTCATGGGTCTGCCCGAGGTCGCCGTGGTTGCCGGTGTGTCGCCGGACAGTTTTGACGTCTTGACGCTGCCGCCGCCCTTTCCGCGGACCCACGCCGTGGCTTTGAATCTGGTGTCGTTCGAGGGCGGCGGGGTCTTGCAGGTCCGCGCCTTCAACGCCCAAGGCCAATTGATCGGGTTGGTGACGGTGCCCGCCGGGGCGGTGCCGACATTCCTGGGCATCATCGCCCCGCCGCAAGTGGGTGCCGCCGGCACCGGCATCGGGCGGATCAATGTGTTCGACGGCAATGACGAGGGCCCCACCGGAGGCTTCGAAGGGCCGGCCTCGGCGATGTCCTACAGTTTCAACGCTTGCCCCGCCGACCTCAACGGCGACGACATGGTCAACCCGCCCGACATCGCCGGCTTGCTGGGTGCCTGGGGGCCGAATCAGGGGAACCCGGCCGACTTGTCGGCGGACGGCCTGGTGAACAGCGTCGATCTGGCCTTCCTGTTGGGGAGTTGGGGACCGTGTCCCGATTTGATGTCCCCCTGCGGCATGCCGGGTGCTGGAAATTGCTGCGAAGCCAACGGGACCCCCGGCTGCGACCACGCGAGTTGCTGTGACGAGGTCTGCGCCATCGACCCGTTCTGCTGCGAGTTCCTCTGGGACGATTTCTGCCGGAAGGGGGCCTTGCTGCTCTGTTCCCTGTGCGGTGGGTAAGCCGCCCGCGGCGCTCCGGCCAACTGGGCTCCCGAGCGCGGGGCAGGTGTGGATTGGACGGCCGCGTGGGTGATCGGTGTCCCGTCGGATGTCTGGGCCTCGGTCGCCTGGCGCCCTCCGCCTCCGGCATCGGGCGGTCAGACCGGGCGGCCCGTCCCTTGTGCTCCAGCCTCCGCCCGCCGTCGCCGGGCCCTTCGGGATCCAACACCAACCCCGCATTGCCGGGGGTCCAGGTGCCCATGGGCGGGGTCCAGCGCCCAGCCGCCGGGCGCACAGAAAAAACGGTACCACCATTTATATCAAACGGTATCTTCATTTTACACAAATGGTACCACCATTTGATCAAATTGGTGGTACCATTTTAGATAAACGGTATCACCATTTGCGATAGCTCGTGGTACCATTTGGACAGATCCCGGGCGGGGCGGGTGATACGCTCCCTGGCGGTCTGACATCGCACCCGGTTCATGGCTGGCTCAATGCCACCGTGCCGGCAGCACCTCTGGGGCTGCTGGCGGCCCGGGTCCGGCCGGCCTACTTGGGGTTGGCTTCCGATTGGGCCCGGGTCTTGCGGGACTCCCACTCGCGACCGCGGTCGGGCTGGTTCCAATCGCCATACAGTTTGATCAGTTGATCGATGACGCCGGCGGTCCGTTCATGGGCGGGGCCGAGGGTGTCCACCAGGAGCGTGTGGGCTGCGAGCAGGGCCTGCTCTGCCTGATCGAACTGCCGCAAGTGTCGCAGGCAGTCGCCGTGACCGCTCAGAAAGACGCCGGTATACCAATGGCCGGGCAAGGCCTTGCGGGCCGACTCGGCGGTGGCGGCCATGAGCGGGTCGGCTTCGTCGTAGCGCTGCTGATCGACGTATACCAGGGCCAGGTTGTAGTCGCAGATCAAGGTTTGCGGATGGTCGTCGCCCAGCACGCGGCGGTGGCGTTCGCGGGCTTCGAGGTACAGCGATTCCGCTTCTTCGTAACGACGTTGCTTGCGGTACAGCAAAGCCAGGTTGTTCATCGAATTCAGCGTGTCGGGATGGTCGCTGCCCAACTCCCGCCGCTGCGTGCGCAAGGTCTTGCGGAAGAGCGGTTCGGCCTCGTCGTAGCGCTGCTGGTCCTGGTACAGCAGCGCCAGGTTGTTCATGGACACCAGCGTCTTTTCGTGGTCCGGTCCCAGCACCTCTTGACGGCCGGCCAGGGCGGTGTCGAACAGCGGCTCGGCTTCGTTGTGCCGCCCCTGACCCCAGTATAGCAGGCCCAGGTTGTTCATCGACTGCAGGGTGGCCTCATGGGTCGGGCCCAGC
Organism: uncultured Planctomycetales bacterium; assembly: GCA_964619935.1. Classification (GTDB taxonomy): domain Bacteria; phylum Planctomycetota; class Phycisphaerae; order UBA1845; family CAIVHJ01; genus CAZUGO01. The sequence continues at coordinate 14,085 of CAZUGO010000033.1, read as the reverse complement.
ACCGCCCGGCGCTGGGCCAGGGTCTGGCGATAGAGCGGCTCTGCTTCCTGATCGCGGCCCTGCCGCCAGTACGCTTCCGCCAGGTCGTTCTGTGATTGCAGGGTCAACGGGTCGCTCGGTCCCAGGGCCGCCAGGCGCAGGCCGGCGGACTGTTCCAGGTGGTCCTCGCTGAGTTCATACTGCCCCAGGCGCAGATAGGTGTATCCCAGGGTCATGCGAATCGCGGATTCGATCAGCGGTTCGCCCGGAAAGCGGTTGGCGATCTTGTCGGAGGCCAGGTCCAGAACCTGCTTGACGGTGATGTCGGGATTGTTGGTCTTCTGGGGGTTGGCGGCAGCCAACAGGTCTTCGTTCAGAAAGGCATTGACCGCCTGGGCGATGCTGGCTTGCCGCTCGGCTTCGGCGCGGGCCCGGGACTGGCCGACCGCAAATATGGTGGACGCCACCGTGCCGGCGATGAGCGCGGCCCCCACCGCCACCATGCCGATGACCAGCGCCCGATTGCGGCGCACAAACTTCTTCAGGCGGTACACGGCGCTGGGTGGGCCGGCGAGCACCGGTTGGTGCTCGATGTGCCGGCGGATATCGGCGGCCAGGCTGTCGGCCGAGTCGTAGCGGCGGGTGCGGTCTTTTTCCACCGCCCTCATCGTGATCCAGTCCAGGTCGCCGCGCAGCTCCCGGAAGATGGCCGCCCGGCTGCTGCCGCGATCGCGGACCACGTGACTGATGGTGTCGGCATCCATCTTGCTGAACCGCGTGCTGGGCATGGGTAGCTCCAGGTCGCGGATGGAGTGCTGCAGTTCCATCAAGGTTTTGCTGCGCAACTCGCGGCGATCGAAGGGCCGCGATCCGGCGAGCAGTTCGAACAGCAGGATGCCCAGTGAATAGATATCGGTGCGGGTGTCGACGTTCAGGCCGGTCATTTCGGCCTGTTCCGGACTCATGTACTCGGGCGTGCCGATCAACTGGCCCTGGGCGGTATACACGGTTCGTTCGGTGAGCTGCTGGCGGGTGGCCTTGGCGACCCCGAAGTCGATGACCTTAGGGACGGCCTTGTCCCCTTCGACGGACACCAGCACGTTCGACGGCTTGATGTCGCGATGGATGATGCCGTTCTGATGGGCGTGTTGGATGGCGCTGCAGATCTGCAGGAACAGTGCCAGCCGGGCCTCCAGGCCCAGGCGGTGCTGATCGCAATACATGGTGATGGGCACACCCGGAACATGTTCCATGACGAAGAACGGACGGCCGCGCTCCGTGACCCCGGCGTCGAACACCTTGGCAACGTTGGGGTGGTTCATCATGGCCAGGGCCTGGCGTTCCGATTCGAAGCGGGCGATGACCTCCTTGGTATCCATGCCCAGCTTGATGATCTTCAGGGCCACCCGGCGGCGCACCGGCTTGGTTTGTTCGGCGAGGTAGACCTCACCCATGCCGCCTTCTCCGAGGGGCTCCAGGATCTTGTACGGTCCGATGGCCTCCGGTGTGTCCGCCAGCGGGGTGCGGACCACGCCTTCGATCGTGGACTCCGGCCGTCGCTGCGGCGCCGCGAACGATTGGGTGGCGAAGTCACCGGGATCCTGGGTCATGGGCTGCTCGCGAGAGATGCACCCCGCGGGGGGGGCTCGGGCCACGGCCTACCGCGGCCCGCTACGGGTCGGGCCACTGCCTATTGTGACGGCCATCAGGAGTCCGCACAACCGGGCGGACCGGATCAATGGCCCAATTCCCGGGAGCGCTGCCAGGCGGCCAGCACGGCCGCTTCGATGTGGGCCTTCACGCCATTGCGGGCCATGGACTCGAACGCCGCCTCGGTGGTTCCGCCCGGCGACATCACCTTGCGGGCCAGCACGTCCGGCGGGTCGGTCGATTCCATCATCATGCGGGCAGCCCCCAGGCAGGTCTGGGTGGCCAGCAGGGTGGCCTCGCGGTGGGTCAGTCCCGCCTTTTCGCCGGCCTCCACGATGGCTTCGCAGAAATGATAGAAGTAAGCCGGTCCCGAACCTGAGACCGCGGTCACCGCGTCCATCAAGGATTCATCGCGGAGCACGACGGTTCGACCGCCGGCTTCGAAGATGCGCTGGGTGCGCAGCAGGTCGGCCTCGGTGGCATGGGCCCCCGGCACGATGCCCGACATGCCCTCGCCGACGTGCAATGCCAGGTTGGGCATCACCCGGACCACCCGGGTGGTCTGATTGCCGAACAGCGCTTCAATCGCGGCGGTGGGGACGCCGGCCATGATCGAAATCACCAGGTGGTCCTCGCGGATGACGTCGGCAAACGCGGCGCCCACTTCGCGAAACTGCTGCGGCTTGACAGCCAGCAGCACGATGAAGGCGTTCTGCACCGCGGCCCGGTTGTCGGCGGTGACCGCGATTCCGAAGCGCTTGGCAAACAGCGCCCGCCGTTCGGTGTTGGGGTCGCTGGCGATGATCCGGTCATCCAGCAGGACGCTGCGGCGCAACAGCCCGTGGACCACGCCTTCGGCGGCATTGCCACTGCCAATCACGGCGATTTCGTATTGGGTGTGCATGATGCTGTCCCGCTGCCGGCTGCCGCAGTCGAGGGCCCGGAATTCGGACCGGCCCTCCCCAACACCGGGCAGTTCACGCGAATCCCGGTCGCTCGGCGTGCGGGTCGTGCGAACCCGTTCATGGTACGCGATTGCATCCCCGCGGACCACACCCCGCCCCGCAGACCGGCATCCCCGGAAGGTTCTCGGACGCCGGCGGGTTCGGCGAATCGGCCCTGACAGCCGCGGCGGCCGGGCCGAGCGCTTATCGGAGGTCGGGCAGGACACCAAGGCCATATTTCTCGGCATGCGCTGCCAGTGAATCGTAGGTTATGGATGCTCGACGATTGCTCGCTTGAGGAGACGCGACCGCCCCAGGAATCGGCGTCGAATGCCTGGAGCACAGCTTCCGGTTCGCTATGCAGCACACACATACCTTACCTGCGGTTCCCTCGTCGGCCGATGATGCCGTGCTGGCCGAAGCACTGGCCGAGGTTGACCTCAAACTGACCGCCTGGCTCAGCGCCGTGTTCGAAGCGCATGCCCACCTCCCGGGCGCACCCCTGGATCCCGATTCGATTCCGGCCGCCCTCGACCTGCCGACCGGGCGGCCGGTCCCGACCGACGATTCCGAGCCGCCGCATCCGGCCGCTGCCGGGGGCGATGCGGACGCGGGGGTCGATGCGGCCTTGGCGGCGCCGCCGGCCCGGTCCGAACCCGGTGCCGCCGCAGTGACCAGGGGCGCAGCGCTCGAGGCGCCGGCCCAGCCTGAGGCACCGGCGGTGGCGCCCGTCCACGCCGATCAGGCACTGCTGGAAGCGCTGGACCCGGAGACCCGCAAGGAGATCCACGTGCGGCAGCGCTGCTGTAGTTATCGAAAGTCGGTTCGCGAACTGCTGGCGGAACTGGAGTCCGAACGGGCGAACCGGGCCAGCGCGCCGACGCCCAAACAGAAGCATTGGTGGCGGAAAGGATAGCCATGGGTACGAGCAACACCGAAGTTCCGGGAGCGACCGTCGCCATCGACGTCGGCGCCCTTGAACGGCTGGGGCAGGACGTCGTTTCCTCAATGAAATCCATGCGCGAGCTACTCGCCGTCAGGGCGGCGGCCCTGGAGGACTGTCGCAACGCTCTGGAGGAATACCACACGCGGCTTTCCCAGGAAGCCGAATCCTTGACCCAGGCTGAGACCGAACTCTGCGAGCAGTTCGAGACCAGCGAAGCGGGGCTCCGTGAGCGCGAGCAGCGCTGCGCCGCTCAGGAACGTGTCCTCAAGGACGCCGTCCGCGAACACGAGACTCTGGCCGCCGAATTGCGGCAGCAGCAGGACGATGTGCGCCGCAAGGCCGAGACCCTGGAGCATCGGGCCCAGGAGTTCAAACAGCGCGAACAGGAACGGTCCAAGGCTGCCGCCGACATCGAGCGCCGGCGCGCCGAGCTGGACCAGCAGCGCAGCGCCCTGGAACAGCGGCAGCAGCAGCTTGAGGGCCAGTCCCAACAGCTCACCCAGTCATCCGGCGGCCTCGCGAAACGTGAAAAGCAGGTGCAGGCCCAGGAGCAGCAGCTCCGCAAGTCGGAGCAGCAGCACCAGCAGGCGGTGGCCGAATGCGAACAGCAGAAGCAGGCCCTGGACACCCAGCGCCGCGAACTGGACGGCGCCGTGGCCGCCCAGGCCGAGCGCGGACGCGCCCTGCAGTCGCTGGCGGCGACCCTCGACCAGCGCACCGCCGAACTCGATGCCCAGCAGGCCGAGCTGCTCAAGCTGCAGCAGCAGCACGACAGCCGCGAGCGGGAACTGGCCGGTGTTCGCGAACGGTTGGCGGAATTCCAGCAGCAGATGGAAGAGGAGCTGGATGAGCTGTTCAAGCAAAAAGGCGACTTGTTGCCGCGGTACGGCGTCACCGGCAGCGGCGCGGCGCCGGACCGGGCCGGCGGCGGATTGCCGCAGGTCGACGAGCAGGCCCGGCGGTCCATGGAGCGGTTCCAGAAGCTGTGTCGAGATGCCAAGCGTCGGGCGATCGGCGCTTGATCGTAAACATCGGGTGAGTCCCGCAGGGAGACCCCATGGCGTTGAACTTGTTTGCCAGAAAACAGCAGAACTCCAAGCCGTCGGCGACCGCCGCCGCCTCGGTCGCGGGGCCGCCATCGGCGGTGGAGCCCTCCCCGCGCACCGCGGATGACGACCCATTGCAGCAGGTGTTCTCGATGGGGCGGCTGGGCCTGATCGCCACCCAGGAACACCGCTGGGCGAACCACCCGCTGTTCCAGAAGATCCACCGGGCGGCCATCGACCAGATTGACGCCGGCTTCGGGCTGGTGCCGGAAGGGTATGCATCCATCAGCCTGTCCATTCACGACGGCGGCGATGCTCCCGAACAGAATCAGCAGACCGAACCGTTTCTGCTGGCCCGCCGCGCCGTCAGCAACGAAGCGTATCAGGCGTTCGTCGACCACGGCGGGTACCAGGATCTGGAATTGTGGCCGGAGACCATTTGGCCGCACCTGATCGACCTGACCGACCTGACCGGACAGCCCGGCCCGCGCTTCTGGCAGCGCAGCCGCCACCCGCGGAAGCAGGGCAACCACCCGGTCGTGGGGGTGTGTTTCTATGAAGCGGCCGCCTACGCCCGCTGGGCCGGATTCCGGCTGCCGACCGAAGCCGAATGGCAGATGGCCGCCACCTGGTGCATTCGCAGCGCGGCCCACACCGTCCGGCGGTATCCCTGGGGCGACGCCTTCGATGTCCGGCACTGCAACATCTGGGCGTCCGGCCACGGCGGAACGCTGCCGGTGGATGCCTGCCCCTCGGGGGCTTCGCCCAACGGGGTGATCCAGTTGATCGGCAACGTCTGGGAGTGGACCGCTTCTGAGTTCACGTGCCAGGACGGCAACGGCCAGCAGATCGTGGGCGATGCCCTGATGATGGGCATTCGCGGCGGGGCCTTCGACACCTATTTTCCATGGCAGGCGGCCAGCATGTTTCGCACCGGCATGGTCTGCCTGCTGCGCCCCGACAACATCGGGTTTCGGTGCGCGATGAACCTGCCCAGTACCGAGGACTGAACGCGCGCGACAGGAAGGGACAACCGTGGCGACATCATATGCAAAGAGCGTGGACACGGCTGCCTGTGTGATGTGTGAGACCCGCAATCCGTGCGGCGCCCATCAATGCAGCAACTGTAATGCACCCATGGCCCTGGTGCACGAGGCGCTGGCCCAGAAACGGGACCCGCGAATCATCAGCATCCTGGGTGACAGCAACGCCGGCAAGACCGTCTATCTGGGCTTTCTGCTGGACATGCTCACCCAGCGGGCCCGGGACTTCGAGGCGGTTCCCAAGGGCGCCTATTCCGTGGAACTGCAGCAGCGGGTCATCAGCCACATGGCCCAGCGCCTCTTTCCGCCCAAGACCCCCATGGAATCGAATGAGTGGTCGTGGGCCTACTACCAGGTTCGTCGCAACGCCGGCAGCGGGCCGGCCCTCGACCTGGTGATGCCCGACATGGCCGGCGAGGCCATCGTCGCGGAGGTCACCTCGCCGTCCACGTTCCAGGTGATCAACAACTTGCTGTCGATGTCCGCGGGGTGCATCCTGCTGGTGGATGCCGCCCTGGCCGCCAACGGCTCGACCAAGCCCGATTTCTTCGCCCTGAAGATGTTGAGCTACATCGACAGCCTGGCGGTCCGCAAGAAGAACCAGTTGGTGACCCTACCCATCGCGGTGGTGCTGTCCAAGGCCGACCACTGCCCGGAGTGCTTCATCGACACGCGGCAGTTCGTGCAGGCCAATCTCAACCGCTTCTGGAACATGTGCAACAACCGCTTCAAGAATGTGGGCTTCTTCGCGTCCAGCGTCGTCGGGTCGCTGGGGTATGCGGTGTGCGAGCGCGAAGACTATGCCGTGCCCGTGCCGCTGCACACGGCGCTGCGCGGCGTGTTGGAGCCGTTCGAATGGATTTCCGAGCAGTTGTAGATCGGGCCGCCGAACGCACGCTGTCGGCCGAGCAGGCCATCTTCACCTCCATTCGATCGCCGATGGGCGAAGGCTACCGCGTGGTGGCGTGCTCGCGGGGTCTGGATGCCGCGGACAAGCGCGAGCTGACCCGCCGCTCACCCTCGCATGGCGGCCTGTGGGCGTCGCAGGCGGCGGCGGTTGGATGGTCCAGTTATCCGCTGGCCCACAAGCGCTGGTGCGTTGCCGTGTCGCAACATGCCGGCCGGGAACACACCGGGCGCGGCGGCCTGCGCGTGTATACCCGGTTGGTGGTGTTGACCGAGGCAGACTACCGGCACTGCGGGTGCGATCCAAGCCGCGTGGTCGATGCCGTCATTCAAGCGGTGGGCCCGCCCGAGTTGAAGCCGCCGCCGCATCTGGAGCGCCTGGCATTGGTGTGCCGCCCGACGGCCGAAGCGCCGGGGTCGCCGGCCACCCAGGACCTCGACGGGTTGCTGGCTTTGCTGGCCGCGGCACTGCAGGGCGGCCCCACGGTGGTGCACGGTTGTCCCGATCCGCACGCCGCCCTCCGGGAAGTCTATCGCTTGTTGCCAGTGGGTCTGCGCCGCTTGCGGACCGTGTCCTGCAACCTCAAATTCTCCGCAGCGCGGGCCTGCGAGCTGACCGTCTTGCCGCCGCTGCCGCCCGGTGAGGCATTGCGCATTCCGGAGGGCCGGTTCGAAGTCTGGCCCTGGGCCGAACGGCCCGGCGCGCTGCACGGGCCGTTCGACGCGTGGCTGGCCTTCGTCCGACGGGCGCTGCAGGCCCGCCGAGGTCGTGAGGTCGCCGAGCTGGCCGCACAGTTGGATCAGGAGGGTTCGCCCGGCACGTTGCAGCAGATTGCCGCGCTGTGTGATGACATCGCCGCGGTGCAGACCGCCGACGCCGCGGCGCTCGACCGCTTGCTGATTCGCAACCACGGTCAGTCGGGGGTCGGCTCCATGCACGCCGAACTGCTCGAACAACTCCGCGAAGCGGTGGCCCACCGCCGTGAAGCCCTGGCCGATGTGCAGGCCACGGCAGCCATGCCATCGATTTCCAGGTCCGCGTTGCCACCCAACGGCGGCTGGTTTGAGGATGGCCTGGGCTGACCCGGGGGGCGCTGCCGGGGTGGGGCCGCCCAGGCCCGGCATCCCGACAGACGCCGGCACGAATCCGTCAATCAGTGGACCCCCAGGCACCCAGCAGTTGGGCCAGATCGGTGGCGTTGACGGTGCAATCACCATTCAGATCTTCAGGACAAGTCGGCGGACAGGGCGGGTCGCACGGTCCCCAGGCCCCCAGCAGCTGGGCCAGGTCGGCGGCGTTGACCACGCAGTCCCCGTTGAGGTCAGCCTTGACGATTTCGCGCACGTCGGTGCCCAATCCCGGAATCGATCCGCCGTTGGTGAGCGCGCGATAGTACACCGGGCAGCCCAAGGTGCTGAGCGTGGCGCCGCTGCCGACGATGAGTTGGTCGACGTACAAAGCTTCGTCGCAGGTGGTTTCGCCGTCCTGCTGGTTGTCGAACACGTCCACGATGTTGACATGGGTTCCCGCGATCAGCTCCAGCGTGCCGATGGCGAAGTTATCCACAAACCCGGTGGCGCACCGGCCGCGATCCTCGCCCCCATTCTCGAAATTCTGGCTGCCCGTCCGGGACATCAGCAGTCGGCCCGCAAAATCGAAGAACTGCGGGAACACGCCCTGGTTCACGAAGCTGCCGACCAGGGTCATCGCTGCTGACGAGGTATGCGTCACCGAGGCGGCGTTCTGCATGATGAAGTCGCCGGCCACCGCCACGGCGGCGGCATCGGACAAGATCAGGTCCGGCGGCGTGCAATCGCCCTTGTCGTCATAGGTGGCTCCGTCCATGATGAAGTTGCCCAGAGATTCGGCATCCATCTGGCCGCTCAAGTTCATCAGGCCGCCGGGATCGCCCTCGATGATCTCGAGGGTTCCGGCGGTCAGCAGGGCGGACACCGGGCCTCCCGCATCCGGATCTGCGCTGTAGGTGCCGGCACCGCCGACGGTGACGGCGCCGGCGGTGGCGTCGATGATTTGCGCGCCGGACACCAGCAGCGATCCGCCGTTGGCGATCAGGATGCCCTCGGGTCCAATGACCGTCACGTGCCGACCGCCGGGGCCCAACTCCTGGAGCGGCCGCAGGGTGCCCAAGTCGAGCACGCACAGCGAGACAATCTCCACGCTCAGATCCAGGAGCACCCCGACACCGGCGACCACCGCACCGAGATTCGGAATGCCGCCGTTGTTGTCGGGATATGGATTCGGGCCCGGCAGGTTCCAAATGTCCTGGCTCCAGAGCCCGTCCTGGCGGGCCTCCGCACAAGGGCACAATCCGGTCTTGGGATCGCACGGTCCATTGCAGAACGGGCACGCCGATTCACAATGATCGGTGGATCCGATGGGCAGGCAATCGCCCAGCCCGTCGCACTCCTCGAGCGTGCACGGCAGACCGTCCAGGTCGCAAGCGGTTCCGGGAGGGGCAGGGGGCAGCGGCACGCACACCCCCAGCGCCGGATCGCAGAACTCACCGCCCGCGCAGGGCGACACCGGCCGCAGGCAGGAATCGTTGATGTCGTTGATCAGCACGCAGGTCCCGGCGTTGTTGCAGGCTTCCTGGGTGCATAGATCGCCGTCGGTTTCGCAGATCGCGTCCGGCGGCAGTGGCTTGTACACGCACTCTTGCAGCAGCGGCTCGCAAAATCCCACCACGCAGGGATCGGGATTCCGGCACTCCGGGTCACTGGAGCAGCACAGGCCGGCGCACAGCACCTGGGCGTTCTGGGCGCAGAAAGTGTCCCACTCGCCCTGACAGCAGAATTTGTCGAACGTGCACACCGCCTGGCAGCAGATCGGGTCCTGGCAGCCGGCCGTGGGATGGGGCGTGCAACAGGGTTGCAGGCCGGGCTGTCCGCACGGCGGAATGAGGCCTGCCGCCGTGCCCATCGGCACCTTGATCGGCGCGTGTCGTCTCCCCGCTGCCGGGCCGGGCTCGACGGTTCGCTGTTCAGCGGTCGCCAACACCAGCGTGCTGCACAATATAATGATCCAGCGCATGGACGGTACTCCTCCGACCCGGGGCGCTCGACCGGTCCAGCCGCACTCAACGGCCGGAGCCGAGCGCGATCAATTGCCGGGCGTGGTCCCGCAGGTTCTCAAACTCATCACGGCGGTCAATCCACAGCAGTCCTTTTTCGGCGTCGACGATTTCCGAGTGCTCGGCGAAGGCCTGGGGCCATTGCCTTTCGGCTTCGTCGAGATGGCGTTGTGCTACGGGTCGGAGATGCAGTTCCGCCAGGGCCACCGCCAGGATCAGATGGCACATTGCCGGCAGGTCACCCTTCTCCAGGGCGCCCTCGGCCAGGACCACGACCTCGGCCGGACGGCCGTTGGCGAGCCGGGCCTGGGCCAGGATGCGGTTGAATCGTGGATCGTCCAGGTCCGTTGAGCTGAAGGCCCGTTCGGCCAGGCGCAATGCCTCCCGCGGATCACGGTGCTCCGGCAGGGTCAAGTATAGCCGGGCCAGCAGCAGGTCGTTGCGATAGTCGTCATTGTCCTTGTTGCGGGCGGCGCCGAACGAATCCAAGGCCGCTGGATCGCCGGTGGACCACTGCAACATGCCCAGCGTTCGCCAGAAGCCGTCGTTATACTTACTGTCATCGCGCTGGCTGGCCGCGCCCACCGCCGCGGTTGCAGTCCGCAGCGCTTCGTGGAAGCGTCGCTGCAAGGCCAGCACTTTCGCCAGGTTGGAGGCGGCATAGAAGTAATCGGGTTGCAGTTCCAGCGACCGCCGGCAGGCCTGCTCGGCTCCTGCAAGATCGCCAAGTGCCATCAGGATGACGCCTTGGAGATTCCAAGTCTGGTGGGCGTTGGGTTCGATGGCCAGAGCCTCGTCGCACAGTCGGGCGGCCTCCTCGAGGTCGTCGTGCTGCCGATGGGAGTAGCCCTGGTTGAAGTAGTCGACCTTCAGCCAACGGGCGTTGTAGAACAACGCTCGATGGCTTGCGGGGTCGGCGACCAGGGCGTCACGGAACTTGTCCCTTGCGGCATTCAGCCGGCCCAGTTGTTCCAGAGCCAGTCCCTGGTTCACCAGTGCGTCGGCTTCCGCGCGGATGCGCTGCTGCCAGTTGAGCGCGCCGAATCCGGCACACAGCACCACGATGGTGGCGACCGCGGCGAGTCGCAGGCGATGTCGTCCGACGGTCTTGCGCAGCACGTACCAGGTGCTGTCCCGCTTGGCCTCGATGGGTTCGCCGGCGAGGTAGTGCCGCAGGTCGCGGGCCAGGCCGGCGGCACTTTGGTAGCGCCGTTCGGGTTGCTTGCACAGGGCCTTGAGCACGATGGTTTCCAGTTCGCCGTCAATGTGCCTGCGGAGCTTGCTGGGCCGGATCGGTGCCGCATTCATGATGTTGTCGAGCACGTCGCGCATACTGCCGACGACGGCGTACGGGAACCGCCCGGTGAGCATGTGGTAGAGCATGACGCCCAGCGAATAGACATCGCTGCGAATGTCGATCTCGTCGGGATTTCCGGACGCCTGTTCGGGGCTGGCCCACGGCAGCGAGCCCAGGAACTGGCCCTCGAGGGTCATGATCTCGGTCGCCGATTGCTGGCTGGCGGCCGCGGGGGTCAGCTTGGCCAGCCCGAAATCCAGAACGTGGGGTTCGCCGCTGGCATCGATGCGGACGTTGCCCGGCTTGAGGTCCCGATGGATGATGCCGCGCAGGTGGGCGGCGCTGACCGCATCGCAGATCTTGGCCAGCATGGTCAGCGTTTCGGGGACGGAACGTCCCTGGCTCGTCGCCCAGATGTCCAGCGTCGGTCCCGGGATGTAGTCCATGACGTAAAAGAACTGTCCGGCGGACTCGCCGCTGTCATGGATGGTGACGATGTTTGGATGGCTCAGTTGGCCGAGGATGTGGATTTCGCGCTCGAAGCGGGCCTTGTCGCGGGCGCCGGCGAACGGGCCTTCGTGCATGACCTTGATGGCCACCCGGCGCCGGGTGGACTGCTGGACGGCCTGGTAGACCACGCCCTGGGCTCCGCGCCGAATCTCGCGGGTGATGGAGTAGCCGCTGAAGGAGTCGTCCGGAGGCAGCCGCTGGGCCCGCGGCTGCTGAAACTCGGCCACCTCGCGCAGGGCGCTTTCGATGAGCAACCGCTCGCGCTGCAGCAGATCGGGTTCTCGGGACGGTCTGGTCATGGCAATCTCGTCCTCCCTGGACGCACGTTCAGGCCAGCGACTCCATTTGGGGCGGCAGAACCAGGCCGCAATCACCTGGAATCGGTCAAATAATCGGAGGCCGTACCCATGATGTCGCAGAGCATGCGGTGGGCCCGCGCCCGCAACATGTAGGTCGCCCCGCTGCTGCGGTCCAGGGCCTCGGCCACCTCATCCACTGGCTTGCCCTGGATATCATACATTTCCACAACCTGTCGGTAGGCGGCAGGCAGGCGGCTCAGGGCCTGCTTGAGGGTATCGTGGGCTTCGTTGCGCGTCGCCCGCCGGCTGGGGGTGGTGACTCCGCCCGCCAGGACTTCGAACAGGTTGACGTAGGACTCATCGGGGGTCCGCAGGTCCAACCGACGGTGGTTGCCACCCCGCTTGTCGGCCTCGAGCATGCGCAGGGCATCGAGCAGGTTCCGCCGCGACAGGGTCTCCAGCCAGCACTCGAAAGACTGCTCATTGCGGCCTTGAAAGCCACCGATGTCGCGCAGGGCATCGACGTAGGTCTGTTGCAACACGTCGTCTTCGCCGATGACCGAGCGCCAGCGCCGCGGAATGGCGCTGACCAACCGCCGCCGAACCACCGGACCATGGCGCTCCAGAAGCGTGGACAGGGCCCCGGTATCGCCGGCGACGGCGCACTGGATCAACTCGGCGGTGCTGGGTGTCATGAGTGTGGCTCGAGGGAACCGACGTGTTCATCTACGCTTCAATCAGCTTACCGCTTCATTCCGCCGGGGGGAAGGGAGAACCGCCCTCAGAAGCACCTGTGGTGGTCTTCTGAAGCCGCCGCCGCAGAAGATTAGAGAAACGGCGTGACCGCAACCACGGGCCTGCCGCCCGGTTAATAGCCGGCCGATCTGGCCGCGGCCGGGGACAGGTCCATTGGCATCTCAAGTGTTCACGTCAAAACCCGCTTTCCGGGAGGAGGTTCAACGATGAGGAGCGACACACGCAGCACCGCCCAAGTCTTCCGCGGATTGATGGTGGCGACGATGCTGGCGACGACCGTTGCCTGGTGGGTGCCGCCGGAGGTGCAGGCCTGCCGCGGCACCCCCCGGCCGCCGATGTGGGGGCGGACCACGACGTTGGGCAAGACCAGTCGGGCGGTCTTCCCGCTCGCCGGGGCGGCGGTCCCGATCGTGGTGCCGTTTGTGGTGTCGGTCGGCATCGCCGCGACGGGTCCGGCCGGCCCGCCGTGCACCCCGGTATCCACCACGGTCACCCTGAACTTGACCTGCATGCCGCCGCCACCGCCGCCGGGCAACCCGGCGGCCGGCCCGACGGTGTTTGCGACGCCGGCTGCGGGGTCCTATTCCTTTACGCTGATGATGACCATTCCGCCGGGCGGCGTCCGAATGTGCACGGTGGTTGGGGCGGCCACCACCCTGTGGGCCGACGGTTCAACCACCACCGGGACCGGTGACGTCGAGATTTGCGTCGTGGATCCGGCGCCGGGCCAGCTGCCCGACCCCAACTCGGATCCCCGGCTGGACCTGGAGCTGCTGACCCCCGAGATTCAGGTGGCCCACCCCGGTGATCAGCGCGAACACGTCTACCGGCTGGCCAACAACGATCCCGATGAAAGTGTAACCGTGACCATCACGGCGGACTCCGAACAGTACGCCCGCCTGCCGGTGGCGTCAGCCGAGCCGCCGGGCTCCGGAAGCGGCCCTTATGCCATTGCCGATCCGGGGACCGGTGATCACTTTCCAATCGACTTCTCGGAGCAACTGCTGCCGGCGCCGGCGGCCGGCAACAACTACAGCGTGGACGACGGCACGCAGGAACTCCCGATCGGATCCGATCCCGACAAGGGCGGCTTGATCTGGCTGAACCAGTTTACCGCCCAGCCCGGGCAGGAAGTGATCGACAAGGTCAGCGTGGTCTACGGGTTGGGTGCCGACGGCCGGCAGGTCGGCGTGCTGTTGTACGATGATCCCGACAACGATGGCGATCCCAGCAACGCGACATTGCTGACCCGGGCCGAAGCGGTGGGTGCCAATGCCAACACCGACATCTTCAATGAGGTCGTGATCGAGCCGACGTATGTCGGACCGGCGGGCAGCAGCTTCTTTGTGGGCGTGGTCATGCAGGAATCACTGGGATCCTTTCCCGCCGCTCAGGACAGCTCCAGCGCTGCTGGCGTTTCGTGGTTTGCAGAAGAGACAGAGTGCAATGCCAACGTCACCAATCTGTCGGCGAATCTAGCCCAACTTTCGCAGATTGCGGAAAACTTTGGGCGTCGGTCGGGGCTGGGGTATGCGGGAGGGCCGTTTTCGCCGTGTTTTGGTGTGTAGTGCCGACCTACCCTCTTGCACGCAGCTGCTCGATTTTGCGATAACTTGC
>CAZUGO010000032.1:0-202318 GCA_964619935.1 uncultured Planctomycetales bacterium | reverse complement strand
CACCAGGTTCATGGCGGTCGGGGTGCTGAATTCCAAGTGCGTGCTGAAGCTGGTCCGCCACTGGCCGTCGGCGCTGTTGTGATAGAACGCGAAATGCATGTTGGGACCGCGGCCGCGCCACGCGACTTCCGTTGCAATGGTGTGAGCACATTGCCGTTGGCCAGATTCACCGCGGAGAAGGGTGCGACGGGCATTGCCGCCCCCTGCCAGGGCGCCGGCGATCCCGGTTCCCGGACGGCCGGGGCCGGGATGAACGTGCCGGGAGGCGACATCGACGCCGCGGGCGCGATCGCGGCACCGCCGACCGACCATCCGGCCTGAAGCAGCAGGCACACCGCGGCACAACACGACCCGGCGAGGGTCAGGCGCTTGATTCCGCTCATCTTCGTCCTCCTCGGTTCAATGGGTCTTTTTTTAGGGGGGGGCGCTCGATGAGCGCGTCTTACGCTCCAATTCGGGCTGGACCACTACCGTTCCGACATCGAACGCATGCCCGGCGCTTGTGGGCAGCGCTCAACTGGCCCACGCAAATATGCGCGGTGGCTTGCAAAGCTGCAAGAAAAAATTGAAGCGCAACTTCTGCCCTGCCGCATCCGCTCCTCATTCAGGGCACGAGCAGAAGGAGTGAGCCCGCGCAGCAACACGTGCATGCCTCTTCAGGGGCGCTGCTCCGGCAGGGACGTAACCTCCTGGCATTCATAGAACTCCTCATAGTCCACCTCGGTTACCACCAGAGATTCACCACAGAAGACTTGGAAGGCGTGCTGCCAATTCAAGCGCCCACACTGCGACGCAGGCATGAGCCGCTGCCGTCACCCTGAAATGAGTACGCAAAAACAGGTGCACGACGGGGGGCTGACCGGGTGTTGGAGGCCGGGGCCTGGAGGGGTCGACCTCGGGGGACGCCGGTTTTAGATCATTTCGTATCACCATTTGTATCAATTGGTACCACCATTTTGTGCATTTCGTACCACCATTTGCATCAAATCAAGATACCGATTGGTCAATTTCGTATCTTCATTTGATATAAATGGTGGTATGAATTAATCTGAAATCAGCCGAGCTGCGGGTTTCGACCCCTGGCGAGGGTGGGTTGCGGGTTCCCGGGGGGCCGATGCGGCCCGGGAGCCGCCACCCGGCGGCCCTGGGATGGAACGTATCTCTTTGCAGCAACAAATCTTACAAGTATGGCAAATTGACAACGGCACCCGGTGCCTCTATATTTAAGTAAAGCTGCCTGCGGATTGAGGTGAAATTCATTCGTAGGTGGCCCATGCGAGGGGACTGTAAGCGTTCCTGTCGGGTGGCGGCATGAGCGCGGCCGGTGGGCGCGGACCGAGCCCCGGTGATTCGTTCCGCCAGAACTTCCCCCAGCTTGATTCCCAGGGCGCCACGGAAGGAGCTTGTCGATGGCTGACAAAGACGCCATTCTCTCGATCGTCAATGCCAGGCTCGATCCCCAGCGGTTTCGCGAGCAGCACTGGGAGGGCACCTTCCACGACTACCTCACCCTGGTCACGGAGAATCCGCGGGTGGCCCGCAACGCCTTCCAGCGGCTGTACGACATGATCATCCACTTCGGCATGGAGCGTTACACCTGGCTGAAGCAGGATTTGATCCGCTACAAGTTCTTTTCCGATCCGCTGCGCGAAGGTGCCGACGCCATTTTCGGCCTGGATCGGGCGGCGATGGCGTTGGTCGACTTTCTGAAATCGGCGGCCCACGGCTACGGCACCGAGAAGCGGATCATGCTGCTGCACGGCCCGGTGGGCTCGGCCAAGAGCACCCTGGTGCGGCTGCTGAAGCGAGGGCTGGAAGCCTACGCGATGACCGACGAGGGGGCCTTATATACATTCTCCTGGAAACTGGACAGCCCCGAGGGGCCGGTGCTGTGCGATTGCCCGATGCACGAGGAGCCGTTGAAGCTGATCCCCCTGGTGGCCCGGCGCGAGGTCATCGAGAAGCTCAACGCCAACATGCCCGAGAACCAGCGGGTGACCATCAGCGGCAACCTGGATCCGTTCTGCCGGCGCGTGTTCGAGGACCTGCTGGTCCGGTACGACGGCGACTGGAACCGGGTGCTCGATCACATCGTGGTCCGGCGGTTTCTGCTGTCCGAGCAGGATCGCCGCGGCATCGGCACCTTCCAGCCCAAGGACGAGAAGAACCAGGATTCCACCGAATTGACCGGCGACATCAACTACCGCAAGATCGCCGAGTACGGGTCAGACAGCGATCCGCGGGCCTTCAATTTCGACGGCGAGCTGAACATCGCCAATCGCGGCCTGATCGAGTTCATCGAGGTCCTCAAGCTGGACGTGGCCTTTCTGTACGACCTGCTGGGGGCCTCCCAGGAGCACTCCATCAAGCCCAAGAAATTCGCCCAGACCGACATCGACGAGGTCATCATCGGGCACACCAACGAACCGGAATACCGCAAGCTGCAATCCAACGACATGATGGAGGCCTTCCGCGACCGCACCATCAAGATCGACATCCCCTACAACACCAAGCTGAGCGAAGAGATCAAGATCTACGAGAAGGACTTCAACAAGGAGCGGATCCGGGGCATCCACCTGGCCCCGCACACCATCGAGGTGGCCGCCATGTGGGCCATCCTGACCCGCCTCCAGGAACCCAAGAAGGCCGGGCTGACCTTGCTGCAGAAGATGAAACTGTATGACGGTCGCAGCGTCCCCGGCTTCACCGAAGACTCGGTCAAGGAACTGCAGGCCGAAGCCCCCCGCGAAGGCATGCAGGGGATCAGCCCGCGCTACATCCAGGACAAGGTCTCCAACTGCCTGGTGTCGGACCAAGCCATCCAGGAGAAGTGCATCAACCCGTTCATGGTCATGAACGAGCTGGAATCGGGCCTGTCGCACCACAGCCTGATCAGCGACGAGGAGGTCAAGAAGCGCTACCGCGAGCTGTTCAGCGTGGTCCGCGAGGAGTACGAGGACGTCCTCAAGTCCGAGGTCCAGCGGGCCATCAGTGCCGACGAAGACGCCATCAAACGGTTGTGCGCCAACTACATCGAGAACGTCCGGGCATACACCCAGCACGAGAAAGTCCGCAACAAGTACACCGGAAAGGATGAAGAGCCCGACGAGCGCCTGATGCGCTCCATCGAGGAGAAGATCGACATCCCGGAGAGCCGCAAGGACGATTTTCGGCAGGAAATCATGAACTACATCGGGTCGCTGGCCCTGGACGGCAAGCGGTTTGAATACAACACCAACGCCCGGTTGCAAAAGGCGCTCGAACTGAAGTTGTTCGAAGACCAGCGCGACACCATCAAGCTGAAGAACGTGGTCAGCGGCGTGGTCGACGATGAGACCCAGGCCAAGATCGACGTGGTCAAGCAGCGGCTCATCAAGTATTTCGGCTACAACGAATCGTCGGCCACAGACGTCTTGAACTACGTGGCCAGCATCTTTGCCCGGGGTGATGTCCAGCAGGATGAGGACAACTGATCGGCCGCTGCGGCCACCCGCACCGCCGGCCCACGGAATGATGCCCGACCATGGCCCTACGGATTGAGAAGGACCATCAACGCTTCCGCCACATCGTCAAAGGGAAAATCCGTGACGATCTCCGCAAGTTCCTCACCCGTGGGGAGCTGCTGGGCAAGGAAGGCAAGCACTACATCAGCATCCCGGTGCGGGGCATCGAGATCCCGCACTTCCGCTACGGCGACAACGATTCGGGGGTCGGCCAGGGCGACGGTGAGCCCGGTGACGCGGTCGACGGCGACGGCGACGGCCGGGGCGCCGGCGGCGCCGAGGAAGGCCAGCACATCCTGGAAGTCGACGTGTCGCTCGACGAGCTGGCCGACATCCTCGGCGAAGAACTCGAGCTGCCGCGGATCAAGCCCAAAGGCCACAACCGCCTGACCACGGAGAAAGACCGCTACAGCGGCATCCGCCAGAGCGGTCCGGAATCGCTGCGGCACTTCAAGCGCTCCTTCCGCCGGGCCCTCAAGCGGCAGATCATCGCCGGGCTGTACGATCCCAAGCGACCGCGGATCATCATCGAGCGCAGCGACAAAGTCTACCGCAGTTGGAAGACGGTGCTCAGCCCGCAGTCCAACGCCGTGATCATCTACATGATGGACGTCTCCGGGTCCATGGGCGACGAGCAGAAAGAGCTGGTCCGCCTGGAGGCCTTCTGGATCGATGCCTGGCTGCGCCGCAACTACCAGGGACTGGAGAGCCGCTACATCGTGCACGACGTCCGGGCCGGCGAGGTCGACCGCGAGACGTTTTTCCGGCTGCGCGAGGACGGCGGCACGCGCATCAGCAGCGCCTTCAAGGCGGCCCGCCAGTTGATCGAGACCCACTACGCCCCCGAGGAGTGGAACATCTACCTGTTTCACTTCTCCGACGGCGACAACAGCAGCGAATCGGACAGCCGCGAGTGCTGCACCATGCTCCGCGAGAAGCTGCTGCCGACGGTCAACTTCTTCGGCTACTGCCAGGTGGCCAGCGCCTACGGCAGCGGGAATTTCATCAACGTGCTGCACGAACACCTGGCCTCCGAGCCGAACATGATCACCAGCCGGGTGAACCACAAGGACGATATTTACGACAGCATCAAGGCCTTCTTCTGCAAAGGCATGTAGGCGGTTGGGGATCATGACAGTCGCGTCCAGAGTCCATCGCTTTCCGACGGAGCTCGCCCACTGGGCGACCACCATCCAGAAGTATGCCCGCAAGGAGGAACTCGACTTCTTCGAGACCCGCTTCGAGCTGCTGGACTACGACCAGATCAGCCAGATCGCGGCCTACGGCGGGTTCCCGCAGCGCTACCCGCACTGGCGCTTCGGCATGGAATACGAGCGCCTGCGCAAGACGCACACCTATGGGCTGGGCCGCATCTACGAGATGGTCATCAACAACGACCCCTGCTATGCCTACCTGCTGAAGGACAACGCCCTGGTGGATCAGAAGCTGGTCATGGCCCACGTCTATGCCCATTGCGACTTCTTCAAGAACAACACCTGGTTCGCCCACACCAACCGCCGCATGATCGACGAGATGGCCAACCACGCCACCCGCATCCGGCGGCACATCGATCGTGAAGGCTACGAGGCCGTCGAGCGTTTCGTCGATACCTGCCTGAGCCTGGAGAACCTGATCGATCCGTATTCGCCGTTCATGCGCCGCCAGCCCGGGCGGCAGCGGCGGACCACACCCAAGCCGCCGCCCCGGCCGGAAGCCACCCGCTACCCGGCCAAACCCTACATGGAGCGCTACATCAACCCGCGGGTCCCGGACACCGCGGTGGCCCCGGCCGACGCCGCCAAGGCGTCATCGCGGCAGGTGCTGCCGGCCCGACCGCATCGCGACGTCCTGTTGTTTCTGCTGCAGCAGGCCCCGCTGGCCGACTGGCAGACCGACGTGCTGTCGATCATCCGCGACGAAGCCTACTATTTCGCCCCGCAAGGCCAGACCAAGATCATGAACGAAGGCTGGGCCACCTACTGGCACTCCACCATGATGACCCGCTACATCCTGCGCGACGATGAGTTGATCACCTACTGCGACCATCACTCGGGAACGGTGGCCACCCAGCCCGGGCGCCTGAATCCCTACAAGGTGGGCGTGGAGCTGTTCCGCGACATCGAGCAGCGCTGGAACACCGGCCGCTACGGCAAAGCCTACGACGAGTGCACCGACATGGCCCAGCGGCGCAACTGGGGCCGCGACCAGCGCGTCCCCGAGCGGGTGGTCGGCAAGGGCTCACCCGGCCGCCAGAAGATCTTCGAGGTGCGCCGCATCCACAACGACGTGACCTTCATCGACGAGTTCCTGACCCCGGAGTTCGTGGATCGCCACCGCATGTATCACTACCGCCAGGATCCGGCCACCGGTCGGATGGTGGTGGTGCATCGCGACTTCAAGAAGATCAAGCAGCAGTTGCTGTACATGCTCACCAACCACGGCCGGCCGTACATCTACGTGCTCGACGGCAACTACGCCAACCGCGGAGAACTGTACCTGGCCCACCAGCACAATGCCTTCGATCTGGACATCCGCTACGCCACCGAGACGCTCCGGAACCTGCACAACATCTGGGGCCGGCCGGTGCACCTTCAGGCCGCCATCGACCAGGAACCCATCCGGTTCTCCTTCGACGGCGCCCAATCCCAGCAACAGCGACTCTCCGACCAGGACCTGCCCCGCCCCATCCACGACCTCTGAACCGGCAAACGCGACCGGGGCCGGCGCCGTGGACGCTACGGCACCCACAGGTACATGAACCGG
Organism: uncultured Planctomycetales bacterium; assembly: GCA_964619935.1. Taxonomy (GTDB): domain Bacteria; phylum Planctomycetota; class Phycisphaerae; order UBA1845; family CAIVHJ01; genus CAZUGO01. Next base: position 196,052 of record CAZUGO010000032.1, on the reverse strand, counting down.
GCCCGGCCGGGCTGCAGCCAGGAGGGGATGTCCACATCGATGAGCCGGACCGCCGGCGGATGCGACTCGGCACTGCGGGCATAGATGTTCGGGTTCCAGGACATCGGGCGCTGGTAGGTGACCACCCGGCAGCGCCGGATCCCGGCTTTCTGCTTGAGGTGTTCGACCGCCCCGGGGAGCGTGGTCACGCCGTCGATCAAGCCGGCCTCCAGGGCCTGCCGGGCGGTGTAGATCCGACCGTCGGCAACCGCCAGCACCGCGGCGCGGTCCAGCCCGGGGCGACCGGCAGCGACGACGTCGACAAAGCGGGCGTACAGGTCATCGATCACCGCTTGGAACATGGCCCGGTCCTCGGGTTCCAGGGGTCGGAACGGCGAACCGGCGTCTTTCCGCGGCCCGGACTTGATGGCCTCGGTGACCATCCCCAGCTTGCCGAGGGTGCCGGAAACGTCCACCGACTGCATGATCACGCCGATGCTGCCGGTGACCGTGCTGCGCTGGGCCAGGATCTCGTCGCAGGCACAAGCGACGTAGTAGCCGCCGCTGGTGCCCAGGTCCATCAGCATGGCGACCACCGGTTTGCCGGTGGCCCGAAAGCGGCGGATTTCCTCGTAGAGCATGTCGCTGGCCGTCACCGAGCCGCCCGGCGAGTTGATGCGCAGCAGCACCGCCTTGACCGACGCATCCCGGCGGGCGGCCTGCAGCTTCTCGACCACGAACGACACCGGGTGCTCGCCGCGGGACAGCAGCCCGCCGGACGGCTGGTTCAGCAGCACGCCGTCGACATCGACCAGGGCGATCTTGTCGAAGACCCAACCGGAATCACGGAGCACCTCGAACTCCCGCAGGGTGCGGTCCGCCGGCACCGCCATGATCTTGATGCCGGCGGGCATGCACCCGGCGGCGGCGAGGACACCCCACACCATCCAGACGGTACGCTTTGGCATCGTGTGCTCCCGGCGTCCAGCGGGCCCCCGGGGTCCGGTCAGGAAGCCGTTTGTTTACGAACGGTCATGTCGAAATTGCGGACCAGGGACTTGTACATCGGAAAGACCACCACCAGGGAATAAAACGCCACGGCCGCCGCCGAACCGATGAACATCATCCAGCGCCGGGAACCCCGATCCGCAAAGGAGTACCCGGAATGGCCGCGATCGCCCTGGCCATTGATCAAGGCCTTGACCGCGGTGAAGGGCGTGAAGGGCGCAATGCCCGGCCCGATCTCCGAAACGCTGCTCACGATCTCGTCGACGATGACGAACAACAACACGCCGGCAATGGTCAGCACCCCGACGGTCACCAGCACGGCCCGCACCGTCTTCTTGCTCTTGAGCGAGGTCTGCAGCCCGACCACGCAGGCCAGGGCGGTGTACACCAGCAGGATGCCCGCCAGCTCGATGACCCCCTCGGCGTGGACCACGCGCTCGGTGTTGCGACCCAGCATCACCAGGTCATAGCCGACGAACAGCAGCAGGCTGCCCAGCGGCACCATCAGGATCGGCAGCGTGTAGGCGATCAGCCCGCGGAGCTTGCCCCACACAATCGCCTTGCTGGTCAGCGGCGTGGACAACAGGATGTCCATGGTGTTGGACTCCCGCTCCTTGGTCATGGAGGTGGCCGACGCATTGGCCGCCACCAGCAGAATCAAGACCAACTGCACCTGGACCAGCCACATCAGGTAATAGCGGGCATCGCTGACCCCAAACACGCCGGTGGCGCCTCCGCCGGCGGTGATGCCGCGGCCGCTGATCAGGGCTATCAGGATGGCCAGTGCTGCCAGCAGACCGCCGATGATCAAGCCGTAGCGGGTGACGCCCGAAGACGCCGCTGATGCCCGGGTGGTGGCCTCCCGCCAGGCGATGGGGTTATTCCAGACGCGCGTGGGCTTGCGGCGGCGCTCGCCGATCGCCCGGTTGGCGCCCAGCCCCACCCGTTGCAGCACCCGCGTCCACCAGGTCATTTCGCCCTCCCGGGCCCCGCGGCGCACGAACATCATGCTGCAGGTGATCATCACCAGGGACGCCAGCAAGGTAATCAGCGCGTAAGACCCGTGCGGGTATGCCAGCAGGTACTTGGTCGGCCAACCGTAATGGGCCACGTCCGAGAGGGTGGGCGCCGGCACCACGCTGAGGCCGACCTCCAGGGCCAGGAACGGATGCAAGGGCGTCAGCCAGCTCATCTGGCGGCTGCCGCTGGCGTCCAGCGGTGCTTCCGGCACCGCCAGGAACGGCGCCCGTCCCAGCAGGTACACGGCCATCAGGTAGCAGCCGATCAGCAGATAGAAGGAGAAAATGGTCCGCCGGGTGCCGACCTTCAACATGCTGATCAGAATGGCCAGCGACCCGGTAATCGTGGCGGTGGCCCCGGCAATGGTGAAGCTCAGCAGGATCTGGCGGAAGGTCACGCCGCCGTACAGCATGGTGATGCAGAAAATCGGCAACCCCGAGAACAGCATCATGATCACGAAAAACAGCCGGCTGAGCAGCGACCCGAAGATGATCTGGGCATTGGACAGCGGGGTGGTCAGCAGGATGTTGAAGGTCTCGGCGTCCTTCTCCTGGGTGATGGCACCGGCGGTGAACACCGGTGCCAGAAAGCACATCAGCAGCAGTTGGGTCCAGGACACGAAGGTGAAGATCTGGGTGGCGGTCTTGGCCACTTCGGACAGCGAGCCGCTCATCTGCGAGCTGGAACCCATGAAGCTGAACAAGAACACCAGGAACAGGATCAGCAGGTAGCCGAAGCGGTACCACAAGTCGCGGATCCGCCGGCTGCCGCCGTGGACCACGCGCACCAGAATCGGGTTGGCCGGGATCAGGTACCACAGCCATTTCCCCAGGTTGCTGACGGCATCGTTGGGCATCACTGCTCCCGCGGTCCGGCAGGCCCTGGCGCCGGGCGACTCATTGGACCATGCCCTTGGTCAGCCGCATGAAGGCGGTCTCCAGGTTGACCACCTCTTCCTTGATCTCGTGGATCTTGAACTTGTTGGCGATCAGCAGGTGGGCCAGCGCCGAGAAGTCGTGGGCGCTGTCACCCAATTCGGCGATGATGTAGCCGTTGTGCTGCTCGATGCCGCGGACCAGTTCGTGGCGGCTGAGCAGGTCCGCGGCCAGGTCCGGTTGCTCCAGCACCCGAATGTGCACCCGGGTGCCCATTTTGGCCCGCCGCACGGCCTCCTGCAGCGGCCCGTGGAACAGCATTTCACCCTGCTCGATGATCCCGACCGTGGTGCACAACTCGGCCAGCTCGTGCAGAATGTGCGAGCTGATGATGATGGTCTTGCCCATCCGCCGCAGTTCCTTGAGCAGCTCGCGAATCTCGATGCGGGCCCGCGGATCCAGCCCGCTGGCCGGCTCATCGAGCAGCAGCACCTTGGGATCGTGCAGCAGCACGCGGGCGACGCTCAGGCGCTGCTTCATCCCACGGGACAAGCCGTCGACCAGCGAGTCGCGTTTGTAGGCCAGGTCGGTGAGTTCCAGGACGTCGCCGACGATGCGGGTGCGCTGGTCGCCGTGGATGTTGTAGGCCGAGGCGAAGAACTCCAGGTACTCCTGAACCACCATGTCCTCGTAGGCGCCGAAGAAGTCCGGCACATATCCGATCAGCGGACGGATCTTGCGCGATTCGTAGCCGACCACGTAGCCGCAGACCCGGGCCTCGCCCCAGGTCGGCTGCAACAACGTCGCCAGGATCTTGATGGTGGTGGTCTTGCCGGCGCCGTTGGGACCGATGTATCCGAAGCACTCGCCTTCCTCGATCTCCAGGTGCAGATTGTTCAGCGCCACCAGCTTGCCGTAGCGCTTGGTCAGGTTGATGGTTTGGATGATCACGCGGGGGCCCTCATCATGGTTCCACGGGAATGAGGATGCGGTAGACGGTCAGCGCTTCCTTGGGCATCAGCGGCCGGAGGGCGGCGCCGCCGCGCCCGGCAAACAACCGGGCCGGGCCGTCGTCCCGGGCAAACCCGACCAGCAGCAGCCGGCCCGGCTCCAGGTCGGCCGAGCGGTCCAGGCGGCGGCAGTGGGTCCGCTGAATCTCGTTGCGGCCGCTGTAGTAGCCGTAGGACTTTTCGATCGGGACCTCGTATTCGTCGAAAGTGCTCAGCAGCATGATGGCCCGCTGCCAATCGCTGAGGTTCCGCCGCGGATCGGCCTCGAAGCGCCCCAGCGTCCACTGGGTCCGCTGCAGTCCCTCCACCCAGGCCTGCTGATAGGCCTTGAGGCGGCGCTCTTCCGGTTTCAGAGCCAAGGCGCCCAGGTTCACGATGCGCTGCACGACGTCCAGCGGCTGACCGTCGGGCAGGTGGCCCAGCGGCCAGACGTCGATGCTCTGGTGCCGGCGGCCGGCGACCACCGCCGAACTCAGCCGGGCGTGCAGCAGGTAACAGTCTGCCAGATCATGCCCGAGATCAGAAGTGATCACGCTGCCCTCCTGAAACGGCACTTCATCGAGCGGGGCATTCGGCCGCAGGCGGATGGACGCGGAGATCTTGCCGTCCAACTGGCCGTTCCAATGACCCTCGACCTGTTTCAGGGTGGCCCGGATGGGAACGCCGTGCAACTGGGCGAACGTGGTGCGGGCCCGGTAGCGCTTGGTGTCGGCAAAACGGCGGCGGGCTTCACCGGACATCCCGACCTGCGGCGACAGCGGCCGCAGGTAGTTGAGGGTCCGCTCCGGCTCGGTCACGCCGCGGCCGTCGACCGGCAGCCAGAAGTCAAAGTCCTCGACGTACGTGGGGGTCTTCAGCCCAAAGTAGCAGAAGGCCGCGGCGCTGCGCGTGCCGGTCGTCGCGTCCACGATGGTGAGTTGCTTCAGTTCATTGCGGACCCCGCGGATGACCTGCACGGCGATCAGGCTGATCAGGCTGGCGGCGGCGACCGCCAGGAAATACACCGTCCAACTGTGCTGCAACAGACCACGGGACCGCAGCACAAACCAACTGCCCCAGGTCGCCGCCAGGCCGTAAACCACCACGAAGACCATTGCGATCAGAAAATAGATGGTGGTCGCCCCGCCGAAGTTAATGAAGTCGTGCATCCGCCCGGGCAACTCCATGGGATTCCCAATGCCGAGCCCGACCGCTTCGGCGCCCGGGGCATCGCGTTCGCGCAGTTGCAGCACCTTGCCGAAAAACCCGCGGACCTGCCGGGGCTCGGGATCCTGGGACCACAGATCCTTGAGCGACAACGCCAGGCAGATGATCGACCCTTGGCCCAATGATCTGCGGGCGAGGTAGGTTTGCGTGCCGGCCAGACTCTGGACCAGCGGCTCGGCCCCTTCGCGAAGGTCGTAGCGGCCGACCGCCACCGGCGGCTCATAGACCTGCTCGGTCGGATCGGCGCTCTGGAAGTTGCCGCGGAGCAGCTTCGCGGGCAGCCCCCTGGCAACCTGCAGCCCGTGGACCGCGGCGAAGGGCAGCTCCTTGCCCAGTTCGCTGTTCAGCAGGACGTCCGCCGTGGACCCGGCGGCCAGCAGCAGCCGGCCGCCGTTGCGGACCCAGTCCAGAACCGCCCGTTGCTGGTACGCGCTCACCGCCGACGGATCGGCCGCTTCCCAGATGATGACGTCGACTGCCTCCAGCCCATGCCAGTGATCCGGGATCAGGTCCGGCGAAATGTGCGACAAGCGGATTGGCTGCAGAAACTCGCTGCCGTCCTCCGTGCCCTCGTCATTGAGCCGTCCGGCCCAGCCGGCACCGCTGTCGCTGATGCTCAAGACCAAGGTCACCTCGCTGGGCAACACCTCGGGCAGGTACGGCAAGCGCACCCGGCGGGTCGATTCGCCATTGTGGAACACGGCCAGCGGCTCGCCGTCGGAATCGAGGACTTGCAGGGTCAGGGCCGACGCTCCGGCGCGAAAATCAGGGTTGGGCACGAAGTACAGCCAGCGGGTGGCCACCGTGCCCGCCAGATCAGGTGCCAGCCCGACCATCTGAGTGCTGACCACCAGGTCGCCGTCGAGGTCGTCCTGCTGAACCTGCAGAAAGACGGTGCGGGCCTCCTCGTTGGTCAGGGTCACGCGGACCCCCGCCGGGGCGTAGGCGCCGCCGCGATACATGGCTACCTGGGACCCGCCGGACGGAAACCCGACCGTCACGAATTCGGCGGCGATTTCGGCCGACACCGGGGTGCCGCGCGACAACGCCAGCAGCATGGCAAGTGTGGAAGCCCGGAGCAATTGCATCATGGCTTTCGTGTATTCGCAGCCGTGCGCTGAACCTGCGGCTACGGGACAGGTCGTCGGAGGGTCCGGCAGGGTGCCGCCCGAGCCGCTCCCCCATCCACTGAATCTTAGGTCACTCCCCGAATGAGGGCAATGCGGCGCGGGGCTGATGATGATGCCCGGCCCGCCGCGGGCGTTGCGGCCACAAAAAAACCGGCCCCGGAGCAGCCCCGAGACCGGAGGATCGGGCGGTGCAGCCGGTCTAGTCGCGGGCGGCGCGTCGCGCCGCTTCAAGCACCGGGGCATAGTCCGGTTCGGCGGCCAACTCGGGCACGATCTGCTGGTAAGCCAGCTTGTTGTGACCATCAATCACGAAGACGCTCCGGGCCAACAGGCTGGCCAGCGGCCCCTCCTTGATCAGCACGCCGTATTTCACGCCGAATTCGGGATGGCGGAAGGCGCTGAGGGTCTGGACACGATCGATCCCGGCGGCGGCGCACCAGCGTTTCTGGGCGAAGGGCAGGTCGCGGCTGATCGCCAGGACCACCACGCGGTCCCCCAGGGCAGCGGCCTCCTCGTTGAACCGCCGGGTCTGCCGGTCACACACCGGGGTATCGAGCGAAGGTACAATGTTCAGGATCTTGACCTTGCCGGCGAAGGTCCGCATGTTGACTTCGCTGAGATCGTTGGCCACCAATGTAAACTCGGCCGCCGGGGTTCCGACCTCCAGGGCCGGACCGACCAACGTCAGCGGGGTGCCCTTGAACGTCTGCACGTCGTTTCTCTCTTCCGGCATCTGCTGGGTCTCCTTTCGCTCGGCGGCGCGCCGCGCGTTTCTTTGGATTGGGGTCGTTGCTGTCTCCCATGATAGGCGGAAGACGATCTTTTTCATACAGGGGCGCGCACCGCCCTGAAGGCCTGGAAATTGACATGCCGCCGACAAGACCTTAGCATTCCCGCTTGGTTTTCGGGCCCAGGGCCCGGCCCGCGAGGAGTCGTCATGAGCACCAACGCCGTCCACATCAAGGTCCCGCCGGACGCCCAACCGATCGAGGTGGCCGAAGACGGCCACCTGCAGGTTCCCAACCGACCCATTATTCCTTTTATTGAGGGTGACGGCATCGGCCCGGAGATCTGGGCGGCCAGCGTCCGGGTGCTGGACGCGGCCGTGCAGCGGGCCTACGGCGACGAGCGCCGGATCGGCTGGATGGAAGTCTACGCCGGCGAAAAAGCGCACCGGCGGTTCGGCAACTGGTTGCCTGAAGAAACACTGGAAGCATTCAAGGAATTCCACGTCGGCATCAAGGGCCCCTTGACCACGCCGGTCGGCGGCGGCATTCGATCGCTCAATGTGGCCCTCCGCCAACAATTGGACCTGTATGTGTGCCTGCGCCCGGTACGCTATTTCGAAGGCGTGCCCTCGCCGGTGACCCATCCTCAGAACACCGACATGGTGATCTTCCGCGAGAACTCCGAGGACATTTACGCCGGGATCGAGTTCAAGGCTGGGAGCGAGGACTGCCAGAAGTTCAAACAACTGTTCAGCGCCAATTTCCCGGAGCTGGCCCGCAAGATCCGCTTCCCCAAGACGGCGGGCTTCGGCATCAAGCCGGTCAGCGCCGAGGGCACCACCCGGCTGATGCGGGCGGCCATCCAGTACGCCCTCGACCACGACCGCCGCAGCGTCACCCTGGTGCACAAAGGCAACATCATGAAATACACCGAGGGGGCCTTCCGCGACTGGGGCTACCTGTGTGCCCGCGAGCAGTTCGGGGCCACCGACCTCGACGGCGGCCCGTGGCAGGTGATTCGCGACCCCGACACCAGGCACGAAGTGGTCATCAAGGACGTCATCGCCGACGCCTTTTTGCAGCAGATTCTGACGCGGCCGGGAGACTACGACGTCATCGCCACCTTGAACCTCAACGGCGACTACATCTCCGATGCCCTGGCGGCCTGCGTGGGCGGTATCGGCATCGCCCCCGGCGGCAACATCAACTACGAAACCGGGCATGCCATTTTCGAGGCCACCCACGGCACGGCTCCGAAGTACGCCGGGCAGGACAAGGTCAACCCTGGCTCGCTGATCCTCAGTGGCGAGATGATGTTACGCTACCTGGGGTGGACCGAGGCTGCGGACCAGGTCGTCCAGGGGATGGCCGGTGCCATCACGGCCAAGACCGTAACCTACGATTTCGAGCGATTGATGAGCGGTGCCAGGCTCTTGAAGTGTTCTGAATTCGGTGACGCCGTCATCCAACATATGTCCCGATGACTCGGTTTCTTGTGATTCCTCAGGTTTAGGAGAATTCATCATGCAGCGAGTGGTAGCATGGTCGGTCTGCGGTGTGGCTCTGGCGGCGCTGGCTGGGTGCAAGAGCCACATGGATCCCAAAGCCATGGCCGAAATGATGAAGCAGCCGGCTCGTCCGATCGAGCTGGATCGGCTGAATGCCTTCGTGGGGTCATGGAGCGGCACGGCCCAGGGCAACGTCATGGGTCAGGAGTTTAAGGACAGCAAGGGCCGGCACTCTTTTCGCTGGGATGCCGACCGCTGGGTGCTGGTCGAGAACTGGGAACACGAAATGGGGCCCGACCAAACCATGAAGGGCATTAACCTGATGTGGTGGGATGCCGGGTCCAACTGCTATCGCATGAGTTCAGCATCCAACTTCGGCGACCACAGCCGAGGCACGTCCACCTACGACGAAGCCACCGGCACCTGGCACATGAAAGCGGATTCCTGGGATCGCGACGGTCGCAAGTCCTGCGGCAAAGGCACCATGAAGCTCACCGACGCCCGCAGTATGGAATGGAGCTGGACGGAAACCGATTCTCTGGGGTTGACCACCTACATGACGATAACCGGCACCAGCCAGCGCCAATAGGCCAACCGCCGCGGCCTGCGGTGCACAAGCTCCAGATCGCGCCGCCCCCACCGGCGGCGCGGTCGTTCCGTTCTGGTCTGAAGGCGGCTGCCGATCGGCAATCGGCGGGGCCTCCGTGAGGGATGCGTGATGAACCTGAGACTCCTGATCCGCCTGGTGCCGCTGGCCGCCGCAGCGGCCCTGATCGCCGGATGCACGCACCCCCAGCGCTCGGCTACCCATACCATCCCGCCGCGCCGGGAGTTTCCGGTCAACGCCGAGATCGATCCCTGCGACGACTTCTTCGAGTATGCCTGCTCGGCGGTCAACAACTCCTTCACCCTGCGTGATGATCGCAGCCGGCACATCTACTCGTTCAGCGATTCCCACGAGCGGCTGCTGGCCGCCAAACAGCAATACCTTGCCGAGCTGACCGCCCAGAGCAATGTCAGCGAGCGGGCCCGCGAGATCAGCGACTACTACCAGGCCTGCATGGACGCCCCGGCCCGGGCCGCCGAGGAGCGCGACGAGGTCCGGCGGATCCGTCGACAGGTCGACGACGCCGGCGATCGGGCGGCCTTTCAACAGCTGCTCGCCGACCACATCCTGGAGCCGGAGTTCAGCTTCCTGTCGCTCAACAGCCCGGCCAACCCCGATTCGCCGGAGTGGCTGGATGTGTCCTTGGGCGCCGGCCACCTGATGTTCCTGCCCGAGCGCAGCTACTACGAACGCGACCAGGTTCTCGACGACTATCGGGCGCTGGCCGGAACCTTCTTCCGGACCATCGGGGCCGACCAGCCCGCACGGCGAGCCGACTGGCTGGTCGACTTCGAATGCGATTTCGCCCAGGTCTACCCGCGGCCCGCCGAGTGGCGTGAACTGTCAGTCCGTAAGGAGTGGATCACCCGGGGTACCCTGCTGGCTCGCTACCCCAACCTGCGGCTCAGCACGGTGCTGTCCCGGATTCCAGAACGTACCCGCATCCGCTTCTACACGCCCACCTACTTTGCGTTCCTCAACCAGGCGTTGGGGGACCGTGATCCAGAAGCGCTCAAGAGCGTGTACCTGTTCCACGCGCTGGCCCCGCTGCTGGACGACGCCTACCCCGGTTACTTCAAGAAGCAATTCCAGTTTCGCCACAAGCACCTGGGCGGCCCGCCGAGCCGCTCAGATCGCCAGGAACGCTGCACCACACTGGTGATGGGCGACCTGCGGCAGGAACTGGACGCCGAACTGGTGGACGTGTTCTTCCCCGGTTTTGATCAAGCCAGGTTCGAAGGGCTGGTCGACGGCGTACGCCGGTCGATGATCGAGCGACTGCAGCAGAACACCTGGCTGAGTCCCGAAGGCCGGGCGGCAGCCATCACCAAGATGGAAGCGACCTCCATGATGCTGGTCAAGCCCAAGACCGAAGCCGACTGGAATTTCAACTACCCGGCCGACTATCAGCCTGACCAGCCGCTGTTGAATGGCCGCCTGCTCAGCGAGAAGCGCCTGGCCAAGACCTTGGACCGCCTGCAGGTGCCCCGCAACAAGAACCTGTGGGGCATGGGACCGCTGACCGTCAACGCCTATTACAGCCCGCCGAACAACCAGTTCGTGATGCCGGTGGGCATTCTGCAGTATCCGTTCTACGATCCGGACCTGCCGGATCACGTCAACCTGGGCGCCGTCGGTGTGGTCGTCGGGCACGAACTGGGCCACGCCATCGACGACAAGGGCTCCAAGTACGACGCTCAGGGTCGCCTCGACCCCTGGATGACCGCGGCCGATCTCGCGGAATTCGAACGCCGCACCACCAAGCTGGTCGGGCAATTCGATGAGGTCTGCTACGACGCCCCGGAGGCCGCGGAGCCGCCGGTGTGCCATGACGGCGCCCTGACGTTGGGCGAGAATATCGGTGACCTCACCGGGCTGGCCTTCGGTTACCAGACCGTGCGGTTCTCCGACGATCCCCAGGAGGCCCGTCGGCAGCAGCGCGAGTTCTTCCTGCAATACGCCCGCATCTGGTGTGGTCTGATGAGGCCGCAGGAACGGGTCCGCCGGCTGAAGGTCGATCCTCACGCCCTTCCCGAAGCGCGGGTCAACCAGATCGTCCGGCATCACCCAGGGTTCTACGAAGCCTATGGATGCAACGCCAATGATGGCCTGTACCTGCCCGAAGCCGACCGTGCGGCTCCCTGGTAACGCGCCCGGAGCATCGCGGCGGCGCCTCGCCGCAGGGCCGTCGTACTGCCGGGCGGTAACCCTGCTGGCTCTGGCCTGCAGCGCCGCGGCGGCAGCGCAAACGGACGAGCGCCGGGCCGCCGCACCTCAGGAACCGCCGGCCGCCACCACGCAACCCACCGAGCCGGCGGAGCCCCCGCTGTTGACCGCTGACCAGTTGCAGGCGGTGGTCGGCATCTGGCAGATGAACTCGCGGCTCGGCGACAGCACCATCGAAGCGACCATGGTGATCACTGCCGAAGGCGGACGACTTGCGGGCGTGTGGAAGAGCATGGATCGCGAGATGCCCCTGGCTGACCTGCGGCTGTCCGGCAACGAACTGACCTTTACCCGGTCGCTGGAACACGACCGAGCGCTGCGCTTCCACGGCACGATCAGCGGGAACCGCCTTTCCGGCGTCTACCGGGCGCCCCACGGCGACATCGCCAGCAGCGGTGCACGGATCCCCGACCCGGCCGGCCCGAAGGCCACCCCAGCAACGCACCCACCGCCACTGCCCGGCGTTCTGGATGGGAAGGAGAAGTCCATCGTCGTGCTGGGCTCCGCTTCTTCCTACGCCTGGCCGACGCTGTTGCAGGACCTGCTCGACGACCATGCCGGCAGCCAGCGCACCTATCATGTGCTCAACGCCGCGGTGGGCGGAACGCCGGTCGAACGCTGGAATTCAGCAAGCACCACCAAGTCTTACCAGGCGACCTTCGGGACCCTGGTGCGAGACTACTTCGGCGACCGCCCGCGAATGCGCGGCCCGGCGCCGCCCCCAACCGTCGCCCTCTGCCAGGTGTCCCTGCAACTCACCGGCACCCCCGCCGGTCCGGTGCAGGCGGCCGACGATCGCGAGGGCATCGCCAAGGGTGCCGACGCCCTCGACCAACTGGCCCTCCGATTGCACAGCCTGGGCATCGAGCGCTGTTTCATCGCCACCGACATCTACACGCCGCGATCGGAGCCACAGGTCGGCAATGAACGGTTCGCCCTGAAGGCGGTGCTGGACCGCGGCCGGGCGTACATCCAGCCCGGACCCGACGTCTGGTCGCGGACCGTGACCGACTCCCCGGATCGCCTGCGGCAGGAAGACCAACTCAACCCCAACGAACCGTGTGCCAAGATCCTGGCAGAAGCCTGGTACCGAACGCTGGCTGGCCCCCAAGCCAATGAGCAAGTCATTCAGCTCATGCACCAGCGCACTTGCGACATCAGTCGCTTGACCTTGGACTACCTGCGGTCGCGCAACCCGCGAATCGCCCCGCCCCCTCAGCGTTGACCCCGCCCCGGTCGGGGGCGGCGGGGCAGTGGTGGGATTCGTCCGAACGGCCTCACCACCCGGCGTCCGGAAAGGATTAACTTCTGGTGCTCACAGCCTTTACCAGATGGCCCAGCGCCTCTTGGGTCGATCGCCGACCGGCCGAATCCCCCCCGGCGGTTGTCATTAGGAGCGACCTATTTTACACTAGGGCGCTTCACCGGATGGGACGTTGCTGTAGAATCCCATACTCGCGTTTGCAACCCGAATTCAGAATGGAGATGAGCCATGAATGGTTGGAAGTGTGTTGCCTTGCCCTTGGCGGCCTTGACCCTGATCCCCCTGGCGCGGGCCTCGGCCCAGGATAGTGGCGACGTTCAGGACCTGCGCCGCGAGGTCCAGGAGTTACGCAAGGAAGTGCAGGACTTGTCGAAGGACATGAAGGTGCTCCTGGCCGAGATCAAGAAGCGGCCCGCCGCGGCAGCACCAAGCCGCGCCCAGGCGGATACCAAGATCTATGACGTGGACATCAAGGGGTCGCCGATGCTCGGCGCCAAAGACGGCGCCGTGACCATCGTCGAGTTCTCCGAGTTCCAATGCCCCTTCTGTGTTCGCGAGGATCCCAAGATCAAGCAGGTCCTCAAGGAGTATCCCAACGACGTCAAGCTGGTGTTCAAGCATTTTCCGCTGGGCTTCCACAAGAAAGCCAAGCCCGCCGCGGCGGCCACCGTCCTGGCCCGCCAGGAGCAGGGGGATGACGGCTTCTGGAAGATGCATGACATGATCATGGCCGGCGGCGCCAAGAAGCTGGAAGTCACCGACCTCCGCGGCTACGCCGAGCAGATGGGCCTGGACCTGACCGCGTTCGATGCGCTGATGACCAATGAAGCCGCCCAGGACAAGCTGTTGGAAGCCGACATGGAGGAAGCCAAGAAGTGCGGTGTTCGCGGCACCCCGACGATCCTGATCAACGGCCTGAAGCTGGCGGATCGCAGCATCGAGGGCTACAAGGCCCGCGTCGACGCGATTCTGAAGGAGAAGAAGAAGAGCTGACCCCAGCGGTTGTGATGCCAATGGGCCGGCGCGGATCGCCGGCCCTTTTTTTTGCCCGCCGCCCAGACGCCTCCCCTTGCGGCAGCCCGGTCATCGGGCGTGGCGCCCCGGCGCACGGCGAACGGATCTTCCGGAGCGCGACCGGCGGTGGCAGCCGCGGGCCGCCGTTGATAAGATGCTGGAGAGGCGCCGGGAACCCGGTTCTGACGCCCAGCCCGGAAAGGAACATGTCCGACACCCAACCCGCCCATCCGCTGGACTCCGCGACCCACGAACCTGTGATCGAACCCGCCACGGCGGTTTCCTCGGTGGAGCAACGCCTGCGCAGCCAGAATCGCACGCTGCTGGTCCTGGCCCGCAGCGAAGCGCTGTCCGCCGGCGACCTGCTGGCCGCCATCCGTCAGATCACGGAAGCCGCCGCGAAAACGGCGGGCACGGCCCGCGTCAGCGTGTGGCTGCTGGATGAACCGGGTGAGCACATCGAGTGCCTGGATCTCTACGAACTCGCCTTGGACCGGCACAGCAGCGGATATCGCTTGAAGGTCGCCGACTATCCTGACTACTTTGCGGCTCTGGAACAGGTGCGGATCATGGCCGCGCCCGACGCCCGCAACGATCCGCTGACCCGAGAGTTTACCGAACGCTACTTCAGCGACCTCGGCATCGCGTCGATCCTGGATGCTCCGGTCCGCGTCGACGGCCGGACCGTCGGCGTCCTCTGGCTCGAGCATGTCGGAGCGCTCCGCAACTGGCCGACCGAGGATCAGCACTTCGCCGGGTCCATTGCGGACTTCGTCGCCCTGGCCATCCAGGCCGAGCACCGCAGGCGTGGCCAGGAGGCCCTGGTTCGCGCCGAACAGAAATACCGTGGCATCTTCGAGCAATCGGTGCAGGGCATCTATCAATCGGCACTGGAAGGCCACTTTGAGACCGCCAACCCCATGATGGCCGTCCTGCTCGGCTATGATTCGCCCGAGCAGCTGATTCAGACCCTGACCCACCTGGACCGCCACTACGTCGATCCCGGCCGCCGCGCGGAGTTCATTCGGCTGGTCAATCGCAACGGCGTGGTCTCCGGTTTCGAATCGCAGGTCTATCGCCGGGACGGCCGGGTCATCTGGATTTCCGAGAATGCCCGGGTGGTCCGGGACCGGGCCGGCAACCCCACCGGTTTCGAAGGCACCATCGAAGACGTCACCGACCGCAAGCAGTCCGAAGAGGCTTTGAAGTCACGCCTTGCCTTCGTGGACCTGATCACCCAGATTTCGACACATTTCATCAACATGGATCCCAGCCGGATCGACGACGGCATCCGCTATGCCCTGCGCACCATCGGCGCGTTCACTGCGGTGGACCGCAGCGGTGTGTTCCTGTTCACCGAGGACGGCCGGCACATCGACAACACCCATGAGTGGTGCGCGGCCGGCATCGAGTCGCGTTCCGCCGAGCGCCAGACCCTGGCCGTCGAGCGGTTGCCCTGGGTGACCCCCCAGACCCTGGCCGGCGCCGTCGTTCAAGTGGCCGACGTCCAGGCCATGCCCCAAGAAGCAGCGGGCGAACGCCGCAGGTTCGAGGCCGATGGAGCCCACTCGCTGCTGTTCGTGCCGCTCGGCACCGGGCATGCGCACAGCGGCTTCCTGGCATTCGAATCGATCCGCTCCACCAAGACCTGGAATGACGATGACATCGGGCTGCTCAAGGTCGTCGGCGAAATCCTGGTCAACGCCCTGGAACGCAAACGCGGCGACGAGGCCCTGCGCGAGAGCCAGCGAACGCTGTCCACGCTGATGAGCAATCTTCCCGGAATGGTCTATCGCTGCCGGAACGACCGCAACTGGTCCATGGAGTTTGTGAGCGAAGGGTGCTACAGCCTGACCGGCCACCAGCCCGACGAGCTGGTGCACAACCGGCAGGCGACCTTCGCCGACTTGATTCATCCGAACGATCGCGAGCAGGTCTGGAACCGCGTCCAGGGCGCGGTGCAGGCCCATCGGCCATTCGAACTGCACTACCGCATTCGAGCCGCCGACGGCACCGAGCGCTGGGTCTGGGAACAAGGGCGCGGGGTGTTCTCGCCGAGCGGCGAGCTGCTGGCCCTGGAAGGGTTCATTTCCGACATCACCGAACGCAAGCGCGTGGAGCACCAACTCAAGGACCACCAGGAGTTCCTGCGCCGAATCATCGACCTCAATCCCAATTACATCTTCGCCAAGGACCGCGCCGGCCGCTACACCCTGGTGAACCAGGCCGTGGCCGACGCCTACGGCACCACCGTGGATGCCCTGCTCGGCAAGACCGACGCCGAGTACAGCCCGAACCGCAGCGAGGCCGACCGGTTCCGACAGGACGACCTCGAGGTCATGAACTCCGGGAAAGAGAAGGTCATCGCCGAAGAGCACATCACCCTGCGGAGCGGCGAGGTCCGAGTCCTGCAGACCACCAAGATTCCACTTCTGAACGCCCGCGGTGAAGCCGACCAGGTCCTCGGGGTGGCCACCGATCTGACCGAGTACAAGAAGGCCGAGGAGCGCAACCGCCAACTGCAGGCCCAACTGTTCCACGCCCAGAAGATGGAGTCCATCGGTCTGCTCGCCGGGGGCGTGGCCCACGACTTCAACAACTTGCTGGCCGGGATCATGGGCTTCGCCTCACTGGCCCGGGATCACATCGACCGCAACCACCGGGCTGCGGAGTATCTGGACCTGATCATGCAATCCGGCGAGCAAGCGGCCAAGCTGACCCGCGAGCTGCTGGCCTACGCCCAGGGAGGACTTCAGGTCCGTGAGGTGATCGACCTGGACCGGCAGATCAACGAGATGATCAACCTGGTGCGGATCAATCTGCCCAAGGGCGCTACCTTGGAGCGACCGGTCGGCAGCGAGCCCCTGATCATCCAGGCCGACCCCGCCCAAATTCAGCAGGTGGTCATGAACCTGTGCATCAATGCCTGCGAGGCCCTGGGCGGCGCCGGGGGCACCATCGTGGTGCGCAGCGGTCGCCAGACGATTACCGAAGCCTACCAGAACCCCCAGCAGCGCCACGTGCCGGCCGGCGACTATGTGTACTTTGAGGTCGACGACAACGGCTGCGGCATCAGCGAGGCGTTGTCCGGCAGAATCTTCGAACCCTTTTTCTCCACCAAACGCTTCGGCCGCGGCATGGGTCTGGCGGCGGTCATGGGCATCATCAGCAACCACAATGGCGACATCCAGGTGCACAGCCGGCCGGGCCAGGGAACCCGGTTCCGGGTGCTGGTGCCGCGCTGCGAGAGTCCGCTTCCGGCGCCGCCGCCCGACACCGCCGCCCAGGCCGGCGGCCCCGAGACCGTTCTGGTGGTCGACGATGAAGAGCTGGTTCGCAAGGTCGCCAAGACCTGCCTCGAGAAAGAAGGCTATTCGGTCGTGACCGCCTCCAGCGGACACGAAGCCATCGAGCTGTTCCGTGCCCGCGGCAGCACCATTGATGTGGTCCTGCTGGACGTGGTGATGCCCGACCTGAACGGTGCCGAAGTGCTGACTCAACTGCGGTCCATCAGACCGCAGGTCAAGGCGCTGGTATCCAGCGGATACAGCGAAGCCGCGGCGTCGGCCCAAATCGGGCAGGTCGAAGTCGCCGGCTTTGTCCAGAAGCCATACACGATGCAGGCCCTGTGCAGCGCGATCCGCCAGGCCCTCGATCGCGGTTCCCGCTAACCGACACACGTTCCGGACCCTTCGCTGCCACAGCTGCTGCGATCCAACCGGCGGGACCGGCCGTCACTTGCCGCCCTCCGCACAATATGGGATCGTACGCCGGCTGAGGATCGACCATGCAACCGCAATCGAAGCGCTACGCCCGCGGGGCGCTCACCGTCATCCTGGGGACGGCCTGCTATCGTCTGGTTTTCGCGTTCTGCTTCGGGCCGGGCCCCGACGAAGCCTTCTACTGGGAGTGGACCCGCTTCGATCGGCTGGCCTGGGGCTACGTGGAGCATCCGCCGATGGTGGCCTACGCCATCTGGCTGATGAGCACCTGGTTCGGTGAGCAGGCCTGGGCCTGGCGACTGCTGGCGGTGCTACTGGGCGCCGGATCCGGCGGTTTCCTGTACTTATGTGCCCGCACCCTGTTCAGCGAGCGGGTCGGGTTCTGGACCGTGCTCAGCCTGCAGATGACCCCGGTCGGCATGGCCATGGGCGGGCTGCTGCTGCCGGAGAGCTTGCTGGCGTTCTGGATGACGGCAGCCTTGTACCTCTCCGCCAGGCTGCTCAAGACCGGCGACACCCGGCTGTTCCTGGTCCTGGGCGTGATCTTCGGACTGGGGCTGCTCTCGAAGCTGCCGGCCGTTCTGATCCCGGCCGCCCTGGGTTTGTTCGCCCTGCTGTCCCGGCAGCACCGCCAGTGGTTCCGGCGGGCGGAGCCGTACGCCATGGTCCTGATTGCCGCGCTGATTTTCTCACCGGTGATCTATTGGAACGCCACCCACGAGTGGGCCGGCGTCCAGTTCGTCGGCCAGCGCACCGAGATCAAGGAACAGACCCTCGAGCCCGGCCTGGCCTTGACGTGGCAGAGCCTCATCGCCCAGTCGGGATACCACACGCCACTACTGTACGCCCTGCTGTGGGTCGGCACGGCCGTCGGCGGCTACCGGGCGTGGGTGCGCCGCGACGACCGCTACCTGCTGCTGTTCTGCTTCAGCGCGCCGGTCATGGTGGCGTTTCAGGGGATCGCCGCCCAACGCTTCACGCTGCCGCATTGGCCGATCACCGGCTACCTCGCGGCCTATGTCATGCTCCCGGCGGTGGTCTTCGACGGCCGACAATCGCTCCCTCGCTGGCAGCGACGGATCTGTGCCGCCACCGTCACCGTGGCTGCAATCATGTTTGTCGGTGGGCCGATCATTCTGTTCTACCCGCTGACCACCGTGGCTTATCACCGCCTGCGCCCGCTCCTGGGACTGCCGCCTCACGTCATCGAACCCATGGCCCATGCGGTGGGCTGGGATGGTGAAGTCCGCGACCTCATCTTGCGCACCCGGGAGCACATTCGACAATCCACCGGCCAAACACCGGTGGTGCTGACCCATTTTCATCTGCTCGCCGGGCTGTTGTCCTACCACCTGCGCGACGTCTGCGAGGTCCTGACCATTCACGCCCAGGCCCATCAGTACGATCAGTGGTACCGTGACCAGGACCTCCAGAATCGCCCGGTGCTGTTCGTGAGTAGCAGCGCCTTCTTGACCTCGGCCGGCCGCCCCGGGCAACCGCTGGATTACTATCAGTTCGACTCCTGCATCGAACAGCCCGGCACCGTCGTCAAACGGTCCGGTGTCGAGATCAATCGCATCCACGTCTGGCTGTGCACCGGCTACCACGGCCCCAGCGCGACTGCGGGCCCGCGGATCTAGCGAAGCCGGCCGACCTCCGGGGTGAGGACCGGCGGCGTCATCCGGGCCAGGTCGAACAATGATGGGTGGAACATCCCCTCCAGCCGGTCACCGATCGAACGCCCGGCCGCCGAGCGGGCGGCACACACCTGGACGGTCTCAATGACGCGCGGCGTCCACCAGCCGTAGCGCGATTGGGCCGAATGGCTGAGGAAGAAGGCCTCCAGGTGATTGAGCAGCGGATCGCCGAAGTTGACCTGTGTCGCGGCCGGCGGGTCTGGGGGCGGCGGAATGTCGCCCAGCCGGATGGGTGGATGGAAGGTCACCCGGACCCGAGGCTCGAGTCCACGGATCAACGCGTCGGGATCGTCCAGGGTCACCGGAACCAGCGCGCAGCGCTGCAGCAGCGGTCCGCCGCGGGCCAGCCGGTCGACCAGCAATCGCAGTCCGCGCTTCAGGCGCATCTGTTGGCCGTACATCAGGTACGGAGCGCAGCCATCAACACTAATCACCAGTGGAATCCCCTGGGCCAGCAGATCGGTCGATTGCCGCAGGACCGCCTGCACAGCGGCGGGGTCGCCGGCCCGGATCAACACGAGCCGCGGATCGACGGACGCCGATTGGGGAAAGTAGGCTGCGTTCAACCACCAGGCCGTCTCGATTCCTTTCAAGGCCTCTGCCAGGATGGCCAAGTCCAGCACGGCATGGCGGTGGGGGAACGCCAGGATCACCGGGTGTCGGACGTCCCCCCTCAACCGGCCGCCTTCAAACAGCGCCTCGCGGCCCCGAACCTCGAGCACGGGACCGCCGGCGGCATAGGCGTTCAGCGTGCCGCAGGAAACCAGCGCCCGCAAGCGCTCCAGGGCTTCAGACCAACGATACGAAAGCCCGGGCAGCAGACTGCGCGACACCACGTACGCCAGCGACGGCCACATGCCGCGCAGCGGCGAGAGGTGCAGCCCGTTGGGAAGCGTCTGCTCCAGGAGGTTCATCAGGGCCTGCGGCAGCGTCCATGCCGCCGCGCTCTCTGCAGGCTGCCAGCGGCGCACCGCCGAGCGCGGCAGCCGGCGCAAGCGACCGCGTTCACCGCGCTGCAAGCGCTGCCCCAAAGCCAGGGCATCGCAGTAGAACTGCTGGATGGCCGCCCAGCAGGCGATTTCCAACCGGCGGTTGGACCAGGCATCGTGGGTCTTCAGGAACCGGCGACTTTGATCGAGGCGAACCAGCCCGTCGTACACCCGACCGTCGCGCAGGATGCGGCGCTGCGGAAGGCGGTGTTCAAGGTGCCCGATCCAGCGAGCCAGTTGCTGGGTGGTGTAGTCCAGGTCGTGGTGCACCTGGTGATCGAAGCGGCGGCGGTAGTCGGCCAGCAAGGCATCGCGCTGCAGATCCGCGACCAGCGGCACGCCGCCGTGCGACTGCCGGTACGCGGCAAACGGGCCCAGGGTATCGGCGGGCGTGGCCTGCGGTGCCAGGTCGGGACCCTCCAGAAGTGCACGATCCACCAACCCCCGCAGCATGTCAGTCCATCCCCGGCGACCCAATCGCCTGCGCCCGTGTCGGGTGTCGCCTGATGCGGCGCGGCGCCCCATGCGCTCAACGCCGGAAGCCAACCCCAGCGGCAGTGCGTGCGGGCGGCCACTGCCGCCGCGCGAACCCGCCCGCCGTACCGCCGGGTTCCGCCAGATGGGGCATCCTCGTCGAGCGCCTCCGGTTTGTCGAGCGCCACGTGAAGGCCAATGACGGGGTCCGCCCCAGCGCATTTGCCCGCTCCGCCGACAGCCATTAGACTATCGCGGCGCAGGCCCACCGGGAGGTCGCCGCCGACGTGCCCGCCGAGCGCCGCACGCAACCACCAGCAGGAAAGGAGCACCGCATGTTCAACCCCCGCCGATTCCGCCTGTGCATCGCCATCCTGATCATCGCCGCCGGTTGTGCCGGACCCGGCCGCCGCCCGGCCGGCGGCACATCGGCCGGAATCCGAAACTACCCCGACACCCGTCACGGTGACCAGGTCGACACCTACCACGGGGTCGAGATCGCCGATCCCTACCGTTGGCTGGAAGATCTCGACGCCCCCGAGACCACCGCGTGGGTTCGCGCCCAGAACGAAGTCACCTTCGACTACCTGCGCAAGCTACCCGGCCACGCCAAGATCACCCGGCGGCTGCAGCGGCTCTGGAACTACGAGAAGTACGGCCTGCCGTTCAAACACGGGGATCGCTATTTCTACTACAAGAACGACGGGTTGCAGAACCAGTCGGTGCTGTACACCATGCGGTCGCTGGACGACCCACCGACCGTGCTGCTCGACCCGAACACGCTTTCGGCGGACGGCACCGTCGCGGTCAGTGGAACCTCGGTCAGCGAGAACGGCAAGTTCCTGGCCTATGCCCTGTCGTCCGGCGGGTCGGACTGGATGGAGTGGCATGTCCGCGAAGTCGAAAGTGGGCAGGATCTGCCCGACGTCATCCGGTGGAGCAAGTTCTCCGGAGCGGCATGGACCCACGACCACCGGGGCTTCTACTACAGCCGCTACGACGAGCCCACCGAGGGCGCCGAACTCAAGGAGCAGAACTACTACCAGAAGCTGTACTACCACCGCCTGGGCACCACTCAGTCGGAAGACCAACTGATCTATCATCGCCCGGACCAGAAGACCTGGGGCTTCTCCAGCACCGTGACCGATGACGGCCGCTACCTGGTGATCAGCGTGTGGCGCGGCACCGAGCGCAAGAATCTGCTCTTTTACAAGGACCTCAGTCGGCCCGACGCCCCGGTGACCGAACTGATCAGCGAGTTCAAGAATCAATACAACTTTGTCAGCAACGACGGCCCGCTGTTCTGGCTGCTGACCGACGACGGCGCCCCGCGCTACCGGGTGCTGGCCGTGGATATTCGCAACCCGGGCGCCCACGGTTGGCGTGAGGTCATCCCCCAGTCCGCCGACACGCTGGCCTCGGCGAGCGTCCTGAGCAACCGGTTCGTGTGCTCATACCTGACCGATGCCCACAGCACGGTGAAGGTATTTGACCTGCTGGGGGCCGCCGTGGGCGAGGTCGCCCTGCCCGAAATCGGTTCCGCAGCCGGCTTCGGCGGCAAGAACAGCGACCGCGAGACTTTTTATTCGTTCACCAGTTTTACGACCCCGGGCACGGTCTATCGCTACGATGTCATTTCCGGACACAGCGAGGTCTTCCGCCAGCCGCAAGTCCGCATCGATCCGGACGACTACGTCACCCGGCAGGTTTTTTACCACAGCAAGGACGGCACCCGCGTGCCGATGTTCATCACCCACAAGCGCGGGCTGGTGCTCAACGGCGACACGCCGACGCTGCTGTACGGCTACGGTGGCTTCAACATCTCTTTGACCCCGTCGTTCTCGGTGAGCAATACGGTGTGGCTGGAGATGGGCGGCATCTATGCCGTGCCCAATCTGCGCGGCGGCGGCGAATACGGCAAGGACTGGCACCAGGCGGGAACCAAACAGAACAAGCAGAACGTCTTTGACGACTTCATCGCGGCCGCCGAGTACCTGATCTCCGAGCGGTACACCAACCCGCAGAAGCTGGCCATCAGCGGCCGCAGCAACGGCGGCCTCCTGGTGGGCGCCTGCATCACCCAGCGACCGGATCTGTTTGCAGTGGCCCTGCCCGGGGTGGGGGTGCTGGACATGCTGCGGTTCCACCAGTACA
This sequence comes from uncultured Planctomycetales bacterium, assembly GCA_964619935.1. Taxonomy (GTDB): domain Bacteria; phylum Planctomycetota; class Phycisphaerae; order UBA1845; family CAIVHJ01; genus CAZUGO01. The sequence continues at coordinate 173,441 of CAZUGO010000032.1, read as the reverse complement.
CCATCGGCTGGGCCTGGGTCTCCGACTACGGATCGCCGGACAATCCTCAGGAATTCGAGGCCCTGCATGCCTACTCCCCGGTGCACAACGTTCATTCCGGAACCCCCTATCCGGCCACGCTGATCACCACCGCCGACCACGACGACCGGGTCTACCCGGCCCACAGCTTCAAGTTCGCCGCCGCCCTGCAGGACGCCCACCAGGGCGACCATCCGGTGCTGATCCGCATCGAATCAAAGGCCGGCCACGGCGCCGGAAAGCCGACCTCCAAGCGAATCGAGGAAGCGGCCGACCTCCTGGCCTTCACGGCCCGGAACCTGAACATGAAGGTGACCCTGAAGTAGGCAGCCGCCGCCGGCCACCGGGTCTGATCTTGGAATGGGGGGCGGCGGCGCCGCGTCCCCGCTCATCCTCCCCCTTTCGTGCGGCGAAACGGTGCGGATGGATTGAGGGATCACCGCGCACCCACGGCACCCGGTCCGACGGCCACGGGCACAATTGCGCGGCCATGCCACCTGCCCCGTCGCCGGCGCCCGACCGCGGTTCATGAGACGACTCCGCCCGCTCGACTCAGGTCACAGATGGAGGCATGAAAGCAGCGCCGCCAGGTATCCGCCAGGCGCCGCGGGTGCTGCATGCGCTCGGCGAACTGGCGGGTGACCGCGATGACCGGCGGCGTTTGCCAGCCGTGACGAACCTGCCCGGTGTGGGCCATCAGCAGCGCCTCCAGGTGAATGAGTAGTGGATCACCTCGATTCACGGAGCCGCGATCGGGGCGCCGCGGCGCTGGATCAATGGCGTCGCTGCTGATCGGACGATGCATGACCAACCGCACCTGTGCATCCAACCCCCGGATGAACGAGATGGTGTCGTCGAAGCTCACTGGAACCAGGTAGGTCTTGCGGCGGGTTCCGCGGGCCCGTTCACTGATGAAGTCGACCAGCAAGCGCACACCCGGTTTGACGCGCATCTGCTGTCCGTACGGCAAATAGGGCGCGCCGCCATCCACGTAGCTGGTCAGCGGCAGACCCTGGTCGATGACCAGTTCCGCCGACCGCTGCATGGTATGCTCCATCCGCCGGCTTTCGCCCGGGCGAACCGCCACGATCAGCGGATCGCGTGCCGCCGAGGGCGGGAAGTACTGAATGTTGCTCCAGGTCGCAAACGGCCTGCCGCGAAAGACCTCGTACATCAGCCCCAGGTCCAGGAAAGAGTGGCGATGGGATAACGCGAAGATCAGATTGTGCCGGGTGCGGCCGGTGTGCCGGTTGAAGAAATACGGATCGCGAAGGACCTGATCGATCCCCTCCCGGGCGAACGTCCCGCGGTCGCGACCGCCGGTCAGGCTGGCCAGCGCTCCTGACGTCACCATTCGATGGGCCCGGTTCAGGTACTCCAGCGAGCGCCACCCCGGCCGCGGAAACACCTGCCGTGACGCCTGGTACGCCAGAATCGGCAGCGCGCCGCGCAGCGGTTCCAGGGCGAAGACATTCGGAAAGGCCTGCTCGATCAGATTGAGCAGCGCCTGGTCCCAACGGTCCGAGGCCGCGCCGGGACGCTCATGGCGCCGCGGCGTGCGCCGCCGCCGGTGGCACTGCACACCGTGCTCCACCCGAAGCAGCCGATCGGCCAACGCCAGCGCATCACAGTAGAATTGCTGGAAGGTATTCCAGCACAGCAGCTCGTGACGACTGTTGGACCACTGATCGACGTCCAGAAAAACCTGCTGCCCACCCTCCAGCCGGGCCAGGTCGCGCTCGACGCCGGCGTTGCCGCCGAGCCGCAAGCGCTCCGCCCAATCCCGCAAGGCTTCACGGTTGGCCGCAAAATCATGGACCACCTGCTCTTGAAACTCGCTGCGGTAGTGTTGCAGCAGCCCGGTCAGTTCGGGGTCCAGCCGCACCCGGGGCGACCAACCGTCGTCGACCCAGCGCTCGGCGAACCGCCGCAAGGTGTTGAAGTGGTCGGCATCGAAGCGCCGGGTTGCCATGCCATCGGGCATACTATTGGGCGTCATCATGTTGCGTCTTGACGGAACCTCGCAGCCCGCCCCGCCGACGGGCCTTCGGGCACTTTCGCCCTATCCTATGGGCTGGGTTGCAGGATGCCACCGCAATCTTGCCCTACCCGCTGGCGGCTGATTGCAGATCGTGATTGCAAAATTCTCCCCGAAATAGCCCGCTGCGTGCTGGACAAGCTCGAATTCTGTGGTACTATGATCCTTCTGCGGGCAAGGTCGACCTGACCGCCCCGCACCGCGCCTGCGATCGAGGCAAGCGCCTTTTTTAGTCGAGCTCTTTGACAAGTGAACAGTGTAACTGCTGTGAGGATGTGGCACTGTAAGTGCGTTTGCGATAGGCACTTATGGTGTTAGGTTTGCCTGGAGCCTTAACCAGGCGCTTGGTGTGACGTTCCGCGGCCCTGGTGGCCCGGAGCGACATGCATACGTCCTCGCTAACGCAAATAGCAAGATGTATGAGCCTTTTATTCGTTGGCAACGCCGGTCGGACTCGTTCGATCGGTGCCTACGATACAAAGTGAAGAGTTTGATCCTGGCTCAGAACGAACGCTGGCGGCGTGGCTAAGGCATGCAAGTCGAACGGAGTGTGTGGAAGGTAACGGAAGCACACTTAGTGGCGAACGGGTGAGGAATAGATAGGTAACGTACCCTGGACTCAGGAATAGCGGCGTCCTTCGGGACTTTGCGAAAGTGCCGGTAATACCTGATGACATCACTGGATCGCATGGTCTGGTGATCAAAGGTCCGCAGGTCTGGGAGCGGCCTATCTCCTATCAGCTTGTTGGTAGGGTAACGGCCTACCAAGGCAATGACAGGTACCAGGCGTGAGAGCGTGGCCTGGCACATCGGGACTGAGACACTGCCCGGACATCTACGGATGGCTGCAGCAACGAATATTCCGCAATGGACGAAAGTCTGACGGAGCGACGCCGCGTGCAGGAGGAAGCACCTCGGTGTGTAAACTGCTGTCAGGGATTAGGAACACAATGACCAATCCCACAGGAAGCCTCGGCTAACTCCGTGCCAGCAGCCGCGGTAATACGGAGGAGGCAAGCGTTGTTCGGAATCATTGGGCTTAAAGCGTGCGTAGGCGGAATGGTAGGTGTCGTGTGAAAGCCCCCGGCTCAACCGGGGAATGGCTCGGCAAACCATCATTCTTGAGGCCAGCAGGGGAATCCGGAACTTTGGGTGGAGCGGTGAAATGCGTAGATATCCAAGGGAACGCCGATGGCGAAAGCGGGATTCTGGGCTGGTTCTGACGCTGAGGCACGAAAGCGTGGGGAGCAAACAGGATTAGATACCCTGGTAGTCCACGCCGTAAACGATGCGCACTAGGTCTCAGAGCCTCTGACGGATTTGGGGCCGCAGTAAAAGCGTTAAGTGCGCCGCCTGGGGAGTACGGCCGCAAGGCTAAAACTCAAAGGAATTGACGGGGGCTCACACAAGCGGTGGAGCATGTGGATTAATTCGAAGCAACGCGAAGAACCTTACCTGGGTTTGACATGCTAGGATGCAGCCGTGAAAGCGGTCTATGCTGCTCTTTGAGTGAAACTAGCACAGGTGCTGCATGGCTGTCGTCAGCTCGTGCTGTGAAGTGTCGGGTTAAGTCCCTAAACGAGCGAAACCCTTATCATTAGTTGCCAGCGGGTCATGCCGGGGACTCTAATGAGACTGCCGGCGTCAAGCCGGAGGAAGGCGGGGACGACGTCAAGTCATCATGGCCTTTATGCCCAGGGTGTCACACGTGCTACAATGGCGACTACAGAGCGAAGCGATACCGCGAGGTGGAGCAAATCGCAGAAAGGTCGTCTCAGTTCGGATTGCAGGCTGCAATTCGCCTGCATGAAGTTGGAATCGCTAGTAATCGCGTATCAGCCATGACGCGGTGAATATGTTCCTGAGCCTTGTACACACCGCCCGTCAAGTCATGGAAGCTGGGAGCACCCGAAGTCCGTTTAGCTAACCTTACGGAGGCGGCGGCCGACGGTGAGCCCGGTGACTGGGACTAAGTCGTAACAAGGTAGCCGTAGGAGAACCTGCGGCTGGATCACCTCCTTTCTAGAGGATTTCTAGGCCAGCGGGCCTTTCGAGGGCCGCTGGATTTAGAAAGTCAGCGCATTCTTGGGTGCGGACTTCGGTTCGCCCCGGCCGGTGGGTAACCGCCGGCCCGGCAGTTACACTGTCCTTGATACCCACCCTGTCGACCCTCGTGGTCGGCGGGGTTTTTTTTTTAGGTCCGCACGGCCGGCCGTCCGGGAATCACCACGTCCGGACCCGGCGGCTGTGCCCGATAGCCTGCCTCCGGCGGCCCGGCAGTGGCCCGGCGCCCAAAGTTATCGAATACTGTTCCTGTCGAGAAGTCGCGCACACGATCGGCTCAGGAGTGTTGCCATGATCCGGAAGCCCGCCGGCGGGTGTCTGCGTGCCCCCGCCTTCACCATGGCCGAGATGGTCATCTCGCTGGCGATCGTCGGCGTGCTGGCGGCCATCGCGGTGCCGCGGTTCAGCCGGGCGATCACCCGGCAGCGGGTGGAGAACGCGGCCAACCGCCTGATGGCCGACCTGGACTATGCGGCGACGCTGGCCCGCACCAGCGGCACCCCGGTACAACTGAAGTTCGTCAAGGGCACCCAACCAACGGAGAGCTACTACTTCTTCAAGGTGGCTCCCGACAACATGACCTACGAAGTGGTGCTCCGGGACGAACCCTACGGCGTCATCCTCAAGAATGCGCCGGATCGGCTGGATTTCGATATCTACGGCATGCCGGACGGATCGAAGACGTTCGAACTTCGGGGCGGCGACGCGGTCAGGGTGGTGTCGATTGATCGCGACACGGGGGAAGTCACACTCCAATGAATGGCGGCCGACGGCATTCGGGCTTCTCACTGGTCGAGCAGGTTGTGGCCATGAGCGTGGTCAGCATCCTGATCGTCGCCATGGGCTCCGCGGTGGTGGTCGCGGCCAAGGCGCTCGATGTCGGCAACAGCGGGCCCAATGCCCGCACGACCGAGAGCGCCCGGTTGCTCGAACAAGTCAAGGCCGACCTCAGCCTGGCCATCGCCATTGACCAACCGCTGGAAAGCACGAACATCGAGTTCACCATCCCGGATCGCGACAACGACACGCTGCCCGAACGCATCCGCTACGAATGGCTGGGAATGCCCAACTACCGGCTGACCCGGCAACTGCACTACAGCAAAGATCAATCCGCCCTGCCGGCCGTGGTCCTGGCCGAGGACGTCCGGCACGTCGCCTTTAACTACCTGCTGCGGAGTTGGGGGCCCCCGCCACCTCCGCCCCAGCTCGAAAGCAACGAGGTCTTGCTGATGGCCCACGACGATGCTCCGGCAGGAACCGAAACCCGGCTCCTGATGGTCGTAGTGAACTCCAGCGACCTCTCCGCCGAGGAACTCGATCGCGAGGCCCTGGTAGAATCCTGGGGCTATACCGTCAGCCTGATCGAGGCCGCTGAATCTCAGGCCGCCTTCGACGTCGCCGTGGCAAACGCCGACGTCGTTTATGTCCCGCAGCCGCTCAGTGCCGCCGACCTCGCTGACAAGCTGGTCAGCGCTCCGGTCGGCGTGGTCAATGAGCGGGTCGACTTGGTAGACGATCTCGGCCTGGCCGCCACGATCGGATCGCCCGCGCCCGGCGACGCCCTGGACGTCATCCGCAGCACGCACTACATCACCTCGCCGCTGGGCGAGGGGCTGGTCAGCCTGTTCAGCAGCCCGCAGGCGGTCACCGATATCGGCGATGACGCCAACACCCATGCAGACGAACTGCAGACCCTGGGGCGTTGGGGCTCTGCCGCCGCGCTGAGTGTGCTCGAAGCGGGCGCCCGGTTGGTCGGCGGCCCCGCAACGCCGCCGGTGCTCGGGCCCGACGTAGCCGGCGGCTTGACCAGCGAACGTTCGCTCGGCACCCACGGCGTTGCCACCCAGGTCACCCTGCCGGCCGGCGGGCGGGTCACCAGCATGTCGGCCTACCTGCACGGCACGCTTGAGCACAAGGTCCGGTACGCCATCTACACCGATGCCGGCGGGGAACCCGGAGCGTTGATCGCCCAAACCGCCGAAGTCCAGAAAGTGGATCGCCTGGCCTCGTGGTTCCCACTCGACCTGCCGCCCACCGTGCTCACCGCGGGCACCTATTGGCTGGCGCTGTGGGTGAATGAAGATGCCGCCTACTTCTACACCCCCGACGGCGAGTCCCGGCACAACGACCAGCATGCCGACGACGGCTTCGCTTCCGACTGGGGTTTGAGTTCGGCCACGCACACCCGATCGATTTCAATCCATGCCGATGGCATCTTCGCCGGTTTCGCGGGCGGCCGTCGGGTGCAACTGCCCTGGGGCGACGGGGGCTTCGACATTAATGCGCTGACCCTGGAAGGCCGGCTGCTGCTGCGGCGCGCGCTGGAGTGGGCGGCCGACGCCGAAACCGAATTCGACACGGCCGCCATCGAGGACAATTCGTGGATCGCCCAATATTTCCGCCCCCACCTGCCCGAGAACGCCACCGAATGGAGCGTGCAGCGGGTGCTGGTGGCGATTCGAGCAGAACCGGCAGCGCTGGACGGCAAGGTCCGGTTCCAACTGCGCAACGCCGACGCCCACCTGAAGCCGCTCAGTGTCGTGATCCAGCAAACGGCCGAGATCCCCGAGTCCACCTGGGATCCGCAGGAATTCCAGTGGTACGAAATCCCGTTCAATGCGCGCTCAGGGATTCCGCCCAATGAAGGCCTGTGCTTGGTCATCGAAGGTCGTAAGAACCAGGTCAGCGCCCTGTTGAAAATGGACCGCAACCGCACCGCGATGACGGCTGACACGCACCTGTTGGAAACCAGTGACAACGGCAGTACCTGGTCGGATCCGGGCGACACGGCGGATCTGCGCTTTTACCTTTACGGAACGTACACCACCATCGGGGAGCCCCAATGGCCGTAAGTTCCAACCCGGTATCCGCCAGGCGATTCGCCGGCCGCCGCCCGGCGGTCGGCCTGATCGAGGTGTCCATTTGCGCCATCATCGTCTCGGTGATGCTGGTCACCGCCCTGGACACCATGGCCATGGCCACGCGCACCCACCTGATCCAGTCCGAACTGGACGTCGCCCTGGAGTTGGCCCAGGACCTCATGGCCGAAATCCTGCAGGCCCACTACGAGGAACCGGAAGCCTCCGGCACCACCACCATCTTGCGGAACGGGATCACCATCGCGTTGGCTTCGTCGGTCCCCGCAGCGGCCGTCAGCTTCGGCCTTGAACAGGATGAGCCCGATACGTCGAGGGCCCAGTTCGACGATGTCGACGATTATTCCGGCTGGTCGGAGAACCCCCCGCAGACCAAGGACGGCGTCGTCATGACGGAACACGCCGGCTTTACCCGCCGGGTCACGGTAACCTGGGTGGAGCCTGACGACCCCAGCGTGGTGTCCACCACCGACGCCGGGCTGAAGCGAATCACCGTTCAGGTGCAAAACCCCCGCGGCGGCGGCCCCACGCTGGTGCTGCTGCGCGGGCGCAACGGGGTTCTGGACCGGCTTCCCTCCGTCGAAGCAACGTATGTCCGTAATGTGTCGATTGAATTGCAACTGGGGACCGCAGGGCGTCGCCTGACCACGGCCGCGGCCGTGGTCAACCAGGTGCCGCTGGGGGAGAACCCGTGAACGCCACCTGGGGTCGTCCGCTCGGCAGGCGCTATCGTCGCCGCGCCTCGGTCTACGCGGCGGTCACCGGAGTGGCCATGCTGCTCCTGGTGGTCGGGCTGGGCATCCTGACCTTGTCTCAGACCCGGCTGCGGACCATGTCTCTGGAGCGTGACTGGGATGAGGCCGCCCTGTTGGCCGTGTCGGCCATCGAGCAGGCCCACGTCCGCCTGAATTCTGACTACAGTTGGCGCTATGTCTTTCGCAATAACGAAGGCAACTTCACAACGGCCGTCCCGCTGGGGCGCGGCGAATTCCGCTGGAAGCTCGATGATCTGGAGGACAATGACCTGAACGACAGCCCGACCGATTCACTGCGGATCCATGGTTTCGGCCGCGTCGGGCGCAGCGTGCGGGCCTACAGTGTCATGGCCTGGCCGGCGGGCCAGCCGCTGGACGTTCTGCGCACCGCGGTCCACGCCGGCGGCACCTTGACGGTGCGCAACGGCCAGACGTTGAGCGTCCGCAACGGGCCGGCTTCGTCCAATGCCGGCCTGGTGGTCGGCAATGCCGTGCTGTTGGGCTCTGCTGAAGCCGCGACCGTGGATGCACCGGAGCACGTCACGGAGGCGGTCACCGTCCCCGCGCCCAGCAAGTTAATGCCCTCCAAGACGCTGTACAGCTTGTACAAGACCTTTTCCGACGAGATCAGGTACTCCGATCTGGACGATGCCTCGGGGGCCAACCACTTCCAGGGCCAGTTGCGCAGGACGCTGATCAGCCCCTGGCACCATCCCACCGACCCCAGTAAGACCAATTCCGACGGTCTGTACCGCATCAAGGTTCCGGGCGGTACCCGGCTGGACATTCGCGATTGCCGGATCGAGGGCACGCTACTCATCGAACTGAGCCTGGGTGCCAGCCTGCGGGTCGACAGTGGTGTTCTCTGGAAACCGTACCGCAATCACTTCCCGGCGTTGATCGTGTACACGTCGACCGACGCCAACAGCACGGTCGAGTTGCTGTCAACCGGCGAACTCAGCGAATCGTCCGCCGGGATCAACGTCAACGCGTTGGACCTGCCTTACTACGGCGACGTCGATGTCGATCAGAGCGATGTCTATCCGACCTCGTTGCAGGGGTTGTTCCACGTCATCCGGGACACCGCATTGCCGCCCGTCTCACTGACCACGATCCGGGCCGAGGAACCGATCACCGGATGCATCATCGCCGACGGCAACATTGAAATCGATGGCACCAGCACCATCTTCGCCGACCCCACGCTGATGTCGCACCCTCCGCTGGGCTACACGGCCTCGCGTTTCGAGCCCGGCCTGATCAGCAACCCGCAGTTCAATGACGGATTGACCGGGTGGTTCGTTGCGGATGGCGTATCCACGTTGGAGACCGATGCCAACGGCGTCAGCGATCGGTGCCTGCGCGCCCGGAATCGAAGCGTGGCCTCTTCAGGCCCCAGCCAGGATGTCACCGGCAGCATCACCAGCGGCACGACCTACCGCAGTGACGTTTGGGTCCGCATGAAAGCGCACGCTGAGGATGTCAACATCGTGATGATGGTGGACAGCGCCGCAGAGGGCACCCAGTGGTTTGGCGGGACGGTGCAGACTGTCGGCACCAGTTGGACCCCGATCAGTTCGACCATGACCCCGACGTGGACCGGCTCGCTCAACTTCGCCCGCTGGATGGTCAATACCGCGTCCAGCACCCAGGACTTCTATGTGGACAGCATCCTGCTGGTCAATGCGGACGAGGACGGTGCGGCGGCCCCGAACCTGGAACTGCTGCCGTGGACCTGGCGGGCCGAGGCCGCCCCCAACGGCCTCTGACCGCCAACCCGGCGCCGCCAACGGCGATCTGCATTTGCCGGGCCGACCGCCTGACTGGATCGCCCGCCCGAGTTGGGCTAGGCTGTCGCACAGCCCGGAACGCTTGCTGGCCGCGGGGCGTGGTGCCCCCCTGCCGCCGCAACCCCGAATCACGCTGGAGCGAACCGCATGAATATCCTGATGAAGACCACCAAAGGGGACATCCAGATTGAGTTGTATCCCGAGCACGCCCCGCTGACGGTGGCCAATTTCGTGAACCTCGCCGAGCGTGGTTACTACGATGGGCTCCGGTTTCATCGCGTCATCCCGGACTTCATGATCCAGGGCGGCGATCCCAGCGGCACCGGCAGCGGCGGACCGGGCTATCAATTCGCGGACGAGTTCCACCCGGAACTCAAGCACGACGGCCCGGGGGTATTGTCGATGGCCAATGCCGGACCGGGCACCAACGGCAGCCAATTCTTTATCACCCACAAGGACACCTCGTGGCTGAACGGCAAGCACACGGTCTTCGGTCGGGTCACTGCCGGTCAGGACGTCGTCGATGCCATCGCTCAGAAGGACCGGATGGTCGAGGTCCGTGTCGTTGGCGACAGCGCCGCGGCCCTGGCCCGAACCCAGGAGCAGGTCAGCCGCTGGAATACCATACTGGACCAGAAGTTCCCGCGTACCCGGTGAAGCCCAAGCGTCATGTCGCCGCGGCGTTGCTGGGGGTGCTCGGGGGTTCGGGTATCCAGCACCGAGCCGTATCCAGCAGGGGATCCGTGGATCCGTGAACCCCACCAGCCCACGGGGTATTGCGACCCCGCGCTGCGGCGCCGGGCTCAGCATGGGGTCTGAGCCGTCGGCCTTCACCCGGCGGGTGTCCCGCCACCTCATGGCTGGCGCCGTGCTTCCGGCTGGGTGAGACTGGCGGTCACGCAGGCAGGGACTTGGGGTCACACACCCGGGGTGTTGGGGTCCGGCGCCTGCTGCGCCGGCGTCCGTTCCGTACCGCGCCAGCGCGCAACCCTTACCGCGCCAGCGCACAATCCTTGCCGCGCCGGCGGCAGAATCCGCACGGCGCCGGGCAGGTGGGCTCTCAGCAAGGGGGCCCATGGAAAATGCCCGCTGAAGCGCGACCGCTTCAGCAGGCCTATTGCGGCAGCCTGGCGGATGCTAACTTAAGCCATACGTAACCGAAGATTTCACATCGTTTGTGGATCAAGACAAGTACGACTCTCGATTACATTCAATCTGCACGTTATATCTTCCTCCCCAACCGAACCTGCTCTTCAGTGGCGGCCGGGCGGCTTGCAGCCAGTCCACGGCTCCGCTATGGTCTGGCCCACCGGAGCCCGGCTTCGGGCGAAAGGAGCGCTACCCCCTGATGAAAACGTTGGTGCCAACTCGGTGGCGGGGCGGCCGGCTGCTGGCCGCCGGACTCTGGGTGCTATTCGCATCGGGAACCGTCGCCGCGGACGGCTTGACCGCGGCAGACGTCGCCCGCCTGCGACAGGTCACCGCTGCGGAATTATCGCCCGACGGGCGGCAGGTGGCCTACATCCTGAGTGTACCGCGACGGCCATTCGAAGAGGACAACGGGCCGGCCTGGTCCGAGCTGCACGTGGTGGATACCCGCGGCAGCAGTCGGCCCTTTGTGACCGGCAAGGTGAATCTCAGGAGCATTGCCTGGACACCCTCGGGTGACGGGATCACCTTTCTGGCCAAACGCGGTGATGACCCACATGCGGCGGTCTACCTCATCCCCATCGCCGGCGGCGAAGCCCGCCGGCTCCGCGAGCACAGCAGCGACATTACCGGTTACAGTTGGTCACCGGACGGTCGCCAACTGGCCTTCCTGGCCGCGGAGGAGCGGGAGAAAGGCAAGAAGAAGGAACAGGACCAGGGCTTTGATCAACGGGTCTATGAGGAAGACTGGCGGCCGGTGCGGGTCTGGATCGCCGATCGAGACGCCGCTACCGAGGGCGAGCCGCGAATGCTGCAACTCGACGGCTCGGCTTCCGAGTTACATTGGAGCCCCGACGGCGCCCACCTGGCCGTGGCCTTGGCGCCAACGCCGCTGATCGACGATCACTACATGAACCGCAAGCTGCACATCGTCGGCGTCGCCGACGGCCAGGTCCAGCGCCGGCTGGATAACTCCGGGAAACTGGGGGCGGTGGCCTGGAGTCCCGATGGCCGGCACCTGGCGGTCATTGCGGCCCAGGACCTGCACGATCCGTCACCCGGCCGGCTGATGGTGGCCGCGACGGCGGGCGGCCCGCTGCGCGACCTGCTGCCGGAATTCGCCGGGCAGGTCGAGGACCTGGCCTGGCAAAACCCGGATGACCTGATGTACGTCGCCTGCCAAGGTGTGGGCACCGTCCTGGGCGAAGTCTCGGTCGGCAGCGGCGCTGCCAGGATCATCGCGCCGGCGGCCGGCCCAGTGCTGCAGCGGCTGGCGCTGTCCGGCGACGGCTCGGCGGCGGCATTCGTGGCCGACAGCCGGCAGCACCCCGCCGAGGTGCTGTACATGAAGCATGGAGACCACCGCCCGCGCCGGCTGACGGACAGCAATCCATGGCTGAGCACCGCCGCCCTGGCGCCCCAGGAAGTCATTACCTACCGAGCCCGTGACGGTCTGGAAATCGAAGGGATGCTGATTCGCCCCTTGGACGAACAGCCCCATCAGCGTTATCCGCTGATCGTGACGGTTCACGGCGGACCGGAGGCCCACTTCAGCGACGGTTGGCTGACCCGCTACACCAACCCCGGCCAAGTGGCCGCGGCCCGCGGCTACATGGTGTTCCATCCCAACTATCGCGGCAGCACCGGCCGCGGGGTGGCTTTTTCCAAGGCCGGCCAGAATGACTACGGCGGCAAGGAATTCGATGACCTGATCGACGGCATCGACTTCCTCATCGAACGGGGCTGGGTGGACGGCGACAAGGTCGGCGTCACCGGTGGCTCGTACGGCGGATTCGCCGCGGCGTGGTGTGCGACCTACCACAGCCCGCGATTCGCCGCCAGCGTCATGTTTGTCGGCATCAGCGACCACGTCTCCAAGTTCGGCACCACCGACATCCCTGCCGAAATGTATCAGGTGCACAGCCGCCGGTGGCCCTGGGAGGACTGGGATTACTTTCGGGAGCGCAGTCCGGTGTACCACTTTCAGAAGTGCCGGACACCGATCTTGATTATGCACGGCGCCGAGGACTCGCGGGTGCCCCCGTCGCAATCGATGGAGCTGTATCGGTATCTCAAGACCTACGGCCGGGTACCGGTACGGCTGGTGCTGTACCCGGGCGAAGGTCACGGCAACCGCAAGGCCGCCGCCCGTCTGGATTACCACCTGCGGCTGATGCGCTGGATGGACCACTACCTCAAGGGGCCCGGCGGCGAGCCTCCGCCGCGTGATCTGGACTACGCGGCGTTCAAGCCGGCCGACCCTGACGAAGACGCCGCCGCCGGCAGTGGGCCGTAAGCCTCGCGGCATGCCCCACCCTCATGCTTCAGCGGCCGCCCTCGTGGGGTCAAGACACCCGCTGCGTTTGCCGGGTCCGTAGCCTGCCGACGCCCCGCAGCGGCGGCCGGCTGCTATTCGAGCCAACGAGCGGCGTAGTCCGGCAGCGGCACGAAGCCGCCGCCAAGGGTGGTCGGCGTGCCGGACAGCGAGGTGTCGACGTGGAAGGAACCGTTCTCCACCTTGCACTTCTTGCCCTGGAAGGTGCCGTGGAGGGTGCTGTCGTCCTTGACCTCCAGGGTGCCCATGCGACCGCGAACGGTCCCGTACATTTGCGAACTGCCCTCCAGGAGCAGTTTCTTGTCCACCAGGTGCCACGTCAGGACACTGGGGTCGGCGGTATTGACGTTGACCTGGGCGCTGTCCTCGACGTGGACGTCCTGCCGGGTGTAGATGTCCAGCGTGGCGCCGGGCAGCAATTGGATCTGGGCGGATTGCTGCAGGGTGACATTATTGGTGCACACGATCTGAATCTCACCGTCGATCTGCAAAATCGCGGTGCCCTCGACCTTCAGGTCTCCGTAGGTACAACTGCTATTGATGGTGGTGGTCCCCGAACTATAGGTGACGTTCCCGAGGTTCGGGGCGATCTCCGGGGCCTCGGCCAGCGGGATCGGCACGGCGACATTGATCACGCCGGTCGGACCGCTGATCACCCCGCTGTTCTCGACCTTGACCACCTTGGATGGGTCGGAACCCTGCTGCACGTACACATTGCCGAGAAACACACCATTGTCTTTCACGTGAATCGCTCTGTCCTTGTAGCTGTTGGTCGAAGCGGTGGCCTCGGCCGCCACGTTGGCGCCGCCGTAGGCACCCAGCGTCGAATCGTAGCTGTCCACCAGTCCGGTCCCTTTGACCTCGACCTTGTCGAACACCGCGATACTCGGCAGCGGCCCCTTCCAGGTCTGACCGGCCCAGTCCAGCGAGCGCCGCAGGAGCAGTTGCCCGCTGCTGTTCAGTGAGACGATGGAGAAGTCCGACTTGCCCCAAGGCAGGGCCACGCGGCGGCCCTTGGCCGGATGGCCGTCGAGTTCACCGCCGTTGTCCACCGCCAGCAACGTCGGTTCGGTGTCGCCCGATTTTTTGGCCAGAATGCTGACGTCGTCGGAAATGGTCCCACGGTGTTCCAGCAGATTGTCATTGGCGGTCAGCACGTTGACCACGCCGGGGGTCAGCGTTCGGGTGATGTAGTGGGTGATGACCTCCAGCACCTCCACGCCGAAATCGTCTTCGATGAGTTCGGTCAATTCCAGGATTTCGATCTGCGTGGCCAGGTATGGTTCGCTGCTGCTGCTGGCCAACTCTATGTGCTTGACCAGCTCTTTCATTTCCAGGACCACGCCGCGTTCAGAAATTTTCAGCGCATCCTTGAGGCCATTGGGGACCGAGTCGATGGTTGCGGGAACGTAGACCACGTTGACATCGCTGAAGGCCGCGGTCAGGTCATTCTTGCTGGTCTCATAGTCGGCATAGGACACCACCCAGCCCCAGGACCGCATCAGCGCCGTGCGCTCCAGGTCCTCGCTGCTGAGGTTGGCCGGATCTTTGACCACCAGAATGGCTTCTTTGGTCCCCGAAGGCACGAGCACCGCCCGGGCCACATGAATGACCCCGTCATACGTACCGGTCGATGCCAAGGTCACCAGGTCACGATCGTCATCGGTCAGGTCGCTGTCGCCTTCGACCACGCCGTCGCCGTCGGTGTCCTCGCCGTCCTCACCCACGAGGGTGAACGACCCGCCGTACAACGGTTCATCCGTGATCCACACCCCGCTGATGAAGTTGTCACGCCATCCGGCATCACTGCGGATGTGGCTGATGGCCAACTCCAGGCCCGACTCGGCCACGGCCCGCGCCTGTGAGCCGGGAGCCACACTCTGCGACAGGGTCAGCATGGCCACTTGTTTGGAGATCAGCACGGTGGACAACGCCAACGCCGCCGCGGTCGCCAGCAGCACCAGGATCAGAATCGTACCCCGCCGGGTGCGTCGATGATGCCATGAGCGAACGGAGGCTGCCATTGTCCTGCCCTGGACAGACCGAGGGTTGAACCCGATACCAGCGTCACGGGGAATCGCGGGCGCGCTGCCCATCGCAAGGATACAATGTAACCGGCCCGCACGCCGGTCGCCCACGTCCCATCAGGCCTGCGGCGGGAGTCCGGCCGGTCCCATAAGCCGCCGTCCCGCCCCGTGGCCGCCGGGCGGCGGACATGGTACCTTGACCCCATGGCGGTACTGCGAACCGGTACGTCCGGATATGCATACAAGGAATGGAAAGGCGGGTTCTACCCCGAAAAGCTGCCCCAGACGCGGTTCCTGGAGTACTACTCCGGGCAACTCGGAACCGTAGAAATCAACAATACGTTCTATCGCTTCCCTGGCGAGACCATGCTGCACCGCTGGCTGGGCCAGACTCCAGATGGGTTTTGTTTCGCGATCAAGGGGCTCCAGAAGATCACGCACCACGCCCGCCTGGCCGATGTCGGCCCGCTGACCCACGACTTCGTGGAGCGCTGCCGCCTGCTGCACCACAAGCTCGGACCGATCCTGTTCCAATTGCCGCCCAACCTCAAACGCGACGATTCTCTGCTGCGTGACTTCATGGAGACCCTGCCCCGGGACGTGCGGGCCACCATCGAGTTTCGGCACGGCAGTTGGTTTCACGACACGGTGATGACCCTGCTGGTCGATTTTGGCACGGCGTTGTGCGTGTCCCAGGGCGACACCTTGGAGCCCCCTCGAATCGCCACCGCCCCATTCACCTACGTTCGCCTGCGCAAGGACCACTACGACGCCGCCGAGCTGGGCGACTGGCGGCAGTGGATCAGCCAGCGCCTCGCCGAGGACCGCGACGTCTACGTCTATCTCAAGCACGACGGCACCGGCGAGTCGGCCAAGACCGCCCTCGACTTGTTGAAGTCGTGATCGACGAGGCGGCGGGCTGCACGCTCAGCCGGGCTTCAACCGGGCGCGCATGGCCTGGGTGATCGATTGGCGACACTCAAAGAAATCGGCCCAGGGATCGCCCGGCAAGGTGGCCAATCGGCGCGGCAGACTCTCGACGGTGTAGCGCAGCGGTTCTGGACCCAACTCGTCCCAGGACACCGGTGTGGACACCGGTGCACCGCTGCGTGCCCGCGTGGAATAAGGGGCCACACAAGTGGACCCGCGGTGGTTGCGGAAGAAGTCAATGAACACCTTGCCGTGGCGAGCGCTGCGGGTCTGGGTGGCCACCGCCCAGCGCGGGGCCTGCCGCACCACGGCGCCGGCGACGGCCCTGGCGAAATCCTTGAGAACCTCCCAGTCGCAACGGCGGACCAGCGGAATCACCAGGTGCAGCCCCTTGCCGCCGGAAGTCTTGAGGTAGCTGCGCAGACGCAGCTCATCCAGGAGCTGGTGCAATGCCCGGGCAATGGCCACGACTTGCTCCCAGGGGACGTCGGGTCCGGGATCCAGATCGAACAACAGGCGATCGGGACGCTCGATCAGGTCTTCGCGGCAGCCCCACGGGTGGATCTCCAGCACGTTCCACTGGGCCAGAGTGATCAGGCCGGCCACGTCGTCAATCACGATGTTGGCCTTGGACTCGGTCTTGTGGCGGATCAACACACCCCGCAGATTCGGATCGGAGATGTCGGCCAGATGCTTGTGGAAGAAGCCCGGCTTCTCCCAACCGGCCGGGCAGCGGTACAGGCTCAGTGGCCGGCGAACGATGTGCGGCAGAATGTGCCCGGCAATCTGCTGGTAATACAACACCAGGCGGTGCTTGGTAATCCGCTCCTCGGGATACAAAATGCGTTCCGGATGGGTCAGACGCACGCCGTGCACGAACACGCCGGGCTGGACCACCACTGTCCGACGGTGCTCGCCCGGCTGGGTCGCGATCGGCTCGGGGCCGATGGGGGTGGCCCAGTCGACCTGCAGCCAACTGCGAGTCCGCCGGCCGACATACGGGGCATCGACCTTCTTGGAAACCAGACCGCCGCCGCCCAGCCGGCGCGCATGCCCGCCGACGGTGGGCCCGTCGCCCACAATGTGGTCGCAGAAGCGCACGATTGAGAGCGGTCGGGCGGCACCCAGCAGGTCGCCAAGCAGGGTCTTGCGTGATAGCAAGGGCACTTGGCGCAGGTCATGGCCCTGGCAGTAGGGCAGGTCGAACACATCGTAGACCACGGTCCGGGTGCGACCGCTGTCGAGCGCCTCCTGCAGGGCAACCCGATCCGGCAGCCCGCGGGCGTCGGGCACCACGGCCACGCCGTCGAGGATGGCTTGCTCCAGCGGCAGGCCGGCCGCCGCCTGGACGATCTCCGGCAGCCGGGCCGTCCAATCGCAGCCGGCGCCGTCCTGCAATCGGACACCGCCGGGCCCGATTCGGCAGATCAGCCGCACGCCATCCAGGCGCATCTCGTGCAACCACTCGTCGCCGGAAGGCACGGCGCTGGCCGAAACCGGTCGCTGCAACTTGAACACCCGCGGCGGAACCGCCCGCCGAGCGCCCTGCAGTCGGGCAACCTGGATGGAATCCACGGATCCCGTCGGCCGCCTGGCCCCGGCGGCCCGGGCACCGCCACGGCCGCCCCCGCCGGAGGTCCACACCTGATCGGCATCCCGGGCGATGTCCTGCATCCGGCGACCGCTAAGCACGCTGAACGGTTGCTCGTCAGTGATGCTGAAGGCAGACTCCCGGCGGGCCTGGTCGTCGGCCTTCTTGACCAACAACCAGTTCCTACCACCCTCACCGGCCGCGCCGGACATCCGCAGCAGTGTCCAGCCGCCGCGAAGCTTGGTCCCATGAAGCGTGAAGGCCAGCTTGCCGGCGGCGTGCCCGCGCTGCGGATCGCCGTGCGGCTCCCAGGTACCCTGGTCCCAGAGCAGCACCGTTCCGCCGCCGTACTCGCCGGCCGGGATGATGCCTTCGAACGCCGCATAATCCAGCGGATGGTCCTCGGTGTGCACGGCCAGCCGTTTGCAGCCGGGATCGAGCGATGGCCCCTGTGGGATCGCCCAGCTCAACAGCACGCCGTCGAGTTCCAGCCGCAAGTCGTAATGTAACTGCCGGGCGGCGTGCTTCTGCATGGCGTAGCGCCACTCGCGGCCTTGCCCCCGCGGGCCGCCCGACGGCTCCGGTGTCCGACCGAAATCGCGCTTGCGGCGGTATTCCTTCAAACCCACGGCTACGGTCCTCCGTTCGCCCCACCCAGTCTACGCGATCCCGCCGCATTGGGGCACGCCGCCGTTCGGAGGTGCTCGGGCGACAGGGTCGATACCCGCGAGCCGGCGGCTCTCGACGCCGCTCAAAAGCGGCTATAATGCCCGACGACGCTCGCCGGACCCATGAACCTCGGACCCGCCGGCAGCGGGCCGGCCCAAAGGAGCACGATGTCTGACGCCGAAATCACCATCATCGGGCCGGAGGAACTGACCCTCATCACCGAGTTGTATAATGAAGTCTTTCGCCCGTCGAAAACCGAAGCGTTCTTCCGCCGCCGGTTCGAGGGGCGCCAGCACGCGGTGGTGCTCCTGGCTCAACTGGACGAGAAACCGGCCGGCTTTGCCACCGGATTCGAGTTGAAGCCGTCGACCTACTTTGCATGGCTGTGCGGGGTGCTTCCGGCGGCGCGCCGGTTGGGCGTCGCCTCCCAGTTGATGGCCGCGCTGCACGATTGGGCTGCCGCCCAGGACTACCACACCGTGCGCTTCGAGTGCTACAGCCGCCATCGGCCGATGCTGCACCTGGCAATCAAAGCCGGCTACGACGTCGTCGGGCTGCGCTGGGACGCCGACGGCCACGACAACCTGGTCATTTTCGAAAAGGATTTGACCGAGGAGCCCTACCAGGAAGGCTAGGCCGCACGGTCCTGCCCGGGCCGGCGGACGGCAGGCTTCATAGGGCGCGTGGGCATGGGCGATCGCCCGCCTGCTCAGCGGCTCGTCGCCTGCCCTTGGGGCCACAAGAACGAAACCGTGCCACCTCAGGCTCCGCGACAAAAAACACGACGGACCCGGGCACCGAATGAATTCCGTGCCCGGGTCCGCTGATGCGCTCGATCCGCAGCGGCCGATGGCCCCGCGGAATCAGAACGCGGCCGCCGTGTGATCTAGAAGTTCACCGCGACATCGTGGTTCGAAGCCAGCAGCCGAGCTTTGGTCACCGGCACAAAGGGATTGTCGCAGATCTTGGTCACAAACAACTGGTTCGGACCGCAAATGGTCACCAGCGGGCTGCGGCCGGCGGTCACGGCGTCCTGGGGCACGCGAATCAGGTGCCCGCTCCAGTTGCACACGTAGGCGCCCGGCTCGTTGATGCACTCAAAGGGCATGGTCTGTCCCTGCGCCTTGTTCTCCCAGTAGGTCTGTGCCGTGGTTCCGGTGTTGGTCATCTGAGCCATGTCATCGTCCTCCATAACAAAAAAGGTTGAATCAAACACCTCACCCGCGCTTGCGGGATTGAGTCTTCTTCCTGGCGGCCCGGGTTCGGACCGACCGGCGGGCCGATGCCGTCGTTCCCGTCGAGCGGTTTGGTCGTGGGCGGCTGCCGTCCGGCACCGCGGTGCCGTGGGGGGTCGGCCGCCTCGCCGGGCCGCCGACAATGGTTTCGGCCAATCGCCGGGCTTCGCGGTACGGCAAAAACGGATTGCTGCTGATCCGGGTGACGAACAGCGGTTCATCGCCCAGGACGCTGACCAAGGGCGTCTGGCCGTTACCGGCGCGATTCGCCAGGACCCGCAGCAGGTGGCCGCTCCAATGACACACGTAGCAACCCTGCTCTGAAATGTCGTCCGCTGGAATCGGAGGGCCGAAATCATGAGCAATGGGGCCAATTGCGCTAGCCATCGATGCGTGCTCCTGGGTGCCCGGCGCCGGGCCGCGCGGGTCACTTCCCTTGTGATCGGAAACTCTGCCGCGAGGCTGGATTCAATTCGAGAATTTCGCCGCCGGCGGCGGGCGCGGCTCGGGCGGCGGCGCGGCAAGCCGCAACGGCGGTCGCGATATCAGCCTGGCCAGTGCCGGTCGCGACGGCAGCGGAGGGCCGCCGCCGGCGGCCTGGTGAACGGCAGCACCGGTTTGCGTTTTTCCGGACATCGGACTACCGTTGGGCCATGGACCGCAGCGCCGTCTGTGACCAGTTCATCGATACCCTGGAGATCGACCTGTACCCCTTCCAGGAGGAGGCCCTGCTGAGCTGGTTTGAGTCCGACAGCGGGGTCCTGGTCAGCGCCCCAACCGGCATGGGAAAAACGCTCGTTGCCGAAGCCGCCATCTTTGAGAGCCTGCACACCGGCCGGCGGCTGTACTACACCACACCGCTCATCGCCCTGACCGACCAGAAGTTCCGCGAGTTCCAGGAGCGGGTGGAATCCTGGGGCTTCCCTCGCGATCGCGTGGGGCTGATCACCGGCAACCGGCGGGTTAATCCGGATGCCACCGTGCGCGTGGTGGTCGCCGAGATTCTGCTGAATCACGTGCTGGCGGGCGAGGCGGGCGACGCCGCGGCGGTGGTCATGGACGAGTTTCACTATTTCAACGATCCGGAGCGCGGCATTGTCTGGGAGCTGACCTTGCTGCTGCTGCCGGCGACGGTGCGCTTGATGCTGCTGTCGGCCACCGTGGGCAACGCCCTCGAATTCGTCCACTGGCTCAATGCCCAGCACGGCCGCCACCTGCGGCTGGTGCGGTCGAACGACCGTCGGGTTCCACTGGAGTTCGTGTGGGTGCCGGACCAGCTGCTCACCGAGCTGCTGCCCCGATTGGTGTCGGCCGACGATGGTCAGAACCGCAGCCCGGCGCTGGTGTTCTGTTTCAATCGCGATGAGTGCTGGGAAGTCGCCGAGCGGCTCAAGGGTACGTCCCTGATCAGCCCGGCCACCCGTAGCCAGATCGAGCAGCACATGGACGGACACGACTTCGGGGACGGCATCGGGCCCAAGCTACGCCAGATGTTGATCCGGGGCGTCGGCGTGCACCACGCCGGGATTCTCCCGAAGCACAAGGAGATCATCGAGCGGCTGTTTCTGGCGAAGCTGGTGCCTTTCGTGGTGTGCACCGAGACCCTGGCCGCCGGTGTCAACCTGCCCGCCCGTTCGGTGGTCATCTCCACGCTGGTCAAAGGCCCCAAGGATCACAAGAAGCTGATCCCGGCCTCCGCGGCCCACCAGATGTTCGGGCGGGCCGGCCGACCGCAGTTTGACGATCGCGGGTACATCTATGCCCTGGCCCACGATGACGACGTCAAGATCTGGAAGTGGAAGCAGAAGATGGACCAGCTCGACCGCGGCAGCAAGGATCCGGGAATCCTGCGCGCCCGCAAGCAACTGGAACGTAAGAAGCCGTCCCGCCGCAAGACCGTGACCTATTGGACCGAAGGCCAGTTCCAGACCCTGATCCAGGCCGGCCCGGCCAAGCTGTACAGCCAGTCGATGATCCCCTATCCGGTGCTGATCTTTCTGCTGACCAAGACCGGCCGCCTGGCGGAAACCCGCGAACTGCTCCGCACCCGCTTTAATACGCCGCCGCGCCTGGAGAAGTTTCAGCAGGAACTCGATTTCATGATCCAGAATCTGCAGGGCTTTGGCTATCTCACGGTCAGCGAGGACGGCCACCGCGTGGTACTCGACCCGCGCGTCCACGGGTTGTTGCGGTTTCGGAGCGTCAACCCGCTGTTTGCCGCCTTCAGCGCCGAGCAACTGCGCTATGCCAGCTTCACCGAGAAGCTGCAGACCCTGGAGGCGGCCCTGCCGCTGCCGCCGGCGCTGCGCCGCAAGATTCAGCCACCCTACGAGCTGGAACCAGGACCGCTGCAGCGCGACGTGTTGCTGCCGCGGCTGCTGCAGATGGGTCTGGTGGTGCTGGACGACGGCGGCCGGCCGGTCAGCCCGCTGGTGCCCGAGGATCCGACCTACTACGATGACGAACCGCGGCGCTACCCGCTCAGCCTGCCGGAACTGCTCAAGCTGCTGTTCGACGCCACCGCCAGCTCACCGGAATCCATTCAGGTCCAATCCCAGTGGATTGCCGGCGGGGTATTCGACAGCGCCGACGATTTCTACGAGTACGTCGGCAATCGAGAACTGGTCAAGAACGAAGGGTTGATCCTGCGGCACCTGTTGCGACTGGTCATTCTGGCCGGCGAATTTCAGACCTTCTCCGGCGACGACCCCGACTACACCCGCATTTGCGAGAAGACCACGACGATCTGCACGCAGGTCGATCCCCGTTATACCGACCACTTCCTGGCCGAACATCGCGCCGAGGATATGCTGTAGCGGTGAAGCGAACCGGCCCACCAAACCCCCCGCCCGGACCCGCCCCCCGCCCGCGTCAGACGCCCGGAGATGGTGTCATTGACGGTTTCGCCCAGAATACCAGCGCCTCATGGAGCGCATCCCAGACGAGCGGGTCCATGCCCGAAGTGTGGTTGCCGCCGGGGCGATCGCCGGTATCATGGGCCAACGGTCGCCGCATGGGCGGTCCGCGCTGGATCCGCCCCAACCCGAATGGATTTGCCGCCATGTCTTCGTCGCTGTCCGGCGACATCCAGCTTCTGGACTCCCTGCTGGCCGAGGCCTTCATCCAGCGCGGCAGCAGCGGCACCTTGACCCTGATGCGCGACCTGGTGGCGGCCTGCCGCCAAGCCCAGGATCAACCGGACCCTCCGGCGCGGGAGCGCGCCATCGAGCGCATCTCCGCCCAGACCCGCGACGACCTTCACGAGTTGCTCAAGGCCCTGACCATTCGTTTTCACCTGACCAACAAGGCCGAGCAGGTGGAGATCGCCCGGATCAATCGCGAGCGCGAGCGGCAGGCCACCGCGGCGGCACCGCGGCCGGAATCGATCGCTCAGGCGGTGGGCCGGCTGCAGCATCAGGGTCTGTCGCTGGAGGCATTGAGCACGCTCACCGCTCGGCTGGACATCCAACCGACGCTCACCGCCCATCCCACGGAGGCCCGGCGACGCACCATCCTGCAGCAGCAGCAGCGCGTCGCCGTCGCCCTGACCGATCGCAGTCAGCGGCAACTGACACCCACCGAGGAGCGGCACGTCCGCGAGCAGCTCCTCAACACCATCATCTTGATGCTGGGTACCGACGAGTTTCGCACGGAACGGCCGCATGTGCTCAAGGAAGTCCAGGAAGGGACCTACATGCTGCGCCACGCCATCGCCGCGGCAATTCCGGTTCTGCATCGAGATCTGCGCGAGGCCTTCGAGACCTACTACGAAACGGCCGCAGCCCCGCCTCTGGCGCTCAAGTATCGCACTTGGATCGGTGGCGACCGCGACGGCAACCCTCGGGTCACCGCCGAAGTCACCCGCCGGGCGCTCGGCGAACTGCGCCGCACGGCCCATGCCATCCACAAAGCGCAACTGGTCGAGCTGGATCAGGAGTTGTCTATCTCCACCCGCCGAGCCGTCATTGCCAAGCCCTTGCTTCAAACCATTTGCGACCACCGCCGCACCCACGAACCCCAGCCGTCGACCGCGGCCGCTGATGTCGAACCGTTCCGCACGCGCATCCGCCAGATGCAGTTGATGCTGAGGCGCGCCCGAAGAACGCCGGCCGCTTACCCCGCCGAGGCGCTGCTCCGTGACCTCAAGGAGCTGGCCGACGCCTTGGAGCAGGCCGGCATGGGCTCGGTGGCCCGCACCGGACGGCTGGCGGACATGATCGTCCAGGCGCGCACCTTTGGCATGCACGCCGCCGCCCTGGACATCCGCCAGCACAGTCGCGTACACGCCGAGGTTGTGGACGACCTGCTGCGCACCAGCGGGTTGTGCGGGCACTACGGTGCGATCACCGAGGAGTCTGAGCGCCTCGCGGTGTTGCACCAGGCCCTGCGGCTGGCGCCGCGCTCCGGGGACGGCGGCAGCGGGTCTGAGGTCACCCGCGAGGTCATGGACGTTCTGGGGGTGATCCGCAACGGGCTCGCCGTCGATCCGGCCGCCATCGGAGGCTACATCATCAGCATGACCCGGCGGGTCAGTCACGTGCTCGAGGTGTTGTTGCTGCTCCGGCAGGCCGGCCTGTGGCAGGTGCGTGAAGGCCACAGCGGCGCTCCGCTTGATGTGGTCCCGCTGTTCGAAACCATCGAAGACCTGGAGCACTGCCCGCGGCTCCTGGAGGAATTGCTCGCCGATCCGCTGTACTGTGAACACCTCGACGGCCGAGGCCGCTTCCAGGAGATCATGCTTGGCTATTCGGACAGCGGAAAGGATGGCGGCTATTGCATGTCGAACTGGAGCCTGTACCGGGCCCAGGACGCCTTGGCGGACGTCTGCGAGCGGCACCGGGTGGATCTGCGGCTGTTTCACGGCCGCGGCGGAACCGTCGGCCGCGGCGGCGGCCGAGCGAACCGGGCCATCCAGGCTGCACCGCGAAACAATCGCAACGGACGCATTCGCTTCACCGAGCAGGGCGAGATCATTACCTTCCGCTATGCCCTGCCGGCGATCGCCCACCGCCACCTGGAACAGATCGTCAGCGCCATGCTGCTGGTCACCGCCGAGCACGGCCAGCCAGCAGGCGCGGCCGGGGACCCATCCCCGCAACGCCGCACGGTGATGGAATCACTGGCTCGAACCGCCTTGGAAACCTACCGCCGCCTGATCGACGATCCCGAATTCTGGCCTTGGTTCGTCCACGTCTCGTCCATTGAGCACATCTCCGACCTGCCGATCGCCTCGCGGCCGGTGTCGCGCCGCTCAGGTGCCGTCACCTTTGAGGATGTGCGGGCCATCCCGTGGGTCTTCGCTTGGACCCAGATGCGCTACAACGTCCCCGGTTGGTACGGTCTGGGCTCGGCCGTCGAACGGCTCCGCCGGGATGATGCCCAGCAAGCCGAGTTGCTGGCGGCGTTTTATCGCGAGTGGGATTTTTTCCGGACCTTGATCGACAATGCCCAGCAGGAAATGGCTCGGGCCCGTCTGCCGATCGCCGCCCAGTACGCCGAAGGCCACCGGCTGCATCATCTGATTGCCGAGGAGTTTCATCGAACCGCAGCGGCCATCTTGCAAATCACCGGTCAGCAGCGACTCTTGGACAACAACCCGGTGATCCAGCAGGCCATTCGGGCCCGCAACCCGTACACCGATGTCCTGAATCTCACCCAACACGAACTGTTCCGCCGCTATCGCCAGGCCGACCGCTCGAGCCGCGAGGCCCTGCAGTTGACCATTTTTCTGAGCATCAACGGCATCGCCGCCGCCATGCAGAGCACCGGGTAGGACGGGTGGGTTCTGGACGTCTGCACGGCCGCCATCCATT
This sequence comes from uncultured Planctomycetales bacterium, assembly GCA_964619935.1. Lineage (GTDB taxonomy): Bacteria > Planctomycetota > Phycisphaerae > UBA1845 > CAIVHJ01 > CAZUGO01. The sequence goes on along the minus strand of CAZUGO010000032.1, from coordinate 148,154 downwards.
CGCCTTTGATCCAGACATTCTGGAGAATGCGCCAGCGGGCGCTACCCTTCAGATGAGCGCGAGGACGGCTGCCCGTGCAGGACCAGTGCCCGCGGTTGTTTGCTCATGAAGAGGAGCACCTGGTGCGCTTTCGCGGATTCCTGAAGGGAGCGTCGCAAGTCGTCGGGTGGCTCCACCACGCCCGACGGGGCGCTCAGGAGCAGGCGCCTATTCCAGCAGCAGCGTCTTGGCCGGGGGCACGACCACGGCGTGACCAATGGCCACGTCTTGGCCGGCCCCATTCTGGCAGGCGACCATCAGCCGGACCCGCTTGGGGTTGACGATTTCGGTCACCGTGGCGATGGCACTCACCGTGTCCCCGAAGTACACCGGCTTCAAGAATCGAATGTGCAACTCGACAAAAATCGTCCCCACGCCCGGAATCTCGCTGCCCAGCACGGTGGAGATGATCCCCGCCGTCAGGATGCCGTGGGCCACGCGATGCTCGAACACACTGCGGCGAGCGTACTCTTCGTCGATGTGCAGCGGGTTGTAATCGCCCGAGATGTGGGCGAAGCTGAACACATCCTGTTCGCTGATGGTCTTGCTGAAGGTGCCGCTGTCCCCGACGCGCAATGTTTCCCGCGTCCGTGGCTTGAGCTTGGTCATCCGGTCAACTCCGTTTGTGCTCCGACGACTCCACCGCGGCGCCGCCCTGCGGCGGAGGTCCTTGCGAATCGTCTGACCGCTTGCCTCCGCGGTTGCCCGCCCCGGTGATCTTCGCCAGCAGGCCTCGGGCCCACAGCAGCTCGGTGCCCAGAATCGCCAGCCCGGCCGGAATCATCACGATGGCCGGCCCGGGCAGTACGATCATGGCAATGCCGACCAGCAGCACAGCGGTGCCCACCAGCACGACCACCAACCGGCGGAGTTGCTTCGCTGAGTTAACCGCCAGATCTTGCAGTTCGGCCGCCGGCGGCGGGGCCCGGGCGATCAGCGAGGCGACCACGCCTATCGACAAAATCCCACCGATGATCCCCAGAGATACCGGGATCGGGATGGGGTAGTGGTGCGCCAGGAGCATCTTGACGCCCACATAGGCCAGCAGCACCACCAGGCTCAACTTGAGATAGCGAAACTTGTCCAGGACGCCGGCCAGAACGAAGTACAGCGAGCGCAGCCCGAGGATGGCGAAGATGTTGGAGGTGAATACCAGGAACGGATCCTGCGTCACCGCGAAAATCGCCGGAATGGAATCGACGGCGAAGAGCACGTCGAAACTCTCCACCACCAGCAGCACGATGAACAATGGCGTGATCGCCCGGCGGCCGTCGAGGCGGGTGAAGAACCGCTGGCCGTCGTAGTCGGCCACTGGGAACCAGCGCCGAGCCAGGCGGACAATCGGATTGCGCTCCGGCTTGAGGGTGTCATGCCGGGCAACCAGCATCTTGAATGCGGTGACCAGGAGCAACCCGCCAAAGACGTACGTAATCCAGGAGAAGCGCTGGATCAAAGCCGTCCCGGCGGCGATCATCAGCCCGCGCAAGACCACAGCCCCGAGAATCCCCCAGAACAGCACACGGTGCTGGTGCTCTGCTCGGACACCGAAGTAGCTGAAGATCAGGGCGATGACGAAGATGTTGTCCAGGCTGAGCGACTTCTCGATGACATAACCGGTGAAGAACTCCAGGGCCGCCTGCCCGCCGCTGACACGATCGCCGTACTCCTCTCCAATTCCGAAGACCTGGTGCTGGTAGAGATAATGGACCACCACGCTGAAGAGCACCGCCAGCGCCGCCCACACCGTGGTCCAGATGGCGGCCTCGCTGACGCCGACCACGTGACCGCGGCGATGAAACACGCCGAGGTCCAAGGCCAGCATCAGCAGCACGAACGCCAGAAATCCAATCCACAGCCAGATGATCACCGCAGCAGCCCTTCGCGTGGCGCCGTCGCAGCACATGCAGCCAACCGGCCGGCGATCGGCAGGGCGTTACGCGACACCCGATTCATCGCGATGATCCACGCCGGACTCACGGTCAGACCCTGTCCAACGGTGACCCCCGCGCGCTGCCGGGCGTATTCGCGGATTGGATGCGAGTGCATGGCGACGATCTCCAAAGCCACCACACGTTAACCGTCGGCCACGGTAGATGGAAGACCTGCCTGGGCGGCTCGGCAATTGGCGAAGATCAAGACGCCGGTTGCGGCCTGGACTGTTACGCCTGCCGACCCCATGCCGCCGCAAGGCGGCCGATGAGGACCGCGTCCGGCTCAAGGTCAGCCATGCAGTTCAAAGGGTTGAGCACAGCAGCGGCCATGCCGGGATATGATCCAGGCGCTGCCGATGCCGGCCGACAATCCCCTTCCTTATATATATATGCGGGTAATGAAAAACTCTGGCGGATCGACTGCAGCCCAGCATCGCAAGGGCCTGGGCATACATCCACGCCCGGGCGCTTTGCCGCCCGGGTACTCACCGCTTCCGGGCGGACCCAGTCCGGTGGCCTCCTACGCGGACCGCTTGCGACCGACCACCGCAACGTAATGGATCGGCCGACGATCGGTTCCCAGACGGTGGCGGTAGCGCCGCCGAACCACAATGTTCAGGTCGCCCCCGGCTACCAACGAGTGGATCAAGTCGGCGAAGCCCGAAGGGTCGCGGCGGTCCAGAAACGTTTCCTTGATGTTGAAGGCAATCCAACCGCCCGGCTGCACCAGGTCGTACGCCACCTTGAAGGCTTCGGGCGCAATGTCCCCAAAACCCAACGCGGCCACGCAGGTCAAACAATTGAACCGCCGCTTGGCCAGCGCCTGCTGTTGGGCGGCGGTCAGCCGGGTGAGGTCCACGATGTGATAGTCATCATAGATGCCGGGGCGGTCACGTTCGGTCGCTTCCGCGGCGGCCTCGATGATGTCGATGCCGACCACCTGCTCAGCACGTGACTCGGCCAGCAATTCGCCGACCATGCCGTTGCCCGCGCCCAAGTCCAACACCCGCAGCGTACGGCCCTGCTCATCGGCACTGTCCATGGCTTCATCGAGCAACTCGGTCACCACTTGCGGCGATCGGCAGCTCAGGAGGTCGTAGATGACTTTCTCATACAGTCCCGGCACCGAAAACATTGCCTCGTAGTCATGAAAGCGGATTTGGCGCCACTTGTTGTCGATCTGAACCACACACCATTCTTCATCCTGCTCCATGGTCACGCGGGGTTCGGGCAGCGCCACTTGAGGTTCCACATGCACGCGGAATTCCGAGGGGCCAGCAGCAGATGCAGTTTCGGGAACCATGATCAGTTTACCTCCGAATCTTCGAGTGATCTTCCTGTCAGTGGGTTGAGCGACCTTGCGGTAGCCTTCGGCTGCTCCGGGATGCCTGCCTCGCCAATGCCCGCCGAGGCCTCCGCCGGGGCATCGAGCGGTCCTGCCACCAAGACCGGCGACGCGTCAAGTGTCTCGGCCTCCATCATCTCGGCGATGCGCTGCAAGGCGGCCAACGTCAGGGTCAGCTCCCACTCGCGCAGCTTGGCCAATTCGTTCCGGAAACGATCTTGCAGGAGCGACGGGGCCCGATTCAACAGCTTGTGGCCCGTCGACGTCACCGTGACGTTTACTGCCCGGCGATCGCTGACATCCCGCCGGCGCTCGACCAGCTCACCGCGTTCCAGGCGGACCAGAATTCCCGTCACCGTTGGCTGGCTCAGATGCACCGCCCGGGCCAGGGCGGAAATCGAGGTCTGGCCTTGCCGGGCAGCTTCGCGAAGCACTGCCAACTGCGGGCCCGTCAGCCCATAGTCCTCCACCAGCCGCCGTGAATGCAGATCGACCGCACGGATGATCCGCCGGAGGGCGGCCACAATCTGGTCTTCCGAACTGAGGTGCTCAGGCATGCCTCGAAGGCTCCCAGAACAAATCGACCATCAATCACAAATCATAGTGTAATATGGATCATAAGCCAACATACAATCGCAATAAATACAACTATCTTGGGTTATTGTTGCCACTCTGCATTGACTACTATGGACTTTTGGCCGGGGTGTGGGATTGGCTGCCGCGAGAGAACCGAGCCAGCGGCCTGAGCAACTCCAGCAGTGACTGGGTGGGCCATTCGGGACCGCAGGACCAGACGACCCGTTGGGAGTTCTGCGAGTGTTTCCCCGCGACTTCAGGAGCGGTGGCCCGCCGATTGCGGATCAGGGCCCCGCCGCGACGCGACCTGCCGAGGGATTGTCGAGTCGGCGCTGCGACCCTTCGTTGGACAAGGCTACCAGAGCAGCGACAGCCTGGTTGCGGGCGATCTTGTTCATGTTCTGGTCACACCCTCGGGTGTTGTCGGCCCGCGCTCCTGCCGGGGGAAGTTCCGCCAGGACCTCCACGCCCACGCTTGCGACGAACTCCTTTGTGGGCAGGGTGCCGGTACCCACCAGGTGCAGTCGAGGAGCCCATCAGCGGCAGGATGCAACTGCCGCTTCACTTTGCAGCGCCGGGCCGCCGGGGTGCCCCACTCCGGTCGGATTGACAACGGCCCGACGGTGTCCGATCCTGATCGGTGTATGGCTGCCCACTCGAACGGCCTAGATGATCCACAGCAAAAAGGATCAGCCATGGAACCCGACATTGTCGCGAGGACCGTTGCCAGCGCCTGTTTCGAGATCGAGGCCACCTACCTCAAACGCGGGGGTATCGAGGTCGCCGTTCAACCCAGGCTCTACAAGCACATCGATGATCGCTTTGTACGACTGATCTTCCCGACTACGGTGACCGAGGTCGACGATGGTACAGTGGTTGGCTTGGTCTGTTTGTGGGACCGGCAAGCAGGTTGTAATGTCTACGCCCATTGCATTGCCGCCGGCCCGGGGGTCAATGCCCAGCTGCGCGCCGTGCACTCGCCGCTCAACCAAGTCAAGCCGCAGCCCGGGACGCTGGGCGACGCCGCCGTCGCCAAGTTCGTCGCCTGGAAGCAGGCCGCCTGGGGCAAGTTCCTGAACGACGAACTTGATTGCGGCACAGCCGAGGCCTCGGCCCGCTGGATCGAATGCTTCTGGAACGCGCTGGGGCGCATGTACGGTGTGCAGCGAGTCACATGAACGCATCATGGGTCGGTACGCGCTGCCCATGCAGCGCGGATCGAGACCCCTAGAATTCAGCGGGCAAGCGCAGGTTGCGCTCCAGCAAGCGCGGATCGTCATAGTCGTAGGCATCCATGTGGATCTTCATGGTGCCGAGCTGTCGCGGCTGACCGGCGCTGAGCATGCCGGTGGGTGCCAGCAACCAGCCCTCCCCGCGCCCGGCATCGTGTACCAAACCGTCGCTGCCGAACATGCTCGCCACACCGTCGCCCAGGGGCAGGTGCGTGAGCGTCTCGTAAGGCTCGAGGCGATACCTGCGCTCGGAGCGGGTCGCGCCCCGCATGGCGTGCGTCTTTACGGGAGTCACGCCCATGACCAAGTGATGTCCGGCACTGATGAACACGATTGGGCGCCGCGGGCGTCCACCGTCATCCTCGATGACATCAGGAACGAACAGCTCGCGCCCGCCGGCCGGCCGCTGCACGGCAAACCGCCGATTTCCGGCGGGGGCACCAAACTGCATCCTGGCCGCCGCCTCGATGAACTCACTCACCCACAAGGTGTGATAGCACCCGCAACTGCGAACGAATTCGTAAATGGCCGGCCGCCGATGGCGGTCCAGGGTGACCCGGACCACCACGCCGTCGATCCGGCCGGCTTGTGAATCGTTGGGCGCGAGCGCCGGCCGGCTTGGATACCAGGCCGCATAGACCAATTGATGGTACCTGTGAGTTCCAACCTTGGCTTCCAGGTGCATCCAGTACACCACCGGGTCCGCGATGTCGACCTGCACGTGAACGGCAGCCGACGTTCCCGAAAGCGCGACTCGTCCAATGCAGTCCTCACTCGGGCGATAACCGGCTTCGCCATCGACCTGCTGGACAATTACGGGCGCATACCAACGAGCCAGATCGGCGGCGCTCGCCTGGGCGAGATCGTCCGGGCCCACCACATCCATGGTTTCCGGGCGATACTCAATGGCCTCGGTGAAGTCGGCCATGAGTTCTCGATGCAGGGCCTCGCGCTCGACCATTTCGGCACCAATCGAGGCCGGCACGAACCCAGGCGCGCCAAGCAGGACACGGGCCAGCTTGCCGCGGTCTCCGGCCGGCGGCTCGATGCGATCGCGAATCCTCTGAAGCACCCGCCGGGCGCCACCCAGATCGGCCGTGGCCGCCAACCGCCGCAGGTCCAGTTCCAGGGCGGCACGTGCCTCCCGGGCGTACGCGACGCCTAGGTACTCCCGCCGACCGGCACTTGCCCCAGGGACCTCGGGCGACCCGCGATCCTCGATCAACTCGGTGATGGCATCGGACGGCAGGCGCTCGATTTCGGCGGTCGCCGAGGCGATGGCCAAGGCATTGGCCCGATGAAGCACCTCGGCCCCCGATTCGCGAACCGCCGCGAGGTCCGGCCCGGCAATGGCATCATCCAGGTCTGATCGCAACGCCGTCGTGAAGCGGAGATGCCCTTTGGCGGCCACCGCCAGGGTCGCGGCGTCACGCACCCCGTGCCGGTCGGCCGCACGCAGCACCTGCTCGCTGAAGGGCCGCGGCGCACAGCCCAGCCCGCTGCACAGCATCAGCCCCATGACGCTCACGATCCGTCTGGACCACATGGTGAACCCCTCCTCCGGGCCACAGAACTCATTCGAGAATCAGCGCCGCCCCCCCGCGGCGGCGATCACCGAACCCCGCCAGATGATCACCCGCCGACTGACCAGGTGCCACCAACTGCGCACCAGAATCTCGATCACGGCGACACACGACACTGGATAGAGCATCAGGTATCGGCGATCACATCCGCACAGACCCCAGGCCCGGTAGCTCACCGTGTAGACGGCGATGAAGTGCAAGCAAACCAGGATTTGCGCCGCCGCCAACGTACCGTGGGCCGACCAGCCGGCGAACAGCACCCACAAGGCCACCGCCGGAGCGCCAATGCTGGGCAGCAGCGACCCCCCCAGCACCGACCACACGCTCCAGCACAATTTCCATGGGCGCCGCAGGGCACCGATGAAGATCCGGGTCCAACCGTCGCGAATATCGCGGTAACACCCGTACATGCGCACGGCGGCGATCTGTGATCCTAGGGCCGCCCGGATGCGCACGCCGTTGGCGCACGCCCGCTCGGCCAGCGGAATGTCTTCCAGAAGGGCCTGAGCCACAGACGCATGCCCGCCGATGCGGTCGTAGGCCTGCCGCTCAATAAGCAGGAACTGACCGTTCGCGAACCCGAAGCGCCGCCCTCGGCGATTGACCGCCAGCGGCGGAAACCAGTACAAGATCAGGGCCCCACACAGCGGGATCAGCAGGTGCTCCCACAGCGTGCGGTGGTCGGCCCGCAGCCACAGCGTCAAGAATTCCAGATGATGGCGCCGGGCATATGCGACAGCGCCGGCAACGCCGCCCGCGAAGAACCGGCAGTCGGCGTCGGTGAACAGCAGCCAACCACCGGCTGCGGCATCGGCTCCGAGCTGGCAGGCATGAGCCTTGCCCCACCACCCCGCGGGCAGGTCCGTGACCGACAGCACGCGGACCCGCGGGTCGCCGCCGGCCAGCGTTAGGACCGCGGCAGCGGTCCCGTCATCTGAACGGTCGTCCACCACGATGACCTCCCCCACGGCGGATCCTTGTTGCAGCAAGGACTCGAGGCACGGCCCGATCCGGTCACGCTCGTTGCGGGCCGGCAACACCACTGAAACCGCGCCGCCCGCCGGTGCCTGCGCGTTGGCCTCGACAACCCAGCCCAAGGGCCCCGGCAACGAGAGCCACACATGGCGCGCAGCCCACCCGGCCACCACCGCCGCATAAATCCAGAGCCCGATCCAGGTTGCCGCGGTCACCACACCCCCTGCCATGGAGTATAATAGCCGTGGACCGCGGCCGTGCCGCGATTCACCCCCTCGAATGGTAGCTGGGAGGCCGCCCATTGGGAACCGGGCGACGCACGACGACATCCTGGGTGCTGTTAACCGGGGCCACCGGCTTTGTGGGGCAATGTCTGCTGGGTGAACTGCTGGATCGCCGCTATCGGGTGCTGGCCATGGTCCGCGCGTCCGCCCCGGGAGATGCCCGCGAGCGACTGCAACGCGCCATGGAACCATGGAGCCGCGACCTGGAAGCCGCCTTCGAATCGGGTCAGCTGGCGGTCCTGCGCGGTGACCTGCGCGCCGCCGATGGCGGCGTCTCGCACAAGATCCGCCGGCACCTCCGTGGTTCCGTGGCTGCGCTGGTCCACGCGGCCGGATGCACGTCATTTCGCCAGTCCGCCGACGGCGAACCCATGGTCACCAATGTGGACGGAACCGCCAACGCCTGTCGATTCGCCGAGCGCTGTGGCTGCCCCGACTGGCACTTGATCAGTACCGCCTACGTCTGCGGCAAGGTGGAATCGGCCAGCGAGGTGCCGCTGCCAGATCCTCCAGATTCTCGCAACGTGTACGAGCACAGCAAGTGGCTCGCCGAATCGAGGACCACGCAAGCGGCCGCTCAAGCCGGTGCCGCGTTGACCATCCATCGACCTGCGATCGTCGTCGGCCATAGCCATTCAGGAGTCGCCACCCGTTTCGCGGGCATGTATTACCTGTTCCGCGCGACCTCGCTGGTGGCCCAGGCGGTGGCCCACAGTCCGGACCTGGATCGCCACCGAATCGCCCTGCGGATCTGCGCCGATCCTGATTCGGCGGCCAACCTGATGTGTGCGAACGATCTCGCCCGCGATTTCGGCGACCTCTTTGATCGCCCGGAGTCGCGCGGCGGCGTCTACCACCTCACTCACCCCGCGCCCCCAAGCAACCTGATGGTCAAACGCGCGTTGGAGCGCTACTACGGAATCGGCGGCGGTCGGTTCGTGGGCGCCGGCACGGCCTTGCCAGTTAACAATCGTTCGGTATTTGAAGCCGTCTTTGCCGACATCACCAGGGGCATCTCACCCTACGTGTTTGACGCCCCGCGATTTGACCGCCGGCAGACGGCCCGGTTCACGACCCGGCCACCGGTCCTCTGGACCGAGGCCCGGCTGCATCGCCTGTTGCGCTATGCAGAAGCGGTCGGCTGGCGGCCGGGGCGCCCGGAGCGCTCCGCCGAGCCGCCGGGCGCAGGCTTGGACGCCTATTTCGAGCGGTTTCTGCCCGTCCGTGTCCTGCAATCCACGATCAGCCGCATCGGACGGTTGGATCTCGACGTTCGTTTCCGTATCGACAGCAGTGTGGATGGCGACTGGTGGTGCCGCTTCCGGCACGGCAAGGTGGTCGACGTCCACCGTCGGGCCAGCCACCAGGCGCAGGTCACCTTTCGAACCACACCGTCGGCATTCTGGAGGGCAGTCGCCGGTGAGGTGAGCGGTGCCGAGCTGTTTCTGAGCGGTGCCGCCCACATCGAGGGCGACATCGAGCGCGGCCTCAAGTTTGCGATGATCCTCGATCAATTTGTCCGGGAGTTCCCCTACCTTCGCGAGGGGCAGGTTGGCCATGAGCTGCGAACCCTGTGACATTCTTGAGGAAACCGTGGCCATCCCAGGCGGCCTCAGCCCACTGCGCGGCGTGATCGCCTACCCCTTTGCGGGATGTCCGCAGCGTTCCGCCCTGATCGTCGGCCCGCACCCGCTGATGGGCGGCCGGATCGAGAACAATGTGGTGCGGGCCGTGGGCCGCGGCCTGGCAGAGCACGGGTTTCTGACCCTGCGCTTCCGATTTGGCGGCGCCGCCCCGTCGGCCTCCGTCATGGAGGCGTTCTGGAACAGCGGTGAGGCGCCAGACGATTCCGGACGAATCGACGATGCGGCCGCCGCGCTCCGCTGGCTCGGCCGGGCGGCCTTCATGCCCACAGTGGCCATCGGATACTCCTTCGGCGCGTCGGTGGTGGCCCGCTTGTGCGGCAATGCTCACATCAGTCACCTGGTGACCATCGGTCCGACCCTGACCCATCACGACTACTCCGACATGGCCCGCTCGGCGCTGCCCAAGCTGATCATCACCGCCGACAACGATTTCGCCACGCCACTGCAACACACCCGCATCTGGTTTGAATCGGCATGCGCTCCCAAGCATCTGGTCACCTTCTCAGCGGCGGAACACTTCTACCGGGGTCAGGAGTCGCGGGTGGTGCAGGAGATCCTGAATTGGCTGCACGGATGACGGCTGATGCGTACGTCCGCAAAATCATCGGGATCCACTTCGATCCCGATTCTGGAGCGCCTTTCTGGCTCGATCGGGCGCGGGTGCTGGGCATCGACGCCCGCCGCGCCATCGGCGGGCTGCAGGACCTCGATCGCCTCGGGCCGATGGACGAAGCTGCCCTGAGCACCCGACCGATCCTGGACTTCGTGCCCCGCAGCCAGCACGCCCAACTGGCCGGAGCGGTCATCGCGGAGACCGGCGGCACCACCGCTGCGCCCAAACGAACCCTGTTCTCCTGCCGGGAGTTTCATGCGGCCTTCGTCGAGCCGTTTGTGCGCGTCGCCGACCTCGCCGGCTTCCCAAGGGGTGAACTGTGGCTGTGGGTCGGACCGAGCGGTCCGCACGTCATCGCCCAGGGCGCTGCGGCCTGTGCGGCGGCGCTGGGCAGCCCGCAGCCGTTTGCGATCGATTTCGACCCACGGTGGTTCCGCAAACTCCCGGCGGACAGCCTGGCCCGCCGGCGTTACCTCGACCACCTGTTGGAACAGGCCTTGGCAATCCTGCATCGTGAGCCCGTTGGCGTGCTGTTCACCACGCCGGTCCTGCTGGAAGCGCTAGCCGGCACCATGACCCCCGCGCAGCGCCGGAGGGTCCGCGGGGTGCACTACGGCGGGATGCGGGTGCCGCCCGGGTTGCTGTGGTCGGCCCAGGCAGAGTGGTTTTCCAACGCCGCGCACCTGGCTGGTTATGGCAACAGCCTGTTCGGGGTGTGCATGGAATTCGGCGGACGACCCGACCGCCCGCTGCGCTACCACCCCCTCGGCCTGCGCCATCAGCTACGGGTGGACAACGACGGTCGCGTCTGGATGACCCGGCTGGATCCCACGGTGCTGATCGCTAACTTGCGCGAACGCGATGTCGGTGGCGCCGCCGGCGCGCCGGGTGGGAGCCATTCTGCATTCGGCCCGGGTGTTGAAGATCCACGTCCTGCCGACCGACCGGGCGCAGAACCGTCCGACGCCGGAATCTACTGATCGGCCTGGGGTCCGCCGATCGGCTGCGCCGCGGCCGATGCCGCTCGGGACCCCGGTTCGGTGCCAGGATCCGCTACCTGTTCTCGTTCTGACCGATGACCGACAATGGCCGGGGATCCGGCCGGCGCCATCCCCGGACCGCCGGGCGGGTGCTTCAGGCTGACCGAACCGCGGGATCGCCGGAACGTCCCCGGTCGGACCACGGCCGTCGGATTCACGGCGGCGCCATCCTGTCCACAGTCTTGCCGGAGCCCCAGCCGCCCCGTCCCGATCCCCGGGCGATGACCGGTGCCGGCGAGAATTCCTACTGACCGGCGGAATTACTATTGACGTCGTTTCAAAACGTGTTTTAATCTCGGCGCTGTGGCGTCTACCGGATCGTCCGGAGCGTCGCCCGGGTGTCAATCGGGCGCGGCGAACCGACAACGCCTCATGAGGTCCTCTGGAATACGATGGACGCACAAAGCCTCGGCTCCGACTCGGAGCCTGGCGGCGCATGCCGCACAGCAGTGTCGCTTACAGTCCTTGAACTCCCACCCTCGCTCAAGCCGGATCGAAATGGATCCTCGCGTGCGCCGACCCAACGGATCCTTGCGAAACCCCAGGGATCCGTCGATTCGCGTCACCGCTTCCGGCGGAAGCACTTCGCCCAGGCGTCGTCCCCCGACTGGAACGATTGGCGCTGGCAGTTGCGCAAGCGCATTCGCGACCTGTCCGGCCTGGAGCGGATCTTTCGGCTCTCGCCGGAAGAGCGCACCGCCGTGGAAGCCCTCGGTGGCCACCTGCCGGTTGGCATCACGCCCTATTATGCGTCGCTCATCGATCGAGACCAGCCGGATGATCCGCTCCGGCGCACGATGATTCCACTGCCCGACGAATTCCACACGGGACGGGGCGAGGCCGACGATCCGCTGGCGGAGGATGCGTACATGCCGGTCCCCGGGCTGGTGCATCGCTACCCGGACCGGGTCCTGTTCCTGGTGACCAACTTCTGCGCGACCTACTGCCGCTACTGCACGCGGGCGCGGATGGTCGGGCAGACCGGCGAGTACCACTTCAACCCGGCACAGTACCAACAGGCCATCGATTATATCGAAGCCCACCCGCAAATCCGTGACGTGTTGCTCTCCGGCGGCGACCCGCTGACCATGAGTGATGACCGGCTGGAGTGGCTGCTCTCCCGGCTGCATGCCATCCCCCATGTTGAGTTTCTGCGAATCGGATCCAAGATCCCCGCCGTTCTGCCCCAGCGAATCACGCCGGCCCTCTGCAAGATGCTGCGACGCTACCATCCGTTCTGGATGAGCATCCACTTCATGCATCCCGCCGAACTGACGCCGGAGGTGGCCAAGGCCTGCGGCCAGCTGGCCGACGCGGGCATCCCGCTCGGCGCCCAGATTGTCCTGACCCGCGGGGTCAATGATGACCTGCAGACCATGCGGAACTTGGTCCTGGGGCTGCTCAGAATTCGCGTCCGGCCGTACTACCTGTACCAGTGCGACCCGATTTCCGGTTCAGCGCACTTGCGGACACCGATCGAGAAGGGTCTCGAAATCATTGCCGGACTGCGCGGCTATGTCACCGGCTACGCGGTGCCAACCTTCGTGGTCGACGCCCCGGGGGGCGGCGGCAAGATTCCGCTGTTTCCCGACACCTACGTGGGCCGCGATGGCGATGACGCCTTGCTTCGGAATTACGAGGGGCGAGAGTTCCGTTACTACGATCCAGCGCCGCCGAGTCGCGGCGCGCTGTGACCTGCACCAGCCCGGGGAGCGCAATTCTCATGAGAATCGGAATGACCTACGACCTGCGTGAGGCCTATCTCGCCGAAGGGTACGGCGAAGAAGCGGCTGCTGAGTTCGACCAGAATGAGACCATCGACGAACTGGAAAGCGCCTTGCGCAGGTTGGGCCATGACACGGACCGCATCGGGCACGCACGGCAATTGGTTGGGCGTCTGGCCGCGGGTGACCGCTGGGACCTGGTGTTCAACATCGCCGAAGGGCTCCGGGGGTTCGGCCGGGAGGCCCAGGTCCCGGGGCTCCTGGAGGCCTTCGCGATCCCCTACACCTTCTCGGACCCGCTGGCCGCGTCCTTGACCCTGCACAAAGCCATGGCCAAGCGCGTGCTCCGCGACTGTGGGATCCGAACGGCTCCATTCTGTGAAGTGGGCGCGGTCGAGCACGCCGACTCCGTCGATCTGCCGTTCCCGGTGTTCGCGAAGCCGGTTGCCGAAGGGACTTCCAAGGGCATCGACAGCCGCTCACGGGTCGACAATCCAGACCAACTGCGGTGGGCCTGTGAGCGCATCCTGCTGCAGTTTCAACAGCCGGCCCTGATCGAGCCGTTTCTTTCGGGCCGCGAGTTCACCGTGGGCATCCTGGGCACGGGCCCGCAAGCCCGGGCCATCGGAACCCTGGAGATTGAACTGCTTGAAGGCGCCGAGCAGCATTCCTGCACCTACGCCAACAAGGAACGCTGTGAAGATCTCTGCCGCTATCTGCTGGCCCCTCCGACCCTCAGCCGGGAAGCAGAAGCTCTGGCCCTGGCGGCGTGGCGGGCCTTGGGCTGCCGCGACGGCGGTCGTGTTGACTTTCGGGCCGACGAGCAGGGCACGCTGTTCGTTCTGGAAGTCAACCCGCTGCCCGGATTGCATCCCACGCATTCCGATCTACCGCTGCTGTGCACGGCGGTGGGCATGACCTACCTCGAGCTGATTGATCGGATTGTTGCGTCCGCCCGGCGTCGAATTCCGAGCACGCCCGATGATCCCGTGCGGACCTCCGGGGCGCCGGCGTTACTCGCGTGAACGTCGCCATCCTGCACGACGCCCTCGGCGAGGACAGCCGCCCGGATGAAGCGGATGTCATTCAGCAAGCGGAACTCATTTCCGATGCCCTGGCCGCACTCGGGCACTGCAGCCAAACGACGGCCGTCACGCTCGACCTTCAGGCACTGTCAGCGACGCTCACCCGGTCGGCTCCCGACGGGGTCTTCAACCTGGTCGAATCACTCGCGGGACACGGTCGGCTGATTCACGTGGTGCCGGCGCTGCTCGAAGCCCGCGGGATGCCGTTCACCGGCAGCAGTAGCAGTGCCTGCCTGATCACCACTTGCAAGACCCTCGCAAAAACCTGGCTGCAACAGGACGGGATTCCGACGCCGCCCTGGTATTGCCCGGGCGAACGGGCAACCATCGGTCTCACGATCCCGGGGCAATTCATCATCAAACCCGATTGCGAAGACGCCTCGGTGGGCATCGCTGACGATGCCGTCATGCACATTGGCTCGCCCGGCCAGCTCGAGGAGGCTCTGGCTGCGGCCCGGGTGCGCCAGGGAGCCGTGTTTGCCGAGCAATTCGTGGACGGCCGGGAGTTCAACGTGTCCCTGCTGGCCGACGGCCCCACGGTAGCGGTCCTGCCGGTCGCTGAAATCGAATTCGCCGATTATCCGGTGGGCAAGCCGCGGATTGTCGGTTATGAAGCCAAGTGGAATCCCGCGAGTTTCGAGTACGAAGCCACCCCGCGCCGCTTTGACTTTCCCGGAGCCGATGCCGCGCTCCTGGACCACCTTCGCGACTTGGCCCGGGCCTGCTGGCAGCGCTTTGGGCTGAGGGGCTATGCCCGGGTCGATTTTCGCGTGGACCCGGCCGGGCGTCCCTGGGTCCTGGAAGTCAACGCAAATCCGTGCCTGTCGCCCGATGCCGGGTTCATGGCCGCCGCCCGGCAGTGCGGCATGGCCGCCGACACGGTGGTCGGCCGCATCGTCGCTGCCGCCGGAATGCCCGCCCCGGCGAAGGAGCCGGTCCGGAATGCTTAGAATTCGCCGGATCTTCGATGACCTGCTGCCTATCGATGCCGGTGAAATCGGCCAGATTCAGCAGATGCTTCGGGAGCAGATGTCCGGGGTGAGTGCCGCGGATGCCGACGGCCTGCTGGACAAGCTGCGCAACCCGCTCAAGCATCAGTTTCGCGCCTTCCTGTACGTCGCCGACGATGCCCGAGGGCGCGTTCGCGGGTTCGCCCTGGTGTCGCACGAACCGGATCTGGGGTTCTGGTTCCTGGACTTCATCGTGGCCAGCGCCCGTGGCACCGGCGGCGGTGTGGGTGGAGCCGTTTACGCCCGTCTGCGTGAGGACGCAGCCCGGGCCAAATCCTTGGGACTGTTCTTCGAATGCCAGCCGGACGAGCCCGAGTCGCTGTCCGACGCCGGAGCATTGCGTCAGAACATCTCCCGACTGCGGTTCTACGAGCGCTTCGGCGTGCGCCCGCTGGCGGGCAACGACTACGATGCACCGATCCGTCCCGGCCAACTGGACATGCCCTACCTGATGTACGACGATCTGGACAGCGGCCGCCCGCTGCGGCGCCAGGCCGTCCGGGTCGTGGTCCGGGCCATCCTGGAACGCAAGTACGCGGACATCTGCCCGGCGGATTACGTCACCCGGGTGGTCGCCTCCTTCCGCGCTGACCCGGTGCGGGTCCGCCCGTTTCGCTATCTGGACCCCGAACGGGCGACCGCGCCGCGGGTCACCGCCGGACGCCCTTGCCTGTCACTGGTGGTCAACGACAAGCACGACATCCACCATGTCCGCGATCGCGGGTACGTGGAAGCCCCGGCACGCATCGCCGCCATCCGCGGCGAGCTCGACAAGACCGGCCTGTTTCGACCGGTCCCGCCCCGCGACTTCGGCGAACGCCATATCCGCGCGGTTCACGACCACGGTTTTGTCGACTATCTCAAACGGACCTGCCGGTCGGTCCCCCCCGGAAAGTCGGTCTATCCGTATGTCTTTCCCATACGCAACCAGTCGCGTCCACCGAAGGAGCGCTCCGTCCGCGCCGGCTACTATTGCATTGATACATTCACCCCGATCAATGCCAACGTCTTTCCGGCCGCCAAGCGCGCCGTCGACTGCGCGCTGACGGCGGCCGACGAACTGCTCAAGGGCGAGCGCCTCAGCTACGCCCTGGTCCGACCGCCGGGCCATCATGCCGAGCGGCGATCATTCGGTGGATTCTGCTACTTCAGCAATTCAGCCATCGCGGCCCACTTCCTGACCCAGCACGGACGCGTGGCGATCCTGGACATCGACTACCATCACGGCAACGGCCAGGAGGACATCTTCTATGATCGCCGCGATGTGTTGACCGTTTCCATCCACGGGCACCCTCGCTTCGCCTACCCCTACTTCAGTGGTTTCGCAGATGATCGCGGCAGCGGCTCCGCCGAGGGCTTCAACATCAATTTCCCCCTGCCTGAGGCCGTTGACGGCGCGCGCTACCGGGTCACCCTGACGCAAGCACTTCGGAAGATCCGCAACTTCCAGCCCCGCTTCCTGGTGGTGGCCTTGGGATTCGATTCGGCCCGGGGCGACCCCACCGGCACCTGGACGCTGCGGGCCGCCGATTTCGAACAAAACGGTCGCATGATCGGCCACCTGCAGCTGCCGACGCTGGTGGTCCAGGAAGGCGGGTACCGCACCCGAACTCTGGGCGCCAATGCGCGGTCCTTCTTTGTGGGCCTCGCGGATGGGCACTTTGGAATCACACCCCCGGCCCCGACCCGAACCCGGCGCCCGAGGACGCACCCCCGTGGACCCTGACCCCCAAACACCCGCCGCCGCTTCCAGACTCACTCTGCGGCACTCCTTGAACGATGCGGATCTGGCGGCCCTGCGCCATCTGCTCGACGCCACCGCGATGTTCAGCTCCGCCGAAATCGCTATCGCGCTGGAGCTGGCCGACGCCTTTCTGCGCCAAGGCGACGCCTCCGGCTATCGGTTCACCCTGGCCGACCTTGACGGCGCCATCCGCGGCTATGCCTGCTTCGGGCCCACTCCATGCACCCTGGCCAGCCACGACCTGTACTGGATCGCGGTACACCCATCCGCCCAGCAGCGCGGCATCGGCCGGCGATTGCTGGCCGATGTCGAGCAGCGCATCGCCGCTGACGGCGGAAGGCGCCTATACGTCGATACCTCCGGGCGTGACGCCTATGTTCCCACCAGAGCCTTCTACGAACGAATGGGCTACGTGCGCGCCGCGTTACTGACGGATTTCTACGGCCCGGGAGATGCAAAGGTGATCTACCTGAAGGTCCTCTGAGGCGACCGCCCCGGACCATGATCGACCCACACGTCCTGAAACACGGCGATGGCCTCCTCGAACCGCTCCATCTTGTACAACGATGTGCCCTTGGCGTTGAGGGCCTCCCGGTCGTTCGGAAACGCCGCCAGAAGGTAAAAGGGGACAGCCACCTTTAACGGGCTGGGTGGCGCGGGGCTTTGTTCTTGGGCCGGCCGCGGGGGCGGATGGTGGACTCCAGGCCCAGGCGTCGAGCCGTGCGAACCTGCCACTGCGGGCTGCCGAAAGGCCGGCCCCGAGCCACCGAGCGCCGTACCCGATCGAGTCAATCAAAGGGGGCTGAGTCAATCAAAGGGGGCTGGTCAATCAAAGGGGGCCGTCCCCTTTTCTTCTTCAAAGGGGGCTGTCCCCTTTTCTTCCTGTCCCCTTTTCTTCCCCTTTCCTTGCCGCGAAGTGCCTTACCGCCCTGCCACTCAACCAGAGCGCGTCGTCCGAGGAGACACTGCCCTTCTCGGCGCGCCCCGCAAATCTCTGCTACAATAGTGTCGATCGCCCGGAATGGGACGTGACGTCATCCACTGATACTCATTCAAACTCGAGGTGCGAGATGATTCGCCTGGCAGTGCTTCTGGCCTGGGTCGGTTCACCGCTGCTGACCTTCGGCGAGGACTGGTTGAACTGGCGCGGGCCGCACTACGACGGCCACAGCCGCGAAACGGGATTCATCCGCTCCTGGGAACAACTCGACCCCGTGTGGGCGCAGCACATCGGCGCGGGCTTCAGCGGGATCAGCTGCACCCGCGACCGCGTGTACACCTGCGGGACGGCGGACGAAAACCAGGTGCTCACCTGCCTCAACGCGGACAGTGGAGCGGTGCTCTGGAAAACGCCCATCGGTGCGCGCTACTGGGAGCCGATGGGCGGCAGTGGACCGCGCTCGACGCCCACGGTGGACGGGGATCGCGTGTACGTCATGGGCGCCCGCGGGTTGCTGGTCTGCTGCGCTGCCGAATCCGGGGCGCTGGTGTGGTCCCGGGAGTTCGACGCCGTTCCGCAGTGGGGCTACAGCGGTTCGGTCCTGATCCAGGATCGCCTGGCGATCGTCAACACCGGCGGTGCCGGAGGCGGCATGCGCGCCCTGGACAAGCTCACGGGCGCAGCGGTGTGGTCGTGCGGCGACGATGCCGACGCCGGCTACGCCACACCCTACCCGTTCCAGTTCGCAGGCGTGAACTACGTATGCGGGTTCCTCGGCAACAGCTTGGTGGTTGCCGATCGCGATCGCGGCCGCCCGGTGCTGACCCTGCCCTGGAAAACGGACTGGAAAGTCAACGCCGCCACCCCGATCTTCCACAACGGCTACCTGTTTGTCAGCTCGGGATACCGCACCGGCTGCGCGGTGTACCAGCTAAGCCCGGCGGGCAGCCAGCTCCAGGCCACGGAAGTCTGGCGCAGCAAGGCGCTGTTGAATAAGTTTCAAACCCCGGTCCTGCACCAGGGCAGGCTCTACAGCTTTGATCAGACGGCCTTCAAATGCGTGGACTTCATGACCGGCAAAGCGCTGTGGAAACAGCACGGCAAGCACGGCACCGTCATCGTGGCGGACGACCAGCTCATCACGCTGTCCCAGGAAGGACAACTCCAGATCGGGGGGGCATCGCCCGCAGGCTTCACGCCCACGGGCTCTGCCCGCATCCTGGATGATCGCTGCTGGACGGTGCCCACCCTGTCCCATGGCCGGCTGTATGCGCGCAACCTGGAAGGGCGCTTGGTATGCATCAACCTGAGACCGGCCGACCCCAGCCGGCCGCCGCAGTAGCCGGGCCGCCGCGGCGGGCTGTTGCGTTGCATCTCCACAGCCGGGTCTCGTTGCATCGAATTTGGCACAGAAGCCCCCCCCACGGAGGCGTTCCGTTCCCTGGTTACCCCTAGGGATTCGGGAACGGAACGGGTACGCTCCCTCGGCCTCGGCAGCAGAGCTGCCAGGGGGCGCCCGTTCCGCTCCGCCGCTTCGGCGTCGGGTCCAAGGCCCTGACGGGCCGCGCGGGGGCCCGACCGACGCCGAAGCGGCGGAACCCCAGGGGCTTAGGAGGCTTGGTTTTCAATGTCGGCCAAGCAATTCTGGTTGAACTTGCGTCCGTCAAACTGGGTATCCTCAATCCGCTTTGCCCAGCTTCACGCATGACAAGAACCGTGCAACGAGAACGCCTGATTTGTGCCATTGGGCTTGCAGCGTAATACCGGCTCGGCGGGCGGACGAAGAACGATGATGGCAAGACGACGCAACCGAGGGGCGTCGTCTGTTTGATAGGTGGGCGTCCTTGGGGGTCCACCCACGGATCACCGCCCCCCCCTGCAAGGGTAGGTTCCCCGACCAAAGGCGATTACAGTTTATTTGGTACCACCATTTATACCAAATGAAGATACCACAACTAGCATTCGGTATCTTCATTTATACCAAATGGTGATACCATATTGACTAAATGGTGGTACCAATTGATATAAATGGTGGTACCAAATGATTTGAACACTCGGCACCCCGGGGTTCGGCAGCTCCTTTTCGGAGATTCTGAACCGCCGGCGTGGTGTGATCTCCAGCAGGTCCCCATCCCCCAAGCCCCGCCCGACCCGCTCCGCCAACCACCCATGAGGGCCCTGGCGGCCCGCCCCGACCGGCCACCTCCCCGTAAGGCGCTCGACGAGACGGCACTGGTTGGACACCCGTCCCCAGCCAAGGTCAAGACCGGACCCAGCAGCCAATGCCGTCCTGCCAGATCCCTGCCCGCCAAACTGCCTGAAGGCGCCCGGCCCCGGGAATCAATTTGACATCTATGGACAACATTATTAACTTGTCCCCCAAAATGGTCTTTCCAGGTTTCTTGTCCCTCTGGGTTCACAATGACGCTCACGGTTCGGGATGCATCAAAGCTGCTGCAGGTTTCGCAGAAGACCGTGTATCGCTGGATCAGCCAGCGGATCATCCCGGCCTACCTGATCAACGGTCAGTATCGATTCAACCGCGCTGAGTTGCTCGAATGGGCGACGTCCCGTCGCCTGGAAGTGTCCATGGACATTCTCGCGGAGCCGGAGAGCCGCCACGTGCCCTGCCCCGGGATCGCCGAGGCGCTTGAAGCGGGCGGCGTCTTTTATCGTGTCTCCGGCCGGGATCGCGAGTCGGCGTTGCGCGCCGTTGTGGAACTGATGCGCTTGCCGGACGAAGTGGATCGTGATTTTCTGTTGCGCGTGCTGGTGGCGCGCGAGGCCCTGGGCTCGACCGGGATCGGTGAGGGCATCGCCATGCCGCACGTGCGCAACCCGATCGTGCTGCACCTGCCGCGCCCGAGCATCACGCTTTGCTTTCTGGAGCGGGCAGTCGAATTCGGCGCGTTGGACGGCGAACCGGTACGCGTGCTGTTCACGGCGGTCAGCCCCACGATTCGCGCTCATCTCCGCATGATGTCCCACGTGGCGTTCGCGCTGCGCGATTCCGCGTTCAAGGACGCCGTGCTGCGGGAGGCGTCGCGCGAGGAGGTCTTTCGTGAGGCGCGGCGGGTGGAAGCATCGTTCGCGGATCGATCTGCCTTCGAGTCGAGGGCCGAGGCGGGCTGAATGGCTGGACTGCAGCATCGCGTGTTTCGTGTGGGTGGGTTTCCTGAAGGAGCGTGGTCATGGACCTGACAGCGCGGGATGCGGCACGGATGCTCAACCTGCCCGAAGAACAGATTCACGCCTGGATTCGCAACGGGACGCTGCCGAGTTACCGGGTCAAGGACCGGTATCGGTTGAACCGGATCGAGTTGCTCGAATGGGCGACGGCACGGAGCATCAAGATTTCGCCGGAGTTCTTTCGTGAGCGGCAGGAGGCGACCGGCGAACTGTTGCTGACCAGCGCGCTGACCCGCGGCGGCGTGCTCCGGGACATCAATGGCCAGGACAAGGCGTCGGTGCTCCAGGAGGTCTGCGCGCAGCTCACGTTGCCGCCGGAGATCGATCGCGAAGAACTACACAGCGTGCTGGTCGCACGGGAGGCCCTGTGTTCCACCGGGATCGGAAACGGCATTGCGATTCCGCATCCGCGCGGCCCCATCGTGCTCGGCCTCGCGGAACCGCAGGTGACCGTAGCGTTCCTGCGCCAGCCCATCGACTACCGGGCTCTGGACCAGAAGCCGGTGTACATCCTCTTCGTGATCATCAGCACGACGGTGCATGTCCACCTGACGTTGCTCAGCCACCTCATGTTCGCGCTGCAGGACAGCGAGTTCCGCGGACTGCTGGACCACGGGGCGAACCCGGGGTCGCTCCTCGCGAAGTCGGCGGAGATTGAACGCCGGGTCGTCGCGGCGGACAAGACCAAGGGGATCACTCGGTGACCGCAGTGCCGCTGGCAATCGTGCTCCTGGCGGCCGGCGCCGTCGCTTCGATCACACTGGCACGACGTCCTCGCGCCGGACTTCTGCTGTCGATGGCCGGCATCTGCATTGCGGGGCTGCTGTGCTCCGGCGCGGCCGTGCGGGCGTTGCTGCCAACTTCGGTCCCAAGCACGACACACTTCGCCTGGCCGCTGCCCCTGGGGTCCGTGACGCTGACGCTGGACGGCCTGTCGGCGTGGTTCCTGCTGGCCATCGGGATGGTCAGCGCGGCGGTCTCGATCTATTCCTGGGGCTATTTTCAAGGCGGCGCCATCAGGGGCGAACCCACCTGGAGCATGGGCGCCCTCCTCAATGTCCTCGTGGCGGCGATGGTGATCACGGTCTGCGCGGCGGACGTCATTCTGTTCCTGATCGGCTGGGAGTTGATGAGCCTATCGGCATTCCTGCTGATCGGGTTTCATCATCGCAGCCCAGGGGCGCGCCGCGGCGCGTGGATGTATCTGATCGCGACTCACCTGGGCACGGCGTTCGGCGTACTTCCGGTGTTCGGCGCCTTCACGGCGCGAGCGGGCACCACCGCGTTCGGCGGCTTCGCCGGCGTCTTTGATCCGACCCAGGTCACCCCCTGCGTGTTGCTGTTCCTCATGGGGCTGCTCGGTTTCGGCACCAAAGCCGGGATCATGCCGCTGCACGTCTGGTTACCGGAGGCGCATCCCGTTGCGCCCAGCCCGGTGTCCGCGCTGATGTCGGGCGTCGTGATCAAGACCGGCATCTACGGGCTGCTGCGGCTCATTTCATGGCTTCCACCGTTGCCCGCGGGGGTCGCCCTGGTCGTCGTCGGGGTCGCCGTGGTCACCGGCGTGATGGCGATTCTTTATGCCCTGGCGCAGCGCAAGTACAAGCGCCTGCTGGCCTATTCGAGTATCGAAAACATCGGCATCATCATGCTCGGGGTCGGCCTGGGAATGCTGGGCCAGGCGGCACAGCAGCCGATTCTGACGCTGCTCGGGTTCGGCGGTGCCCTGTTTCACGTCTTGAATCACGCCCTCTTCAAGGGACTCTTGTTTCTCTCCGCCGGCGCGGTGCTGCACGGGACGGAGGTCGACGATATCGAGCGCCTCGGGGGTCTCGCCCGGCGCGACCCGCGCAATGCGGCGTTGTTCGGGATTGGGTGCATCGCCATCTGCGCGCTGCCGCCATTGAACGGGTTTGTCGGGGAGTTCATGATCTACAGTGGCTTGCTGCGCGCCGCCGGGTTGGAGTCACCGCTGTTCGCGGCATTCGCCCTGGCCGGCGTGGTGGCCCTGGCGCTCATGGGCGGCTTGGCACTTGCGGGGTTTTCGAAGCTCTACGGCGTGATGTTTCTCGGTGCCCCGCGCGACGCAGGCGTCCCAGGGCACGCGACGCCCGTCGCCATGCTCGCAGGGATGTGTGTGCTGGCCCTGGCGTGTATCGTTGTCGCCGTCGCCGCGCCGCTCCTTGGCGGCTTCCTCCGACTCCCGCTGGCCGTGGTTGCCGGCCCCCACCGCGACTTCGGCGCCCCCCTTGACGCGACCCTCTTGACCCTCGCGTGGGTCAGTGGAATGTTCCTGGTCGTGCTCGCCGTCATCGGGGCCTTGTGGGCACTCCGTGGCCGCTGGAGCCCGGCGGCGCTGGCGGTGGGCCGACAAGTGACCTGGGGTTGCGGCTACGCCTTGCCGGCGGCACGCATGCAATACACCGGATCATCGTACGGCTGGAAGCTCACGTGCAGCTTCCGTACGGTGTTGCGCTCGCGGCGCCAGGCAGCGCGGCCGGAGGGCTGCTTCGCCGGGCAGAGCCACTTGACCTCGCACACGCCGGACTTCGCGTTGCACTCGGCATTTCAACCGGCGTTTCGCGCCATCGCCCACACCTGTGAACGGCTGTGGCCGCTGCAGCAGGGTCGCATCCAGCTCTATCTGATGTACATCGTCGCCACGTTGTTGCTGGTGTTTGCGGCCGAGGCCTGGTGGTCCCCGTTCTCCGGTGCAGGATCCGGCGACCCGACCGCTGCGGCCGCCGTGATGCAGCACCCTGACGAAATCGCGGGTCGTCCGTCGAAAAGGAATTCGTTTCCGTGACCGCGATCCTTGCAGCCTTGGTGATGCTCTTCGGCGGTGCGGCGTTGTCCGTGCTGCTCGCGCGCCGCCCGCGTCTCGGCCTGGGGATTGCTTTGTTGTCGATCGCAGGCGCGTCGCTGCTCAGCATCACCGCGGCGTGGCCGTGCCTGACAGCGGGGCGCGACCCTCTGCCCACGACGTTCGCCTGGCCGCTGCCGCTGGGCGCGGCACGGTTGGCCCTCGACGGACTCTCGGCGTGGTTTCTGCTGGCCGTCGGCAGCCTGAGTCTCGCCGTCGCGATTTACGCCTGGAGCTACCTGCAGGCCGAGATGGGCCGGGGATCCGTTGCGGTGCTCGGCGCGTTGCTGTCTGTTCTCGTTGCCGCACTCCTGCTGGTGGTAACGGCCGCGGACGTGGCCGTGTTCCTGTTGGCCTGGGAACTGCTGATGCTGACCGCCTTTTTTCTGGTCTGCTATCACCATCGCCGGGCGGAAGCCCGTCGCGCGGCGTGGACCTACCTGATCGTGAATCACTTGGGAACGGCATTCTTTGTATTTCCGCTGTTTGGCATTCTGGCAGCGACCGCTGGCACCACTGACTTTTCCGAATTCCGCGCCGCGCTCCAAGACGCAGGTCCGGGCACGGCCACCGCGCTCTTCCTCCTGGGTCTTTTCGGCTTCGGCACCAAAGCCGGCTTCATGCCCATGCACATCTGGCTGCCGGTCGCTCACCCCGCCGCGCCAACGCCGGCTTCAGCGCTGTTGTCCGGCGTCGTCATCAAGGCCGGTGTCTACGGGCTGTTGCGACTGCTCGGCTGGTTGCCGAGTCTGCCGACGAGCTGCGCCGTCGTCATGCTCGTGTTCGGAATGGTCAGCGGCGTCCTCGGCGTTCTCTACGCGCTTGCGCAACACGACATCAAGCGGCTTCTCGCCTACCACAGTGTCGAGAACATCGGGATCATCGGTCTGGGCATTGGGATCGGGATGATGGGACAAACCCACGGCCGGCCGGTACTGGTGGCGCTCGGCTACGGCGGAGCGCTGCTGCACGTCCTGAACCACGCCCTGTTCAAGGGGCTGCTGTTCCTTTCGGCCGGGGCGGTGATTCAGGCCACCGGCACCGGCAACCTGGAGCGCCTCGGCGGGCTGGCGCGCAAGACGCCCGTCAATGCGGCCCTGTTTCTGATCGCGGCCGTCTCGATCTGCGGCCTGCCTCCTTTCAACGGCTTCGTCAGCGAATGGCTCCTTTACGGGTCGCTCTTCAGCGGCGCAACGAGCGCGTCACTGTGGTCGGCCGGCGCCTCCGCCATGGGAGCGGTCGCGCTGGCGCTGATGGGTGGCCTGGCGCTGGCGTGCTTCGCCAAGGTCTTCGGCGTGGTTTTCCTCGGCGAGCCGCGCGACGCCGCGCTTCGGCCGCGTCCGACGCCGCCGGCCATGACCGTCGGAATGGCACTGCTGGCGGTTCCGTGCCTCGCGATTGGTGTCTTGCCGGGTCTGTTTGTTCCGCTGACGGCGGGTGGCGTGGGCGCCGTGACCGGAATGACCGCGGGCGCATTCACCCGTTCGCTGGTCACGATCCTGTCCCCGGCATCACGGCTCAGTGTGTTGGCGGCGGTCCTGCTCGCCGCGGTCGCGGTCCTGGGGCTCTTGAGGCACGTGCTGTTGCGCCGACGCCTGCCGCGGCCGGCGGCCGTGACCTGGGGATGCGGGTACGCGGGGGGGTCGGCCAGGGTGCAATTCACGGCATCGTCGTTCGCGTGGCCGCTGATCCACAGCTTCCGAAGCTTGCTGTGGTCCCACCGGCAGGTCTTGGCGCCCAGAGGCTGGTTTGCAGCCCCTGCCGAACTCGAATCTCATACGCCTGACCTGGCGGAACACGACTTGTTCGCCCCCTTGCTGCGGGGCATGAGCCGAGCGTTTCGAATGATCCGCACCGTTTCGTGGTCAGGAGCACCTGCATTGGGCAAGCCGGTTGAGACGGGTGGCCGTGTCGGCCCCCTGACCGTGCTGGTGACGGGCATCCTGCTGGCGCTGCGCCGGGGTCGCATTCACGTCTGCGTGGCGTTCATCGTGCTGACGCTGCTGGTCGTCTTCTTCATCGAGGCGCTGGCAGCGCGTGGCCCGGCGGCACACTCGATGGCGCCGGCGGTCAGGGTGATCGAGGGAGATTCGGAGTGAGCGTCATTCGGATGATGGCCGCGATTCCTGAAGCAGCGCTGGTCTTGACCTTGCCACCGCTGCTGCTCAGCATCATCGCCAGGACCAAGGCCTGGTTCGGCGGGCGCGTCGGTCCGCCATGGCTTCAGCCCTACTACGACCTGTACAAGCTCGTCCACAAAGGGGTCGTCTATAGTCACACGACGACCTGGGTCTTCCGGGCCGGACCGATCGTCAACCTGGCGGCGCTGCTGACGGCGGCGACGCTGATTCCGGTCCTGTCGCCCGATTCACTGCTCGGATTCGCCGGCGACATCATCCTGGTCGCCTACCTCTTGGCCCTGGGGCGCCTGTTCACGGTGCTGGCGGCGCTGGACACCGGGAGCAGCTTTGAGGGCATGGGCGCGTCGCGCGAGGTGACTTTCGGCGCCATGTCCGAACCGGCACTCTTCTTGTCGTTCATCGTCATGGCGATCGCAACCAAGAGTCTCCAACTGAACCAGATGATCGGCCCCAGGCTCTTCGAGGCCTGGAGCACCGCCGGACCGGCGCTGCTGCTGGTCGTCGGCGCCCTGCTGATCGTGCTCTTGACCGAGACCTGCCGCGTGCCGGTGGACGACCCGGCGACCCACCTGGAACTCACCATGATCCACGAAGTCATGGTCCTCGACCATAGCGGTCCGGATCTGGCGTACATCACCTACGCGGCGGCGCTCAAGTTCTTGCTTCTGGCTTCGATCTTGCTCCATGCGGCGTTCCCCCATCCGGATTGGCCGCCGTGGATCGACACGCCGCTGCGCGTGCTCGAACTATTCGGCTTGGCCGCCCTGGTCGGCGTCATCGAATCAACCATGGCGCGCCTGCGCTTGAACCGAGTGCCCCTGCTGCTGGCGGGTGCCACCGTGCTGGCGGCGCTGGCCGCGGCCTTAACCCTGACGCGGAGCATGGCATGAGCGGGCACACCGTAATCGATTGCGTCCTGGTGCTGGTCATCCTGCTGAACCTGGGCATGCTCGCCGTCAGCCGATTGGCCACCGGGGTGCGGCTGTTCGCGCTTCAGAGCCTGCTGCTCGCGTTCCTGCCGCCGGCGGCGGAGGTCTTGGAGGGCGAGCCGCCGGGTCTGCATGCGGTGGTGATTGCCCTGGGCACGATCGCGATCAAAGTCATCGTGATCCCCCACATGCTCCTGCGAATCATTCGCACGGGCGAGGTGCACCGTGAAGTCGAGCCGTTCATCGGCTTCACCGCCTCCGTCTTTGTGGGGGCGCTGCTGGTCATCGGGAGCTTTGCGGTTGCGACGCGCCTGCCGTTGCCGACGCCGCCGGTGTCAGGACTGATCGTGCCCGTCGCGCTCGCAACGCTGCTGCTGGGCCTGCTCACGCTGGTCAGCCGCCTGAAGGCGATCACCCAGGTCATCGGCTTTCTGGTCCTCGAAAACGGGGTCTTTATCCTCGGGCTGCTGCTGATCAAGCAGATGCCGCTGCTCGTCGAGTTGGGAATCCTGCTCGACCTTTTTGTGGGCGTGTTCATCATGGCGATCGTGGTTTACCAGATCCGGCGGGAGTTCGACCACATCGACACCCACCTGCTGGATTCACTAAGGGAATCGTAACGTGACGCTGCTGCTCCTGGTCGCACTTCCCCTGGTATTTGGCGTGCTGTGCCTGGTGTTGCCCACGTCGCCGCTGCGCCTGGCCGCGTTGGTGGCCGGGGCTTGGGCCCATCTCGCAGTGGCCCTGCGTTCCTGGCCCGCGGCGGAAGCACCGCGACCGGGCGACGGGTTCGGGCTTGATCCGCTGGGGCACTTGATCCTGACGTTCATCAGTATCCTGTTCGCCGCCACGACGATCTACTTCGTGGGCTATCACCGCAAGCAACTGGTTTCGCAGCGGGTTTTCTTGGCGTGCATCCTGGGCCTGCTCGCGGCGCTCAGCCTGCTGTGCATCAGTCAGCACCTGGGCTTGCTCTGGGTGGCATTGGAGTCCGCGTCGCTGGCGACCACCCCGCTGATCTACTTCCGGCTCGGCCCGCGGGCCTTGGAAGCGACCTGGAAGTTCCTGCTCATGAATTCGGTCGGCGTGGCGCTCGCGCTGCTCGGAATCTTCTGCGTGGCGCTGGCCACGACCCGAAACGACGCGGCCATCGCCCTGACGCTCGGCGACCTGGCGCGGCACGCCACGAGTCTCGATCCCATCTGGCTGCGGGTCGGCTTCCTGTTGGGGCTGGTGGGCTTCGGGACGAAGATGGGGCTGGCGCCGCTCCATAGCTGGAAACCGGATGCCTACGGGGAGTCACCGCCTCCCAGCGCGGCGTTGATGGCCGGCGGGATGACGCTCGGAGCCCTGGTCGGCATTCTGCGGTTGTTCCAGGTCTGTGCCGCCGCCGGCTTGGCCACCTTCGCCGGTTCTTGGCTGATCGTCTTCGGCTTGTTTTCCATCGCCACCGCGGCGATCTTCGTGGTCGGCAACAATGATTATCGCCGCCTGCTGGCTTACACGAGCGTGGAACACATGGGCGTCATGGTTGTCGGCGTCGGGCTCGGGACGGCGGGCAGCTACGCCAGCATGCTGCACGCCATGCACAACATGCTGAACAAAGGGGCGCTCTTCTTCATGGCGGGCTTCATTTGGCGCCTGTATGAGACCAACGACATCCGAAACGTTCGAGGAACGCTCGTGCGCAGTCCCCTGGCCGGCCTGCTGTTGCTCGCGGGGCTCTGCGCCACCTGCGGGTTGCCCCCTTTCGGCATGTTCTTCAGTGAGCTGGGAATCGTGTTGGCCGCGGCCCAGCACGATCGCTGGTGGGTCTTGGCGCTCTTTGTCGTGACGCTCGCGGTGGTCTTCGTCGGCATGATGACGGCCATGCTGCCGATGATCTTCGGCGAACCGCCCGAGGGAACCCCGGTGAGTGCCTTGGAGGCGCCATCCCAACGCTGGAGACGCCTGACCATGCTGGGTGCCGCGACGGCGCTCCTCGTTCTGGGTTTTGGGCTCGGAGCGTATCAGCCTGCGGGTGTGCGCGGGGCATTGGTGCGTGCGGCCGACTCGCTCTACCATCCCACTGTCGAAGTCGTGGCTTGTGCGACCCCCGCGGAGGTGCACCCGTGACCGACAACGGCGGCTGGCTGGTTATTCGCCAAGGACAGTCCGTGGAACTCGGCGCCGTCCCGTCGGTGCCCGCGGATGGGTTCGCGGCTCACGTCGTGGCCGGCCGGGCCCGTGGCGGGCGGCTGGCGCAGCTATTCGGCCGGCGGGTTGCTTCAGACCGGGTCCGCCTGTGCGCCTTCCTGGCCTATGATTCCGCAAGTCGCATTGAAGTATGCGCGACCGATGTCCAGGGCCTCGAGTCGGGCGGACCGCCGGTCCTCGCCTACCCATCGATCGCCCAACAGTGGCCGGCTGCGCAGGCATTTGAGCGCGAAATCGCCGAGCAATACGGCGTGCATCCGATCGGCCACCCCTGGCTCAAGCCGCTGCGCTACCACGCGACCGACGACGGAACGCCGGCACCTTGGGGGGCGTTTGCTGCCGATCGCACGATCCCCGGCGACTATCCCTTCTACCGCGTCGAAGGACAGGAAGTGCACGAGGTGGCCGTGGGGCCCGTCCACGCGGGGATCATCGAGCCCGGACACTTCCGTTTCCAATGCCACGGCGAGGAAGTGCTCCACCTGGAAATCATGCTGGGTTATCAGCATCGCGGAGCCGAGCGGCTTCTGCTCCATCCGAATGCCGCGCGCTCGGCCCTCGTCGCCGAAACCGTGGCCGGCGATGCGTCGATCGGTCATGCGCTGGCCTATTGCCGGGCGCTGGAAGCCCTCGCGGGCGAGAAGATCAACCTGCGTGCGGCCGCGATTCGCGGGATCGCCTTGGAGCTGGAACGACTCGCCAATCACGTCGGCGATCTTGGGGCCCTGTGTACCGACGTCGCCTTTCTGCCGGCAGCGGCGTACCTCGGCCGGCTTCGCGGTGAGTATCTGAACCTGACCCTCGAACTCTGCGGCAGCCGGTTCGGCCGCAATCTGCTGCGACCCGGCGGGGTGCGGTTCGATCTGTCGATCGAGAGCGCTGAGCGCCTGCGACGGCGGCTGGAGGGCTTGCGATCCGAAACGTTGGAAGTGCTGGACTTGATGTTCTCCCAGTCTTCGGTGCTGGCGCGCTTCGAGGGTGTGGGGGTCCTGACCCACGAGCAAGCCGAAGCGATCGGCATGGTGGGGCCGGCGGCCCGGGCCTGCGGGTGTCGCCGCGACGTGCGCTGTGATCATCCTTTCGGCGTGTTTCAGTTCAGCCACATTCCGATCGCCGTCGAAACGACGGGCGACGTCTACGCCCGCGCCGCCGTCCGCTGGCTCGAGGTCCAGCGCTCGCTGGAGTTCCTGTTGGAACTGCTTGGTAGTGTCCCCGCGGGCCCGACGCGGAAACCCCTCGGCCGCCTGAAGCCGAATTCAATGGCATTTGGCGCCTCGGAAACCTGGCGGGGTGAGGCGATGTACGTCGCCATTTCGGACGAGGCGGGCAATCTGGCCTTCATGAAGGCCAAGGACCCGTCGATTCACAATTGGTTGGGCCTGGCGCTGGCACTCCGTGGTATGGCGATCTCGGATTTTCCCGTGTGCAACAAGAGCTTCAACCTCAGTTACGCCGGTCACGACCTGTAAGGGCGGCGGCGAGCGGCCCGGGCCGCAGCGACGAATCGGGGAAAACCATGCTGCAAATCCTCAAGACGCGGCTGCATCAGGGGCACCGCACCACCTCGTTTCCGCTGGAGCTGCCCGTGCTTCCCGAGCGCTACCGCGGCCGACCCGAGATTGATGCGACCCGGTGCCCGGACGACTGCAGCGCCTGTGCCCAAGCCTGCCCGACTCAGGCGATCGGCACGGGCGCGGGTTTGACGCTCGACCTGGGGCGGTGCCTGTTCTGTACGGAATGCGTCGACGCTTGTCCTGAGGGCGCCCTCCATTACACCCAAGATCACCGCATGGCCACGTCGCGCCGCGCCGATCTCGTGCTCACGGGCGGCGCGTTGCAGCGGGCCGATCGCATGGCCGATGAACTGCATCGCATTCTCGGCCGCGCCCTTCGGCTGCGCGAGGTGTGTGCGGGGAGCTGCAGCGCCTGTGACCTCGATACGAACGTCTTGAACACGGTGGGCTGGGATCTGTCTCGTTTCGGCATTCAGTTCGTTGCATCGCCCCGTCACGCCGATGGTTTGCTGGTCACCGGGGCGATCTCCCGAAACATGCATGCAGCCCTGCTGGGGACGTACGATGCCGTGCCCAAACCCCGAGTCGTGATCGCCGTTGGCGCCTGTGCCATCAGCGGCGGCCCGTTTCGTGAAAGCCCCGATGTGCTCAACGGCGTCGAGGATGTGCTGCCGGTCGATCTTTATGTTCCCGGCTGCCCGCCTCACCCGCTGACGATTCTGGATGGGCTCTTGAGGCTCATCGGACGCATCCACGATCGACCGCAGCCGTAGATCGCGAACGGTGGCGATTGTGTCCAGCCTGCCTGCTTCGGCAACCCAAGCGCCTCCTGAAGAAGGGGATGGTACCGCTCGGTTCGGCCCTCGGCCGGCTTGACGGCGACGGGTTCCAGTGTGCCCCGAGCCAATCATGCTGCGGCTGGCTGACGCGGGCGCTACTACGATGCGCGCCGCCCAGGACAGCGAACCCCCCGCCTCATCGGAGCAGTCCTCGATTGTTAATTAGTGCAGCGCCTGGGAGTGTCTCAGCGAGCAGTTCCCGCCGGAAGTGTGTTGCCTGGGCGGCGGCTCGCTGTGCCTTCAGCAAGAGACCGGCAAGACCACCGACAGCGATTTCTGGGCCTGGCACAGCAGCGCCCTGGGCTGTTTCCAGGATGTCGTGGCCGGTGAACTGGTCATGCCGCAGCCGGATCTGTGGCGCTATCAGTGGGGTCCGCAACTGCCGGACACCAACATGTCTTACGAGCTGTTGACTCCGCAAGCTAGTTGTAAGTGGGACCTCGGCGGCGGTCCGCAGGGCGGCCCCAACGGGACGGTCGGCGCCGACGACCTGGCCCGGCTGCTCGGCAACTGGGGACCGTATGACATCTGCGATGTGACCGTCGGCCAGGATGTGTTCAAGCCGATGGACTTCCAGCCCGACGGCAACGTCGACGCCAGCGACCTGGCCCAACTGCTGGGCAACTGGGGACCATGTCCGTGTGTGCAGAATGCCGATTGCCCGAGCAATACCTGTCTGCCGGATTCCGACGGCGACGGCTTTGACGAGTGCGCCCCCCTGTAGTGCGAATGCCTGCAGGTACTGGGTGACTGAGTGGATGTAATGAATGAACGCATCCATGACTGAATGACGAAGGGCTTGCCGCCAGGCAGGAATCCACCCGGCCCGTGGTTGGTCACCAAACCACGGGCCGGTGTCTTGGCCTCGGGGGGGCATGGGCTTCCGACTGATTGTCCCGATCAATCCTGAAACAGATGATCCAGAATAATCTGTTTGACCGCCTGGCAGGGCAGTGGGTCGCCGGCGGTGCCGCGATCGTGGGTGGTGATCAGCAGGGGTTGGAGATCGACCGGCAAGTCCACCCGGCCGTGCGACCCGCGGACCAGCGTCGTGTTCAGCGGGATGACATCCAACAGCGTCCGCATGCCCAGGCGCCGCCGCAGCAGCCGCCACCCGATTGACCATGCGGGCCAGCGCAACGCCGGATCGATGAATAGCTCCAGCGGGTCGTAACCCGGTTTGCGGTGAATATCCACCGTGCGGGCAAAATCAGGCGCACGCCGGTCATCCTGCCAGTAATCGTAGCTGAACCAGCGGCGGCGCTCGGCCACCAGCACCAGTTCTCCGCAGCGCGGATGGTCCAACCCCGCGGCAGCACGGTCCGGACCCGCCAGGACTTGTTCCACTCCCGGAATCCCGCGGCACCATTCCGCTACGGCGGGGATCGAATCGGCCGAGCGCACATAGACGTGGGCGACCTGGTGGTCGGCCACGGCAAAGGCGGCACTGCCGCCGGCGTCCAGAAGCTCGCGGCCCTGCTCCTCGCGGACCTGGAGCAGCCCGTGCTCGCGGAGCACCCGGTTGACGGCCACCGCGCTGTCGACCGCCTCGATGCCGTATTCGCTGAGCACCATGACCCGCACGCCGTCCGCCTGAAAGGAATTGATCAGCTCACCGGCGACGGCGTCAACCTCAGCGGCCGCCCGGGTGACCTGCGGATGATCGGGGCCATGCTTCTGCAGGGAATAGTCCAGATGCGGCAGGTACACCAGATTCAGCGTCGGGCGGTGCCAGTCGTACACCAGCCGGGCGGCATCCGCAATCCAGCGGCTGGACTGGATGGTTGCCCCCGGCCCCCAAAACTGGAACAACGGGAACGGCCCCAGCCGTTGGGTCAGCCGGTCCCGAAGGTCGGCGGGTTGGGTATGGCAATCCGGTATCTTGCGGCCGTCGGCTTTGTAGCACGGCCGCGGCGTCACGGCGTAATCCACGGCGGCGTACATGTTGTACCACCAGAACAACTGGGCACAACGGACCGTCGGGTCTCTGCGACGGGCGGCATCCCAGACCTTCTCGCCGCCGACCAGATGGTTGGACTGCTTCCAGAATTGCACTTCGGCAAGCACGCGGTCGTACCAGCCGTTGCCCACCACGCCGTGGCCGGCCGGCGGCAGACCGGTCAGCATGCTGGACTGCACACTGCAGGTCACCGCCGGCAGTACCGGACGCAACCGCCGCACACAGCCGCCCCGGCTGAAGCGCTGCAAATGGGGAGTGGCGTCGCTGATCAAGGACCGATTGAGTCCGACAACCAGAATGACCGCGGTGGGATGTGCCATGGCGCACTCAGGTTCCAGCAATCCGGCGATGGGCCCACAAGGTGGTCCCGAAGGCGACTCCGGCGACGGCGGCCCACTCCGGACGATCCAGCAAGGTCAAGTAAAACGCGTCCACCAGGCAGATGCCGGCAAGCAGGCCCAACACCGTCCGGACCGGCCGTGGAACCGCACCGCGCACGTGCCAACCGCAGCGCGCCAACCACGCCAGCAACAGCGCGCCGGCGACCAGCGCAAAGGCGGGCTGCCGCGGCTGGGTCACGGTCAGCGGCAGCGCCAGTACCACCGGAAGCAGCAGCACCAGGCCGCCGCGACCCCCGAGCGCCACGCCATGCTCGCGCTGCGCGATCATCGTGACGATGGCGATATATAGAGTCAGCGCGCCGGCGAAGCAAGCCAGCCGCGGAACCTCGAGCGCTCCGCCGACCGCAATGGCGGCCAGAACGTAGACCAGACCGCGGCAGGCCCCCATCAGCACAACCGCCCATGGGTGCCGCTTGTGCCAGACGTCGTAGGCCACGATGGCACCGACCAGGGCCGCAGCTCCGACCAACGCGGCACCGCCGAACCCAGCCATCAGTCCCAGGGCCAGGATCATGGCCACCGCCACCACCCCGCGGGCCTGGCCGATGGGCACTCGACCCGACGGGATCGGGCGCTGCGGGCGCTCGCGGCGATCGAACTCGACATCGACCACATCGTTGAGCACCATGCCGGCAAAATACAACAGGACCACGGCGAGGCTGACGCCCGCCACGGTCCGCCAGTCGGCCGCGGCACCAGCCAGAGCGCAACCGACCAGCACGTTGGTCACACAGGTGCCCAGGTTGGACACCCTGGCCAATTCGAGGTAGTTGCGCAGGTGGGAAGCGTGCCCGCTCAGTCCTGGATTCCTTTCATGATGCCGCTCAACCAGGTCAACTCTCGAGCGATGCCCGCGGCCAACTCTGCTTCGCGCAGGTGCTCCGGCAGAACCCCCCAGGCGTAGGTTTCCACCTCGTAGTGCAGCACTTCGGACGAGCCGGCCAGCGACTCCAGGCAATCGATGATGGCCCGCCGGGTGGTGTCGACCGCGCCGCATTGTTCGAGATAGATCGGCACATGAAAGTGGACCCGCCATTCCCCGGTCAGCGGATGATCCCGCTGCTGATCGGCACGGGCCAGCGGCAGATCCTCGTAGAACCGGACGGCACCCCCCGCCGCCCGAATGGTGGTCTGGTGCAGGTAGCGCGGTTCTTCAAAGGCCCACAATTGGTCGGCGACGGCCCGGCATTGCCGCGGGCTGCGGCCCTCGAAGCGGGCCCGCAGCGCCGCCGAGACCTGGACCTTGCCGACCGCGATGCCGGCACCGCGGTAGGCGGCCAGCACCTCGGCCTGATCTTCAAACATCACCGCAGCATGGCACACGTCGTGGCAGACCCGCACATAGCGCCGAACCCGCGCTTCAGGTTCGCCGGTGAGCAACACCTCCTGGAAGAAAGTCACCACGTCGCCGGCGGTCTGGAGCACGCAGCCGGGCTCGGGTTCGAGGTCCAGGTGGATCAGCCGGCCGTGGCGATCTTCAAGGGCTTCGAGGAATTCCGCCATCTGCAGCAGATGGCGCCGAGCCTCCTGCAGATCGGCCGCGGGCCAATCGCGACCCCACCCGACGGGCAGGGTCGAGATGCTGCCGGTCATTCCCGCGGGCAGCCAACCGTGCAGCAGCCGAGCCAGATCGCAGGTGTAGTCCAGCCGGCGGCGGTCGCGCCAGTCCGGGCGGTAGACGGCATGCTTGACCACCGGCTGATGAAAGTCGTTCTGCGGAAAACCGTTGATGGTGAACGGCAGCAAGCCCTGTTCCGCCAACCATTCGGAGAAGCGCTGCTGCGGGTCGCAGGCCAGCAATTCGGCCGCGGTGCGCGCCGAGACCCACAAACCGATGCCCATGGGCGCATCCGGGCTGACCCGCTGCTTGACCGCCAGGGCATGGCGCTTCAGGTTGGCCTGCGCTTGAGTCCAGTCGGCGCCGCTGTGCACATTGGTGCAATAGCCGACCTGGGGGGCATGACCACGCGGATCAGTCATCGATGCTGAATTTGGGGCACTGCCCCAGGAAAGCCCGTGGATTGTGAAAGGATACCCGGGCGATGGTCTCGGTCGGATGACCGCGGCGGGCCAGCTCACGGCAGGCCTTGGGCACCGCCAGTGGATCACTGGGTCCCCAGTCGCCGGCGGAGTTCATGCACAGCCGCTCGGTGCCGACCATTTCAAAAATGTCCGCGGCCCGCTGTGGCGTACACTTGGTCTCGGGGTACAACGTCATCCCGGCCCAGAAGCCGCGGTCGAGCACTTCGCAGACGGTGTGCTCCTCGACGTGGTCGATCAGCACCCGCCCCGGATCGATCCGCCCGTTGCGGGCAATGGCATCCATGATCAGGCGGGTCCCTTTCAACTTATCCTCGAGGTGCGGCGTGTGGATCAAGATCATCTGATGGTGGCGGTCGGCCAGGGCAATCTGCTCCTCCAGGATGGTCATTTCGTTGCGGCTGTTCTTGTTCAGCCCGATCTCGCCGACGCCCAGCACGCTGGGCCGGTCCAGGAACTCGGGCACCAGCGCGATCACCTCGCGGGCGAACCCGACATCCTCGGCCTCCTTGGCGTTGATGCAGATCCAGCAGAAGTGACGAATGCCGTAGGCGGCCGCCCGGGCGGGTTCCTGGGTGGTCAGGTGGCGGAAGTAGTCGTAGAACCCTTGCGCCGAGCTGCGATCGAAGCCGGCCCAGAACGCCGGCTCGGTAATCGCCACACAATTGGCCTGGGACATCCGCTGATAGTCGTCGGTGGTCCGCGAGACCATATGAATATGGGGATCGATATAGCTCATGGTCCTGAGGATCGAGCGCCGGGTGCCGCCCCGCAGGCGCCCTTGACGGTGGCCGCATCCCGCAACGCGGTTGACGGATCGCTGAACAGCTCCAGCACCCGCCGAGCCCGCGCTCCGCCGCCGTCGACCAGCAGGCCCAGGGCCGCCACGAATGCTGCCAGGCGAAAGTCCTCAACCGGCGGCGGCGGCCCGGCGCGGTCCACCCGGTCGAGGAAGGCGGCGATGTCGATCAGCTTGGCGCGGTGTTCGAGATAATACTGCTCCAGAACCTGCGGGCGCGACAGCGGGCAGGTCGATTGCGGGACGGTCATGGGCAAAGCCTCGTTTCTGCAGTTCCGCGGAATGCCGGTGGATTCATGCTAGTCCATGAGCCGGAGGTTGTCTATCGGCGGGCCAAGTAGTCGACCGCCTGACCCATCCGCTCCCGATCGATCTCGTGCACCTCGAAGCCCTGGCCGATGCCGCGCAACATGGAAATATGCAGGCGCCCACCGAGATGCTCTCTGAATTCGGCGATGCCGGTCCACAGCGCCTCGCGGTCAGCCATGTGGTCGTCGTACACCGCGAAGCCCAGGCGTTCGAGGCAGCGCATGATCCGTTCCGCGGAGTCCCAGTCCAGAAACCCACTTAATGCCGAGTAGACCACGTCCAAGGCCACACCGATGGCCACCGCTTCACCGTGCCGCAAGTCGAAATGCGACAGCTGCTCGAGGCGGTGGGCGGCCCAGTGGCCGAAGTCCAGCGGTCTCGCGGTGGTCCGTTCAAACGGATCGCCGCCGTCGGCGATGTGCTCGTAGTGCAACTCGCACGAGCGTTGGATGATCGGCAGGGCCGACCCCCAATCTCTGCCGGCCAATCGGGTCGCGGCGGCCGCGGTCTGTTCAAACAGCTCGGCATCTTTCATCAGAGCCACCTTGACCACCTCACTGAAGCCGCACCGCCAATCGCGATCGCTCAGCGTGGCCAGGAAGCCGACATCGTTGATCACCGCCCAAGGCACGCTGAAGGTCCCCAGGTAGTTTTTCTTGGAGAAGGCATTGATCCCATTCTTGACCCCGACCCCTGAGTCGGTTTGCGACAAGGTGCTGGTGGGCAGCCGGATCAAACGAATCCCGCGATGAGCGGTTGCGGCGGCAAAGCCCACGACATCCTGGACGGCGCCACCCCCGATGCAGATGACGTAGGACTGCCGGCACAGGTGCGCCCGATCGATGCAGGCCAGGATGGTGTCGACCACCACGCGGTCGTTCTTGGCCTGCTCCCCGCCGGGCACCGCCCAGACCTCGCCGCACATCGCAATCCGTCGCGGCTGCTGGTCCAGGTAGTGCCGGACCTCGTGCGGCAGGTTCGGCCGGCGATCCAGAACCCCCTGGTCGGCGAACACGACCGCGGCTGCCGGCCCGGGGCCCGACGCGACCAGGGTGTCAGCCAACAGGGGGTTGCCGGGTTCGAAGGCGCCATGGGTGAATTCCAAGCGGTAGGCGAACTCGACGGTCAGCGTCCCGTGGCGCCGGAGGGTTGCCTGGGGCGCTTGTTGGGGGTCGGGCACGATCATCTCTGGCATCCAGCGGAACGGTCTTCGCTTGGGTTCAAGATTCCGCGTTGCTTGTAACTTCCTGGCGGCGGGCGTAGATCGAATCGGGCAAGCGACCCCCCCCCGGCAGAAAGCCCGTGCTGGACCGCTTGCCCACCGCTGAGCGATGAGCGGCAACACCTCGCAATGCATGATAGCCGATGCGCTGGCCGCTTTGAAACACCCCCCCCCGCGTGCCCCGCGTGGCCCGCGTGGCGGCACCTGAGCGGGTTCAGGCTGGGACGAGAAGGACCGTCAGTGGGCTGCACCGACAGGGCCGACTCGCCACCCCCTGGCAGGCAACCGCCGGGGTGCCACCCAATGCATCCCAACCCGCGTCAACCGCCCGGCGTCCAGGGAGGGCGAGGCACCCGGGTAACCAACCGAACGAAAGTGGGGCGGATCGTCTGGACATTTGGCACTTCCGCCCTTAACTTATGCGACGGCAGTAACCTATGGTTAAACGAGCAAAAAAGAGCGAAGTCGAGAATACCGCGACGGAAACCGCAACACCAGCGCCATCAAGGAGTTCTGGCAACAAGGAACCGATCCCCTTCATCTGGAAGCTGGTGGCGGAGTCCGATGGGTTCAATGTGGTCTTGCTTAAGACCATCGAGCGCAAGGATGCCGAGACGGCGCTGGCCAGCTTGTCGGAGCAGGAAAACGACTACGGCGAGCTGCGCATCCTGCCAATCGAGGCCAAGATCCCCCAGCCCAAGCTAGAGGCCATTCGCAAGCGGGAGCGCGAGGAAGAGGAACGCCAAGCCAAGATCGCCGCCGCGGAAGCCGAGAAGAAACGCAAGCTCAAGCAGGCCGAAAAGAAGCGCCGCGAGGCGGAGAAGAAGAAGCTGGCCCTAATCCGCAAGCGCGAGAAGGCCAAAGCCGCCGCCGAGAAGAAGAAGCTCGAGGCCCAGAAGAAGAAGGAAGCCGCCCAGAAGAAGGCGGCCCAGAAGAAGGCCCAGCAATTGAAGAAGGCCGCCGCCCAGAAGAAGGCGGCCCTCAAGAAAAAGACTACGACCCCGAAGAGGAAGCAGACCGTCACCCGCAAGAAAACCCAGTCGAAGACCAGCAACACCAGGCAGGCGGCAGGCGCTACCGTGCGCAAGAAGTCGGCCTCAAAGACCAACACCAAGTCCAAGACCCGCCAGCAGGCGCGTAAGCGCCGCTGATCGACAGCCCCGGCCGGCGGCCGGCAGATCAGGTCTTCTTAACCAGGATGGCGGTCAGATCGTCTTCCTGAGGCGCCCCCGCCGCAAAGCGGAGCACCGTGCCATGGAGCATCTGGATAATCTCCCGGCAGGGCAGGTTGCGGTGGTCGCGGACCACCTTCAAGAGCCGCTTCATGCCGAACTGTTCACCGTCGGGACGGCTCCACTCGGTGAAGCCGTCGGTGACCAAAATAAAGAAGTCGCCCGCAGCCAGGCTGAATGATTCGTGACCGTCGCACGGGAACTCGTGGGTGATGCCCATCGGCAGGGTAGTCGCGGCCAGCTCGATGAACCGATCCTCGGCAGCGATGTAACGGATCAATGGTCCATGCCCGGCGCTGACCAGGCGGATGGTTGACTCTTTGGCGTCCAACAGGGCCAGGCAGGCGGTCACGAACCGGCCATCCTGGAGGTCGTCGGTGAGCACCGCGTTGGCCTTGGTGATCAGGGTGCTCAGGTCGGCGGTGGTCCCCGCCAACGCCCGCAGCAATGCTCGGCACTCGGCCGCCATCAGGGCGGGCCCGATGCCATGCCCGGTGGCGTCGGCGATGAGCAGCCCGAGCTGCCCGTTGTGGGTCGGGATGAAATCGTACGCATCGCCGCCGGTCTGGTCGGCAGGACGATTCCAGCCGGCGATATCAAAGCCGGGCACCCGGGGATCGGACTTCGGCAGGTAGCCCTGCTGGATCTGGCGGGCCAGATCCAGATCCCGTTCCAGCTTGCGCTTTTCGGCTTGTTCCTCGAGCAGAAACTGCCGCTGAATGGCCACCCCGGCCAGGGCGCTGAGCGTTTCGGCCAATTGTTCGTCCTCAGGGGTAAACGAACCTTGGGCCTTGTTCAACACCTGCAGCACGCCGACCAGTTCGTTGTCGTAGCCGGTCATGGACAAGGCCAGCATGTTGCGGGTGCGGTATCCGGTGCTCTTGTCCACCGCCGGATTGAACCGCGGATCGGCATAGGCATCGGGCACGTTGATGGTCTTGCCCGATTGGGCCGCTTCGCCGGCGATGCCGGTATGCGCGGGAAAGCGGATGATCTCGACGCCGGTGGCAACTTTGCTGAACAGCTCGCGGGTGGCCTTGTCGTACAGAAAGACGCTGGCCCGCTCACAGTTCAGAACCTGCAAGGCGGCCTGCTCAATGCTCTTGAGCAGCGGGTCGAGTTCGAGGGTCACACCCATCTGCCGCGAGATGTCGATCAGCCGCATGAGGTTTGCGATCTGTTTGCCAGGCCCTGCCTCAGCCATCATGCCACCCGCATCTCATGAGCGACAGCGCCCTTCAAGCCCACTCAACCGCCGGAAGCGGTTCCCACGGTGATGAACGCCGGGAACACCAGGTTGAACTTGCGATGGTGGACCTCGGCAAACCCGGCCTTCTCAAAATAGGCCCGCATGGTCTTCCACGGGGCGTGGAACACCGACTTCTCGATGGCGGTGATGATCACGTCGAACACCATCCAGCCAATGATGTTGTCCCTGAAGCCGTCGATGATCATCAAGCTGCCGCCGGGCCGCAGCAGTCGCCGCATCTCGTTGACCACGGTCTGCTGGTGCGGATAGTGATGGAACGAGTTGGCACAGGTGATGATGTCGAAGCTGCCTGACCGAAACGGGAGGTGTTCGCTGTCGCCGTTGAGAAACCGGACGTGGTCGTCCGCGGGGCGCAGTTGGGCTTTGGCGTGGGCCTGCTGGCACATGTTCATGGCGTAATCCAGCCCGACCAGATAGCGGGCCTGCAGGTTGGACACCGCGATCATGTGGGTGAACGAGCCGGTGCCGCAGCCGATGTCCAGCAGATCGAACGGCCGGTGGTGCCGTTGCTGCCACCGGGCCAGTTCTTCCATAAAGGTATTGTACGACGGCCGGAACAGGAAGTGGTTCAACAGGGAGCGGTCGTAGGTCCGGGCCCAGGCCTCGAACTCGGCCTTGGCCAGCGACTTGGTGGTGGTGGCATCGCGGTTCATCACACGGTCACTATACCCGAAAGCGCGGCGGGGTCAGTAGGGCCTCATGGAAAAAGGGGCCGTGGGTCGCCCCACAGCCCCCGAACCTAGAATCACAGTGCATGGCTTGCGACTTAGTCGCGGCGCAGCTCCGCGAACAGTCGATCCACCGTGGCGTCCAGCCGATCGCGAATGAACCGCTCGGGGTCCTGCTCAATGGCCGTCCGAATCTTGGCCACCTTGTCGGCCCGAATATCCGGCAAGTCCTTGGCAACGCTCAGCAGTTGCCCAATGTCCGAGATTTCGGCCTGGTCGGTGCGCGCGACACCGGCGTCCTCGCGGGTGGCGTCGGCCGGCGGCACTTTGGGACGCGGCTGAGGCTGAACCCGATCCGCTCGAACCTGATCGCCGACATTTGAGATGTAGTTCATCATGTGCTCCTCTCCTCTGGGCTCCCACGCGGCGATCGTGCGGAACCGACAATCAGAGGGGCCTGGGTCGAGGCCCGAATTCACGGAACACACAACGGCAACGACTCCGCCTCGGATCCGCCCCTGCGGCCCCGGCTCACTTCGTTTCATCCATGAATCGATCGTGAGGATGGAAGGTGGGCTCCAATGGACAATGCCCTGGGACGATCCATCGCCCCGCCTCTGTGTGTATTGTACCAGTATCAATATCGTCGCGAGCCCGCGACCCACTTGAACGAAAGGTCCCGCGAATCGCGACGCCGCACGGAAAATTTCACAGCGGTTATCGGGCCATAAGCTATGACCGGCGACGGGGTTATCGGGCCTGACTAGAAGTTCGTGCCGTGCATGAAGGCCTCGAGCATGCGGTCGGCCATCTGCTGGTTGGAGAACACCATCGGAAGGATTGACTTGGCATCGGCGTGGGGGGCCCTCAGGTACTCGGCCATCGACATGCGCCACATGCAATCAAATTCACGTAGCTGATCTTGGGGATGGGGGCTGCCCAACGCCGTTGCGAACACCTGGGCGGCCAATTGTGCCGACCACATGCTGGGATAAACGCTTTCGTTGGTGTACGCGCAGACAAACCCACCGGCGTGTCCGCAGACGGCAGCCCGTTTGGACACGTGGTTGTCCATTTCCAGCGCCATCCCGGTAGGGCTCCAGGTCGGATCTGACGCGACGGATTTCCGGGCCCATTCGGACGGCAACCGTCCGGCTTGAACAAAGTGTTGCACCACCGACTCCAATTCCCGCCGAGCCCGCGCTGCCGATCCGGGCACCGCGACACTCACGGCGGCCTGATCCTGACAAACCAGGCGCAGGGCAAATCCTGCGGGATCGCCGACGCCGAAGACCACATCCATGCAAGCCTCAGGAGACGGTTTTGCCAGGGCGCCTTGGCGATCCGCCTGCCAGACGCCCCCGTCCGGCGTCAGGCGCAGGCTCAGGCCCAGGTCGTCGAGCAGTGCGATGCTGCTTCCGCTGGTCAAGAGCAGCAAGCGGCCGACCCGTTCGCTGCGATCGGCCAATACGACGCGAACGTGATTTTCGCCGGGGTGGATCCGCACGACCTCGGCCTGGTCACACACCGTCGCGGCCGGTGCGGCGACCAGCAGCTCGAGCAGCCGCCGCACAGCCTGCGGGTAATCAATGATGGCTGCCGGCGGGTCGGGCAACTTGGGCGTCACGGACCGCGTCCAGTCCGCCAGGTAGAACTCGCAGCGGGCCACGGGGACCGCGCGCAGATCGTCCGCCGAACCGCCCAGGCCCTGCACAATTCGGCCGGCGTGCGGGCTGATCCAATCGAGCCGAGGGGCCGCCTGACCGAGATTGCGGCGCTCCAGCAGCAACACGTCATGACCCTCGCGGGCCAGCACGGTGGCCGCCGTGGCTCCGCTGAGACCGGCGCCGACCACAATCACATCATGGGCATCCACGCTCAGTGACTTTCTGCCGGGCGTTTCAAGTATTTGGTCATGGTCAGGATCATGCCCTGCGCTGCGGGGGTATGGGTGACTTCGTCCATGACCGTCCGCATGAGATGCACGCCCAATCCGCCGGGGCGAATGTCATCCAGACATCGGCCGCGAATCTGGCTGGGATCCACCTTGCGGGCCCGGTCTTTCATCACGATTTGAATCCCGCGCCCATTGGCATCGCGGATCTCGGACATGAACACCTGGATCGGCTGTCCTGGCTTATTGTCGTAGCCGTGACGGATGACGTTGGCCAGCGCCTCGTCGATGGTCAAGGCCACCATCTTGGCCTCCTCCTCGTCGAAGCCCAGCGCCACCGCCAGACCTTCGCCGGCCTTTCGCACCTCGGGGATACGCTCCAGGTCGGAAGTAATCGCCATCTCAATGGGTTCAGCGTCGCCGGGATGGGCCGGGACCATGAGCATTCCTCCCGGCAAGCCGAGCCCGCCGGCGTGGAGGTGATGGCGCTGGGCACAATTCTCAACTCAGCTCGCATCGTCGTGAGCCAGCAGAGATTATAATATCAGATGAGGCACGATCAAATTGCTGGCCCCCCCCCCCCGTTAATCGGCCCGTGCCTTGCCCGTCCCGTCGGGGCGGTAACCGCGGAAGGTTGACCCAACGGTTCGGTGTCCCGGTGACCCGGTCATGAGCGGATTGCGAATTCGAGAGACCCGCCCCCAGGAATGGCCCGCGGCCTTCAGCCTGAGCCTAGCCCAGGAACCCACCTCATCGGCTACGGCCGATCGGCAGGCGGCGCATTTTCGGGAATACCTTGACGTCCAGAACCTCACCGTCACCTGGAATTACGTCATCGCCAGTGGGGCCAGGATCGTGGGCGCCTGCCTGGGAATCGAATCACCGGGCCGCACGGCGATGGTGCTACTGAGCGGCTGCCAGCCGCACACCCCACTCGCGGAAGCCCTGGTCGACGCCTTGGGCGCCATCGAACGCGGCGGGCGCCAAAGAAATCTGGCGATGCTCCAGGCGGTCATTCCGGAACCCAGTTCCGGCCGCGAGCATGTTCTGCGCAGCGCCGACTTTCGCTACCTCGCCGACTTGCGATACCTCTCGCGACATGTCGAGCCCCTCCGTCCGGTCCGATGCCCCTTCGACTTGCAGACCTACGCCCCGGATTGCCACGCGGAATTCGCCGCAGTGCTCGAGCGGACCTATCAGGACAGCCTGGACTGTCCGGGTCTGAACGGCATGCGAGACATCCAGGATATTCTCACCAGCCATCGGCACACCGGGATCCATCAACCCGACCTGTGGCTGCTCGCCAAGATTGACGGCCGGGCAGTCGGTGTGGTACTGATGTCGGTCGTGCCCTTGCGCCCGGCGGTTGAACTGGTGTACGTCGGCGTGACCCCGGACGCTCGCGGTAACGGGTTGGGTCGGCACCTGGTGGAGGTCGCCATCGACCGCACCCGAGCCTGTGGGCGCGATCATGTGCTGCTCGCCGTCGATCAGCGTAACCATTACGCATTGGAAATCTATCATGCCCTGGGGTTTGTGGAAACCGATCGGCGGCACGCCTGGATCAGAGCGCTGCACCCGAACCCATGACCGGAGTTTTCCACCT
The DNA here is from genome assembly GCA_964619935.1 of uncultured Planctomycetales bacterium. GTDB lineage: Bacteria > Planctomycetota > Phycisphaerae > UBA1845 > CAIVHJ01 > CAZUGO01. The sequence goes on along the minus strand of CAZUGO010000032.1, from coordinate 103,315 downwards.
GTTTCTCACACACCGGCTCTTCGCTGTGGTCAACTGGTGAACAAGATTTTATTTGCGATCGCAACTCGTGTGAACACACCGTGCTTGACGCTTGTGCATAAGAAAGTGCCCGGCAGCCCTATTGACGCTCGTGTTCCTCGGTGCTATTCTCTCGCACCGTTGGCAGAACAACTTCCAACAGTTCCCTGAGGCCGGTCACCTCAAGTTGTCACTCGTTTTGCCAAAGCCAGCTTTTTGACGTCCGAAGGCTCAATTGTCGTAACCGTTGTGGGGAAGGAGTGCGCATGAATACAGTCGGTCAGGATGTCTTGCTGCAACTGGAAGCGCTCATTGCGGAGAAGGTGGGTCCGCAACGGCACAAAATATGGTTTCACAACACCACGCGTTTTCACATCACCGACGGCTTTCTCAAGGTCGGGGTGCCGAACATGTTCATCGGGAACTGGATCGAGAATCATTTCTCGGAGGTCATCCTGGAAGCGGCCAAGGAAATCACCGAGCAGGACATGGAGTTGAGCTTCTCAATCGATCCTGGGCTGGCCAAGAACCTCAAGAAGCGGCAGTTGGACTCCCAGATGGAGTTCATGGCCAAGAACCCCGAACGCATGGCCCGCGAACACCGCCGCAACGGCTCGACCCCCGCCCCCAGGCAGCTCCGCGGCCAACTGGCCGACTTTGTGACCGGTCCCAGCAATCAGTTGGCGTACTCCTGCGTCAAGGGCGTCATCGATTCGCCGGGTACGCAGTTCAATCCGCTCTTCATTCACGGCGGCTGCGGGTTGGGCAAGACCCACCTGCTGCAGGCCATCTACAACGGGCTCAAGAACTCCCGACCGGATCTGAAGTGCGTCTACGTCACCGGCGAGGAATTCACCAACCATTTTGTCTACGCCATTAAGAGCAACAACCGCGACGCCTTCCGGCAGCGCTTCCGCGCCGTGGATGTGCTGCTCATCGACGATGTGCACTTCCTGGCCAACAAGAAGGCCACCCAGGAGGAATTCCTGCACACGTTCAATGCCATCGACCACGCCGGGAAACAGGTCGCCCTGGTCTCCGACGCCCATCCCAAGCTCATCGGGAACCTGTCCGAGCAACTGGTCAATCGCTTTGTGGCCGGCATGGTGGTCAAGATCGACGCCCCGACCTTGGAGCAGCGCATCGAGGTGTTGGAACGGCGGTGCACCCGCATCGGACAAGAGTTCGCCCGGCCGGTATTGGAGTACGTCGCCACCAAGATCACCAGCAACGTCCGCGAACTGGAGGGCGCCCTGCTGAAGCTGCTGGCGTTCTCCTCGGTCGTCCGGCAGCCGATTTCGCTGGCCTTGGCGCAACAGGCCCTGCAGGAACACCTCACCAAGACGGCGCCCATCGTGCGGCTCAGCGACATCGAAAGTGTTTCGGCCATCTACTTCGGGCTGACCCCCGGCGATCTGCACAGTTCGCGGAAGACGCGGACCATCGCCCTGTCACGGGGAATCGCCATGTGGCTGGCCCGCAAGCACACCAACATGAGCTTTCCCGAAATCGGGCGCCTGATGGGCAACAAGAACCACTCGACGGTCATCCTGGCCTGTGCCAAGATGAACAAGATCCTTCAGGTAGAGGGAACGGTGCGCTGGACCGTTCCTGACGGCGGCCAGGAAGCCAAGCTCCGCCCCATCATTGAGAAACTGGAGGAGCAATTGGGCCTGCACGCCCACGACCGCGATCGGGCCCGCCGCTCGGCGGTGCATCACGACCGGCAGCACAACGGCCGGATGGCCGGCCCGGTCACCTTTGCGAGCGAATCGCGGATTCAGCGGGCCCAGTTGCCCGCAGCCACGCCCCAGTCGTAGAACGGCTGACCCCTCGCGCCACGTCCGGGTGACCTCGCGCCTGCAGCGAGGTCACCCGGTGCGGCCCACGGGCCACGGCCGCCCGTGCCGGCCGCCGGGTTTACGGGCCCCGCCAGGGCCGGGTACCATACGGCCCGTCATGGAACTCATCCGCAGCGTTTCCGGAATTCGCGGTGTCGTCGGCGACGGGTTCACTGCGCAGGACGCCGCCGACTTCGCCGCCGCCCTGGGGACCTACCTGGCGGGCGGTGAGGTGGTCATCGGCCGCGATTCGCGACCCAGCGGGGCCGAATTGTATCAGGCGGCCAGCGCGGCGCTGGTCAATTGTGGATGCACGGTGATCGATCTGGGCATCACCAGCACACCGGGCGTGGCCTTCATGGTCCGGGCTCATCGTGCCGCCGGCGGTCTGATCATTACCGCCAGTCACAATCCCGCGCCTTGGAACGGGCTGAAGTTTCTGTCGCCCGAGGGCAGCGCACCCGATCTGGAAACCGCCCGGGCCATCTGGTCGATTCGCGACCAGCGGCGCTTTCGGGTGGCGCCACCCGATCGCCGCGGCCGCGTGGTCGGCGATCCCACCGCCGATGAACAGCATGTCGCCGCGGTGTTGGGTGTGGTCGACGCACCCGCCATCGAACAGCGCCGCTTCCGGGTGGTGTTGGACAGCAACCACGGAGCCGGCGGAGCCGCCGGGCGATTGCTGCTGGAGGCCCTGGGCTGCCGGGTGTTTCCGTTGTTCGCGGAGCCGCATGGCAACTTCGCCCACCCCCCTGAGCCGCTGGAGCCGCACCTCACCGAACTAGGCGCCGAGGTTCGCCGCGCCGGAGCGGACATCGGCTTTGCCCAGGATCCCGACGCGGACCGCCTGGCGATTGTCGACGAACGCGGCCGTTATCTGGGTGAAGAATACACGCTGGCACTGTCCGCGTGCCACCTGTTTCGGCGGCATCCCGGACCGGCCGCCACCACGCTGTCGACCTCGCGAATGATTGACGACCTGGCGGAACAGGCAGGCGGCAACTGCGTGGTGCACCGCACAGCGGTCGGCGAAGCCAACGTCGTTGCCGGAATCCGGGAGCACGATTGCGTCATCGGAGGCGAAGGAAACGGTGGGGTCATCGACCCGCGTGTCGGCCTGGTGCGCGACAGCATCACTGCCATGGCCCTGACCCTCCAGTTGCTGGCGGACGAAGGCCGATCGGTCGGCACCTTGGCGGATCGCATCCCGCGCTATGCCATCGTCAAGCACAAGGTCACCTGCCCGCAGCAGCGCATCGAGGAGGTACTGGCCGCAACGGCCCGGCACTATCACGACCAGCGGCTCAACGTTGTCGATGGTGTGCGCGTGGACTGGCCGGACCGCTGGGTGCATGTTCGCGGCAGCAACACCGAACCCATCGTGCGGATCATCGCCGAGGCCCGTGAGCCGGATACCGCCCGGGCTCTGGCAGCCGACGCCGGGGCGGTGGTTGACCGCGTACTGGCCTGCTGATGCCCGGAGCGCTCACCGCAGCACCGCAGCAGCCCGATCCATCAGATCCTGCAGCACCGGCTTCGGCGGGCAGCGGGCATCGAACACCGCAACCTGCGGTCCGAGGGGTCGCCATACCGTCGGATTGCTGGATTGGAAGATCACGAAGGTGGGCACACCCAGTGCCGCGGCGACGTGAGTCATTCCGGCGTCGTTGCCGATAAACAGCGCCGCCTGTTGCACGGCGGCGGCGGCATCACAGACATCCTCCTGGTGACACACCGCCGCGATTCGCGCCAGCCGCCGGCTCAATGCCGGTCCGCCGCGCTCCACTTCGGCCGGCCCAAGCATGAATCGGACCGCCAGGCCGCGGGCCTGCAGGTGGGCCGCCAGTTGCTCGTAGCCCTCCAGGTGCCAACACTTGGCCACCCCGCCGCTCCCCGGGTGAATCCAGACCAGCGGATCGCCGCCCGGCGGTGGCCGGCAGATCAGCGCCTCGGAACGAAGGCAGGCGTCGCGATCCAGCGCCAAGCCCCGGGCCCGCAGATCGGCCAACCATTGATCCAGAATGTGGGTCCCGCGGTCGGCCGTTGCGGTGCGAACCCGAGGATCGATGCAATAGGGCCGGTTGCGGCAGACCGCGCCCAGCCGTCGGGCGAAGTCCGTGGTGTCATCGCCGAGCAGCGAGATCACCGCATCAAACGAGTCGAAGTCGAGGGTGAATTTCGGAGGGGCGCCGGCGTCCACGGAAAACATCCAGGCGTAGGCCGGGTGTTCCAGCGACTTCCATCCCAGCAGGTAGCCGCGCCGCGCGAAGAAACAGGCCAAACGGTTTCGGCACAGCGCCTGACGCGATCCCGCCGGCAGACTCCGCAACAAGAACAGCGACAGCACCAGGTCGCCCAGGGCCCCGCCATGGATCAGCAGCACCCGATCGGATCGGGCGGATGGCACGGAGCGTCGTTCCGCGACGGGGCCGCTTTGCCAGCCGTCGTCCGTAACGGCCGGTTCAATCGAGGGCGGTGTCAATCCAACCTCCGCCGAGGCAGTCGTCACCGTCGTAAAACACCACCGCCTGCCCGGCGGTGACCGCCGGCTGGGGGGTGTCGAAACAGACCCGAACGCGCTGTGCATCCAGGCATTCGGCGGTGGCGGGCGCGGGCGTGTGCTGATAGCGGATTCGGGCTTGAATGCGCATTTCCGACCGCGGGGGCTCGATCAGCCAATTCACGCGCTCCGCGATCAGGGCCGACTTCAGCAGCGCTTCCCGCGGCCCGACCTGCACGGTGTTGCTGGCGGCATCGATGCCGGTCACGTAAATGGGCAGCCCCAGGGCAATTCCCAGTCCGCGGCGCTGCCCGATGGTGTAGCGGGCAACCCCGCCGTGGGCGCCCACGGTGCGGCCTGCGGCATCGACGACCGGGCCGGGCCTGAAGCCCTCGGGCTGGCGGTCCGCCACCACCCGGGCATAGTCTCGATCCGGGACAAAGCAGATCTCAACCGAGTCGGGCTTGTCACAAATGGGCAGGTCGAAGCGGCGGGCCTCGGCCCGGACCTGATCCTTGGTCAGATCGCCCAGAGGGAACAGCACTTGCGGCAACACGGCGCGTTGCAATCCGAACAGGAAATAGGATTGATCCTTGGCCCGATCCACGGCCCGCCGCAAAATGGGCCGCCCGCCGCGCCTGCCGATGCGGGCATAGTGCCCGGTGGCGATCCGCGCGGCGCCGATGGATCTCGCATAGTCGATCAGCTTGCCGAACTTCAGCCGATCGTTGCACATCACGCACGGGTTGGGGGTCCGGCCCCGGCGGTACTCCCGCGCGAAGTAGTCGATGATTCCGTCAAAATCCTGCTGGAAGTTCAGCGCATAGAAGTGAATGCCCAGCTTGCCGGCGACGTAGCGGGCATCGCCGGCATCGCGGGCACTGCAACATCCGCGGTGGCGATCTTCGGTAATATCGGCCGGGTCATCGGCGGCGCCGGTTCGCATGAAGAAGCCGACGACTTCATAGCCCTGTTCGTGCAGGGCGCAAGCGGCCACGCTGGAATCCACCCCGCCGCTCATGGCCACGACCACTTTCTGCTTCATGGAACGCCCCAAAGTCACCGCAATCTCACGCCCGCCAGAGTCGGCCGCCCGCCCGCGGGAGGGTTCATTGTGGCGATTCTCCCAGGTCAATGCAATTGTCGCGCGGCCGGCAGGCCGTTCACCGGGCCCGCCAGCAGCGCTGCATCACGATCACCCGGCGGGCGCAGATTTCAATCGGTCGAGGGCCGTCAGCAGGCACATGGGCCGCCTCCCGGAAGCTGAACCCGCTCGGGTGCCATTTTGCCGGAGGCGCGACGGGGTGTAAGATGCACCGCCGAGGAACGACCCGCAATGCCCACTGGTGAACTGGAACTGATCCGCTGGCTGGAGCACACCCTGCGGGCCCGCCGGGCGACCGAGGCCCGCGCCGTCCACATTGCTACCGACATCGGCGACGACCTGGCGGGGTTGGACCTGGGCGGAGTGCGCCTCTACGTCGGTTCCGACGTCCAGGTCGACGGCACCCACTTCGACCGCGCCACGGATCGGCTGGAGGACATCGGCGGCAAGGCCATGGCCGCCTGTCTGAGCGACTGCGCCGCGATGGCGGTCCGGCCGGTTGCCGCCGTGGTGTCGCTGCTGGTTCCCCACGGGCAGGTGTTCGACTGCGGCCGCCCGGTCATGAGCGGTGTGTTGGCCATGGCCGGGCGTCACGGTTGTGCCGTGGTCGGGGGCGACACCACCAGTTGCAACGGGCCGCTGGCCGTGGATGTCTGTGTCATCGCGACGCCCTGGCCGGACGCCGCTCCGGTGACGCGCAGCGGCGCCCGGGCCGGCGATCTGCTGTGGGTCACCGGGCCGCTGGGTGGTAGCCGCCGCGGCCGGCACCTGACCTTCGAGCCGCGAATCCACGAGGCCCACCTGCTGAGTCGGGATTGGCCGCTGCGGGCCATGATCGATATCAGCGACGGACTGGCACTGGACCTGTGGCGGTTGTGCCAGGCGTCCGGCTGCGGGGCCCGCCTGCAGCGGTCGGCCGTGCAGGCAGCCACGAGCGCCGACGCCATCGCGCTATCGGCCGAGGACGGCGTTCCGCCGCTGCAGCACGCCCTCGCCGACGGCGAGGACTTCGAATTGTTGTTGGCCGCCTCCGGACCGGGCGACCGACCGACACCGGCGGGCGTCACCCTCTATCCCATTGGCACGATCCTCGCGGAAGCGGCCCTGGAGCTGGAAGAACCGGACGGCACCCGACAGCCGTTGCGTGCAGAGGGCTACCGCCACCAATGATGCATGGTTGCGTCAGCGACAGTGAAGCCCAGACCCGGGCGCTGGGCAAGCGGATCGGATCCCTGGTGCACCCCGACCAGGTCATTGCCTTGATCGGACCGTTGGGAGCCGGCAAGACCCAGTTTGCCAAGGGCGTGGCCGAGGGCCTCGAGGTCGCCGATCGCCGGGTGGTCAACAGCCCCAGCTACGTCATCGTCAATGAGTATGACGGCCGGCTGCACCTCTACCACCTGGACGCCTATCGCCTGGCGGGTCCCGGCGAGTTGGAGGCCCTGGGGTTTGAGGACATGTGCCACAGTGGTGGCGTGGTGCTGGTCGAATGGGCCGACCGCGTCCGCAGCCTGTTTCCGGATGACCATCTGACGCTCACCCTGACAGCCACCGGCCTGCAGCGGCGGCGTCTTGATTTTGCAGCCAGCGGCCGGCGCTCGGTCGCACTGCTGGACTCTTTCGCGAGGAGCTGTGCATGAAGCGCGGCGACGGACGCTCCGCCCGATCCCTTCGTCCTCTCAAGTTGAGGCGCGGGTTCACACGACACGCCGCCGGGTCGGTGCTGATCGAGACCGGGCAGACTCGGGTGCTGTGTACCGCCACCCTGCAGCCCGGCGTGCCGCCCTGGCGTGAACCCTCAGGCCTGGGTTGGGTCACGGCCGAGTACGACATGCTGCCCACGTCGACCGGCACCCGCCGGAGCCGCAATCGCACCACGATCGACGGCCGCACCCAGGAGATTCAGCGGCTCATCGGCCGCTGCCTGCGCAGCGTGGTGGACATGGCGGCATTGGGTCCCAACACCATCATCGTGGATTGCGACGTCCTGCAGGCCGACGGCGGCACCCGGACGGCCGGGATCACCGGGGGCTTCGTGGCGCTGGTTGACGCCGTGCGCTGGGGCCGCCGTCGCAAGCTGATTCCCGGGGAGTGCGTGCTGGATCACGTCGCCGCCGTCAGTGTCGGAGTGGTTGACGGCGCCGCCCTGCTGGACCTCAACTACGCGGAGGATGTCGCCGCCGCCGTCGACTTGAACGTCGCGATGACCGGCCGCGGGCGTTTCATCGAAATCCAAGGCTGCGGTGAAGAGGCGACCTTCACTCGCACCGAGCTTGGCAACATGATAAGATTGGCCGCGGCGGGTATTCGGAAGCTCGTCGCCGGACAGAAGACCGCCCTGCAGACACGGCGCTGAATCATGACTCGAGCCTTGACATCCGTGGCAGCCCTGGCCCTGGTGCCCCTGACCGGCTGCCAGTCGATGACCAGCAGCCAGTCCGAGCGCTGGACCATTCTGTGCCAGGAGTTCAACGGCGGCGAACACCAGCAACACTGCGCCGCCTACGCCGATGCCCTGAGCCGCACACCCGACATCGATCCCGCCGCGGTCCGTTGCGACCCCGACAACGCCGCGGCCGTCAGCCGGCTCTATTATGGAGCCTACGATTGTGCCCGGGTGCAGAAGTTCCGTTCGCAGCGCATGGACCCCTCGCCCGAAATGCAGCGCGACTACCAACTGATTCTCGATCTGGCCGACGAGCAGCAGCAGCGCGTGTTTCCGCTGGCCCGCATGGTGCCCTTGGTAGCCCCGCAGCCGCAGGGCCCGCCCGACCATGCCTTGGTCGGGGCACCCGGTGCCTGCTCGCTGCAGATCGCCGTGTTCTACCCGGAGGCCGGGTTCGACGACCCGCGCGGCGCCGCGGTCGACTTGGCGCGTGAACTGCGCGACGAAGGGCACGAAGCGTACTACCACCACGGCCCCTCGCAGTCGATGGTCACCGTCGGTTCCTTTGAACCCAGCGCCGAGTTGAGTTCGCCCGAAGTGCAGGCGGTCATTCGCAGCGACCCTCGGTTCCGATACAACTACGAGAACTACGAAGTCCGCAAGCGCATCATCCAGGGCGAATCGACCGGCACCGGCTCGTTTCTGGTCAAGATCCCCAAACCGGCCGACCGCCCATGAATCCGCGCCCCCGGCTGTTGATCGCCACCGGAAATCCCGGAAAACTGCGCGAAATCACCGCCGTGCTCGGTGACCTGGGCTGGGCCCTGATCGACCTGACCGACCTCCCCGGCACCCCGCCGGTCGAAGAAGATGCCGCCACCTTCATGGGCAATGCCGAAAAAAAAGCCTTGCATTACGCCGGCAGCACCGGGCTGCCGACCCTGGCCGATGACTCCGGCCTGGAGGTCGACTGCCTGGGCGGCCGGCCGGGCGTGCGCTCGGCCCGGTTCGCGGGCGAACATGGCGATGACGCCGCCAACAACGCCAGACTGGTGGCGCTGCTGCACGACATCCCCCTGCAGCAGCGCCGGGCCACTTTCCGGTGCGCCGTGGCGGTTGCCGCCGGCGGCGGCATCGTGGCCCGGGCCGAAGGGGCGGTGTCCGGACTGATCCAGGACCCGCCGCTCGGCGACCACGGCTTCGGCTACGATCCCCATTTCCTGATCCCGGGGCTGGGCCTGACCATGGCGCAGCTCGACCCCCGGCACAAGAGTCGGATCAGCCATCGCGGTCGGGCCCTCGCCGACCTGCGCCCCCGGCTCCGCGCGGCGCTGGAATAATTTGCCGGACCGCGTTGAGCGTGGCCAACGAACCGCTATAATGCCGCCTTCGTCCAGACGGCTTCCCCTGAATCCGGAGATCCGACCATGCCGCAATTTGTCCCCAGCGGGATGTTCTTCACCAAAGGCGTCGGCAAGCACAAGCACAACCTGCAATCGTTCGAGGAAGCCCTGCGCGGGGCCGGCATCGCCCATCTGAACCTGGTGCGCGTCAGCAGCATCTACCCGCCCGAGTGCAAGATTATGCCGCGATCGGCCGGCCTCAAGCGGCTGCAACCGGGGCAGATCGTGCACTGCGTGCTGGCGGAGGCCAGAACCCGCGAACCCAACCGACTGCTGTGCGCGGGCATCGGACTGGCCCTGCCGGCCGCCAAGAATCGCTATGGCTACATCTCGGAGCACCACGGCTTCGGCATGACCCAGCGCAAGTGTGCCGACTACGTCGAAGACATGGCCGCCAGCATGCTGGGGACCACGCTGGGATTCGACCTGGACCCTGACAAGGCCTGGGACGAGCGCCGCGAAGAATACAAGAGCAGCAACCTGATCATCCGGACCCGGGCCAACGTCCAGACGTCCGAAGGTGACAAGGATGGCCTGTGGACCACCGTCGTGGCGGCGGCCGTCTTTGTTTGAGAGGAACGCCGGGCGATGAGCTGCCCCCACCGACCCACCGACGACCACGGCATTCCCGAGGACCTGACCGGCCCGACCATCGAACCGCTGCAGTTGGCCGGCAACGAGCAGGTCACCCGCATGATCGATGAAGTGTTCGCGGTCAGCGGATTCAACGCCCGGCGGTTGGCCGAAGCGTGTCAGTTGTACACCCGGATGCTGGAGCAGGACACCACGGTGGCCCTGACGCTGGCCGGGGCCATGACCCCCATCGGCATGAGCGGGATTATCTCGGCCCTGATCGAAGCCGGCTTTGTCGACTTCATCATTTCCACCGGAGCCAACCTGTACCACGACTTGCATCGCCCTTACAACTGCCCCATGTTCCAGGGTCGCCCCGAAGTCGACGACAACGAACTGGCCGACCGCGGTATCGCCCGCATCTACGATGTGTTCATCGACGACGACGAGACCCTGATGGCCACCGACAAGGTCATTCTTCAGGGGCTGGGCAAGATCGAGTCGGACGGCCCGTTCTCCTCGGCGCGGCTGCATTACTCCCTGGGCAAGGCGGTGCTGGCAACCGCACCGCGACCCGAGAAGTCCTTCGTGGCCACCGCAGCCAAGCATCAGGTTCCGATCTACACGTCCTCCCCGGGCGACTCGTCCATCGGCATGAACCTGGTAATCCCCTACCTGCTGGACCAGCCGGTGGAGCTGAACCCGATTCTGGACGTCATCGAGACCGCCGCGCTGGTCCGCGGGGCCACCCAGAACGGCGTGGTCATCGTCGGCGGTGGCTCGCCCAAGAACTTCTATCTTCAGACCCAGCCGACCCTGCACCAGATCCTGCTGGACAAGCGCAAGGGCGGGCATGACTACTTCATCCAGTTGACCATTGATTCACCGCATTGGGGCGGCCTGTCCGGGGCCACCCCCTCGGAGGCCCGCAGTTGGGGAAAGATCAAGGACGCCAACCGGGGCAACGTGGTGGTCTATTCCTGCGCGTCGCTGACCCTTCCACTGATCGCCCAATACGTGCTGAGCGGCAGCCGCCCCCGAACGCCGAAGCGCCTGCTGGATCATCTGCCCCGCCTGGTGGACGAGTTGGTCACCCAAGCGCGATCCAACACCGCGCTGCTGGATCAGTACCAGAGTCTTTATGACCGATCCGCCGTTCGCGATTGAGCACGGCCCTTACGAGGCCCCCACCCAGCCATGGCCACCGTCCCTGATAATTTCCTGGGGTTGAGCCCAACCCAGTCCGAGTACCGGCGGGCGCGCTTCGCCGTGCTCCCGATCCCGTACGATGCCACCACCAGCTTCATGAGCGGGACGCGCTGCGGCCCGCGGGCCATTATCACCGCGTCGCAGCAGGTTGAACTCTACCAACCGGAATTGGGCGGCGAGTTCGTCGCCGCCGGCGTCGCCACCCTGGAGCCGCTGCAACCCAATGTGGCCGGCCCCGAAGCCATGCATCGCGACATCTTCCGGGCGGCGCGCGGGGTGGTTCGCGACGGCAAGTTCCTGCTGTCGTTGGGCGGTGAACACGGCATTACCAGCGCCCTGGTCAAGGCGGTCCGCACGCGGCACCGTCAGGTCACCGTGGTGCAGATCGATGCCCACGCCGACCTGCGTAACGCCTACGAACAGAGCCACTACTCCCACGCCTCGGTGATGCGCCGAATCCACGACCTGGGGGTCGGCTTCATCGGCGTCGGCATCCGCAACTTCTCGCTCGAGGAAGCCCGCTTCATGAAACGGCAGGGCATCACGCCGATCCTGGCCCGTGACTGCCGCGGCGAAGCGGACTGGATCCAGCGGGTGTTGGCGGCGGTCGGCGACACCGTGTACCTGACCATCGACATCGACGGTTTCGATCCGGCGTACGCCCCCGGAACCGGCACGCCCGAGCCCGGCGGGCTGGACTGGTACCAGGTGACCGCGCTGCTCCGGGCGCTGACCGAACAGTGCACCGTGGTCGCTGCCGATATCGTCGAGGTCATCCCGATCCCGGGCCAGGTGGTCACCGAGTTTCTGGCGGCCAAGTTGGCCTATCAGCTCATCTGCCTGGTGCAACCGCCATCCGGCAGTTCCCGCATCCGGCGGGCGTCCGACAAACGGGCCCGCTCGTGAGCGCGCTGCTCAGCGCCTGGCTGGGAATGATCGCGCTGGCGTGCTCATTGACCATGGTGGTGTATCGCCCGGCATTCAACGATGTCATGGTACTGATCAACTTGTATTTCATCAGTCCGCTGGCGCTGACCCTTGCCGGGCTGGTCCTCTGGAGCACTCGGAAACGAGCCGCCGAATTCGCTGCGGCCCGCCTGCAGGCCAAGGTCGGAGCCGTGCTGGCCCTCGCCGCGGCGGCACTGATCTACATGCTGGTTGCCGGCGCCCAGCGGCTCAGCGCCGCTTGAACACGATCAGCGCCTTTCCTATAATCCATGCATTCGGGGATCATTGCCGTGCACGTGACCGTCAATGGACAACTGATGCAGGTTGCCGACAACACCACGCTTGCCGGGCTGATCCGCAGTCACGACCTTGAGGCCCAGCGCGTGGCCGTCGAGATCAACCGCGATCTCGTGCCCCGAACCCGCTTCGAGCACACCCGCTTGCACCCCGGAGACCACATCGAAATCGTGACCTTCGTCGGGGGTGGCTAGTGAGTTCCGACTTGCGGATTGGCCCGTTCGAGTTCCATTCCCGCTTGTTCGTCGGGACCGGCAAGTATGACAACCTTGAGGTCATGCGGCAGGCCTTGGAAGTCTCCGGATGCCAGGTGGTGACCGTGGCGGTGCGCCGCGAGCGCTTGTATGACGCCGACGATCGCAGCCTGCTCGACGCCCTGGACCTGCAGCGCTACACCATTCTGCCGAACACCGCCGGATGCTTCACGGCCGAGGATGCCGTGCGGCACGCCCGCCTGGCTCGCGAGCTGCTGGATGGGCTCGGCAATCCCGGCGCCCAATGGGTCAAGCTGGAGGTGCTGGCCGACCGCAAGACCCTGCTGCCCGATCCCCTGGGAACACTGGAAGCCACCACCCGACTGGTCCGCGACGGGTTCTGCGTGCTGGTGTACACCAATGACGATCCCATCGGCTGCGCCCGCTTGAAGGAGGCCGGTGCGGCCAGCGTCATGCCCGCCGGATCACCGATCGGCAGCGGCCAGGGCATTCTGAACCCCAACAACATCCGCATCGCCCTGGAGTACCTCAAGGACGGCGACGCCGATTATCCCGTGATCGTGGACGCCGGTGTGGGCACGGCTTCCGATGTGACCATCGCCATGGAACTCGGTGCGGACGGCGTGCTGCTGAACACCGGCATTGCGGCGGCCCGCGACCCGGTGCGGATGGCCGCGGCCATGAACCATGCCGCCGTCGCCGGCTACCAGGCCCGGCGTGCCGGGCGCATCCCGAAACGCGCTTATGCCACGGCCTCGTCGACCTTTGATGGAATAATCGAGGCGGGCCGCTCCTGAGCGGCCGGCGCCAGGGGCCCGTCCATGCCACGCCGACGACGCAACATGATGCTGATCTGGATTATCGCCCTGGGCCTGCTGAACATTCTGCTGTTCATCATTCTGTACGCCATCATCGGAGGCGACGCGCCCAATGGGAAAATCGAGGCCGGCAACTACTATGTGCGCGGCCACTTCCTGCGTCACGGGCCCCAGGGGCATTCCACACCGGTGTCGGCCGCGGTGTGGATCTACAGCTACCTGCACTCCATCACCTTGTTCCCAACCATGGGTGCGGTGCTGTGCTCCATGCTGCTGCTGGCCCGGCCGCACATCATCGCGACCATGCGCGAAGAAAACCTGTCGCATGGGCAGTACTTCGTGGCATCCTCCATGACCCTCATCGTCTTCGTCAACGCCGCCATGATGCTGTACTTTCTGATAAGTCTGTTCCAGGCCTGGAGCATGATCCGCAGCGGCGGCGACTACGGAGGGTGAGCCATCCATGACGCCTGACGTCGAAGACATCATGGGGGCCGGCGGCGCCATCGCGCGGCGCCTGGCCGGCTATGAGAATCGGCCGCAACAGACCCACATGGCCCAGGCGGTCGCCCGGGCCCTCGACGAACCCTGCCATCTGGTTGTCGAGGCCGGCACTGGAGTCGGCAAGAGCTTCGCCTACCTGGTGCCGACCCTCCAGCGGATCGCCAGCTCCAACCAGCGGGCGGTGATCAGCACCCACACCATCGCCCTCCAGGAGCAATTGCTGCACAAGGACCTGCCCTTTCTGCAGGCGGTCATGCCCGAAGAATTCGGGGCCGTGCTGATGAAGGGCCGCAGCAATTACATTGGATTGCGGCGCCTGGAGCAGACGGTCCAGCGCCGTGACCAGGTGCTCGACGGACCCGCCCAGTCCGGTGAGCTGCTGCGCCTCCAGGAGTGGTCGCGACGCACCACGGACGGCTCGCTGAGTGACCTGGACCCCGGGCCCGACTACGCCGTGTGGGACAAGATCAAGAGCGAACACGGCAACTGCATGGGGCACCGCTGCCGATTCTACGACAACTGTTTCTTTCAGAAGGCCCGGCGGCGCGCCCAGCATGCCGACCTCTTGATCGTCAATCACGCACTGTTCTTTGCCGACCTGGCCTTGCGCAAGCAGGGCATCGGCATCATTCCGGATTACGACTTCGCCGTTCTGGATGAGGCCCACACCCTGGAGCGCTGCGCCGGCGAACACTTCGGCGCCTCCCTCAGCAACCGCCAGATCCGCTTTCTGCTGCGGACGCTGTTTCACGCCGATTCGGGCCGGGGCTTTCTGGCGACCTGTCACGCGGCAGCGGCGATCGAAGCCGTTGAGCACACCGGCCAGGTCGGGGAGCGGCTGTTCCAGGAGCTGGTCGACTGGCAACAGCGCCACGGTCGGCGCAACGGCCGCTGGCTGTCGCCGCCGCCGGTCGCCAACACCCTGAGCCCCGCGCTGCGTCATCTCAACGTTCGGCTCGACCAGGTCCGCAGCTTGATCGACCACGAGGACGATCTCTTCGAACTGAGCCGGCACATGGATCGCTGTGCCGTGTTTGCCGACCTGCTGGAGGAATTCCTGGAGCGCGAGCGTGAGGACCAGGTGTATTGGATTGAGATCGACCGCGGCCGAACGCTGCGCGTCACCCTGAACTGCCGTCCCCTGGCGATCGCCGATGAGCTGCGGGCCTGCCTGTTCGGCACGGTCCCGTCGGTCATCATGACTTCCGCAACGCTCTCGATTCCGGGCGACGAAGACTTCTCGTACTTCCGGCGGCGCATCGGCCTGGCCGAGACGCAGTGCAGCAAGCTGAGCACACCCTTCGATTTCGGCGCGCAAGTGCGCCTGCACATCGAAGGCGGGCTGCCCGCTCCGATCCATGGACAGGCGTTCCTGGAACAGGCCAGCGCCGCGGTGCATCGCCACGTCCTGGACAGCCAGGGCGGGGCCCTGGTGCTTTTTACCAGCTACGCCATGATGAATGGATTCGCCGACCGCCTGGCCGGCCCGCTGGCCGCCGCCGGACTGGAACTGATCGTTCAGCATCAGCGGCGCAGCCGCTCGCGCATGGTCAGCCGGCTGCGCGAGAACCCCCGGACCATTCTTTTCGGCACGGACAGTTTCTGGCAGGGTGTCGACGTCAAGGGCGATGCCTTGCGAACGGTGATCATCGTCCGGCTGCCGTTTGCCTCGCCGGAGGATCCACTGACCGAAGCCCGCATCGAGGCGCTGACCGCCGGCGGCGGCAACGCCTTTCGAGACTATCAGCTTCCCGAAGCCGTGCTCAAGTTTCGCCAGGGCATCGGCCGCCTGATCCGGTCAAGCACCGACCAGGGCAGCATCGTGATCCTGGACAGCCGCATCCTCAGCAAACCCTACGGGCGGCAGTTCCTGGCGACCCTGCCGGACTGCCGGCCGATCATCCACGGCGACCCCACCGGAACGCCGGCCCCGGCGCCCCGTTGGGGGTGAGCAGAACAACCACGACGGCAAGACGCAACGAGCCCCCCACCCGCATCGTGCACCGGATTCAGAATCGAACGACCGCCAAGTGGATCCTGCGGATGGCATGTGACGGGATGGTCGCGCGCGAGGCCCCGCGAAGGGTCAGCCAGCGGTTCGGCACTGCAGGGGTCGACCTGACCCCCGCCGCGCTACGCCGGCGGTGCCCTCCGCCGGGGTCTGGGAGCACAGTCGCCGGGTGTTCAGGGCGCGGTCGCCGGGTGTTCGGGTCCAGCGCGTGCTGCGCCGGCGTCCGTTCCGTACCGCGCCGGCGTCCAACCCTTACCGCGCCGGGAGCCAGCGCGTACCGCGCCAGGGTCCGAACCCTCACCGCGCCGGGTCCCGGCCCCGTACCGCGCGGAGCAACCAGTCGTCGTTGCAGGAAACCGCGAATCAATCCATACCGGGTCGGAGCCGCGATCCAGTCAGAGCCGTCCCCGGCAGGAAGCGGCCGAATCCCAACACGGCGCCGCCTGCCAACTCCAAGGGCGTCACACCCCCGCCGGTTTCTTGGTCTCGGGCTGGGTGTTGTCTCCCAGTCGCACCTTCGGCAGAATGTCGAATCCCAACTTGCCGAGCAGCTTCACGCGCATGACCAGCAGCGCGGTGTCGAGCTGGTAGTCGATGTCGGGGTAATCGATCTGCTCGTCGATTTCGGGCGCCTCCAGGTCGGCCGGAACGGGCGTGCCATCCACAATTGCGGCGGGCGGGCCAGCCCCTTTCGACGCCTCCTGGGGCGCGGCGGTCTCGGGGGTCGCCGCTGGATCGGCCGGCGCCGACTTGGGGGCCGGTTGTGGTTCCAGCTTCTTGATCACCACGCCGGGCGGCACATCGTTCGCAGCGCCCTGGATCACATCGGCATCGCGGCGCATGCGCAGGATGGTGCTGCGCTCGTCGGGCACCAGCGGCACCACGATGTCCGGCTCCACCCCCCACGAGTCGCTGTCGGGCCGCTTGTGGATGCACCGGCCGCCCGGGAGGTAGTAGTGCGCCGTGGTCAGCTTGAGGTGAGCCTTGGTATTGCCCACCGGGATCAAGTTCTGCACGCTGCCTTTGCCGAAGCTGCGCTCCCCAACGATGATGGCCCGCCCGTGATCCTTGAGGGCACCCGACACGATCTCCGACGCGCTGGCGCTGGAATCATTGACCAGCACGACCATCGGGAGCGGACTGGGATGACTGGCCTGGGAATCCCGGGAAAACGCCTCGGAATGCAACCCTTCAGTGGACACGATTCGGGCGTTGCGCGGCAGGAACAGCTCCGAGACCTCGATGGCCGATCGCAGCAACCCGCCGGGATTGAACCGCAGGTCCAGGATCAGGCCCCGGGCTTCCATGCGGTCCAGCTCATCGAGCGCCTGGCGCAGGTCCAGGGCAGTATTCTCCTGGAAGTTGGTGATCCGCAGATAGCCGATCTTGAAGTCGCGATCAATCAGATACTCCCACGCTTCGGAATTCGGACGGCGGCTGTGGCCCTTGACGCTGTGGATCTGGATCTTCTGCCGGCGAAGGGTGACGTCAAAGGTGCGCTCCGCCGTCGGGCGGTGGATGGTCAGCACCACCTCACTGCCCACCGGGCCGGTGATGGTCTGCACCGCCGAGGTCAAGGCCATGCCTTCGGTGGAGGCCCCGTCCACGTGGGTGATCTTGTCGCCGGCCTGAATTCCGGCGCGAAACGCCGGGGTATCTTCCAGCGGCGACACGACGGTCAGCTCACTGTTCTCCAGCATGATCTGGATGCCCACGCCCGAGAAATGACCTTGGGTGTGCTTCTCGAACTCGGCGAAGTCCGACGGCCAGATCATCGAGGTGAACTCATCCAGGACCTCCTCCGAACCCAACGCCCCCTCCAGAAACTCGTAGATGACCAGTTCGCGGGGCAGGTCGAAGGTCTGCTGGTTGATGAGCAGCACCTTATCAAAAAGGTCCTCCAGGCTGGCGTATGTCGCGTCGTTCTGGCGACCGATCTTGCGGCTCAGCCGGTTCAGCCGGCTGAGGTACTGCTTGTTCTTGTCAGGCTCGTTGATGGCCGGAAACCGGTTCGCCAGGGCCGCGCTCTCGGCCAGCAACCGCAGGCGATCGACGGCCTGCTGCCCCAGCGCCTGGAAGTTGGCATCCTCCACGTACTTGCGGTGAATCTGCCACAGGGCGTCGCTGACGATGTGGGGAATGATCCCCTCCAGCCGGTCCTGCCAGCGGGAGTCCTCGCCATACAAGGCCTCCAAGCGGGAATGAGCGAGGCATTCCTTGAGTTCCCGGGCATACTCGGCGTTGCCCTTGAACACAATGTCCAGGCCGTAGTACAACCGGCTGGCATCCAGCCACTCGCCGTTCTTCTTGTGCTCCTTCGCCTTGGCCACCGCGCTGTCGTGCAGGGCCTGAACCCACGGTTCCCCCATGAAGCCGGCCTCGTCGGTGGTGCACTCCATGGCCTCCCGGGTCCAGATCAACGCCTCCGCCAGCTCATCTTTCGCAATGGTTCGCTTGGCCTTGCGAACGTAGATATCGCGCTGCTGATTGTGCAACTCCTGGCGCGAGCCGTTTTCCCGATCGCGGCGATCCAACCAGGATGCGATTTCCTTGTAATTCTCGTCGCTCGGACGGGACTTGAGGATCAGAGCCAGCGATTCGCGGGCCTCGCCGAAACGACCACTGACGATCTGGTCGACACCGTCAGCCCACAACGCCACCACTTTTCCCGGTGGGGCCTGAGCGGGCGTCTGGGCCGGCACGGGCAGGGCGATCAGGAGCAGAATGACAGCGGACAAGCCCGCCGGGATCACTCGGTTCGGCTTCGAAGGACTCATAAACATCTCCCCGCCAATTGAATGGGACCCAAAGACGCTCAACCCATATCGAACCACTGACTGCCGCCTGCGTCCGGCTGCGTTGAACTCGGCTTGATTCTCCTCAATCTTCGGCATCCCACCAATTAGGGACCAACGAATTATACGAAGCGACCGGCCCGGCGTCCAACACCGGATCCATAACACTCGAAGCAATAACAACATAGAATCACGGATGCACTGCCCCCACGCGGCCTGGCGGCTGCTGGCGGACGCCGTCAACCCGGCCCCAAGCCTTGGCCGAACCATATCATAGCAACTCCTGCGACATTCGCGGGACTCATTTTGTTCAGGGTACCCGCAACCGCGTTGCGCCGGGTCGACCCGCGGCCCGTTTGTTGTGAGCGGCTCAACTCTGAGTTATCATGCACCGCGGCGTGGCGACCGGCCGGCCGGTGGCCCGCTCCGCAGGCGGACAGGATCGCGATCGATGTACGAGACATTCAGCAACCGGGTGGATGGCGTCATCAAGCAGGCCCATGAGATCGCCCGCGATTATGACCAGGAATACGTGGGCACCGAACACGTCCTCCTGGCAATCGCTCGCGAGGGCACCGGGCTGGGTGCCCAAATCCTGAGCGCCCGCGGCGCCTCGCTCAAGGCCCTCAAAGAGGAGATCGACAAGCTCATCCGGCACAGCCTTGAGGAAACCTGGGTCTTCGGCCGGTTGCCCGGCACCCCCCACTTCAAGAACGTCGTTGCGGGAGCCATTGAAGCGGCCCGCCAGCTCAAGTCCAAGGAAGTGTGTACCGAACACCTGCTCCTGGCCCTGCTCCAAGAAACCGGCTGTGTCGCCGAAAAGGCCCTGTCCAACCTGGGAATCCAGGTGCAGGACGTCCGCGGTGATCTCGCCCGAATGACCGCGTAGCCCCCAGGGAACGACGGCCTTTGCTGCGGGACCTGCCCCTTCCGCCGGCCGCCGGATCTCCCGGTTGATGCCCACCCACTGCCCCACTTCGGATGGCCCTCAAGGACCCGCGGACCGCCTGCCGATGTCCATGGTAAGGAGCGCCATCCATGCATACCGCCGCTGACCGTCAGACGCCCGGTGCATCGCCGGCCGCCGTTGAGCAGTCCGCCGACACGCTGCTCGAGCAGGTGGATCAACTCAAACATCAGCTCCGCGAGGCCCAGAAACTGGCCAGCCTGGGCACGACTTCGGCGATGCTCGCACACGAGTATAACAACGTCCTGGCACCGGTGGTCAGCTACGCCCAGTACGCCCTCGACCGTGACGATGTCCCGATGATGCGCAAGACGCTGCACATGATGCTGAAGCAGTTTGCTGCGGTGCAGGCCATGTCCGACCGCGTGCTGGGGCTGGCCCGCCGGACCCCTCCGCAGCTGGCTCCGGCCCGGCTGCGTCAGGTGATCGAGGACGCCTTGATGTGCCTGGGGCGCGATCCGGCCAAGGATCACATCTCGGTCGTTCTGGATGTCGACGAATCGATCCAGGTCTGCGGGCATCAGCAGCAGTTGCAGCAGGTGATCTTCAATCTGCTGATCAACGCCCGGCAGGCCATGATCGGGCGCCATGGGGTGCTGTCCGTACGGGCCCGGCCGGGCCCCAACAACCACGTCGTGGTCCAATTGCAGGATAATGGCCGCGGCATCGAGGCGAACCACCTGGAACACATCTTCGATCCGTTCTTCACCACCAAACAAGGGGAACCGACGGCGGAGTGCCGAGGTGTCGGCCTGGGGCTGTCAATCAGCCGCGAGATCGTCGAGGCCCACGGCGGCTCCATCGAGGCCCACAGCAAGGTCGGCCACGGAACCACCTTCAGCATCTCGCTCCCACGGCACGTGCCCGAAGACGGTAATTCGGGAATCTGAGCTTGAGGCCGGCGCCGCGTAGCGCATCGGCGCGTGCTCGCTGATCTGGGCGCTGGCCCGTCCCGCCTGGATGGCCAGGGCCTCCGGCCACACGAACAGGACGATCATCGCCACGGCACATATCGCCGTACCGGCACGCAAGCCCAGGCGGCTGGGCGGCGCCAGATGGGCCACGCCACCCTCCAGAAAACTGACGCCGACCACCCTCAGGTAATAGGCCGCCGCAATGGCCGAGTTGAGCACACCGATCACCGCCAGCACGATCATGGATTGGCCGACTGCCGAATCGCCGCTGGCCGCAAACGCGCTGGAGAAGATGTACACCTTGCCGAGGAACCCGGCGGTCGGCGGCAGGCCCATCAGGCTGAACATGCACACCGCCAGAGCGACCGCGGCCAGGGGTTCCCGTTGTGACAACCCGGCCAGTTGATGCTGCTCTTCAACGTCCTCCTCCGGCGAGGACAGGGCCGCCAGCACCGCAAACGCACCCAGGTTCATCAGTCCGTAGACGGCGATATAGAACAACATGGCCGACAGCCCGTCGCCGAACGGCCCCTGGCCGACCACCGGTCCGGCCAGGATCCCGACCAGCATGTAACCGGAATGGGCCACGCTGGAATAAGCCAGCATCCGCTTGACGTTGGATTGCAGCAGGGCGAGCACGTTGCCGACGGTCATGGTCAGCGCCGCCGTCACCCACAGCACCCCGAACAACACCGGCGTCTCATGCCAGTGCCATCCCACCAGACCGGACAGTTTGATCAGCGCCACGAAACCGGCCAGCTTGGGAAGGAAAGCCAGGACCCCGGCCAGCGGAGCGGCGGACCCCTGATACACGTCGGCGACGTAGCCATGGAACGGAACCGCGGCGATCTTGAAGCTCAACCCACCGAAGGTCAGCAGCCAGCCGATCAGCAGATGCCGCGGGTTGTAGGATCCGGCCTGGACCAGACCGGCGAGCGAACCTTCCCCGCCGAACAGGGTGGTCGTGCCGCCGGCCCCGTACAGAAAGGTCAGCCCGTAGGCCGTCAGGGCGGCGGCCAAAGCCCCCAAGAAGAAGTACTTGGCGGCGGCTTCCTGGGCCCGGATGTCGGTTCGGCTCAGGATCACCAGCACGTAGGTCGGAATGCTGACCAGCTCCAGCCCCAAGAACAGCAGAATCAAGTCGTTGCTGGAACCGATCAGCATCACACCGGTCATGCTGAACAACAGCATGGCAAAGTACTCGCCACGCTCATCGCTTGCGGCCTGGTGCCAGTTCACCAGCACCAGCACCGCACCCACACCCAGCGTAATCAAACGGATGTAGCCGGTCAGCGAGCCCACCGAGAGTCCGGCGGCCTCCAGGAATTGGCCGCTCCGCAGCGTGGTCAACGCGGCCGCTGCAATGGCCAGCAACACCCCCGGCTTGACCCATGCCGCGACGTGGCGGCTCCGAGCCTGGCCGACAAAAACCGCCGCGCACGCCGTGGCCAGCAGAATCACTTCAGGCAGCAGGCTGCGGATAAGCCCGGCGGCGTTCAACGCAGATCCTCCCGTCCGCTACCCTGGACCGCGGCCACATCGACAGCGGCCGGATCGGCGGCCTGGTGAAACACATGGACCAACACCGTCGGTTCGATGGAACGCTGCAGCGTGCCCGGCCAGACACCGATCCAAACGCAGGCCAACAGCAGTGGCACCAGGATGGCCACCTCCCGGCGGTTCAGATCACCCGGCAGACCGGCCGACCGATCGGGGGTGTGCGGCGGTTCGGTCACCGGACCGAACAGCAGCCGCCGGCACATCGACAGCATGTACACCGCGCTGAGCACGATGCCTGCGGCCGCCGGCACCACGTAGGCCATGCCCAGCGGACCGGCCGGCAGACCGTCGTCCGTCGTGGGCGACACCGCGGTGCCCAGCAACACCAGGAATTCGCCGACGAACCCGTTGAGCCCGGGCAGCGCGATGCTGCTGAGGGTGAAGCACACCATGAAGAACGCCATCTTCGGCATCGGACGAGCGAGTCCGCCCAATTGATCCAGCTCCCGCGTGTGGTAACGCTCGTAGACCATGCCGATGATCAAGAACAGCGCACCGGTCGAGAGCCCGTGGTTGACCATGTACAACACCGAACCGCTGACGCCCGCCATCTTGAGCGAAAACATACCCAGGACACAGAAGCCCAGATGCGACACCGAGGAGTAGGCGACCAACTTCTTGACGTCCGACTGGGCCCAGGCCACCAGGGCTCCGTAGATGATGCCGACAACGGCCAGCACGGCCATCATCGGAGCCAGGGCCGCGGTGGCGTCGGGCAGCAACGGCACCGACAGCCGCAAAAACCCATAGGTGCCCAGCTTGAGCAAGACACCCGCCAGCACCACGCTGCCGGCCGTCGGCGCCTCGGTGTGGGCCAGCGGCAGCCAGGTGTGAAAGGGAAACAACGGCACCTTGATCGCGAATCCGGCGAACAGCCCCAGGAACAACCACCATTGCACCGCCGCCGGAAAGGTCGGGACCACGGCATACAGCTTCGGCAGATCGAAGGTCAGCACGTCGGCATGGCTGTGGACATAGGCGTAGTAGGCAGTGAACAGGATGCCCGCGAAGGTCAAGACGCTGCCGGCGACCGTGTAGATGAAGAACTTGTTGGCCGCCCGTCGCTTGTCCGGCCCACCCCAGATCCCGATGATCAAGTACAGCGGAATCAACGTAAACTCGAAGAACACGTAGAACAGCAACAGGTCCAGGGCACAGAAGACGCCGGTCATCCCGGTCTGCAGCAGCAGTAATAGGAAGTAGTACTCGCGGACCTGGCGGCTAATCGCCGAGAAACTGGAGGCAATCACGATCGGCGACAGCAGGGCGGTCAGCAGGACCAGCCAGATGCTGATGCCGTCCACGCCGATGTGGTAGCTGATCTCCAGGCCGCCCAACTCGGCCGAGACGTCACCGCCCGCCCCGATCCAGCGGGTCTGGGACTCCAGTCGGAATCCGCCGGGTCCGCCGTCCGAGGCGCCCAAGCAGCCCAGGCCGACCACGATGGCCACGACACCGCTGATCAGCGACACGCCCAGTGCCGTCATCTGGATGTGCTGACGCTCGTCGCGGCGCCACAGAAACAGGAACCCGCTGCCCAGCGCCGGCAGAAAGATCAGGACCGTCAGAAGCGAGATGTCCAAGGGAACTCCTCTGGAATCGGACCGTCGATCGGCTAGGGCCTTGCTGCCTGGGCACAATACAAGGCCACCACCAGGAGCACGCCGAAGCCGGCGGTCATGGTCACGCCGTACCCCTGCAAGGCGCCCTGCTGCAGCCCGCGCAGCATGAAGCCCATCAGCCGCGGCACGGCAGTCACACACCACACCAACCCGTCGATGCCGTAGCGGTCCAGCCCGTAGCAGAAGCGGGCCGCGCGCCGCAGGGTGCGCACCACGCCGGCGTCGTACAATTCGTCGATGTAGTACTTCTGGAACAACAGCGTCCCCACCCACCCGGCGCGCCGCCGGATCGCCGGAGCCCGCTTCGGATCAAGCCCGTAGATCACCACGGCCGCCGTCACGCCGAGCAGGGCCAGCGCGGCCGACACCACACCCACCGTGCCGTGGGACACGTGCCCGCCCATCTCCGCCGAACCGGCGCGGAACGGCTGTTGCATTCCGGACAGGAACTCCGGCAACGCCTGATGGAACCCGAATCCGCAACCCACCGCCCCCACGCTCAGCAACACCAACGGCAGCACCATCCACGGCCCGGACTCGTGCGGCTGGACGTTCGGCGGCAAACGGGTCGGTCCCCAGAAGGCCAGCAGAACCATCCGCGCCGTGTAAAAGGCGGTCAGCCCGGCGGTGGCCAGTCCCATGACGCCCAGCCATGGGTGGATTTCCAGGGCCCGATGCAGAATCATGTCCTTGCTGAAAAAGCCCGCCAGCGGCGGCAGTCCGGCCAAGGCGGCCGCCCCCAGCACAAAGGTCACCGCCGTCCAGGGCATCCACCGGCGCAGACCGCCGAATTCCCGGAGGTCGATGACGCCACTCAAGGCGTGCATGACGCTCCCGGCACCCAGAAACAGCAAGGCCTTGAAGAAGGCGTGCGTGAACAGGTGAAACACGGCCGCGTCGGCGGCATAGACGCCCAGCCCCAGAAACATGTATCCCAGTTGGCTGATGGTCGAGTAGGCCAGGATGCGCTTAAGGTCGTACTGGGTGACGGCGATCGTCGCGGCGAACAGCGCGGTGACCCCGCCGATCACGGCCACCACCCACATGGCGGTGTCGCTCCGCACGAACAATGCGCCGCAGCGCGCCACCATGTACACGCCGGCGGTGACCATGGTCGCCGCATGGATGAGCGCCGACACCGGCGAGGGGCCTTCCATGGCATCCGGCAACCAAACGTGCAGGGGCAACTGGGCGCTCTTGCCTACGGCGCCGCACAGCAACAACAGCGCCACCATGCCGTGCCAGCCCTCCAGACGGGCCAGCCCCGCCGATGAGAACACGTAGTCGTAGTTCAGGTTGCCGCACTTCAGGTAGATCAGCAGCACGCCCAACGCGAACCCGAAATCACCGATGCGGTTGACCAGGAAGGCCTTCTTGGCCGCGGCGGCCGCGGCGGGCTTCTGGTAGTAAAACCCGATCAGCAAATAGCTGCACAGGCCGACCGCTTCCCAACCCAAGTACAGCAGCAGGAAGTTGCCGCTGAGCACCAGGACACACATCGAGAAGACGAACAGCCCCAGAAACGCGAAAAACCGTTCATAGCCGCGCTCGGGGGTGCCGTGGTGCCGCATGTAGTCGCGGGAGTAGATCACCACCAACGACGAGATCAGCGTCACCGTGACCACCATCACCGCGGTCAGCGGGTCGATGATGAAATTGACGGCAAACCAGCGTTGCCCGCTGGATCCAGACGCCAGACCCGCACCGCTCGAGATCCAGCGGTACACCGTCAGGGTGCGTTCCGCATCGGGCTCGGCGACGACCCCGCCCAGCAGTGCCACGGAGCAGCCCACCGCACCGACCACGCCGGCGATCACCACCCAGTGCGTGCGACCCCGCAGCCACCACGGCCCCAACCCGCCGGCCAGCAGCGCGCCCAGCAGCGGCAGGGTGATGATCAACACGCCCAAGGTTGTCAGAGTGGTCTCAGTCATTGATCCTCGCGCCGGCCACATCGGGCGCCGCCCCGGCGGCTAGCCGCGCATGCTCTGCCAGGCCTCGGTGTCCAAGGTGCCCCGGCGGCGATACAGCACCACCACCAGGGCCAACGCCAACCCCGCCTCGACGGCGGCGATCACCAGCAGAAAGAGGGCAAATGCCTGGCCCTGCAAGCCGGCCCAGTGCCGCCCGAAGGCCACCACGTTCAGCACGACCCCCTGAAACATGATCTCCGTGCATAGAAAGACCACGATCAGGTTGCGGCGGCTCAGGAACCCGATCACGCCGATCGCAAACAGGGCGGCACCCACCAGGAGGTATCGATCCACTTCGTTCATGACTGTGGGCCTAGAAGGGCGCTGCCGTTCGGCCGACCTCCCCGACGCGCACCGGGCGTTCGTCAGCAGACGCGCCCGGCGGATAGGCCTTCCTGGCGATGGCAATCGCACCGATCATGGCCAGCAGCAGCAGCACGCCCGCAACCTCCAGAACCACCACGTAGCGGGTCATCAGCACCGCCCCGACCAATTCGGTGTTGCCGGCGGCCGGGTCACTGACCGACTGTCGGGCGATCAACAACTCGGCCTGCGGCGACCGGGAGAAGCCCTCAGCCGGTCCGCCCAGCACTCCGCCCACGGCACCCATCAGCAGAAAGCCCGCCAGGCAGGCCGGCAACGGTTCGCGGGCCCGGCGATCGTAGCGCAAATCGCCCGACTGGCTGGCGAGCATGATGACGAAGACATAGGTGACGAGGATGGCCCCCGCGTAAATGATCACCAGGGCGGCCGCCAGAAATTCGGCGGCCAGCAGCACCAGCAGACCGGCGACCGCCAGGATCACCACGACGAAATACAAGGCGCTGTAGACGGCCCGAGTCTGGGTGATCACCGCCGTCGCACCGCCCAGGGCAATCGCGGCGAAGATGCAGAACAACACCGTGCCGTCCGCGGCGCCGCTGTGCAGCACACTGAACAACAACAAGCCGCCCAGGGCCGCGGCGCCCAGCAGCACACCCGCCACCCGTGTCGGCCGCCCGGATCGCGGCAATCGTAAATAAGTGGCGATGGCGCCCAGGGCCGCGATCAGGTAGACCCACAAAGCCGCGGCTGAAAACATCAAGCACCTTCCTCCGCAGTCCGATCGCCCGTGCCCGGGTAGCCGGTGATCTTGGGATTCTTGCGCGGTTTTCCACCGACGGTCACATCATAGACCTCCAGCAGCTTCTCCTTGTCAAAGACCATTTCCTGGCGGCTGAGCCCGACGACGTCGTACTCCGTGGTCAGTTCGATGGCATCGACCGGGCAGGCCTCTTCACACATTCCGCAGTAGATGCAGCGCAGCTCATCCAGTTCGAACTTGATGGGGTACTTCTCACGATCCGACCAGGGCGATTCGCCGGCATCGATGTGGATGCAGTGGGCCGGGCAGGCCGTCTCACACATATAACAGGCCACGCACGCGATGCGGCCGTCCGGATCGCGATTCAGGCGATGCACACCGCGATAGTTTTCCACCCGCTGAGCGACCCGCTCCTCCGGATACTGCGTGGTCCGCTTCTTGCGAAACAGGTGCTTCAAGGTCACCGCCAGACCGTCCACGATCTGCGGCACGTACAGCCGCTCGGCAACGTTCAACTCGGGCGGCTCGAGGTACAGGATGTCGCTGCTCTTGATCATGACGGGACCTCCAGGCCGACACCCGTCGACTGCCCCACCGGTCCCAGGTGGGCTTGACGGCCGGTGATCCGGGCGGGTCGGAACAGTCCCCAGCCCAACACCACCCCCAACACGCCGATTTCGCACAGCGGAGCCCACCAGGTCTGCCGGCGGTCCGCATAAACCAAGCCGGCCGCAATCGCCACGTTGCACATCATCAATGGCACCAGGCCCTTCCAGCAGCGCTCCATCAATTGATCAAAACGCAGCCGGGGCAGCGTCCAGCGGATCCACATGAACACGAAGATAAACAGCAGCACCTTGGACCACATGACGGCGAATTGCACGGCGATCATGGCGATGGACGCCTGCTGAGCCTGCAATCCGGGGAAATGCCACCCGCCGAAGAACAGCACCGCCATCAAGGCGCTGACCACCACCATGTGCGTGTATTCGCCCAGAAAGAACATGGCAAACTTCATGGCGCTGTATTCGGTGTGGAATCCGCCGACCAGTTCCTGCTCGCACTCCGCCAGATCAAATGGCGCACGGTTGGTCTCGGCGAGCGCGGTCACGAACAGCACCAGGAAGGTCACCGGGTGCAAGAAGACGTTCCAGCTCCAAATGGATCCCAATTGGGCCTCGACGATGGACTCCAGCCGCAAGTGCCCGCTGGTCAGCACCACCACCAGGATGGCCAGACCCATGGGCACCTCGTAGCTGAGCATCTGGGCCGCGGCCCGCAGCCCACCATATAAGGAGTATTTGTTATTGCTGGCCCAACTGCCGAGCACCACGCCGTAAACGCCCATGGCCCCGAAGGCCAGGACGTAGAGCAGGCCGATGTCCAGACTCGCCACCTGCACTCGGATGGGTGCCGCGGCACCGGGCGGCAGGTATTCGCCGCCCCACGGGATGACCGCAAAACTGATCAGCGGAATGACCATCGCGATCATCGGCGCCAGGATGAACAACGCCCGATCGGCGCCTGCGGGAATAAACTCCTCCTTGAACAGGAACTTGATGCCGTCGGCCAGCGGCTGTAACAAGCCGCGCGGCCCGGCCCGGTTGGGACCGATGCGGTCCTGGATCCAGGCGGCCACCTTGCGCTCGAAGAAGGTGCTGTAGCCGACCACGGTCAAGATCAGCGCGATCAACAGGGCCATCAAGGCCACGCTGAAGCCCAGTTGTGTGTGTAACCAATCGAACATGATGCCCTTGGGTGCGGGTGGGCCCGGTTCAGTGCTGATGCACCGGCAGGGGCACGGCCTCGCGAATGTTCCTGAAAACGGCCATGGTCTTGCCCATCAGTTCCCGCACGCGGCGGGCATCAAACAAGCCCTCGAACCCGGCGAGTTCATAGAGCACCTGGCCGTCGGGCCGGGCGCCATCCGGCGGGGGGATCGCGGCGTCGAACCGCTGGGCCACACCGTCGTGATTGATGAAGCATCCCTGGCGCTCGGCCCAGCTGCAAAACGGCAGCAGGATCTCGGCCGCCCGCGACAAGTCGCCGGGAAACAGGTCCTGGACCACCAGCAGGTCCAGACCGGCCGCCGCCGCCTGCAGCTTGGCATCGCACCACTTGCGCTCGGGATAGCCGCCGCAGATCCACGCCGCCGTGTACCGGCCGGCGGCGCACCCCTCGATGAAGGCCTGCAGTCCGATGACCGCCCGGTCGCTGTGTTGGGCGATGAGTTCGATGCCGCGGCGGTTGGGACACTTCTCGCCGCGCACCACGAAGCGGGCATTTTCCGGCGGGCTGCCCGCCGGAAAATGCTCGTCTTCCCCGACTTGCGGCGCCGGGCCGAGCACCACGGCAAACTGCGGCGCGACGGACTGCATGAACTGCAGCAGCAACCAGGCTTCCTCACAGGCCATCATCGGCGACAGCAACACCACGACCTCGCCGTCGGACTTGGCCACATGGGCTTCGAAGCGATAGCGCAGAATGTCGGCGAGATCCGCCCAGTCCGGGATGTGCCGTTCTTCACCCCGCCGAACCTCCGCCGCCGCGATCCGTGAGGGATCGGTGAGATACTTCCAGCCGAAGCGGCCTTCGTCGCACATCCAGTAGTCGTTCACCCCGGGGTTGAACCGCGGCTTCAAGCGGCAGAGTTCGCCGCCGTCATGATCGATGCGGATGGCGCAGCCAGTGCTGCACCCCGGGCAGATGGAATCGGTCCCACGAAGGTGCCACACGCGCCGTTTGAACAGGAAGTCCTTGTCCAGCAGGCAGCCGACCGGACAGAGGTCCACGACGTTGCCCTGCAGTTTGTTGGCCAGCGGTAATCCGGGAAACACGTCGATCTCGGCTCGGCTGCCGCGATTGACCACGGTCAGTTCGTGGGTTCCGGAGATTTCCTGGGTGAACCGCACACAGCGGCTGCACAGCACACAGCGATCCTGGTACAGCAGCGTCCGCGGTCCGATGTCCTTCTTGGGATTCTTGATTTTCTGCTCCACCATCCGCGAGGTGGGGCTGCCAAACCGGTAGCTGTAATCCTGAAGGTAGCATTCGCCGGCCTGGTCGCAGACCGGGCAATCCAGCGGATGGTTGAGCAGAAAGAACTCCATGCAGGACTTCTGATTGGCCCGCACGGCGTCGCTGTTGAAGCGGACCACCAGCCCGTCACGCACCGGAGTCTGGCAGGACGGCACCAGCTTGGGCATCCAGCTCAACTCGCCGGTCTTGGGATGCGGCGCCATCATCTCCATCAGGCACAACCGGCAGGACGCCACCACGCTGAGCGCCGGATGATAACAATAGTGGGGCACATCCCAGCCCGCGTCCAGGGCGGCCTGGAGCACCACAATGCCGTCCTGGCAGTCGATCGTGCGCTCGTCGATGGTAATGGTGGGCATCCGCCCGCTCCTCCGGCTCCGCCCCGCGGCGGCGATTCAGTTCAGCACGCTCAACACGCGCTCGGCGCTGCGCGGTTCCTGGTTGCGGATGTGCGACTCGAACTCGGGTCTGAGCTTCTCGACCAACGTCCGGATGGGGTAGGCCGCCCCGTCCGGCAGGCCACAGATACTCAGCCCCGGCATCATGCCCATGTTGCGGGTCGTCTCCAGGATCAAGTCCAGATCCTCCAAGCGGCCCGCCCCCAGGGCCACGCGGGCGGCGATGTTGTACATCCAGCGAGTGCCCTCGCGACATTGGGTGCACTGCCCGCAGGATTCCAGGGCATAAAACCGGGTGACGTTCAGCAGCACCTGGCGAACGTCGGTATCCTCATCGAAGACCACTGCGGCCGCCGTGCCCAGACCGAGCAGACCGTACTTGCGGGGATCGTCGAAGTCCAGCTTCATGTCCAGCTCATCGGCGGTCAACATGCCCATGGACAATCCACCCGGAAAAACCCCCTTGACCCGTCGCCCGCCGATCATGCCCCGGCCGAAGTCATCACCGTAGATCAAGTCGGCCACGCGGAGGTCCATGCTGTGCTCGTAACACCCGGGGCGCTGCACCGGTCCGCTGATGCAGAACAGCTTGGGACCGTGGCTGCCCGCAGGACCGATGCCGGTAAACCAGTCTGCACCCCGCTGGATGATGTGCGGCAGGCAACACAACGTCTCCACGTTGTTGACCACGGTGGGCTTACCGAACAACCCGGCGATCGCCGGGAACGGCGGTTTGATCCGCGGCCAGCCGCGCTTGCCCTCCAGGGACTCGATCAGGCCGGTCTCCTCACCGCAGACGTACGCGCCCGCCCCGCGGTGAATATAGCAATCCATCGAGAAGTCGCTGCCAAGAATATTCCTGCCGAACAGCCCCGCCTGGTAGGCCTGATCCAGGGCCCGCTGCAGGATGTGAAACTGCTCGGTGAACTCACCGCGCAGGTAGATGTAGGCCGTGGTCGTCCGCGTGGCGTAGCCGGCGATCAAGGTGCCCTCGAGCAACTGGTGGGGATCACGTTCCATCAGGATGCGGTTGTTGAAGGTCGGCGGCTCGGACTCGTCGGCATTGACGCACAGGTAGGTCACTTGGCGGTCCTTGGGCAAGAACCCCCACTTGACCCCCGCGGGAAAACCGGCCCCGCCGCGACCCCGGAGATTGGCCTTGCGGACCTCTTCGGTGACCGCGTCGGGAGACTGCCGGAGCACCTGGGCAACGGCCTGGTAGCCGCCGCGCTCGCGGTAGACCTCCAGATCGGCGGCGTTGGGCACGTCCAGGTTTCGGAGCAAGACCGGTTCAAAAGCAGCCATCGGCCCTCCAGCGGATCGGCAGGTTCAATCGGCGTCCCGCATTTCCGGCACATCCGACGGGGTCTCCAGCGCGGGTTGCGGTTCGGCAGCCCCGGCGCTGGAGGACGGCGCGTCGTACAACGAACTGCGCGGAGCGGCCAGGGTCGCGTTGTCGGCATCGGCCAGCAACGCCTTGACCTGATCGGGACGCACCGCCTTGTGCATCCGCTCGTTGATCAACAGACACGGCGCGTAATCGCAGGCGGCCAGACATTCCTCGGTCATCAGGGTGTAACGCCGGTCGCCGGTAGTGCCGTGCTCCTCGACACCCAGTTCCTGTTTGAGGGCTTCGAGGACTTCCTTTCCACCCATCAGCTCGCAGGACAGCGACCGGCACACCAGCACCGTTTTCCGGCCGTGCGGGTGGGCTGAAAAATGGGTGTAGAAGCTGACCACATCCAGCACCTCGGACGGGTGAATCTCCAGCAGGGCCGCCACTTCCACCATCGCCGCGTGTGGCACATGGCCCAGGCGAGCCTGCGCGACATGCAGGGCGGGCAGCAAGGCCGCCCGCTTGGTCTCGTAGCGCCCGAAGAAGGAACGAATCTTCTCCCGGCAGGATTCGTCCAGCACCGGTTCGGCGCCGGGATCGACCACCGGCGGATTGCGATCAAGGGCCTTCCAGGACATCCTATTTCGCCTGACCGCCCGAAGTGGGCGTCGAATTTGCCGGCGGGCCCAGGGGCGCGGCAACCACCTCGACCACATCCCCCAGCAGGGTCAAGACCGGCCGCAGAGACTCGTCCAACCGGCGGTTCATATACGCCTGGGTGTGCTCGTCGCGCCGATTCGCGTCCCAGCCCGACTGCTGCAGGGCATGGTTCCTGAACAGCGCCACATCGCGCGCCACCAGGGCCTTGGCGTTGCGGACGCCCTCTTCGAACGCGGTGACCGGCGCCAAGGGCACCTGCAGCAGCGGCCCGATGCGTTTTTCTTCCAACTCGTGACGGACGCCCTCGCGGTTGGACCGCCGAATCAACGAACCGGTGGGCAAAGCCACCGCCCAGGGAACCACGGCGCCGACCGCCTCGGGCAGGTGCAGTGTCTCGACCACATCGCCACGATCCAGGGTCACCGGCGTCAAGCGCAACTCCAGGTCGGGATCGAGGCCCTGGTCACGCAGGGCCGCCAGCACCGCGTCGCAGCGCTGGGTGAGCGCCGCGGGGCTCAGGGCCACGCCCTGGGCCGCGGCATCGTGCCGGGCCAGCACCCGGCACAACTCCATGTAGTCTTCCAAAGCCGGCGGTTCGGCGATGCGGGTCACCACCAGCAGGCCCTTGCCCGCCCGGCCGCCGGTTCGCTGCTCAAATTCGCGCCAGACCCGGCGGGCCAGGTCGTCGGCTTCTCGGGCGGCAGCGCCGTTGCCGGCATAGATATAGGCGTGCGCCGTGTGGTACAGGCGACGCTGGTGCCATTCCGCGGGCCATCCTGCCGGTGCGGGGAGCAGTCGCGCCGGGCCGCACCCACTCCCGACGATGCACATCACCACCGCGGCCAGCCATCGCGTCATCAGGTTCGCCCGTCGCTGTGGATCGATTCTCAAGATGCGGGATCCTTAAACGATAGACCTAGCGGTCCAGTTCAGCTGCAATGATGTTCAACGAGCCCAGGATGGCCACCACGTCGGAGATCTGGTGGCCGACGGTCAGCCGTTCCATCATCTGGTAGTTGATGAAGCTCGGCGGACGGCACCGGGCCCGATACGGAAAGCGACCGCCGTCGCTGACCAGATAGAAGCCCAACTCGCCATTGGCCGTCTCATTGGCCCCGTAGACTTCACCCACCGGCGGTGTCCACCCCCGGTTGGTCATGATCTGCTCAAAGTGATGAATCAGTCCTTCAATGCTGAAGTACACTTCGTGCTTGTCCGGCAAGGTCATTCTGCTGACCGGCAACACATTGACCTCACCGGGCGGCACATTGTCCACCAGTTGCTGCAGAATGTACAGAGACTGCCGCATTTCCTCGAGCCGAACTCGGTACCGGCCGTAGACGTCGCCCATGTCGGTCACCGGCACCTTGAACTCGACCGCCGAGCTGCCGTGGCCATCCCAATCGTCCTGGTAGCACAGATACGGCTCATCCTTGCGGAGGTCGCGGCGAACGCCGCAGGAGCGCGCCAGCGGACCGCTCCAGCCCCAGGCGATCGCGTCCTGGCGGGAGGCGTAGCCGATCCCGCGGGTCCGTTCCAGGAAAATGCGGTTGCGACTCAACAGCCGCTCGAGATCGCCCAAGGCCTGCGGCAGGCGACCGATGAACTCCTTGATCCTGTCGCACCACCCCGGCGGCATGTCCTGCATCAACCCACCAACGCGGGTGTAACTGGTCGTGAAGCGGGCGCCGCAGATGTCCTCGAAGATGTCGTTAATCATCTCGCGCTCGTTGAATCCGTACACAAAGGCGGTCAAGGCCCCCAGGTCCAAGCCCTGGGCCCCGACGCACAACAGGTGATCCTGGATCCGGGACAGCTCGGCGATGAGGGTTCGGATGACCTTGCACCGCGGGCTCAGTTCGATGCCGAACAGCTTCTCGCACGCATGGTGCCAGGCGATGTTGTTGGCCATGGGACTGATGTAGTTCATGCGGTCGGTGACTACGACGTACTGGTTGTAATCGAGGTGCTCACCCAGCTTCTCGAAGCCGCTGTGCAGATATCCGATGTGCGGGGTGCATCCGACCACGGTCTCGCCGTCGAGTTCCAGGACCAGCCGCAGCGTGGTGTGGGTCGCCGGGTGCTGCGGCCCGAAGTTCAGGGTCCACAGGTCGCTCCCGAACTCGTCGGGAACCAGCCGGGTGGGCTCGAATTGAACGCCGGGGTCGGCCATGTCATCCAGGTCCGTGCTCACAGACCGCTCGCCGGGCCGCGCCTCAGGCGCTGCCGCGAGTGACCGTGTCATAGTTCTCGCGCTCCCCGCGACCGCGCAGCGGGTAGTCTTTCCGCAGGGGGTACGCCCCAAAACCGTCCCACGTCAAAATGCGCCGCAAATCGGGGTGCCCACTGAAGCGCACGCCGAACATGTCGTAGACCTCGCGCTCCAGCCAATTGGCGCCGGCCCACACCGGAGTGACCGAGGGGACCTCCGGATCGGGGTCGTTCACAAAACACTTCAGCCACAGCCGATGCCCCAGCTCGATCGACAACAAGCCATAGATCACGCCATAGCGGTCGCGGGCCTTCGGAAACTTGAGATAGTCGACGCAGGTCAGGTCGCTGAGCTGGTCGAACCGGCAGCGCGCGTCGTCCCGCAGAAACGTGCACACCGCCACCAGGCGCTCGCGGGGCACGGCCACCCACGTCTGGTCGGACGGCACGCTACCCCAGAACACCAGCGCCGCCGGAGCAAACGGAATCTCGGGGAATCGCTCGGCCAACGCTATTCGCACGGCGATATGTGAGTCGGTCATCCCTGCTGCCTTCTCAGACCGGGCCGGTCGACTTGGCCCCGGCGGCGTTGATCTGAACCGTCGGCTCGGCGATCAGCCGCAGCCCCTGACCACGCTCCCAACTGGGCGTGGACCCGTCCTTCTCCACCATCCGCTGAATCGCCATGACGCCTTCCAGAACCTGCTCGGGGCGTGGCGGACACCCGGGGATGTACACGTCGACCGGCATGAACTGATCAATGCCCTGGACCACCGCATAGGTGTCGAACACGCCGCCGCTGCTGGCACAAGCACCCATGCTGATCACCCACTTGGGTTCACACATCTGCAGGTAAATCCGCTGCAGCACCGGCATCATCTTGATGGCCACCCGACCGGCACAGATCAACAGGTCGGCCTGGCGGGGGCTGAACCGCACCGCTTCGGCGCCGAAGCGGGCCATGTCAAACCGCGAGGCGGCGGTGGCCATGAACTCGATACCGCAGCAGGCCGTCGCAAACGGCAGCGGCCACAGCGAGTACTTCAGACACCAATGGATGCCCTTCTCGCGAATGAACCCCATCACCGAGTCCAGCCGGGTGGTCAGGATGTCATCTTTGCTGGTCTGGTACGGTGCAGTCAGGTACTTGTCGCCGGAGTTCATGGCACCCTCCGGACACGTACGATCAGGTCCATCGGAACACGCCCTTCCGCCAGGCATACAGATACCCGATCAGCAGAATGGCGAGGAACAATGCGGCCTCAGCCAGCAGGAAACCAGCACCATACCCCTGGCTGGCCAGCGCCACGGCGAGGCCGCTGTCCGGTCGCGTTGCGGACCGGACGAACAAGGGCGCCCAAGGCCACAAGAACACAATCTCGACGTCAAATAAGAGGAACAACATCGCCACGATGTAGAATTTCACGTTAAAACGCCGGCGGGCATCCCCGATGACCGGCATGCCGGATTCGTAAGCGCTGCCCTTGACAGGACCGCTGCGCGAACTCCCCAGCCGCTGGCTGACCAGCAGCATCGTCGCCGCCAGAACAGCAGCCGCCAGGATCAGCAGCAACACCGGCAGATAGGAGGCCGCGGTATTGGCAAACATCAACGTGACCACCAAGGCTCCGGCTCCTCTGCGTCCTCCGGGCCGACCTCGGGGTCGACCGAATGACCCGTTTGCGAGGACCCTTCCGGGAGTGAGGATCGACCCGGAGACTATAGGTATTTCAGGGCGCCCGTCAAGAGAAAGATTTCACAAAGTCTCCGCAACCCTTTGAGAATAATACACCTAGCGAGCCTGGCGACTGCGACCCGCCAGCACTTTGACCAGCGCCTGAACGTGACCTGGGGTCACGCCGCAGCAGCCCCCAACGACAGTCGCGCCAGCGGTAACCAGCGAGCGTGCCTTCGAAGCAAAATCCTCGGGCAACTCGCGATACACCACCTCGTCGCCATCCAGTTCGCGCTGACCGGCATCGGGCAACGCCAGGATGGGTAGCGTCGTATGGGCCCGCAGCAGCCGAACCACCAGGACCATATCGTCGACAACGCAGCCGCAGTCGCAACCGATAAGGGCGGCACCGGCATCGGTCATGCGACGGGCGCATTCCTCGCTGCTCTGGCCCATGACCGTCTCGGTCTGGTCGGCCCCCGAACCGAACACCAGGGAGATGCCCACCGGCAGTTCGGTGACCTCGCGGGCACCGTCCAGGGCCAGGAGCGCCTCATCAAGATCCGCCAGCGATTGGATGAGGACCGCGTCGGGCCCGGCTTGAACCAACTCGGCGACCCGGGCGGCGTAGTAGGCACGTGTTTGGGCCTCAGTCACTTCCCGCAGGGCCAAGATCGTCCCGGCGGGCCCTAGGGTCGCCCACACCTGCCCTCCCTCGGGGATCAGGCCGCGGCACCGGCGAATGGACTGGGCAGTTGCCGCCCGCAGGATCCGGGCGCCGGCCTGAATCTGGGTGGTGATGGAGGGTTCGCAAAAGTCCTCCGTGGCAACGACCACGCCGGGGCGACCGTCCGCCACCCACACACCGCTATTGAGTTCAGGCCGGTGTTCCGCCACGCGAACGACGGACCTCCAATAACCGGACCTGGGCCTGCGGGCCCATTGATCCGCTCGCCTGACGGGGGCGGCTGGCACGGCCGCGACTCACTTTTTTCGGACCCCGTCGTTGATTCTCGGGGAAGCCCGCACGATGCTTCAAGCCGCGGCCCCACCGTTCCGATAGCGTGGATAGCGCGTTGCCTACCGATCAGGCGCGCCGACCGGTTGCCGCGAGAATTCTGACTCGCAGATTATACGAGAGGGACAGCCCATGCGGAAGCGAATCAGCACCAACAGCAACTGCACCGCTCTTGAGGTCAGCTGTCCTGAGCGACCCCGCCAGGCATTTTCGCTGGTCGAGTTGGTCATTGTGATCGTGATCATCGGCATCATCGCGGCGATCGCCGTGCCGCGCTTCAGCAGCGCCACGGCTGGAGCGAATGCCAAGCAGGTCTCGGCCAGCGTGACCATCATTCAGAACGCCATCGACCTGTACAATGCGGAGCACGCAGCATCGCTGTCTTCGCTGATCACCGTGGGCTCCAGTCCAAGCAATGAGTTGACTGACCGTCTGACCCTGTCCACGAACGCCAGCGGTCAGACCACGGGCGCTGACTACGGTCCCTATCTCCGCACCTTCCCGGTGAACCTGCAACATGGCGATACGTTCAGCAAGGTGCAGTTCATCACCTCCGGAGTCCCGGGTTCCTGGAACACCGACGAAGGCTGGTACTTCGAGACCAGCAGCAACACCATTTCCGCCCGACCCTAGGCCTGAGGACGCCCGAGCCGGGGTCGCCGACCGCGAAACCGGACTCCCCCACTCCGCACCCGATGCCACTCCGGCACTGCAGCCGAGCCTGATGGCCGCTGCGCTGTGCTTGGACCCGGCGCGGTCCCGTTGAACCTGCGGTGGCGGTCCTCTATACTGACCCCCGAGTCCGCGGAAATCTTGTTTTCACACGACGGGAGGGGTTATGGCCCAACAGATTGCGACGAACATCACCTGGCACGAAGGGCACGTGGAACGCCCCGAGCGGCAGCGCCTGCTCAAACAGAAGGGCGTGACGGTGTGGCTCACTGGCCTGAGTGCCTGCGGCAAGAGCACCATCGCCTACACCCTTGAGCACGCCCTGGTTCAAATGGGCCATCTGGCGTACGTGCTCGATGGCGACAACATTCGCCACGGGCTCAACAAGAACCTGGGATTCTCGGCAGAAGATCGCGCCGAAAACATCCGCCGCATTGGCGAGGTCGCCAAGCTGTTCACCGACGCCGGAGTCATCACCATCACCAGCTTCATCAGCCCTTATCGTGCCGATCGTGACGCGGTGCGGGCCAATCTGGGCCCGGGCGACTTCATCGAGGTGTTCGTGCACGCACCCATCGAGGTGTGCGAACAACGCGATCCTAAGGGCTTGTACAAGAAGGCCCGCGCCGGGCAGATCAAGGGGTTCACCGGGATCGATGATCCCTACGAGGCCCCTGAGCATCCGGAGATCCTGTTGAACACGGCGGACCTGACGCCCCAGCAGGCCGCCCAAGAACTGCTCGACCACCTCAAGAGCAAAGGGCACCTGGGCTGAACCGCCTGCCGGAGCACCCCTCGCAGAACGGTCACCACTGCGGTTCCCCGTACGGGGAGGCCGCCGCCGCTCGGCGCATGAAAAAAGAGGATCCGAGCTCGCCGTAACCCGGACCCTCCAAGCCAGGCTGTTCCCACCCATTGGCGGGAAGACCCACAGCCTCATGACTATGATCGGCCGCCACCGGGGCGTGCTTTATTTGTCGTGGCACAAACCCCTGTGGCGCCCCTGGGACCGATAAGCTCGTCGCGCTGGAAATCCATCGGGCGGCCTGTTGGTCTTGCCGGCGGTTGACCGCAATCAACGAGGCCAACCCCCGGCGCGATTGGGTTGGTCCGCATTGCCAGCTTTGATATAGTGGCCGACGGCGGGCCCGTAGCTCAATGGTCAGAGCAGTCGACTCATAATCGATTGGTCGGGGGTTCGAGTCCCTCCGGGCCCATGCGACGGCGGAGGACTCACCTGCTCATGGCGGCGGCCGGCGTGGGGTCGTGGGGTGCGGGCCGCAGTTCCGGCATCAACTCGCGGACCTTGCAGAGTAACTCGAAACAATCCAGCGGGGTGTGCAACACCCGGACCCACCCCCGGCCGGTACACAGCTCGCTGGATGCTCGCTGCGGCGGCAAGACACACACCGTCGGAACCGCGGTGGACTCCAGGCGGCTCAGCAGGTCTTGAGCTTCCTCGAGACTGGCGGCGCGCATCAAGCACAGTTTGGGCGCCGGATCCAGATCCTGAATTTCGGCCGCCGATGCCCGGCACTCCACGGTGAACCCCTGATTGGCCAGAAACAAGGACAATAATCGATTGCTGCGGCCTTCGGGATCCAGAACCGCGGCCGGGCCGCTGGCGGTGCGCCGTTCCAGGGCCTGCTCGATTTGGGCGTCCCGAATCTGCAGGAAACTGCAGAATTCCTTGAGCTCATCGTAAACGCGATTCAGAAAACGATCGGTGATCTGCCGGGTGAATCCGAAGCGAGCCCACAGGTCGTCGGGCGTATCCAGAACGATGAAGTCACCGCCGTTACCGACCAGCATCACCTTGGCCATCAAGTTGGCCAGATACACGGCGCCGACCAGATCCGGTGTCTTGCGCTGCACAATGCTGTCGCGCTCATGATGCCCACCAATCGCCCTGCACACCGAGTCCGGAAATCGCCAGCGTTCAGCCACCATGCTGCCCACGAGGGCATGGTCGCGCTCCAGCATCTTCATCTCGGCTTCTTGCATGGTGATGCGCTGCGTTTGAGCGAGCTGAACCACCTCCTGGTACGGCCGATTCAGGAAATCGTCCAGAATCATCTTGCCGATGTCGTGGAGCAAGCCCACGCTGAAGGCGTCACCGCGATGCTCAAAGCTGACCTGCCCAGCAATCTCCTTGGCCAGAATGCCGCAAGCCACCGAGTGCAGCCAATACCAGATGCGATTGAACCCGAAGCTGCGCTCCTCGCGCGAAAACAG
This sequence comes from uncultured Planctomycetales bacterium, assembly GCA_964619935.1. Lineage (GTDB taxonomy): Bacteria > Planctomycetota > Phycisphaerae > UBA1845 > CAIVHJ01 > CAZUGO01. The sequence goes on along the minus strand of CAZUGO010000032.1, from coordinate 63,328 downwards.
GTTGCAGACGCTCAGCCCGACCACCACGTCACGGCATTCTTTGAAGCCCATCCGCACCACGGCGCTTTGCAGATCGGTGATCTGCTGGGCCCCATAAAACGAGGAGTTGGCCCGCTTGAGGATCATGGCGGCAATGGTCGGGTCCGAATCGGCCGCCTTGGAGATATCCCCCGCACCGGTGTCCGAGGCGCTGGCCGCCCGCAGCACACGGGTCACGGCGTGTGGCAGGGCCCGCACCGCCGTGGCGCCTTTCATGATGATGTCGACCTTCTGCGGGTTGGTCAGCGGTTTGGTGCCAAAATCGATGATCGGGAAGCGGCCGGTGTCTTCCGGCCCGTCGCACCGACTGAAGGTCTTGTTCAGTTGTTCAAACAGCGTCTGGCCCGGCAACGGCACGACAATGAACCCCTTGGCCCCGCAGCGGACGGCCCTGATGACCATTTCCTTGGTGGGTTTGGCGCTCATCATGATCACCGCCCCGGATACCCGGCTCTGGACCAGCAGTGCGCAGATGTCGAAGCAGTCCAGCCCTTTGCAGGCGGTCTCGCAGGACAGCAGCACCAGGTCGGGGGCATCCTGCTCGATTCTGTCCACCCCGGTGAAGCCTTCCTCACAGGTCGCGCGACAACCGCCCTGCCGCAGGGTCGCCTCCAGGCTGGAGCGCAAGCGGAGTACCGGTTCGATGACGAAAATACTACGCGGTTGCGGTTTCACGGCCAGACTCCCAGGCGAAGATGGGCCCCATCAATCATCGGATCAGAGAGCACCGCTGTGCAGCTGCGGACCTTATCGGAACCAACAAATGATGACTCGAATTGGCGGCGCGGCCTATCCTCCGGACCCGCGGTTCAACCGAGGATCCGGCAGCCATCGCGGTGGCGGACCGGGCACGACGTCCTGGACACAGAAAGTGCCCAACGCAGCCGCAACGGCTGCGAAACGCGGGCCGACCTCAGGGGCACGGTCCCCAGGCACCGAGCAGCACGGCGAGATCCGTGGCGTCGATCCCGCCATCGCCGTTCAGATCAGCGGCATGCCGAGGATTGGGCCCCCAGGCACCCAGGAGTTGTGCCAAATCGACGGCGTTGACAACGCCGTCGCCGCTCAGATCGGCAGGGCAGTCGCATTGGGTGTCCGCGCCGAAGGCGGTAACCGCAAAGCCGTCGACGCCGGCTTCGACCACGCTCTGGGGATCGCCGTCGATGGCCACGAATCGCACCCGCATGGTGGCGGTCAGCGCCACACCTGCTGCCGCTAGATCCGACGGGCCAATGGCATGGGATCGCCACAGCAACCCTCCGTCGACCGTGTGGGATGCGACTTCGATCCAGGGACCGACGCCGTCGTTGGCGTTGAGGTCCACCCGCAGAACATCGCCGCCGTTCACCGTCCCCAGGCGCAAGTAATAGAGGTACTCCAGGGTGACGCCACCCATCGACAGGTCCAGGGTGGGGGAGACCAACAGCACCGCCCCGTTGTCGACATCGCTGTTGCCGCGTTCGTTTTGCGTCAAGTAGCATTGTCCGCTGCCGTCGCCGTCGGCCGGCGGATCATACACCCAACCGGAATCGTCGACCGGTGTTCCCCGCTGCCACTGACCGCTGGTGGCCCGCAGCACCTCGACGGTCCAACCGCGATCCTGCTCGAAGTCGTCGGCAAACAGAATCAGGCCTTCACAGACGTCGGGCACGCCGTTGCGGTCACAATCGTTCTGGCACTCATCCAGCGTTCCGTTGCCATCACAATCGCCGTTCAGCAGCTGGCAGTCGTCGGGCACGCCGTCGGCGTCGCAGTCGGGCGCACCGCCGGCGATCTCCAGGTCGTCAGGCGTGTGGTTGAAGTTGCAATCGGGGTCGCACTCGTCGGGCCGGCCGTTGCCATTGAGGTCTACCGATTCACCCTGCCGCAGGTCGCAGGAATCGGGGACGGCGTTGGCGTTGCAGTCGGTCTCGGGCCCGAAGGGAATGAGGTCCAGTCGGTCCAGGATGCCGTTGCCGTTGCAATCGACCTCGCACTCGTCGGGCACCCCGCTGCCGTCGACATCCGGGCTGCCGCCCGCAGCCACATCACACGAGTCGGGCAGGGCGTTAAGATTGCAATCCAGCGCCCACCCCGGGACGAAGGCAAACCCGGTCGGAAACAACAGCCCGTGATCATTGCCGCCGATCAGCGTCCGCAGGAACAAGCCGCTGCGGGCATCAAACTCGTAGATTTGGGCATTGGTCAGGTGCAGTTCGTCGTGGTGGTCGCCCGCGACATCGCTGTGATCGTGATCGTCATGATCCGCAGCACCGGGATCGGACCCGAAGGCCTCGCCGGTGCGCACCACAAACACATTGCCGTTGGGACCCACACGAATGCCCCAGGGGCTGATCTGGGTGAGTTGGGCAGCGGTGCCCACCTGGGCCCACTTGCCGAGCGGGGCCCCGCTGGCACCATCGAACTCCAGGGTTTCGTTGCCGCCGTAGCTGGTCACCAGCAGATTGCCGTCGGGTTTGAAGACCAGCCCGCGCGGCTGGTCCAGACCGCCGTTGTTCACGGCGCTGACCCGCACCCCCACAAAAACGCCGCTGACACCGTCGTACTCCAGCACCTGGTTCGCACCGTCGGAGACGAACAGGTTGCCGGCAGGCCCGAGGGTCAGCCCGGCGGGGGCGACCAGACCTCCGGAACCGGCCGCCACGAAGGCCCCCTGCGGTGACCCGTCAAAACCGTCGTATGCCAGCACGCGGTCGGTGTTCCGGCTGGCGACCAGCAGCGTGCCGCCGGGCAACCACGCCAGACCGGTCGGAAATGCCAGCCCGCCGGATCCCGCGGTCACCAGATCGCCCAGGTAGGTCCCGTCCAGAGAGAACTGCAGCACTCGATTGTCGGCCGCGCTGCTGACCAGGACCCGCCCGCCGGGAACCACCAGAACATCCTGCCCCTGGTGCACCACGCCGGCGGCCCCGCCGCCGGAAGCCCGAACCAACACGCCGCTGCGCCCGTGAAACTCGCGGAGCACATCGCCGGCAAGACCGCTGGCAATCCACAGGTTGTGGCCGCCGGCGAGCGCCTGCAGGTCGGTCACGCCGTCGCCATCGCAGTCCTGGCAGGCATCGAGCACCGCGTTGCGATCGATGTCCAGACCCATGTCCAGCTGAATTTCGGTGTAGTCGGACGTGCCGTTGCGGTTGCAGTCTGCTTCACACTCATCGGGGATGCCGTTGCCGTAGGCATCGCTGCTGGCCCCCAGGCTGATGTCCAGGCTGTCGGGAGCGCCGTTGCCGTTGCAATCCGGTTCGCAGTCGTCGGGCACCAGGTTGCCGTTGACATCGGCGCTGGTCGCGGAGGTGATATCCGCGTCATCGAGGGTGCCGTTGCCGTTGCAGTCCTCGCAGGTGTCGGGGACCGCATTGCCGTTACTGTCCACCGCGCCGAAGATCAGAATGTCGGTGGCGTCGTCGATCCCGTTCATGTCGCAATCGGGCACCACGCAGCTCGCGCCGCCGAGGTGGGCGTTCATGTTCGCAAGCACGCCACTGTGAAAATAGTGGTCGGTGTTGGCGTTCCCACCGCTCCAGGTCTGCCCGCAGTAACTCATGATCGTGCCGCGCTGCGGCGTGGTCGCGGGGTCGTCGCAGGAGTCGATGCCCAGGTCGTGGGTGTGTCCGGTGCCGCAGTTGTGGCCCAGTTCGTGGGCGGTCACGCCGATGTCGTAGTGATAGGGACTGGGCATGGACGGATCGGGGAAGAAGCCCATGGCGTAGCCGACCACCGAATACGCCAATCCGCCGCACAGCGCCGACAGGTAGGCCTGGCCGCCGAACGGGTAATCCCGGCGGCCGGAGAGCAGTTGGGCGGCATCGCGCTGGACTGCCGCCATGTTGGCATTCCAGTAGCCGGCGAACTCCATCAGCGGGCTGGGATTCACCACATTGAAGAGGTCGTCGGGCTGGTCCCAGAGCCGGGCGTAGACCAGCTCGACGCGGGTGTCGACGTCGCGCAGGTACACCGCACTGACCTGCCCATAGAGCTGCACCAGGTAGGCAGCCGCCTCATCGAGCGCGCCGAAGCGTTCGAAGAACTCGAAATCGGTCTCGACGGCCAGCTCCAGGTGCCGGATGCCCGCCGGCGGCACCACGCCGCGCGGCCGGCGCCGCAGTTCGAGCGACTCAGATCCAGCGGCATGTCCGATCACACCGCACCAGGGAACCCCCGGCGGCAGGTCCGGCTGGCCGGCGGCTTGAAACACGATGAGCCGGTCCGAGCCCGCCGCGGCGGCTCGGCGCTGCGCCGCCGGGGCGGAGATCCAGTAGCGCGGCGCACCGGCGCCCAGTTCGATGCTGCCGGTGCCGCCCCACGGACCAACACTCAAGAACACGTGGGACCCTGGATGCCCGCGAACGGTCCCGCGGAACATCGCGATCCGATCGGGATCGAAGTCCAGCAGGCGGTCCTGGCCCGAGCGGCTGCCCACCACGAACCGGGTGTGCGGCCCGGTTACCGAAAACGGCTGGAGCACCAGCTCCAGGACCCGGTCACCCACGTCGACTCCCGAGATGACCAACGGCTTTGCGTCGCGATGGTGTGCAGCCAACTCGGCAAAATCCAACGCCAGCACGCGGGCCGCGACGGCGGTTCGGGCGGCCGGCGCCGCCCCCGCGCTGGAGCAGCGCACCACCGCCGGGCGCTCGGCGGGTGCCGGCAATTCGCGCGGTTGGGCCAGCAACAACAGCGGACCACTCAGCAGGACGCACACGACGCAGCGCATCGGCATCACGGACTCCTTGTGCAGGTCGACCGGCAGCGACCCGCCGGCGCTTCAGGATGGGACACACGCCCCCCAATGGCCCAGCAACCCCGCCAGGTCGGCGGCGTCCACCAGGCCATCGCCGGTCAGGTCGGCGGCGTGGCCGGGGTTGGGCCCCCAGGCGCCCAGCAAAGCGGCCAGATCAGCCGCGTTCACGACGGCATTGCCATCCAGGTCGCCCGGACAGGCGCAGGTATCCGGAACGCCGTTGCCGTCCTCGTCGGGTGTGGCCAGTGGATAGCGCAACACCGCCGTGAGGTATGGGGCGCCGCCGCACTGCACGTTGACCGCCTTGGTCGGCGCCAGCATGATCTCGGCGTCGCCGCCGGCCACAGCAGCGTTGTAGATCCCGGAGAAAATCGACAGCTCGCCATGAGAATCAGGCGTCGGCGAACAATCGGACGCCCCGCTGGCGAACACCTGCCCGACGGCCACCCCGTTGACGGAAACATCAATCAGTTCATCGAGCCCGCCCAGATCCGCGAATGCCGTGAACCGCAGGTGGACATCACCGGCCGCCGCCGGCGGCGAGCGCACCACGAACGTCGCCGGCAGCGTCTCACCGATCTCCAGGATTCCAGACGCAATGGTGAACACGAACTCGCCTTCGTCGGCGGTCCCGTCGCCGTCGCAATCCGGACAAACATACACCGCCACGTCATCGACGTACCAGCCGACTTCGCCGGCGCAGCCGTCCTTGCCGAACTCGAAGCGGAACTCCAGCAGATCGCCCGCCTGGGCCAGCCCGCTGAGATCGACCCGCGAGGTCCCCCAGGTGTTGTCTCCGTAGCCGGTCCAGGCCGGCTGGCCGGCCAGCGGATTGGAATTGTCGAGGCGCAGTCGGCCGTTGTACGGGTTGACCCTGAACGCACTGCGCGACACGGTCTGCCAATCGCCGCCATTGACCCGGAGCTGCAGGTTGCCGCCGTCCCAGGAGCCCTCGGTAGCCAAGTAGTGTGTGAACGCCAGCATCAAGACCCCCGGATCATCGGGCACGGCGATCGGCGGACTGATCAGCGAATGGCTGCCGGACTCGTCCTGCTGGTCGCAGTCGCCGATCGCAGGATCCGCCACGAAGAAGGCGCTGCCCGGGCGATCGAACGGCAGTTTCGAGTGCAGCACCCAATCGTAAGCGCTAGGCGGCATGCTGTTGCTCACCGTCCAACCGGGCGCCCCGCGCTCGAAATCGTCGGCGAACACCAGAGTCCGGTGCGGACATGGCGCCTGGGTTCCGCTGACCAACACACTGTTTCCCTGACCGCACAGACCCGCACTGTTCAGTTCAACGGCCTGCAAGGCCTGGTCCAGCTCCACGGCATCCGCCGCGGTAAAGCGCGCCGCCGGCAGCCCGTCGCCTGGATCGTTGGGCACCGTCCCGACCAGGTCGGCGGCGGCCTGGTTGAACGCAAAGTAGGCATCCTCGAAGTCGGACGCCGGGGTCAGGTAGGTGGTCAACGCCCGGTACCACACCGCGGCTGCCTTGATCGCGCCGATGCCGCTGACCGTGTACCCGTTGAACGATTTGCCGTCGGTGACCATGGCGAAGGCGTGATTGGGAATGCCGCTGCCGCTGTGCACCCCGCCGTTGTCGCCGGCCGCACAGGTCTGCAACGGACTGAAGGCCGAGTTCGGGTGGCCGGAGCAGGCCGGCTCCCACAGGTCGCGGATGGCCCCGCCGAAGGCGGTGGCGTCCTCGCCAATCAGCCAGCGAACGCCGTCGGGATAGTCGAGTTCCACGTCGCTGCAGGTCGTCCGCAATTCGTTGGGGTCATCCAAGCCCGGACCGGTGGCATGCGGCTCCCAGGGAGAACCGCCGACCATTCCGGCGATGGACGCCCCGCCGTTAAACAAGTCCACCAACTCGCCGAAGATGTCCGAGAAGGACTCGTTCAATTGGCCGGACTGGTTCTGGTAGATCAAGTCGGCACTGAACTGGGTCACGCCATGGGCCAACTCGTGAGCCACGACATCATCGGTGACGGTGCCGCTGCAGAACACCATCTGCAGGAGGGTTGAACTCCAGAATGCATTCGGGCAGTTCGGCGCGGTGGAATTGACGGTGGCGACCATCGCCAGGCCCTGGTCGTCGATGCCGTCGCGCCCAAACGCATTGGCGAAGTAGTCATAAACATCGCCGTAGTAGTCGTACGCCGCGTCGACCTCATGGTCGCCGACCGGCGGATCTCCTTCGGCCCGGACCAGCGTCCCGGGCACATCCGGCGTACCGGCACCATCGTGGATGGCCCGTGCCTTGGCGGCATGGTCCAGCGGCCAGCGGTCCATCAGCTCCGCGGTGGACGCCTCCACAAAAAAGGCCTCGGACGCCAACGTCGCCGGATCGGTCAGAACCACCTGGTAGGCCAGCCGGGGGCCCCAGGAGGGATCCTGGTACCAACCCGGGTCCACGATCGTCAGTGCAACGCGCCGCACTTGCGGCGCCCCACCGAACGCGGCCCGGGCGCTCGCCAGCGCCTGCGACCCGCTGATCGCGGGCTGGATCGAAAGCTTCTCCGGGATGGAATGGAAGCGGCCGTTGGCGGCATAGACATCGCCACCGGCATTCTGATGGACGATGAGCCTGCCCGAGAACACCGGGATCCCACGATGCTGCTGGTCGAAGGTGCTGTGCGTGCCGCCCAAGGCATCAGTCCGAACCCGGCCGGGCATCAATTCGGTGGCCGGGTCGGTCACGCCGAACCGCACGCCGTGGACCGCCAGAAAACCTGCAGGGTCGGCAGGCACGTTGCCGGCGGCCGGCAGCAGCACGGCGCCCGGCACCGCCGCGGTCAGCCAGGTGACCTGCCCGCTCGCCGTCGACCGTTGCATTCGAAGTTCGGGCGGGCCCGGCACCGCCGCCTGCGGACCGAATGCGCTCGCCGGCGGCAACCCCCAGACTCCGAGAACGCCCCACACCCACGCCAGTCGAAGAACGATCATCGTTATCTCCTCGTCGTGCGCAGCGGTCAGCACGGCCCCCAGGCACCCAACAACAGCGCCAGATCGGCCGCACCGACGGCGCCATCGCCGTCCAAGTCCGCGGGGCCGCCCGCAGCGGGGCCCCAACCGCCCAGCAGCAGTGCCAGGTCGGCGGCATCAACCACCCCATCGCCGGTCAGATCCGGCGGGCACAGACACTCGTCAGGAACCCCGTCGCCGTCCTGATCGAAACTGGTGCCGCCGGAGAGGTCCAAGCCGTCGTGGACCCCGTTATGATTGCAATCGCCGAGGCGCACAAAGTATACATCCTGCTCGTTGTTGAAGGTCGCCGCGTAGGCCAGGTTGGCGGCGGCGTGGTCTGAGATCATGTGATAGTAATCGCCCAACTTCTGCTGTTGCGGCCATCCGACGAAACTGTCGAACACCGGACTCACCGCCAGGTTGACCGACCAAGTCGCGCCCGCATCGTAGGAGTAGGCATAATACAGTTCCGACAGGTTGACCACCGAGTTGCGGCGGGTGTCATTCCAGATGACATCGATGCGGCCGTTCGGCGCCACCGACAGGGTCGCGAACCACTGCCAGTGATTCTGGTTGAACACCTCATCATCGTTGACCCGCAGCGGCGGGCTCCAGGTGGCGCCGCCGTCTTCACTGCGGGCAAAATAGACGTCCAAGGGGTCCGGGCCGGCGGGATCCATCGACGACACCACATAGATATTGCCGTCGGTCGGGCCGCCGGAATGGTCCGCCGCGACCCCGACCTGCCCGAGCAGCCCGCCGGGATTCGGTCCACCGAAGTTGGTAAACACGCCCCCCAGCGGCACGGCCACGGTGCTGGGAAACGTGGGCGTGACCGCCGCCAACTTGGCGTTGGTCGACTTGGCAACCCGGATGATGCCGTCTGACTGTCCGGACACATAAAGGTCGCCGGCGGGGTCCACGGTCAGCGTGCCCCAAATGGGGCGGTCCGGCGGAATCGGGGCGAGGCCGCCCCAGTTGAGCCCGCCGTCGCTGGATCGGATGAACTGGTTCGGAAAGAAATTGTTGCCCGCCGTGCTCCAGGCCGCATAAATGTGCCCGCTGCCGACGCCATCGGTGTGGTCGACCGTGATCCAGGCCTTGTCTCCGCCGAAGGCATCGATGGGCCCTTGCCAGGTGACCCCGCCATCACTGGAGATGAACATGCCGCACAGAAACTGGTTGCCGATGACCCGCAAGCTGTAGTAGTAGAAGTCGCCGTCGAGGCTGGAACCTAGCACCGGATCGCTGCGGAACACGCCCGGATCGAGCACCCCGGGAAAAGTCCAGGTCAACCCGCCGTCGTGACTGTAGCCGTAACCGGCCTGCCGAAAATCGGAGGCCACGCTATCAAACTGCCGCCAACCGATGACCACGATTTGCGGATTGGTCGGATCGATGGCGATGGACGGTTCGTTGGCGGCGTCGCCGACCCGGTTGGCTCCATCCGCATCCACATTGACCTGCACGCTCGGATACGGCAGCACGCGCGACCTGCCCGCTGGCTGCCGGCCGGGCTGCTGCGGTGGAGTCGGTAACCAGGGATCGCGGGGCTGTTCGAGGCGCTGCGGTGGAGGTGACCCAACGTCGGCGGCGACCGCATCGCCCGCCGGACTTCCGGCGGTTACGATGAGCGCCACCAGCATCCATTGCTGCATCATGGTCTCCGGTCGAGAGGGTTGGCGCCCGGCACGCCGCACTTCGCGGCGCCGCTTCCGGACGGGCCGGCGGTGGGTCCGCGACCACCTGCCCGGGAACTGCTCGCATTTCCGTTTCATCATAACCGCGATGCCGCCCGGTCGCAGGGCAGATTAGGTGATTCTAAGGTGACGCCTGTGTCAGGAAAATCACCCGCTCATCGGCGATGGCAATGGGCGTCGGCCCGACGGCACCGCGCGCGCCGGCCTGCATCTCCGCTGGAACCGGGTCAGTGACATCATCCTCCATCGGCACCATCTTAGCGAGCGGGCGGCGCCGCTCGCAAACCCTGGGGGCGTCCGCGCCTTTCTTGTCTTGCCATAAACCGTGCGATATAGTGCCATTCTTGCGCATGACCGCCGTTGGCGCAGGCGGCCGGTCACCGAGCAATCGCCTCGACAGCCGGTCCGGCCGGCACCCACTTGTGGATGTTTGAGTGCAATGGCCCAGTCGAACTACAAGGATACCGTGCTGACCCCGCGGACCGACTTTCCGATGCGGGCCGGACTCGTCGCCAATGAGCCCGTGCGCCAAGCCCGCTGGGCCGAGCAGGATCTGTACGGTCAGATCCGAAGGGCCCGCCAGGGTCGACCCCAGTGGATTCTGCACGACGGCCCGCCGTACGCCAACGGCGACATTCACATCGGCCACGCCTTGAACAAGGTGCTCAAGGACATGGTCGTCAAGTTCAGGACCATGCAAGGGTACGACTCGCCGTACGTCCCCGGATGGGACTGCCACGGGCTGCCCATCGAGCACAAAGTCATGATCGCCGGGCGCGACCCGATTGCCCGGCAGTCGCCCTTGGAACTGCGGGCCCTGTGCCGCGAACATGCCCGGCAGCACATGGAGATCCAAAGCCGGGAGTTTCAGCGCCTGGGCATCTTCGGCCAATTCGAACGCCCCTACTTCACCATGGATCCCCAGTATGAAGGCGAAGTGCTCAACGTCTTCGCCGAACTGGTCGAGCAGGACTTGGTCTATCGCCAGCTCAAGCCGGTGCACTGGTGCATCGATTGCGGCACCGCGCTGGCCGAAGCCGAACTCGAGTACCAGGACCGCCGGGACACCAGTGTGTACGTCAACTTCCCGGTGACCGCTGCCACCCGGGCCCGGTTGGGGCCGCTCCCGCCGGAGGTCGCGGTCGCCTTTCTGATCTGGACGACCACCCCCTGGACGCTGCCGGCCAACATGGCCATCGCGGTGCATCCCGAGTTCTCGTACCAACTGGTCCGATACACCGCCGGCGGCCGCGATCAGATCAGCATCATTGCCGAGGCGCTGGTCGACGCGGTCATGGCCCAGGGCGGCATCCAGCAGTTCGAGCGGCTGCACACCGTCCGCGGCGCCGACCTGGCCGGACACACCTACCGGCACGCGTTCATCGACCGCACCTGCCCGATCCTGCCGGCCGCCTACGTGACCCTCAAGAACGAGCAGGGTCAGCCGACCGGCAGCGGTCTGGTGCACACCGCGCCCGGCCACGGAGCCGACGATTACTTTCTGGGCGGCGAGCACGGCATCACCATCTATTCGCCGGTGAATGACGACGGCACCTTCGACGACAGCACCCCGGACTGGATCCGCGGCCGATCGGTCTGGGAGGGCAACGAACTGATCTGCCGACACCTGGAATCCGCCGGCCACTTGTTCTGCCGCCAGGCCATCGAGCACAGCTATCCGCACTGCTGGCGGAGCAAGACCCCGACCATCTTCCGCTGCACCGAACAGTGGTTTCTGGCCGTGGATCGCCCGTTGCCGGCGACCAAGAAATCGCTCCGCGAAATGGCCACCGCCGCGGTGAACACGGTCACCTGGCTGCCGGAGTGGGGCCATTCCCGCATCAAAGGCATGCTGGACTCCCGTCCCGATTGGTGCCTCAGCAGGCAACGGGCCTGGGGGCTGCCGATCCCGGCGTTCTACGACCCCCACGGGCAGGTGGTGCTCACCGGCGACATCGTGCGGGCGGTGGCCCGCCATTTCGCCAATCACGGCAGCGATGCCTGGTTCGTCGACTCGCCGGAGCAGATCCTGGGAAGCTGCCCGCTGCCCGACGGCCTGGCGGCCGCCGACCTGACCAAGGAGCACGACATCTTTGACGTGTGGTTCGAGTCGGGCAGCAGTTGGGCGGCGGTGTGCCGGACGGCGGGCTGGTCGCTGCCGGTGGACCTCTACCTGGAGGGCAGCGATCAGCATCGCGGCTGGTTCCAACTGTCCCTGCTGCCGGCCCTCGGCACCCTGCACCGGGCCCCGTTCAAGACCGTGCTGACCCATGGGTTCGTGGTCGACGAGAACGGCCGCAAGATGAGCAAGTCGGCCGGCAACGTGGTCGACCCCCAGAAAGAAGTCGCCAAGTACGGCGCCGACGTCATCCGGCTGTGGGTGGCCAGCGTCGACTATCAGAATGACATCCGCTGCAGCGATTCCTTGATCAGTTCGCTGCAGGACGAGTACCGCAAGGTTCGCAATACCATCCGCTTCCTGCTCGGGGCGACCTACGGCTTCGATCCGGCGCGGCACGCCGTGGCGGCCGACGGCCACTCCATCGACGCCTGGGCTCGCCTGCGGCTCCACCAACTGATCCGTGACGTCACCCGGCTGCTGGAGGGCTACGCCTTCTATCGCGTGTTCAAACGCATTCATGACTTCTGCAACTTGGACCTGTCACAGATCTACTTCGTGGCCCTCAAGGACCGCCTGTATTGCGACCTGGAAGATTCGCGGCGCCGCCGGCGGTCGCAGACCGTGCTGCACGAGATCGCCGATACGCTCATTCGGTTGCTGGCCCCGATCCTGGTCCACACCAGCGAGGAGGCCTGGGAACACCTGACCGCCCGCAGCGAACAGGTCGCGTCGGTGCATCTGGCCCGCTTTCCGGAGTTCGATCCGGCCGCCCTCAATCCTCGGATCGAGGAAGATTGGGACTTCATTCTGAAGCTGCGCGATGACGCCATGCGCCAATTGAACCAACTGAAACAGGAACAGGGCATGACCAACCCGCTGGACGGCCGGGCGGTGTACCGGGTCGATCAGGCCCGTCATGACATGCTGCTGCAGTACGACGAGGAGCCGGCCGATGTGCTGGGCGTCGGTTCACATCATATCGAGCTGACCCCCGGGGAACCCAGCATCGTCATCGAGGACGTCCGCGAACGCTACGGCCGCTGCGCCCGCAGTTGGAAGCGCCGCCCCGATGTGGGCAGCGACCTCGAGTTCCCCGACCTCAGCCGCCGCGATGCCGGGGTGATGAAGCAGCGCAACGCCGCGCCGTAGGCCGCTGGCCCGCAGCCGGCGGCGGCCGCCGCGGCAGACCGGGCCGCAGCGCCCTGGGAGCCACCCGGATGACCGAACCCCTGCCTGTTGCCGTGCTGATCTCCGGCCACGGAACCACGCTGCAACATTTCGTCGACTTGCGGCAGGCCGGCCAACTGGACATCGACATTCGCCTGGTGGTCACCTCGCGGGCCACCGCCCCGGGGCTGCAGCGGGCCCGAGCCGCCGGCATTCCAACCGTGGTCGTCCCGCACGGCTCGGAGGGCTTCAGCCGGCAAATCACCGCTGCGGTGCGCGCCGCCGGCAGCCGGCTGGTGTGCATGGCCGGGTTCCTGTCGATGTGGATCATCCCGCCCGAGTTCGAGCACCGCGTCATGAACATCCACCCGGCGCTGCTGCCCGGCTTCGGCGGCAAGGGGTACTACGGCATGCGCGTGCATCGGGCCGTGCTGGAGGCCGGCTGCAAGGTCAGCGGCAGCACGGTCCACTTCGCCGACAACCAATACGATCAGGGGCCGATCATTCTCCAGAAGTGCGTCACGGTGCGGGAGTCGGATACCCCGGAGCAACTGGCCCGGCGGGTGACCAAGTCCGAGCGGATCATCTATCCGCAGGCCATCCGCCTGTTCGCGGAGCACCGCCTGCGGGTCGTGGGCCGGCGGGTACACATCCTGGAACCGCCGCCCGATTCAGGGGTGAGCGCCCGTCAGAACCACTCCTGAGGCGCGGCTCGCCCTGCCATCCCAGCAGGAAGACGGCCGGGCCCCGCCCCAATGCAGGAACGTCTGCCAGGGCAGCGGAACCTACGCCAAACCGCCGCAGGATGCCCTGCGCCCAGCAGCAGAACCGGGGCGTTCCCGAGGTCAGCGCGAGCCTACCGCCCCACAAGAACGCTCCGCACGACCCCCAAACGGAAGAAGGGCGGCGCTTAGAATTTCTGGTACCACCATTTATAGCAAACGGTATCTTCATTTAGTGCATTTGGTATCTTCATTTGGATCATCTGAAGATACCATTTGGTGTTTCTGGTATCTTCATTTGGGTATTCTGGTGGTACCAAATGGTCTGCGCTGCGGTTGGGTGCCACCTGCCCGCCCACCCGGTTGCTCCTGACCTGTCGTAACCATAGCACTCTCCTGACCTTAGGAAATTTCCCTGGCCCAGGTGGCATTGGTTTGGAAGGCGGATGTGGGGCTGGCGGCAGCGCCAGTGCGGTTTTACCTGGCCAGGCTGCTCGGGAACAGGGGACCGGGCTCCGGCGGGACCTCCGATCTCAACGCCGCCGCCGCTGCGCTTCAGACTCAGCGAGTCTGATTGGAATGGACGCTTTCGCGGGAACTCAGGGCCGGGCGACCGCCAGGGCCTCGGCCCGGGTCCCGCAGACCTCGAAGACATGCTTCAGCGAGCTGATCTCAAAAATCTCGGTAATCCGCGGGTTCAGACCGCACAGCAGCAGCCGTTGGCCGCTGCCGCCGACCCGGCTCTTCATTTGGATGAGGGCGCCGAGCATCTGGGAAGACAAGGTCTGCACCCCCAGGAAATCCACAACGATCGAGCGCACCCCGCTGCGACCGACCAGGGCCAACAATGCCTGCTCGGTCGCCCGGATCGCCTGTGAATCCAGCAGCTCGGTGGCGGTGAAGGTCAGCACCAGGGTGTCGCCGAGTTGAAGCGACTGAACGTGGGATGCCGGCGGCGCCACAGACGGCCCTTTCGATTGCGAACGTCAACGGGCGGACGCGTCACACGGATGCGGGCACCAGCATAGTTCAAGACCGCGCCGACTTCCAGCCGATGCGCCCCGTCCATCCGACCCCGCGCTAGGGGCTGCGCCAGTGGCCTTCGACGGCCTGGGCCCAGTATTCTCGCGCTCGCCGGGAGGCCCGTCCCAGGAGCGCCTCGGTCGGGTAACTGCCGTCGGGCCCGCGACTGCCGGCAGGAATTCCGGTGAACAGCGACAAGGCCTCATGCACCCGATCGACCGCAAAGACATGAAAGCGATCCGCCCGGCAGGCCTCGAGCACGTCTTCCCGAAGCATCAGGTCACCGGCATTAGCCAGTGGGATGATCACGCCTTGGGTGCCGGTGAGCCCGGCGTCCGCACAGGCATCAAAGAACCCCTCGACTTTTTCGTTCACGGCGCCGACCGGTTGGATGTGGCCGACCTGATCGATCGCGCCGGTCATGGCCAGGTCCTGCCGCAGCGGGACATCGGTCAGGGCGCTCAGCAGGCAGCAGATCTCGGCAGCGGAGGCCGAATCCCCGTCGATGCCACCGTAGCTTTGTTCAAAGGCAATGGACGCATCGAAGGCCAGCGGATGATCGGTGCGCAACAGCCAGCGCAGCAACCCTCCCAGGATGTAGAACCCCTTGGTGTGTATCGCACCGCTCAGTTGGGCCTCGCGTTCGATGTTGATGACGCCGGCGGTGCCCGGCCCGATGGTCGCCGTGATCCGGGCCGGAAACCCGTAGGTCAGTGGCCCGGCATGAAGCACGGCCAGGCCGTTGATCTGGCCCACCGCCACGCCCGAGGTCATGATCCGGATCGTCCCATCGGCGATCAGTGCCCGAAAGCGCCGTGCCGGCAGGTCCGAACGGCGCTTGCGCTGGGTGATGGCCTGCTGGACGTGAGTGGACGTCACGCAGGTGGCGCGCTCCTTGTGGGCCACAAACCCGGCTTCGCGGGCGAGATCGGCCAGCCGTCCGAAACGGGCCGTCAGCCGGTCCCGGCGGGCCGCGATGCGCGCCCCGTGCTCCACCAGCAGGGCCACTGCCGAGCGGCCGAACGGCAGCAACTGCTCTTCGCGGGCAATGCGGGCCAGCACCCGGCCGTACTCAATGATCGCCCGATCGGTCCGCGGAATGGTGGCGTCGAAATCGGCCAGCACCTTGAACAACTGCCCGAAGTCTGGCTCATGGACATCGAGCAGGTAGTAGAGGTCGGCGTCGCCCAGAAGAATGACCTTGACGTGCACGTCGATGGCCTCGGGCTTCAGGCTCGGCCCCGGCGCAAAGGCCCCGCGCTCCTGAGGTACGATCTCGAGGGTTCCGGTGCGCAGGGTCCGAATGAGCACCCGCCAGGCCCCTGGTTCTGCCAGCACGTCGCGGGCTTCGAGGACCAGAAACCCACCATCGGCGCGCAGGATCGAACCGGCCCGGATGCCCAGGTGGCTGGCCCGCGCGTGCCCCTCCGCATTGAACTCGTAATCGATATTCCCGAGCAGGTTCTGAACGGTCGGCGTGTTTTCCAGAACGATCGGACAGCCGCCGTCGGAACCGTGGCTCAGGACCACGTTCACCCGGTATCGTTCGAGAAACTCCGGGTCCGGTTCTTCATCGACCCCGTGCTCGCGAATGACGTCATCCAGTACATCCTTGAGAAAGGCGGCCACGTCCTTCGAATCGAACTCCTTGAGCACGCCGGCCGCCGCGCGATCGAGCAGTCCGCGGGCTTCATCGGCAATCAGCGCCCGCCGGCCCTGGTCGTGCTTCCGGCGGAGGTCGCCGATCTGCTCGCCCAATTCGAGCAACTGCTTCGAGAATTCCGCCTGCTTGCGGCGGAGCGCGTCGGCGGTGTTCTGGTCCATCCGGCCGTCCGCCCGCAGTTGTTCGAACGCTTCCGGCGGCAGGGGTTTGCCCTCCCACAGCGGCAGGATGACGGGATGCACAATCGGCCCGGCCTGGATGGTCATCATGGTCAGGCCGGCCGTGGCCAGGGCTTCGTTGAACGGCCCCATCAGGGCCTCCAGCTCCTGCTCAGCCGACTGGTCCAGCGCGGCCCGGCGGGCCTTGATCCGCTCGGAGGCCAGCGCGGGCCTCAGCTCGCCGCGTATGAAGGCGATCAGCCGATCGAGGTGGTCGCGGAACGCAGCCGCCCGCCCCCGGGGCAGCGTGATCAGTCGGGGGCGGTCCGGTTGGCTGAAGTTCTGGACGAAGCAGCGATCCGAGGACCGCGGGCAGTTCGGCCGGATCTCTTCCATCAGCCGTTTCAGGAGGGTCATCCGCCCGGTGCCGGTCAAGCCGCGCACAAAGATGTTCTGGCCGGGGGCGCTGGTTTCGAGCCCGAAGCGCAGTGACTCGACGGCGTCGTCCTGGCCGATGACGCCGTCCAGCGGCTCCAGCGCAGCGGTTGATTCGAAGGTCAGGTCTTGCGGATTGCAGCGCCAGCGCAGGGCGTCGGGCGGCAGCGGCAGCAGCCGATCGGCAGCCGTCGCGCGGGTCTCCGGCGGTCGGGGAACAGGCATGCGGGCACCTCCGTCAGGATGGCGATTCGGCCGGCGCATAGATCAGCCAGTAGGCGATCGGGATCACGAACAACGTAAACACGGTCGACGCGAACAGCCCGAAGATCAACGACCAGGCCAGCCCCGAGAACACCGGGTCCATGGTGATCGGGGCCGCCGACTTGGGCCAGGTCGGCCGCGCTGCAGCGCATCGACCGCGGGAGCCGCAGCGTGATGGCCAGCGGGTGGCGTTCCGCAGGCACCCGCACGGTTCCGGCGTCGACCCCGCCGAGCGCGATCCGGAGCGTCTCGACGACATCGGCCACCGCGATACCGTTCAAGGCGGCTTTCTCCTGGTCGGAATGGTAGCACAGGCCCCAGCTTCCGTGCAGGTGCCCGGGGTGTTTGGCTCCGGCCCGGCGATCGCGGCTCGGGCGTGAGCGAGGTCATCCGCCGCGGTTCTCAAGCCCGGAGCCACAGTTGCGGTCCTCCGCGAGCCTCCCGCA
Source organism: uncultured Planctomycetales bacterium (assembly GCA_964619935.1). Taxonomy (GTDB): domain Bacteria; phylum Planctomycetota; class Phycisphaerae; order UBA1845; family CAIVHJ01; genus CAZUGO01. The sequence continues at coordinate 45,878 of CAZUGO010000032.1, read as the reverse complement.
GAGGACCTGCTGCGAACGCTGCCGGCCACGTTACCGCTGCCCCCCCCCACATCCCGACCGCCGTGAGCGGCCGACACTCCTGTGGAGACCTGGTGACTGCTGTGTGAGCGACGTCAAAGCCATGCGCGGTGCCGCTGGATCGGGATCGGGGGTGGTGGTCCGGAAAGGTCGCAAGCAGGTCACGCCCGGTCCAGAATCGGGGGGGGGTGAAGCGGCACCCGCACCTGGGGCGGCCCAGCCACACACAATAGGGGGAACCCTCTCCTTCAACCGGCCGCCTCACTCGCTTGTTCCCCGCGCATCATTCATCCCCAGTTGCCCAGCAGCAGCGCCAGGTCCGCCGGGCCAACGCCGTCATCATGGTCCAGGTCCGCCGGGCAGCCCGCACACGGGCCCCAACTTCCCAACAGCGTGGCAAGGTCGCTCGGGCCGACGGTGCCGTCGCGATCCAGGTCCGCAATCCGTTCCGAGCGCGGCGTCAGCACCGCGACGCCGTACTCAAGGGTGTCGGGGTTCTCGACGATCACCGCAATCTGGCCGGCGTTATTGACGGCACCGCCGGTGAGTGTGAAGACAATCCAATCCCCTTGATCCGCCGCAATCATTGATTCCAGCGGGAACGTGCCGTACTCGTCGAAACACACGGCCACGTGGAAATACCAGGGATATGAGCCGTTGGTATCGGCCACGGTGACGCCGTCGTCATTGATGGACCAGGCCCACAACGGAGAGGACAACCCCCCGCTGAGACCGATCGGCTGCCAGCCGAACTGCTGCGTCCAGCGGACGGCAGCGTGGGACAGGCCCGTTCCGTAACCGCCCGCCAGTTCCTCATTGTTGTTGATCGCGTACAGCCCGGTCAGTCCCAGGGGATCCTGGGGCAACGAGACCGCTTGCAGCGTATCGAGGTCGAACAATGCGCCGTTGAACCCGACCACGATGCCGTTGTCGTTGATGGCCTCGAGTGTGCTGGGGGCTCCCAGCGTCGTGCTGACATCGATCATCCCCCCGGGTGCATTGAACCACACGCCCGGGCCGAATCCGGAATTCTGATAGATTGACTGCCCGATAATGTCGCCGCGGTTGTTGATGGCTTTGGCGACACTCCCCGTGTGACCGGGCAGGTGGCCGAGCACCGCGACGTCGTAGCCGCCCGCTCCATCCGGTGTCCAGACCACGCCGTCGCCATGCTCATTGGGATAACCGACCGCGCTCGCCGCCCCGACGATGACGCCGCTGTCGTTGATGCCGTTGGCCCAACTGCGGGTGTAGCCATCCGGCAGTGGCAGCCACTCGTAGGGATGATCGGGGCCGGCGACGTAGGCCCGCATCGTGGGGCTCAGTGGGTCGGAGAAGCCGCCCACGACTTCGCCGGAAGCATTAATGTCTTCAACATCGCTGGCCGGCCCCAGCAGTTCGATGTTGTATTGGGGCGGGTCGGCGGCGGCGGACGATCCCAAAGTCACGATCACGATTGCCAAACACAGGCTGGAGTTCCTCATGGCCCTGCTCCTCTTGAAAAGACGCGGCTTCGAAACTGCCACTTGTTCCGGGGCACTGCTCACCAGCAGTCCCAAGGCAGCCCAACCCCGGCAAGAACGGGGCCACGTCCTGCCTCAGCCGGACCCGCTGGCCGGAACCACATCGCTAAGGGCCGCCGGGCCAACGCGTTCAGGGGCTGCCGGCCGGCCCACCGCAACCGCCGGCGAAAGCGCAAGCTCGCGCGAAAGCCCGATATTCATGCGGGATTCTTCGCGCTACATTACTATACTCACGGCGCTGCCCAGCCCCCACATCACGCGTACCGGATCCGGAGTTCCCCACTCCGGTTAGCCAATTGAACATAACCTATTGTCAAACAGTAAGTAGTAGAGTTCAAGGCAGCGATTTGCCCAGCATCAACAGTGAGCCGCCACCAAGTGCCGCGGACGTCCACGATATCTGGCGGCCGCCCCGCCTTCCATCGCGGCCTCGGATTCCCTCCGCTCGCGGGCCTCATTCTCGAGGGACTCCGGCGCTGGCCGCCTGCGGACTCGATGGGGCGTCACCAGCCGGGCCGCCGCTTCCGGAGCCGAGGCGCTACCGCCGTCGAATCTGCCGGCATGGCCCCGCTCTTAGGGCTCTCTAAGAATTGATGGCAGAACCGGATTCTGCCGGTACACTGTGCTGGACTGCCCGACGAATCGAATAATCCCCGAATTGCCGGGGTTGGCGAAGATCCGCTGGCGGCAGTTTGAATCTCAGTTGGCCGGCCGCGCGCTGCGACCGCGCAGGGAGTGAGTTCCATGGAAGCAACCTTCAGAATGACGTTGGGTATTGCGGTGTTCCTCACGGCACTGAGCGGCCCCACAGCCCTGGGGCAGGTCGGCGATGAGGGTCCGCGAATGGGCGGGCAACGGATCACTCAAGAGCAGATCGAGAACGGCCAGTTGTCGCTTCGAGCCATCCGCCGTGCCGGATTGAGAGTCTTTGCAACGCCGTTCAACCAGCACGACGGCTACGGCGACGGACCCATGGACCCGAATGACCCCATCACCCCGGGCGGGCGGCCGACCTTGCAAGGCAATGGCACGTTCCTGCGGGTCAACGGCTTGGACGGTCAGAGCTGCCTGGACTGTCATTCGGTGGTCAGCAACGCCACCGTTCCGGCGATGTTCGGAATCGGCGGCGTGGGCACGCCGGTGACGAACGTGATGTTCCAGCCCACGGAAATCGACGTCATCGACGAGGGTCAAAACGGCATGGCCGGCTTCAACGGTCGGTTCATCAACCCGCCGTTTTTGTTCGGGTCGGGCGCGGTCGAACTGCTGGCGAAGGAGATGACCGCGGAGTTGCAGGCCCTGAAGGCCGCGGCCCAAAGGCAGCCGGGCGTCGATATCGCCCTGGTCACCAAGGGTGTCAGCTTCGGAACGCTGCGCTTTGAAAACGGCGAGTTCGACACCGCCGGTGTTGCGGGCATCAATGACGATCTGGTGGTCCGACCGTTCGGCCGCAAGGGTGAGTTTGCAACGGTCCGAGCCTTTGATCTGGAGGCGCTGCCGTTTCATTTCGGGATGCAGCCGGCGGAAGTGGTCGGGGCGGGCATTGACGACGACCAGGACGGCTTGGCGGACGAGGTGCTCGTCGGGGAAGTGTCGGCCCTGTCGATCTTCGCGACCAACCTGGAGCGACCGGTCCAGCGACCCCTGGGCCGCTCGGCACAAAACGGCGCCCAGTTGTTTTCCGACATTGGATGTGCCGAATGCCACATCCCGGCGCTGACCACTGACAGCCCCATCTTGACCTACAGTTTTCCGGAGATCGCCGCCGATCCGACCGCGAATGTGTATGCCCGGTCCAATCTGGGCACCGCACCGACCCAGTTTGAAACCACGCCCGAGGGCGGCCTGATCATCCGCCTGTTTGCCGATCTCAAGCGGCACGACATGGGCTCGGCGCTGGCTGAGGCGTTCGGCAGCCCGCTGGACCGGTTGTTTACCACGGCGCGGCTGTGGGGCGTGGCCGACACCGCTCCGTACATGCATGACGGCCGATCGCTGACCCTCGGTGAAGCCATCATGCGCCACGGTGGCGAAGCCCAGGGGGCACGGGATGCCTTTGCCGACCTCGATGGCGGCGAGCAGACCGCAGTCCTGGATTTCCTCCGTTCGCTGCGCACCCCGCGGCGGACCGCCGTTGGCCTGCTGCCGCTGGAGGACGATCCCGATCTCGGCGTTTCCCCATAAGGGGCGGCCCCGGATCAGCGGCCGGTGGTCAGCCGGTGCACGGGCCCCAGGCACCAAGGAGCGCTGCCAGATCAGCGGCATCAACGGAGCCATCCCCATTAAGATCGGCGACCGCTTCGGCGGTCCCCCAGGCGCCCAGGAGCTGCGCCAGATCCGCCGCATCGACTTGGGCGTTCTGGGTGAGGTCGGCCGGGCACTGACATTCGTCCGGCACACCGTCCTGGTCAAGGTCGGCCGATGAGGACACGAACACCTGTGCCTGGACCTCAATGGACGTCGGCAGATCGCACTCGCCGGGGTCGACCTCCGCCGACGGCGTCATGGTGATGACCACGTCACCGCCGCCGACAGCGCTGTTGAACAGCGCCATGGGAACAATCAGTGAAGCCACATCCGGCTGGGTCTCCGGGCAGTCGCTGCCATTCGTACCGAAGACGCTTCCGGCGGCAATGCCGTTGACGTCTACGGCCACGTGGTCCGCGGCACCGCCCAGGTTCGCGTAAGCGGCGAACGTCAGAATGACATCCGCTTGCGACGCCGGCGGAGCACTGATCGTGAACGCCTGAGGCTCCCCAAAGCCGATCGGCGACAGTAACCCGGAGGCATAGGTCAAGGACTCCAGCACCTCGCAGGCATCCAGGATGCCATTGTTGTTGCAATCGGGATCGCACTTTGCCGTGCAGAAGAAGGGGCCGCCCGCTGCGGTGCTGCCGGCGTCGATCTCGCACTCGTCCGGAACCCAGTTGAGGTTGCAGTCCTCGCTCAGCCCTTGGTTGATGTCGGTCGGGTCGGCAGCACCGTTGGCGTTGCAATCCTGCACCACACCGGCGAAGGCGAATGTAAAATCGTCGGCAAAGATGAACTTCTGATCATCAATGGCGCCCTCGGTCTCACGGTAGTCGAAACTCGAGAACCCGTCGGTGCTGATCACGCCGAAGAAACGATAAGAACCGTCGAGCACGTTGTCGCCGCTGAAATCGATGGCGTTCTGCGCCACGCCGTCCAGGAACATGATCACGGCCGCAAGCGGCGTGTTGGTCCGCACCCAGCCCCCCATGGCGGCCAGCGGCTGATCGGCCGCACCGTGCCAGCCATCGGTGATGTTGTTGCGATAGTCCCCGTGGGGCAAGGAATAAAAGCCCCAGGCGCCGGTTCGCGCCGGGCCCGGGCCGGTGGTGATCTCGTTGTTCGAACTGCTCGCCGACCAGGTAATCCCCAGGTTGGGGATCTCAGGAGCGGTGTGCTGCCCGCCGACGATTGTCGACCGCACGGTGCCCCAGGCTCGATCGTCTTCGAAGCTTTCCTGGACCGGGACCAGCCCCTGGGCCGTAAGCTCATTCATGAACGCCGACTCGTCGGTGTAGGCCACCACCTGGCCGGCACACCAGATGGCTCTGCTCAAGAGCCAGATCACCGAGCACAGTGCAATACGCATCACGGAATCCTCCTTCGCGGTTGCCCCGGCCCGGTGCGCCAACGTTTCCATCATTACAGTAACACGATCGATCCCGCCAGGCATAACTTTCGTTCCGGGGTCGCCCGTGGGCATGGCCCGGTCTGCGCTGACCCGGACATCGGACCATACCCAGGCGGCCCACGGCTGGACCAGCCGCGCCCTCAGCCCGCCGGCTGCACCTCGGAGGTACAATGCCCGCATCGGGTGGCTTTCAGCGGCATCGATCCCAGACAGTACGGGCAGTCCCGGGTGGTCGGCACAGCCGGCGGCGGCGCCTTCTTGAAGCGATTCATCTGCTTGATCACCAGGAAAATGACAAACGCCACGATTACAAAATCGATGACGTTGTTGATGAACGTCCCGTAGTTGATGGCCACGGCCTCGGCCTCCTCCGATGCCTGCTGGAGGATCCAAGACAATTGGGTGAAATCGACCTTGCCCAACAGAATGCCGATCGGCGGCATGACCACATCCGCAACCAGCGAACTGACGATTTTGCCGAAGGCTCCGCCGATGATGATGCCGACCGCCATATCGACCGCGTTTCCCTTGACCGCGAATTCCTTGAATTCCTTGATCATTCCCATTTCGAGTCTCCGACCCCCCAGGCGCCCCGCATGCCGGCCATGGCCCTGCGGCGAGCCGCCCGGAGTTCAAGGTGACGAAACCAAACGCACAGCGACACGAGGATACAACGCCCGCCCGGTGATGCAAGCGATCCGGGGTGTCTTGGACTGCAGGCGCGCCAGCACCCCTCCAGGCCATGACGGACGAAAACTGCTGTGCCCTCGAGTCCGCCGTCAGCCACCCCGTTGACAGGCCACCGGCAGCTCCGTAGTTTGCCATTCCCAGACCCGGTATCATTGGACACCTGCGACGCAACGATCTGTCCGCCCCTGGTAAGGAGCCAGCACTGTGATTCCGCGAGCCGCTTCTGCGAGGCCACGCCCTTGGGTGCTAGCCGGCGTCGTGGCAATCGGCACCGTAATCCTGGCGGCACCCCGGCCATGCCAGGCCTGGGGCGCCGACGGACATCGCATCGTCGGTTATATCGCCGCGCGCTTCCTGACGCCGCAGGCCGCGGCAGGCGTGCTCGAATTGCTCGACCGGAAAACCTTGGCCGAGGTCTCGACCTGGGCCGACGAGATCAAGGGCAATCGCAGCTACGACTGGGCCCGACCGCTGCACTATGCCAACCTCCCCCCGGGAACCCGGCAATTCGATCTTGCAGCCCATTGTTCGAACGGCTGTGTGGTGTCGGCCATTCGGGAATATGCGACGGTGCTCGGCGACCCCCATGCGGGGCGCGACGCCCGCATCGAGGCCCTGAAGTTTTTGGTACATTTCGTCGGCGACGTCCATCAGCCGCTGCACGTCTCGCATGCCCGGGACCGCGGCGGCAACGATCTCAAGGTCCGCTTCTTCGAGGACAACACCAATCTGCACCGGGTCTGGGATTCCGGCCTGATCAGGCACACCCGGCGGCCGTGGCAACAATACGCCGACACCCTGCTCGCCGGATTACGACCGCAACAGCTCTCGGAGTGGAGCCGCAACCTCATGCCCAGCGACTGGGCCACCGACAGCTACGCCCTGGCGGTGGAGTACGCTTACGATATACCCAAGGATGGGCAACTGGCCGACGCGTACTTCCAGCGCAACATTCCAGTGGTCGACCAACAACTGGCGACCGGCGGAGTGCGCCTGGCCGCGCTGCTGAACGCCGTGTTCGACACCACCCGGCCGCCGCCCTTCGCGCCGCCGGTGGCCGCGGCGGCCCCATCCACGGCGGATCGAGTGGTGCTCCGTGGCGCCCAGGTGCTGACGGCCGACGGCACCGGCTACCTGCAGGATCATGCGATCGTGATTCGCGACGGAGTGATTGAGCGGATCGTGCCATCCAGTGATCCGAGCATTCCAGCCGATGCGGACCACCTGGATTACCGCGGCGCCACCGTGGTCCCCGGCCTCATCGACCTGCACATCCACCTGCTGTTACGGCCCCCCGACCAGGCACCCTGGAAGGACCAGGTGTCGAAGGAATCCGCCGAGCTGCGAACCATTCGAGCGGTGGCGGCCATGCGCCGAACCCTGCAGAGCGGGTTCACCACGGTGCGCGACCTGGGTACTGAGGGCGCCGAATTCGCTGACCTGGCATTGCGTGACGCGGTGACCGGGGAGGTGGTGATCGGGCCGCGGATCTTTGCGGCCACCCGGGCCATTGTGGCAAGCGGCGGCGACGAACCCGGCGGGCTTGATCCGCAGTGGGATGTGCCCAGGGGCGCCCAGGTTGCCGACGGAGTGGACGGTGTTCGGCGGGCGGTCCGCGAGCAGCTCGCGGGCGGCGCGGACTGGATCATGGTCGACGCCGACGGCCCCCGACGACCGGGCGCCGCGTCGCTCCCGACCTATTCCACCGAGGAACTGGCCGCCGGAGTCGATGAGTGCAGCGCGAGCGGGGTGGCCGTCGCAGCCCACGCCAACTCCGACGACGGCATCCGCCGGGCGGTACTCGCCGGCGTCAAGACCATCGAACCCGGAACCGAAGCATCGCCCGAAGTGCTGCAACTGATGAGCCAGCGCGGCGTCGTGCTGTGTCCCGCGCTGGCCGCCGCCGAAGCCAGCGCCCGCGCCGCCGGGTGGTCAGCGGGCGACCCGGATCACCCGCACATCGCCCAGTCCAAGGCCCTGATCGCCAAGGCCCTGGCTGCCGGAGTGACCATTGCCTGCGGCAGCGGTGCCGGCGTGTTTGAACACGGCCAGAACTGCCGTGAGCTGGAGTTGATGGTCGCATACGGCATGTCGCCACAGCAAGCGCTGACCGCAGCCACCCGCACCGCCGCAGCGGTTGTGGGGCGCTCGGTGGACCTGGGTCGCATCGCGCCGCAATGCCGCGCCGATCTGCTGGTCCTTCCGGGCGATCCGTTTGCAGACATCTCGGTTCTGCGGCGGCCCATCCTGGTGCTGAAGGACGGCCGGCGAATCCCCCAATGAGTCCGACTGCCCAACCGATTTATCTGGATTACAACGCGACGACGCCGCTCGATCCGCAGGTCCGTGCCGCGATGGAACCGTTTTTCTGCGATCACTTCGGCAATGCCGCCAGCCTGGATCACGACTACGGCGCGGTTGCCGCCCGCGCGGTGGAGCGGGCTCGGGTCCAGGCCGCCGAACTGATCGGCGCCAGCGCCGCTGAGATCATCTGGACCAGCGGCGCGACCGAGAGCTGTAACCTGGCATTGCTGGGGCTGGCCCGCCGTGCTTCTGGGCGGTCGCGCCGCATCGTCACCCAGGCCACCGAACATCCCGCGGTCCTGGACCCCTGCCGGCAGCTCAAGCGCGAGGGCTTCGAGGTCACCACGGTGGGGGTCGACGGCCACGGCGTGGTTGATCTCCAGGCCCTGGCAGACGCTCTGCCTGGTGCTTTGTTGGTTACGATCATGATGGCCAACAACGAGACCGGAACCTTGCAGCCCATCGCAGCAGTCGCCGAGATGTGCCGGGATGCCGGCGTGTGGCTGCATTGTGACGCCGCTCAGGCGTACGGTCGCATACCCATTGACCTGACCCGGTTGGCCGTCGACCTGCTGAGCGCCAGCGGCCATAAGATTCATGGACCCAAGGGAGTCGGACTCCTGTGGCTCCGCCGCAGGCAGCCCGCGATCCGCCTTGAACCGTTGCTGCACGGCGGCGGTCACGAGCACGGCCTGCGCAGCGGCACCTTGAATGTGCCGGCGATCGTCGGCTTCGGAGCGGCCGCCGAGTTGTGCGCTCGGCAGCAGCTTGCAGAAGCGACCCGGTTGACCCGCTTGCGCGACCGCCTGCTCGCCGGGCTGCAGGAGCGCCTGGGTGACGTCCGGCTCAACGGGCACCCCAGCGAGCGGTTGCCCAATACGCTGCACGTGAGCTTCCCAGGGATCGCCGCCGATGAACTCATCCAAGCGCTTGACGGGCTGGCCATCAGCCGCGGCGCGGCATGCACCTCCGCAGACCCCGGTCCCAGTCACGTGTTGCGGGCCATGAACCTGCCCCCGGACCGGGCCTACAGCGCTGTGCGCTGTTCTCTGGGGCGCCCGACCGATGCCGCCCAGATCGAACAGGTCATTGACCGGCTGGCGACCACCGTGGCCGCCCTGCGGCGCCGGACCGACTCCCCCACGTCCATGGAGTAAACCCTCGTGACCACGCAGACCCCCGTCCCGATTCCGGCGATCCTGAAACGATCCGAGCATTACCGCAAACCGATGGTCTCATTCTTGCGGGACCTGGTGGCGATTCCGTCCGAGAGCGGGCGGGAAGGAGCGGTCATCGGACGAATCCAGAAGGAGATGAAGGCGCTCAAGTGCTTCGACCGCATCTGGACCGACCCCATGGGCAACCTGTTGGCCCAGATCGGCCGCGGACCGCGGCTGATCGCCATCGATGCCCACGTCGACACCGTCGGTATCGGCGATCCGGCGGAGTGGAAACACGACCCGTACCGCGGGAAAGTCGCCGGCGGAGTCGTGTACGGCCGTGGTGCCGGCGATCAGGAAGGGGCCATCCCGGCGATGGTCTACGCCGCCCGGATGATCAAGGACCTGCGTCTGGTCAGCCCGGAGTGGTCCTTGCTGCTGACCTGTACGGTCATGGAAGAGGACTGCGACGGCTTGTGCTGGCAGTACATCGTGCAGGAGGACGGCATTCGCCCGGAGTGCGTGGTGGTGACCGATTCCACCAATTGCCAGGTGTTGCGGGGCCAGCGGGGTCGAATGGAAGTCGGCGTCACGGTCAAGGGCCGGTCCTGCCACGGGTCCATGCCACACAAGGGCGACAACGCCATCTACAAGATCGCCCGGGTCATTCGCGAAATCGAGGAACTCAACCATCGCCTCCGGGAAGACGCCTTCCTGGGCAACGGCACCATCACGGTGTCCTACGTGGATTGCAAGACGCCCAGCAGGTGTGCCGTTCCCGGCGAGGCCTACATTCACCTGGACCGGCGGTTAACCACCGGCGAAACCCGGGCCGGTGCCTTGCGGGAAATCCGGGACGCGGTTCGCCGGGCCCGGGTTCGTGGCCGGGTCGAGATTCCCATCTATCGCAAGCCCAGCTACACCGGGCTGGTTTACGAAACGCCGCACTACTTTCCCACGTGGTGCGCCGCTGAGGATGCCGCCCAGGTGCAGGCCGCCGCCCGGACCTATCGGGCACTGTTCCACAGGAAGTGCAACGTCGGCCGGTGGACCTTCAGCACCAATGCGGTATCGATCGCTGGGATGTTCGGGATTCCGTGCGTGGGATTCGGCCCGGCGGCCGAGGACGTCGCCCACACAGTGAACGATTCCGTGCCCATCAACCATCTGGTCCGCTGTGCCGCCTTTTACGCCGCCTTCCCGGAGATCTACTGCCACGGCGGCTGATCCCCCTCCATGACGCAACCGGCAATAAACTCAGCCGGGTGGCGTCTTGACTCCTGGGGGTGCGGGTCGGCCCCGTGCGAAGGGTCCGCCGCTGCCGCGGTCGTCGGTTTTTGGACGCCGCCGGCCCCTTGACCTACAATGACGTCATTCGAAGGTCGCGCGAGGGCTCTGCCCACATGGCACTCAAAAAGCCACCCCAGGTTGTCGCCAACGGGACGCCGGCGTTCACGCTCGTCGAGTTGCTGGTGTCGATCGCCATCATCGGCGTGTTGGTCGCCATTCTGCTGCCGTCGCTGGGCGGGGCCCGCAAGCAGGCCCGGCGGATCAGTTGCTCCAGCAACCTCAAGCAGATCGGACTTGGGATCCGCAGCTATCTCAACGCCTACAACGATCATTTGCCGCTGGTGTCCTGGGTGCCGTCGGTCAGCGCCTTCCCGGTGGGCGGCGGTTTCGAGATGTTTCGTCCGGGCGGTCCCGGGCTGCCCCAGCCGCCCACGGAAGCCCCCGATCCGGTTTACATCTCGGACGTCCTGGCGGACCAACTTTCAAACCAGGTCGGCGTATTCCAATGCCCAGAGGATCAGCCGGGCGCCGTCGAGCGCAGCGAGGACAATGCCGGCAAGACCTTCTTCGAGACCGAGAAATCCAGCTATGAATTCAGGGCGCTGTTCGCGGGCGAAGTCGCCGACCGGCTGTCGTTCTTGTACCAGGAGCGCACCGGCCGCAAGGTGCCCAACCACATGATCTGGATCATGCGCGATTACGCGAACTTTCACAATCCGGCCGGGCAGGCGGGCTCGCGCCGCTACCTGTATGTCGACGGTCATGTGACCGATTTCGAAAATTAGGAGTCCTTGAATGAGCGCCCGCGCACGCAATGCTGCCATCATCGTCGGCGCCTCAATCCTGGCGGTGGCCGGCACGGTGTGGGGTTTGACCCGCAATCGGGACCTCGGCGTCGACCTGCCCACGGAGTTGTCGGTCAGTGCGCTGAAGACACGAATGCAGGACCCGGAGAAGGCGCTGGATACGGTCCGCACGGTGTTTGAGCGCCAGGATCTGACCGACGCGCAACGGGCTCAGGCCCGTCGTAACATGGGCCAGGTCTGGCGCGACATGCTCGACCAGCATGTCAATGAGTATTTCGCCGCAGACGAGTCCGACAAGGCAGCCGTGCTCGATCGCCAGATCGACGAATTTCAGGAGCGGATGAAAGCGATGCGCGAGCGCTGGGACCAGGAGCGCGAGAACCCAAGCGAAGCGGATCGCGAGGCGTGGCGCGAAAGGATGCGTGAACGCCAGAAAGACATGTCGCCCGAAGCGCGCAAGGCCCGCTCGGAGAATCGCAGCGCCGAGGACATGGCGCGACGCATGACGTACTTTGCCGCCGTGCGGCAGCGAATGACCGAGCGCGGCATCGAGATGCCCCGCTGGGGCGGGGGAGGACCCGGCGGCCCCCGACGCGGCGGCGGCGGATCCTGAAAAAGCCCGCGCAGCGCTGTGGCCGGCCTGATTGCTAATGCCGCCGCGGGGCGCGACGTTCCAGCAGCGTCCGCAAGACGGTGGCGGGTTGCTCGAAACGAGTCAACAGCATCATCGCCGCGATGACGAACGGTTTGAACGAGGCCTCGCGATAGGTGGCCAGACGCTGGCGCTCGAACACGTCGGCAGTGACCTCGCCGCTCTGGCAACTGACCCCCGAAATATCCGCCGGCAGGCAGTGCATGTACAACGCTCGGCCGCCGCGGGTCATGCCCATGGCCCGCTCGTTGCATTCCCAGACCCGATGTTGGGCATTCTGCTTCAGGCAGCGGTCCTCCAGCTGTTGCAATTCTGCAGTCCGCATCGAGCGCAACAGTTCGGTGCGCTGCTCCATGACGGTGTAGGGTGCCCAACTCTTGGGGTAGACGATGTCGGCATCGGCAAAGGCTTCCTCCAAGTCGTGAACCTGGCTGAAGCTGCCGCCCGACTCCCGGGCGTGGCGCCGGGCGATCTCCAGGGTCTCCGGTACCAGCTCGTAGCCGGCCGGATGGGCCAGCGTCACATTCATGCCGAAGCGGGTCATCAGGGTGATGATGCCCTGGGGGACCGACAGCGGCTTGCCATAGGATGGTGAGTAGGCCCAGCTCATGGCCAGCTTCTTGCCGCGCAGGGCATCCAGCGAGCCGAAGACCTGTTGCAGGTGCATCAGGTCGGCAAGCGCCTGGGTGGGGTGGTCGAGATCGCATTGCAGATTGATGACCGCCGGCCGCTGATCGAGGACGCCATCGTGGTACCCTTCCTGCAAGGCCTCGGAGACTTCGACCATGTATTGATGTCCCGCGCCGAGAAACATGTCATCGCGAATGCCCACCACCTCGGTCAGAAACGAGATCATGTTGGCGGTCTCGCGGACGGTCTCGCCGTGGGCGATCTGCGACTTGGCCTCGTCGAGATCCTGGGTCGCAAGTCCCAGCAGATTTGCGGCACTGCTGAATGAAAAACGAGTGCGAGTCGATTGATCCCGGAAGATCGACACCGCCAGCCCGCTGTCGAAGAGCCGGGCCGATGCCCCCTGGCGGTACAGGCCCTGGAGCACTTCGGCGGCCAGCAGCACGGCCCGCAGCTCGTCCGCGGTGCGCTGCCAGGTGAGCAGGAAGTCCTGATTAAACAACCCGATCGACAGCTGCTCGAGCCCGGCCGCCCGGGCCTGGAGTGCCGCCGGCGGCGTGTCCGCATTGGTGGTATTGCCCATGTGTGATTCCATTCTGTTCTTCGACGCACCCCAAGTGACGCAATGGCCGATTGCCCGGCTGCCGTCAGCCCGACCTGCTGAGCACCCGCTGATTAAACGCCTCGATCCGCCGATCCCAGTCATGCACCTGGGCAAACACTTCCACCCAGAAATCGGGGTCCCACAGCCGCCGCAGGTCGGCGACGTCGCGCTGCTGCTGCTCGACCCAGGTGAAGTACTTGAAATTGTGCAGCCGCTTGCGCTCCTGATAGCCCAGTTCCTGGAGATGATCGACGGCGATGCCTTCCAGGTAGCGGCCATAATGAATCTGGGCCTGGGACTCGGTGTAGTCGCCCAGGGCGCGGCGTTGCTCGTCGAGACGCGAGCCGTACAGGTCCATGGAATCGGTCAGCGGCGTGAACACCACGTCACGGCCGTCCATTTCGAAATACCGGGCGGTCTTGATGGCGGCGATCAAATTGCACGTGCTGGAGATCCCCATCAGCGGCAACTGCCGGACCACGGCAGCGGCGACCCCGCGAGCCTCCAACACGACCTGGCCGGTCGGCTCGTTGAACAGCCGGGTCAGGGCCAGACAGTGGCCGTCGTCAACCGCACAGACCACGTCGGTGTTGCGGACGTTGTGGATCCAGGGCACATGCTTGTCGCCGATGCCCTCGATGCGGTGACCACCAAAACCACATTGCAGCAGCGTGGGACACTGCAGGGCCTCGACGGCAACCACCCGAAACGACGGAAACCGCGTGCGCAGGTAGTCGCCTGCAGCGATGGTCCCACCGCTGCCGGTGGCCGAGACATACGCCGCGAGCCGCTGGCGGCCGTCGGAGATGCGGTTGAACAGCTCCTCGACGATCCCGCCGGTGAGGTGGTAGTGCCACACGGCATTGCCGAACTCTTCGAACTGGTTGAAGATCACACAATCCGGCCGGGTCCGGCGGATCTCCCAGCACTGGTCGTAGATTTCCTTGACGTTGGATTCACAACCGGGCGTGCGAATGACCTCGGCCCCGATGGACTGCAGCCACTCGAATCGTTCGGCGGACATCTCTTCAGGCAGAATGGCCACCGCGCTGCAGGCCAGCAGCGCGCAGTCGAAGGCTCCGCCGCGGCAATAGTTGCCGGTGCTCGGCCACACCGCCTTCTGCGCGGTCGGATCGAACTGTCCGCTGACCAGCCGCGGCACCAGGCAGCCGAAGGCGGCTCCGACCTTGTGGGCCCCGGTCGGAAAGTACTTGCCCACCAGGCCGATGATCCGCGCCGGCACACCGGTCAACTCCGGTGGGAATTCGATCCAGTTGCCGTCGTTGAAGCCGCCACCGTGCTCCCGCGGTTCGTTCTTCCAGGTGATGCGAAAGAGGTTGCGCGGGTCGACATCCCACAGCCCGACGCCGGTCAGATCGGCGCGGATGGCCGCCGGGACGGTCCGTGGATCCTTCTGCTGGGCGAATGTCGGGATGACAATCCCGCGACGGCGGCATTGCGCGACGGCGCGCTCGAGGACCTGCTGCTGATCCGCTGACATCATGAATGACTCCGGCCGCCGGGATCCCGCGGAGGGTGGCGCCCACTCGGTTTGCCGTCCGCAGGCAAGCGGGCTATCTTACCATGACGATTTCTGCGGAGAAACCGATCGATGTCCCGGGTCACCTCACTTACCTGTGTGCAATGCCGGCGCGAATTCAGCGCAGGCCAGGCCGACACCTGCCCGGTCTGCGGACCGCAGGAAGGCATTCTCGATGTTCACGTCGACCTGGCGGCTGCCGCCCGCGGGATGAACCGGGCGGTGCTCACCGAGCGGCCGGCCTCGATCTGGCGCTACCAGGAGTTGCTGCCGGTCGATCCCCCACCGCCCGCCGGATTGCAGACCGTCGGCTGGACGCCGCTGTTCGACGCTCCGCGGCTGGCCCAGGCCCTGGGTATCGCCCGCCTGCGGCTCAAGGATGATGGGCGCAGCGCCTCCGGATCGTTCAAGGATCGGGCTAGTGCCGTGGGGGTCTGCCGGGCGCTTGCCGCCGGCGCCTCCGCGGTGGCCTGTGCGTCCACCGGAAATGCCGCCAGCAGCCTGGCGTACTGTGCCGCCGCAGTGGGCCTGCCGGCAAACATCTTCGTGTCTCAAGTCGTTCCCCAGGGCAAGCTCGCCCAATTGCTGGCCTACGGTGCCCGCGTGTTCAAGATCCGTGGGAGCTACGCCCAGGCGTATGATCTGTGCACCCAGGCCTGCGGCGAATTCGGGTGGTACAACCGCAACGCCGCCACCAACCCCTACCTGGTCGAAGGAAAGAAGACCGCGGGTCTGGAAATCGCCGAACAATGTGCCGACGACCCGCCCGACTGGGTGTGCTGCAGTGTCGGCGACGGCTGCTCAATTGCCGGCGTGCACAAAGGACTGCAGCAGATGCGGGCGGTGGGTGTGATCGACTGGTCCGCCCGCCTGCTCGGTGTCCAAGCGGCCGGGGTGGCCCCGATCGCCAGAGCGTTCATCGAAGACCGCGTAGACCTCGGCGCCGGCGGCGACACCTACGCCGACAGCATCAACGTCCCGGTACCGCGCAACTGGCGCAAAGCGGTCACCGCCGTTCGCGAGAGCAACGGAACCTACGTGGTCGCTTCGGAAGAACAGATTCGCGAAGCCGTGCGGTGCACCGGCCGGCTGGCTGCCGTGTTCGCCGAACCGGCCGCCGCGGCCGCGGTCGCGGGCATCGCGGTTGCCCGCCGGCAAGGCGTCCTGACGCCGACGGCTTCGGTGGTTGCAATCATCACCGGCAATGGCTTGAAGGACATCCAAGGCGCCTGCTCGGCCCTCGGCGATCCCCATGAACTGGATCCCGACTTCGAGCACATCAAGGCCCTCGTCGATCGGGAGGCCAACGCGGGAGTTCCGCGGTGAACATCGTCCTGCACAACGCCCTGCTGGTGGGCCTCGATCCGCCTCAAGTCGAGCGCGGCGGGCTCAGGATCGGCGGCGGGCAGATCCTGGAGCGCGGGCTCCACTGTGAGCCGACCGCCGCGGACCAATCCTTCGATTGCGGTGGCGCCGTGGTGTTGCCCGGCTTGGTCAACGGCCACACGCATCTGTACTCGGCACTGGCCGTGGGCATGCCCCCGCCGGCCAAACCACCGCGGGACTTCCTGGAGATCCTGCAGTTTGTGTGGTGGCGCCTGGATCAAGCGCTGGACGCCGAATCGATCGAGACCTCGGCCCGCGTCGGCGCCCTGGACGCGGTCCGCAGCGGCACAACGACGCTGATCGATCATCACGCATCCCCCCACCTCATCGAGGGCTCGCTGGACCTCGTGGAGCGCGGCATCGCTGCGGTCGGCGCCCGGGCGGTCTTGTGCTACGAAACCACCGACCGTCACGGCGCTGCCGGGCGGCAAGCCGGTCTGGCGGAGAACCGCCGCTATCTCAAAGCCAAAGCTGAGGGCGCCTGCGATCACCAATTCGCCGGGCTGGTCGGGGCTCACGCGGCATTCACCCTCGAGGACCAGACGCTCGATGAACTGGCGGCGCTGGCCCGGGAATACGGCAGCGGCGTGCACCTCCACGTCGCCGAGGATCCCTGCGATGCGGACCTCTGCCGGCATGTCCACCAGGCAGAGCTGATCGATCGGCTGGCGGGCCACGGGCTGCTGAAGACCCCATCGATCTTCGCCCACGGCACGCACCTCGATGCCCAGGCCATCGCGCGGGTCAACGCGGCGGGGCTGACCCTGGCCCACAACCCGCGCTCGAACATGAACAACGCGGTGGGCTACGCTCCGGTCGATCAGTTCCGCTGCCCGGTGCTGCTGGGCACCGACGGCATCGGGCAGGACCTGCTCGCCGAAGCCCGCCACGCCTGGTTCATGTCCAGGGCCGCCCGGGCAAGCATCACCCCGCAGCAAATCATCGCCATGCTGGCTGCCGGGGCCCGCCGGGCTTCCCAAGACCTGGATCTCACCCTCGGGGTTCTACGACCCG
The DNA here is from genome assembly GCA_964619935.1 of uncultured Planctomycetales bacterium. Taxonomy (GTDB): domain Bacteria; phylum Planctomycetota; class Phycisphaerae; order UBA1845; family CAIVHJ01; genus CAZUGO01. Next base: position 28,600 of record CAZUGO010000032.1, on the reverse strand, counting down.
GTGCCGCTGCCGACATCGTGGTCACCGACTATCAACCGTCTACCCCCATGACCGCCGGCAACCTGGCCGGCCATCTGCTGTTTGCCCTGGACAGCCGCCAGGTCCGCGACGTCATGATTAACGGTCGCTGGGTGGTCCGGGAACGCACCGTGATCACGACCGACGAAACGGCTGACCGGCGGCAGGCGGTGGAAACCGCAGGCCGCCTCTGGAAGCGGATGGGTCAGATCTGATTTGGTGCCTCGCAAGACGCGTGCGAGAACCGACGCAGCACTGACAAAAAGTGCAAAGCTAATTCATACAGCCTGTAACCCTTGTGGCTGGAGTGAGTTCCGGAGGGCTACGTTTTCTTGGACGTTCTGTTGTCAGAAGCGGGGGCCAACGGTCTATACGTTAGTAAGCAGTCTATGCGCTTCGCCCAGTTCACGTTAAGTTCCTGTTAAGTGAATCTAGGTTTCAAACTTCAGGTGTTTCTCCCGGTTCCAAGCCTGGGAGGCGAATCGGTCAGAACGGCAATCCAAAAAAGGAGTCGAAGATGAAGTCTTGCATTGCAGGTGTACTCGGATTCTTGATCGTGGGCTCAACCGCAAATGCGCAGTTGATCATTTCCGAGGTGGTTGATGCGACGCTGGTCGGTGGTCTGCCCAAGTACGTCGAACTGACCAACTGTGGCTCGGCGGATATCGATCTGTCCGAGTACAGCATTGGCAATTACTCCAACGGCGGAACCACGCTGGGCGGCGGTACCTCGACGCTGCTGAGCGGCATCCTGGCCCCGGGCGACTCGTACGTCATTTCCTACGAAGCCGGCGATTCTCCCGGCGTGGGCATGTTCTTCGACACCTATGGGTTTGATCCGGACAACTTTGATCTGGGCGCCTTTTTCAACGGTGATGATGTCATTGCCTTGTTTCTGGGTCTGGCCACCGGTGACGGCTCAGACGCGACGTTGGTCGACATTCTCGGCGTCGTTGGCGTGGACGGCACCGGCCAAGACTGGGACTACGAAGACAGCGTGGCCCGTCGGCTTCCGGGTGCCGGGCCCAATGCAACATTCGACGCCGCCGAATGGTTCCTGCCGGGAGCGAATTTCCTCGAGGTCGGTGGTGACGACAAACTCAAGCTCCCACTAATCCAGGATGAGACCAACCCCGGCGTGCACGATTGCGGCGCCGTCGGCAATGAAGTTCCGACGGTCTCCGAATGGGGCCTGATCATCATGACCCTGCTGCTGCTCACCGCCGGCACCATCGTCTTCGGTCGTCGGCAGGGTGGGCTGGCGGCGTGCTAGTCGTCTGAAGCACGACTGGGGCGGGCGGAGCCTCGTGGTGGAGGAGGGATCCAGCACGACGGCGGCGTCTGCCTCAGATTAAGTTCAACATGGCAGGCGGGATCGGTCACATCCCGCCTGCCTTTTCTTTAAGGGACTGCTTCCACCTGGGGGTTCCGGGCCCAGCGGGCGAGTCCGTCCGCCGCGTCCGCCGCGGCCGCGGGGGTCATTGATCAGCGCTCGAAAGTGAGTTATACCGTCGGTCATGGGTAGGAGGAGCAAGCCATCCCAGCCCGCGGCAAGCGACCCCAACGCCGGTGCTTCCCGAAAGGAACGACGGGCCGCTTGGCGCCAGGACACTCGCCAAGCGGGTTCCAGGCCCCCGGGCCACTGGTTTGCGGCCAACCGCCCGATCTTGCGATTCGTGGTACTGTTTTGCGTCCTGGTCGGCGGATTCAACATTCTCTTCTATGTCTGGCTGTCCCACGCCAGCGTGTTCGACTGGTACATGAACCTGAACGCGCGCGTTTCCGCCTGGGTGCTGCGGGTCTTCGGAGAACGGGCCACCGCCGATGGCACCGACATCTCCAGCCCGCGCTACGGCCTGAGCCTCAAGCGAGGCTGTGATGCCATCCAGGCATCAGCGTTCTTCGTGTTCGTGGTGCTGGCCTCACCGCTGGCGAGTTCGGTCCGATCGCGGATCCCCGCGATCCTGGTGGGCACGGCCGTGCTGCTGTGCATCAATCTGGTTCGGATCATCAGCCTGTACTACACCGGCGTGTGGTACCCGAACCTTTTCGAGATGATGCACGTCGAGGTCTGGCAGGCGCTGTTCATTTTCTTGCCGCTCGTTTTCTGGATCGTCTGGGTGCGACGCGAGATCCGGCGCATCGGAACCCCCAATGTTCAGACGTGATCAGATCCTCAAGTTCGTCGTCCGCCTGCTGCTCGTCTACGGGCTGCTGGTCATCCCTTGGCCCGGGCTGGTTCGGGGGTACGGCCGGGTGTTCTGCCGGGTGGCCGACGCGGTGCTGGGCTCATCCGGTCAGGTCATCGTGCAGTTCCGGCCCATCAAGAGTCCGGCGGACGAGAAGGACGTTGAGATCGCCGTGAAGAAGAACGGCTCGCGGATGGTCTACACCACGCCGATCACCACCCGCCTGGCCGGCTATCTGCCGACGGCGACGGTGGTCGCCCTGGTCCTGGCAACCGCCATCCCGTGGCGGCGGAAGTGGAAGGCGCTGCTCTGGGCCCTGCTGGGGGTCCACCTGTTCATCTGGATCAAAATGGCGATCGGGGTGTTTTACTCAAAGTCGGTCGCCCGGCTGACGCCGTTCTTTGAATTCGACGAGTTCTGGACCAACGCGACCTTTCGGTTCTACGAAATGATCGGCCGGCAGCCGACGATTTCCTACACGGTTCCGGTGATCATCTGGATTCTGGTGACCCTGCGCTGGTCCGACTTTGAGCTGACCGATCTGACCCGCCCGCCGTTCAAGACCGCAAACCCGGCCGCGACCCCGCGGAGGCCGGCCAATCCCTGAGCCGCGACAGCCGCTCAGTCCGACCAGGCGGCATAGTCTTCCGGCGTGTCCAAGTCCTGCGTCACCGCTGGCGACGTGCACGGCACCACCCGCAACCGCTCCGCGGCGTGGTCCTTGATGCAGCGCAGCCCGCCGTCACACACCGGCGACAACACGACGGCCGCCAGGCGGGCTTCGAAAATGATGGGATGGCCGTGGCGGCCGCCGTAACCGGCGACGACGATGCCTCCGTGGCGGCGAAACGCCAGCAGGCAGCGCTGCATGTCGCCGGCCGAAATGCCCGGTTGATCGCCCGGAAGCACCACGTACCCGCCACCCGCAGCCGGTTCCGCCGGGTGACCCAATGCGATGATCCCCAGGCGCACCGAGTCGATCATGGTGCCTGATGGGTCGTCGTTGAGGACCACCACGACGGACGGCACATCACTGAAATCGAGACATCTGGCAATCTCGCCGCGGGTCACGACGGCGATGCGGGTCGCGGTGGGAACCACTGATTGGACCACCGCCCGCAGCATCGGCTGACCGCCGACATCGAGCAGCGGCTTGGCCGTGCCCATTCGCCGGGAACCCCCGGCCGCCGGAATGATGGCATGAAGGCCGGCGTCCATCGGGGTGACTAGACTCCTCAGCCCGGCAGGTTGCCGTCAGGCGAGCGTTCGACCGGTCCGGCGACCACCGTGTCCACGGCGGCGCTCAGCCACCGCCGGGCCTGATCCACGTCGGCAGCCGAGTCGTCGGATTGTACCAGCAACACGGCCCCGTCGGCGACCACCGCCCACAGCAACGCCTGCCCATCGGGCAAAGTCGGCGGTCCATCGATGATGACGTCTTCAAAATCAGCGAACAGTGCCCGCAGGGCAGCGCGGGTCGTCGGGCGCTCAATCGCAGCGGCGGTCAGCGGCTCGGTTCCGCCGCACGGCAGAATCGACACATTCGGCCAACCGCCTTGCTGAACGGTGTCGGCCAGGCGACCCTCACCGGCGATCCAGTTGGACACCCCCGGGTGCCCGGCCAGACCCAGCGCCTCGGACACCCGTCCGCGGGCCGCGTCGACATCGACCAGCAATACCCGACGTCCGGCAAGCGCCAGGCTCCGGGCCATCTCCAGGGCGAACTCGGCCCGCGCCGGCGAGGGCCCGACGCTGGTCAGCATTTTGCAGCGGGCGGCAGTGCCGGCCTGGTGTAACACCGCCGCGACGGCACTGCGCAGCGGCGGCAGACTCGGCAGCGCTCGCTCTGGATCCGCCGTCCGGCCCGGCGCAGCCGCCAGCGTTTCGATTCCGACCCATGACCGGGCTGACGACGGCACCCCGGTGGCGACCCGCGACCCCGGACGGCAGCGCACCAGCGAGACCGCGGCGCCCAGCAGCACACTGGCGGCCAGGGCGACCAGCAGATACCGCGGGCGCGGGTCCCAATTCGGAGCGGGCGGGACGTCGGGCGCGGTGTGGATGGTCAGCAAGCTGCGGCGGCCTTCGTCGACTCCAATCGAACGGATCCGCTCGCGAATCTCAGCAAGATCGTGGTTGACCTGGGCCTGCTTGCGATCCAGATCCTCCAGCGCGGCGACCTGTTCGACCCGCGTCACCCGGCGGCCGGCCAAGGTCTCGAGTTCTCTGTCAATCACCGCCGCGGCAGTCTCGATTTCGGATAGTTCCGCCACAACCGTCTGCCCGGCTACCCGCAGGTAGGGTCCTTCGAGGCTGCGTTCGCGCTCGGCGACCCGGTGGCGCACCCCCTGAAGCTGTTGTTGTTCGTGTCGGACTTGCGGATGCCGCGAGCGCCGCCCTTCACGCTCGTGGGTCAGCAGGCTGTTTTCCAGAGTGGTCAGCTCCTGCCGCAAGACCGTCAACTCCCGGTCCCGATCGAGAAAGGCCAACAGGTCTTCGGGCCGATCGCGCCGCTCGGCAGCATTGCCGTCGAGCGCTTGCAGGGCGCTGAGCCGGGCCTGGGCCAGGGCTCGGGCCTGCTCGTGGTCGCCGCGCTGCTGCTCCAACTGGGCGCGGCGGGCGTCCAGGGTGGCCAGCGAGCCGCCCAGGGCATTGGCCGCCGACAGCAGTTCACGGCGGCGGTCGCCGGTGTCCGCGGCTTGCTCCAGCAGGTGATCGCGCTCCGCGGTCAGGCTGTCCAGCAACGCGCCGCGGCGCACCTGCAGATGCCGCGTGCGACGCTGCAGGTAGGTATGCACCAGTGTGTTCACGATCGGCACCATGTCCTCGGGCGCATCACCGATCATGGCCACCTCGATCAGTTGGGTCTCCGGCAGCTGGGCGATGCTCACGCGCCGGCGAATGTGATCCGCCAGGTCGGGAACCAGGGTCAGGGACGGCAGGCTGCGGAGGGTCGGCGACTTGACGGTTTCGTTGAGCACGGTTTCGCTGGTCAGATCGCGCAGTTCGGTCGCCGCCATCTGCCGCTGGTATCCCAGGGCATCCAGGGCGACGACCGCACCGCCTCCGGGATCCACCTGCAACAACGCGTGGACCTTGTAGATCGGTTGAACGACAACCCAGATCAAGGCGCAGGCCGAAGCCGCCAGCACCAAGCTGGTCCAGAGCCAAGACCCCACCCACCGCCAGCGCGGCGCGTGCGGTGCAGCAGCATCCGGGAGCGTGCCCAGACGCAGCCCGCGGTCCACCGGGGTCGACGATACAATCATGCGTGCGTGCGGCATCGATCTGCGCTCCAGGTGATTAGACGATTCATCAGACATGCCACTGGCGAGGCAGGCGGTGGTTCGCCCCGCCGCCACCGACTACCTAACTGTAGCGCCGCCGGTGTGCGAGTCAATTCATCGATCCTATAGGTCCGATAGTCTGTGGCGGCAATGGCAGGCGGGGGGCGCGCGCGGTCAGAAACGCAGGCCCGCATTCACCCAGTTGACGCGTGAGGCATCAAGCACGCCGTGAAGCAGATGGCGCAGCGTGTGGTAGACCCCGACGTCCACAACGTGATCGGTGGACAGCGGTTGTAGGCGGCGAACATCCAGTCCCAGGGTGCCGTCGGCCTCGAAGTCCACTTCGACGACACCGTCACTGAGTCGCTGACGCCCGGTGGGTGGATCGCTGCGCAGGTAGTACTCGCGGCCGCGGATCCGCCCGCGGATCCACACCACGTGCGACTCGCGACCGACCACAAACCCGTCGCGCGGTGCGGCCTCGGTCCAGGACTTCAGGGTTCCGAAGAAGGTCGGCTTCTTGATGTAGGGGCCGCCGTACTCCGGACAGAAGGTATCGCAATTGCCGCATTCGTTGCAGGAATCAGCGTAGCAGGCGATCTGCATGGCCTCGGTGATCGCGAACCGCTTGGTGGCCGACCCCAGCGTGACGGCGCCCTGCGGCGGGACCACCAAGTCCTGATAATCGAAGGTCACCCGGGGGGTGGGGTAGGTGAAGTTGGCTGCGTTGGGACACACCGGCAGACACTTGTCGCAGGTGATGCAGTCGAAGGTGGTCAGTTGGGAGTCCATTCGTTTGGGAATCTTGCGATTGCGGTCGGCGTGGTACCGCGGGTCCTGGGCGGCCTGCTCGGCCGCCACCGTGGTGTTGAGCAACCCGGCCCACTGCACGGCCCGCGCTTCGGTGGGGCGACCCTCGGCGGCGGCCAGCCGGCGAGCTTCATCCTCCTGCCCGAAACACCGCAGAATATAGGCGTCGACCGCCGCAGCGGACACCCGGCCCATGTCTTGAACCAGCCGCTCGAAGTAGGTCGGCAGGCGGCCGTAGCCGCCGGGGCGCAGCAGATCGGTGCTCATCGTCACCGGCACGAATCCACAGGCCACGGCCACCGCCGCGTTCAACTGATCGATGCCCGCGCTGAAGCTGATGGCCACGTCCGGCCCGACCGCTTGCCGGAACTGGTCGGTCAGGGCCAGGGTGATGACGTGCAGCGGCTGCCCCGAAAGATACATGATCCGATTGTCGGGGGTGAAGAAATCGCGATGGTTGACCACCTCGAGGGTGTTGCTGAACTTGAAGCCGACTCGCCGGCCGCGGCCGGTTGCAAAACGGGTCAAGCGGTCGTTGATCTGCAGGGCCTCGACGAACTGCAGACCGTTGGTGTAGGCCTGCGGGTTGACCTGCAACTCGTGATAACCCAGGACGTCGTGCAGCAGGTGCTCCAGGCGCTCCCGACCGAGCATGGGCGGGTTCATCTTGATGATCACGTCGAAGTCGCACTCGCCGATCAGGAATTCGCAAATCCGCTCGATCTCGTCTGCCGGGCAGCCGTGAAAGGTCGACAGGGTAATGCTGTCGGACAGCCGGGTTGAGAAGTCGAGGTCACGGGCGGCCGCCAGTTCCGCAGGAATCTCCGCCCGCAGGCGCTCGACCCACCGCGAGGCCTCCCGCATGCCCTGCAGGAAGCCGCGAACCTTGTCGCTGCGAATGCCCTTCAGATCGTAGCCGACGCTGATGTCGTGCAGCACCGTTCCGCTGTCGCCCGGATGCACGCCGGCGACCTCCGGGCTGACCCTCCGGAAGATCTCAATAAGCATGGCCCCGGCGACATACTCACGCAGCGATTCTTCGACCCGCAGTTCCTGAGACCACTCCACGTTGTAGCCGACATTGGTCATGTCAATACACGGTCGTGGAATGTGCAGGCGGTCGTCGACCTGCACGGTCTTGAGTTCCAGGATGCGGGCGCCGGCCACGTAGCTGAGCAGGATGTTCTGGGCCATTTGGGTATGCGGGCCGGCGGCCGGGCCCAGGGGATTGCCGGCAAGTCGCCCGTGCAGGCGAACGCTCAAGTCCGGACCGGCCGGGTCGGGCCGATACCACCGTCGGCGGCGCAGCTCGAACACGCTGTCCTGCAGCGACGGCTCGCGGAGCAGGCGGGTGACCAGGTCGCGAAATGGCAGGGGCACAAGTTCGGCCATCAGGATCCGCGGGCACTGCAGGGCAAGCCGCCGCCCGGCGATGGGCCGCCGGGCAGGCCTGGTGTCAGCCGACGATCGGCGCGCCGGACGGCAGAATCTGAAGAATGGGCACCATCGGGATTCATTTTGCGGTATTATAAGGATTATGTCGAGCATTGTAGATAGCGCTGCCACAGCCCACGTACCGGCATCGGGATCGTTTACCCTCAACGGCACGCCCGTGGCACTCGATGCCGACCCCGACGGCACCCTGCTGGATGTTCTGCGGGATCGTTGCGGCATCATCTCCCCCAAGAACGGCTGCTCGCCGCAGGCCCAGTGCGGTTGCTGCACGGTGCTGGTCGACGGCAAACCGCGGCTGTCCTGCGGGCAGAAGGTCGCCAAGGTCCGCGATCGCGACGTGACCACGGCCGAGGGCCTCGACGGCGAACTGCGGGCCCAGGTCGCCGAGTGTTTCGTGCGGGCCGGCGGCGTGCAGTGCGGCTTCTGCATCCCCGGCATTGTCATGCGGGCGGTGGCCTTTCTGGACAGCAATCCGGCACCCAGCCGATCGCAGATCGCCGGGGCCCTCAAGGCCCATCTGTGCCGGTGCACCGGTTACACCAAGATTCTGGACGCCATCGAGCTTCTGGCCCGGGTGCGGCGTGGCGAGCCGCTGCCGCCCGCCGATGCGGACGGCCGCATCGGTTCCCGGTTGGACCGCTACCAGGCCGCCCAGTTCGTGCTGGGCGATTTCAAGTACGTCGATGACATCACCGTGGCCGGGTGTACGTTCGCGGCCCTTCGCTTCAGCGATCATCCGCGTGCCCTGGTCCGCTCCATGAACCGCCGAGCGGCGGAAGACTTCCCCGGCGTCGTGCGGGTGCTCACCGCCGCCGACGTGCCCGGCGACCGACACGTCGGACTGATTACCCGCGACTGGCCGATCCTGGTGGCTTGTGGTGAACACACCCGTTACGTCGGTGACGTCCTGGCCATCGTGGTGGCCGATACGCAGCACGCCGCCCGCGAAGCCGCGGCCCTGATCGAGGTCGACTACGAAGTCTGCACGCCCGTGGTCACCCCGCAGGACGCCCTCAAGCCGGACGCCCCGCGATTGCATCCGAAGGGCAACCTGCTGAGCCAGTCCGCGGTGATCCGCGGTGATGTCGACGCTGCATTGGCGGCCTCAGCCCACGTGGTCGAAGGCGTCTACGAAACTCAATTCATCGAGCACATGTTCCTGGAACCCGAGAGCTGCATCGCCATCCCTACGTCGGCCGACGGCAACGGCACGCCCGGCTTGAAAGTTCTGACCCAAGGCCAGGGCGTGTTCGACGACCAGCGACAAATCGCCGGCGTGTTGGGCTGGGAGCCCGGCCGCGTCCAGGTGGAGCTGGTCTCCAACGGCGGGGCCTTCGGCGGCAAAGAGGACCTCAGCATTCAGGCCCAGGTCGCGCTGGCCGCCGCGGTTCTGGATCGCCCGGTGAAATGCACCCTGACCCGCACAGAGAGCTTCCGGGTGCATCCCAAGCGGCATCCCATCCGCATGGAGGTCAAGCTCGGCTGCGACGCCGACGGCCGGCTGACCGCCCTTCGTTCACGGCTCATCGGTGACAAGGGCGCCTACGCCTCCGTGGGTGCCAAGGTGCTGGAGCGCGCCGCCGGGCACGCCACCGGCCCGTATCGCGTCCCCAATGTCGACATCGAAGCCAAAGCCGTGTACACCAACAACCCGCCGTGCGGGGCGATGCGTGGCTTCGGGGCCAACCAATCGGCCTTTGCCGTGGAGAGTTGCCTGAACCGCCTGGCTGCCCTGGTGGGCATCGATGCCTGGGAAATCCGCTGGCGTAATGTCCTGGACCGTGGGGATGCTTTTTGCACCGGGCAGAAACTCACCAAACCGTTCGGGCTGAAGAAGACCCTGCTGGCGGTGCGTGATCAGTTTCGGGCCGCGCGGTACGCCGGCATCGCCTGCGGTATCAAGAACGTCGGCATCGGCAACGGCATGCCTGACGTCGGCAAAGCGGTGCTCAAGGTGGAAGCGCCCGACCGCGTCGCGATCCTGACCGGCTTCACCGAGATGGGCCAGGGCTACTTCACCATCTGCATTCAGACTGCCTGCCAGGAAACCGGCCTGCCGCCGGAGGTCTTTGCCCCACGCACCGACACCTCGGCCGAGGTCGACTGTGGTCAGACCACCGCCAGCCGGGCGACCGTGCTGGGCGCGTTGGCCATCATTGATGCCGCGGGCAAGTTGCGGGCCGAGCTGGATCGCGGCCAGACCCTCGAGCAACTGGTCGGCCGGGAGTATCGCGGCGATTACGCCTGCACCTATACCACCAAACTGGGCGCCGACGTGGCCGACCCCAAGACCCATCTGACCTACGGCTTTGCCACCCAGGTGGTGATTCTGGACGACGACGGGCGGCTGAAAAAAGTGATCGCCGCCCACGACGTCGGCAAGGTCATGAACCCGACGCTGCTGGAAGGCCAGATGGAAGGATCCATTCACATGGGTCTGGGCTACGCCCTGACCGAAGACTTCCAGGTCGAGGGCGGCCGGATCGCCAGCCGCGACGTCCTGTCGTTGGGGGTGCTGCGCGCCCACCACATGCCCGAGATCGAGCTTCATTTTATCGAGGAAGAAGACCCGGAGTGCCCTTATGGTGCCCGCGGCGTCGGCGAGATCGGACTGGTGCCCACGGCGCCGGCGGTGGCCGGAGCCCTGGAGACCTTCGACGGCATCCATCGCACCCGCTTGCCCATGAAAGACGCCCCAGCCGCCCGGGCCATCCTGGGCAGGGCCCGCTAGCCCGCGCTCAAGCCGCCCGTGCGGCCAAGCCTGCTCGGTCGACGCGGAACCGTGTGCCTCCATGAGTGCCTTGCTGCCCATCCTGGAAGAACTGCTGGCGGTCGCCGAACGAGGACAGCGCTGCGCCTTGTGCGCCGTGGTCGCCACTCGGGGTTCGACGCCCCAATCTGCCGGTGCGGCCATGCTGCTCCGGCAGGACTGCACCACGCTGGGCACCCTGGGCGGCGGCTGCGTCGAGGAGGAAGTCAAACGCCGCGCCCAGCAGTCGGTCAGCGGCGGCCCATCGGCGCTCCATCAGTTTGTGCTGGATCACGACTACGGCTGGGACGACGGCTTGATTTGTGGCGGCCGCATGGATGTTGCCGTGCTGGGCATTTCACCCGACGCCGATCTGACCCCGTTCCGAGATGCACTGCGATCCGCGCGGCACTTCCAGGCGGCCAGCATCCCGCTGATCGTCCAGTCGGAAGGCCGGCGCCTGGTGTATGCCTTGCACCTCGAGGTTCCGCCGAGCGTGCTCATCGCCGGGGCCGGTCATGTCGGTCACGCGGTTGCCAAGCTCGCCGCCGAGCTGGATTTTCGGGTGGTGGTGTTCGACGATCGTGCGGAGTACGCTTCGGCCGACCGTTTTCCCCCGCCGATGGTCCGGGTGGTCGACGACATTGCCCCCGCCCTGCAGCGCTATCCGATCGATCCCAGTTGTTACGTGGTCATTGTCACTCGGGGCCACAGCCACGACCAGCAGGCCCTGGAGGCGGTCATCCGCAGCCACGCCGGCTACATCGGATTGATCGGCAGCAAGCGAAAGGCCAGGCTGATCTTCGACGACCTCCGTACCACCGGAATCCCCCAGGAGTTGATTGACCGCGTGCACACCCCCATCGGCCTCCCGCTGGGTGCGGTGACCGTTCCGGAAATCGCCGTCAGCATCGCCGCCGAGTTGATCCAACACCGCCGCAAAGACACCCCCAAGCGGGTCGAAGGCCCGTTGGAACCCTGAACCCGGGAGCACCGCTGCACGGATTCAACCATGCCATCGCTGTCGCCGGTGCCGGCGATGGACGACTGGAAGCAAGCAACCAGAAGGAGAAGACCGCCAGGGGGCCAGGGGGCCTCGTTCCCACTTGAAACCCGGACTCCCGGCTTGCTAGAATGACGCCCGTCGGGTGGTTCCTTTTAGATTGATCCGGTTCGTCCCGGGTGATTCCCGTCGGCATGGAGAAACGATTATGATCCGTCTGCTTGCGACCGCGGTCTGTGTACTCACGGCGGAGGTGCTGCTGGCAGGAGACTTGGATCCCCCGCCCGGGCCCATCATGCCCACGAACCGAACCCCGATCATCCCGCAGAAGATCACCAGCCTGCCCTATGTCATTTCCACGCCCGGCTCGTACGTGCTGTGGGGCAACATTGCGGCTGCCAGCTATCCGGGAGGACCGCACGGCATCGTCATCAGCGCCTCGAACGTCACCCTCGACTTGAATGGCTTCGCGCTCATCGGTGAGGGCGGACTGACCAATGGCATTGACGTGCCCGGCGGTGCCCAGAGCGTCGCCATCCGCAACGGCCATATTGGCGGCTGGCACGTCGGCGCCAACCTCGAGAATGCCCAGAACGTGATACTCGAAGGGCTGCGGGTCACCGACAACCGCTCAGACGGCATTCGCAGCGGACCCCGGACCCTGGTCAACACCGTGGTGGCCGCCGGCAACGAGGGCGACGGGGTCAAGGTCGGGCATTGTTCCGTATTGACCGAGAGCACCGCCAGCGGCAACGGCGGCGACGGTTTCAGCTTCCGCAGTGGCAGCAACGTGTCGGGGTGCACGGCCAACGCAAACTGTGCCAATGGGTTTTTCGGAGAGGCCGACACCGCGCCGCCGGACACCGGCAGCACGCTGACCAATTGCACTGCATTGTCCAACAAGGCCCGCGGATTCGCACCGGGCAGTGCGGCGCTGGTGAGAAGCTGCAGTGCCGTGCTTAACGCCTCCGACGGCATCCTGGCCCAGACCGACTGTCGTATCGTCGGCAACCTCTGCGATCGCAACGGAGACACCGAATCCGGGCCGGGCGACAACGCCTTCTGCCCGTCGGGCGGCACCTTTCGGGCGGCCGGCATCCGCGCGCTGGGATCACGCTGCCGGATCGAAGGCAACAGCATCACGGCATTGGAAGTCGACGAAAGCGAGGAAGACGACTTCGGCATCATCGTGGAGGCGGGCGTTGCCAAATGCCTGATCAGCGGCAATTCGGTGATGGGCTTTACCACCCTCACGCAGTCCTACAACATCATCGATCCACCCTCGAATATGGTCGGCACCATCGGCAGCGACCCGGCAGCCGCCGGTGCCTGGGCCAACTTCTGGGCACCGTAGGTTCAGACCATGCCGATGCAGCTCATGGTGCGATTGACGATTGCGGCCGCAACCCTCCTGCCCGGGCCCATGGCCTGGGCACAGTCCAACGTCAACCCCGGTCAACAATATGCCTGGGGCGAGAACATCGGCTGGACCAACTGGCGTGACAACAACGGCACGCGCAGCGGCGTCGTCATCGGTCCAGAGTTCCTGAGCGGTGATCTCTGGGGTGAGAATATCGGGTTCATCACCGTCGGTGACGGGCTCCCTGCCAACGGTTCGAGTTACGCCAACGTCGATGGCACCGACTTCGGAGTCAATATCCTGCCCAACGGTGATCTGGATGGCTTGGCCTGGGGCGAGAACGTCGGCTGGGTCAACTTTGGATGGGCCGCCAACACCGGCAACGCCGCCCGGGCGCGACTTGAGCGCACCTGCCTCAACGGTTGGGTCTGGCTGGAGAACGACGGCTGGTTGAACCTTGACGGTCTCTGCGGGTGCGGCCGCGGCGAGTGTGGCACGCCGGGCTGCCCGGGCGACCTCAACCAGAGCGGCGTCGTCGACGCCGCCGACCTGGCCCAGTTACTGGGTGCCTGGGGCACCCCAGGGTGCGGGGGGAGCATGCCCTGCTGTGCCAATCTCAATGGCGACGGTGCGGTGAACGCGGCCGATCTGGCCCAGTTGCTCGGTGCGTGGGGCGTGTGCGCGACGCTCTGCTGCGGATCAGACCCGGTATCCGAGAACGTCAACGCTGTGGTGGAACCCGGCATGGTGCAATGCACTGACCCTGGGCCGCCGGAGATCGTTCTGGAGAATTCCTTCTATCGCTCCTTCAGCGAGTTCGATGGCAGCGGCCTGCCGCCCAGCTACCAGGTGTGCGGCGTGGTTCTGGGGATCCAATCGGCGACCGACGGCGACGCCAACGGCATCGTGCCCTTTGAGATCCGGCTTTACGACACGCTCATCGAAGAGGGTCCGCTGGGCGTGCCCGTTGGGGTGCAGGTGTTCACCGTCGCGGGCGACGGTACTGCGGATGGCACCGTGCTCCCGTTTGAGCTGCTGCGGCCGGTCACGGTGACGACCGGGAAGCTGACCGTCGAGGTCAAGTTCGCCGGCGGGCAGGACTCCGGTGATGCCCTCTGGCCGGGATCAAACAACAACGGTCAGCTAGGGCCCACCTACATTCGGGCTCCCGCTTGCACGCTGCACATGCCGACGGACATGGCCGCGCTGGGGTTTCCCCAGGTCCACATCATCATCCAACCCTTCGGCGACGCCGGTCCATAATGGTTCCTGCCTGCCGGCAGTGCGCAAGGTGCTGTGCACCGGGCAACCCCCTTGCGGCATTCCAAGGCGGCTGACCGGCCGCTGGCATGCCCGTGAACTCCACGCGGTGCTGGGATTGACTGCCCGTGATTCTCCGGCGGCGTTCGCCGAAACCCCTTGACGCCTTCCCCTTGCCTACCCGCTGCGCACATCATGGCCCTCGAACGCCAAGGCCGCCTGATTTCAGATTATTTGGTACCACCGTTTATACCAATTGGTATCTTCATTTGATGATTCTGGTATCTTCATTTACTGTAAATGAAGATACCGAATGATATAAATGGTATCTTCATTTGGATAAAATGGTGGTACCAAATAATCTCTAGACCGCCGGCCTCCCGGTTGAGCACGGCGGGGATCGGGCAGGTGTTCTCCCAACCGGCCCTGAGGGCCCCGGTCAATCCGCGGCGCGTTCGGCCAGGCGGTAATGGATCAGCCGGCTGAGTACCCGCTCGCGGTAGACCGCCGTGGAACGGATATCGTCGATGGGGGCGATGTCGTTCTGCAGGATGCGGCGGACTTCTTCGGGAGATTGAAAGCCGGTCCCGGCGTGCAAGGCGGCTTCCAGGTGGCGGCAGCGGCAGACGGTTGGCGCGACGCTGTTGACCACCACCCGCCAGCCGGCTGGGTCGCAGACCATGGCCACCCCGACCTTGGTAATCGCCTGCGCGCTGCGGGCGCCGACCTTGTGGAACCACTCGAACTCGCGGGGTCGCCGCGGCATGATGATCGACTGGATCAACTGGTCGGGCCGGCGGCGGCTCTGTTTGTAGGCAGTGTAGTAGTCGTCCAATGCGACCTCGACGCGCTGGTCGCGCGACACCAGCACGACGCGGGCGTCATAGGCCATCATCACCGGGACCCCATCGGCGGCCGGCGAGCCGTTGGCAATATTGCCGGCCCAGGTCCCGCGGGTCTGGATCTGCACGGCACCCACCTGGCGCGCCGCCTGCACCAGCAGCGGAAACGCTGCGGCCACTTCGGGGGATCGGATCAGCTCCCAGTAGGTGGTCAGCCCGCCCAGTTCCAGATGGTCGGCGGCCAAGGTCCAGGATTTCAGCTCCTGAATCCGTGACAGATCGATAAGGGCCAGATCATCCTTGGGGCGATGATGCCAGGAGACCATCAGGTCGGTGCCGCCGGCGATCGGCGTCAGCGGCACGGGGGCCTCAGCCATCAAGGCCAGGGCTTCGGGCAATGATGTCGGACGGTGAAGTTGCAATGGGAACTCGTCCACAGGCCGGTGCTCGAGGACCCTGCCCCGGGGGTTGGGTGGGTCCGCAGGAGCACCGGCATGCGGCCAAGCATCGGGCCGCACAATCGGGTACCGCGCGGAACCCGGACCTTGCTGGCCACCCCTCGACTACAAGCCGCTGACCCGGGCCGCCGGTGACGCTATCTGCACCTGCTTCTGCGGGCCGACAATCCGGGCGATCTTGTCGGGACCGGCGCCGGCGTCCTCGGCGAAGTGCCGCGCGGCTTCTTCGGTAATCTCGGTGACATTCAGCTTGCCCTCGACGGTGACCGGGTGGCCGACCGCCTCGGTTGGGATCAACCGGCCCTCGATCGGACAATTGAACTGGACGAACACCGTTTCGCCGCCCTGGCCGTCGTTGAGCGTCAGCCAGCAGCCTTTGCGGGCACAGACTTCGGCAACGGTGCCGCGGACCCGCAAGTAGTGATCGTCATAGGCGTCGCGGTCGCGCAGCACCGCCGCGACCGCCACCGTGTCGCGATCTGCCAACCGGAAATCGCTTCCGTAATGCGCTGGGGCTTTGCACCCGGGTACGAACAGCCCAGCCAAGCCGACCCATATCATCTTCTGGAAAGTGCTCATCCGAAACGCTCCTCTTGGCGCACCGCCGATCTGCTGCGGCGGTGCCGCGGCGCGGCAGGTGACATCCGCCGAAAGCATGGTAGCCCGGCGGCGTCCCGATGTCGACCTCGGCCCGGGCGTCAGGGGCGTCAGCGCGGTCCCCGAACACCAACGCGTCACGGCTTGCAGGTTTCGGCCCCCCGTGGTGAGCCCCATCTTCAGCGACGCCTCGGCCGGGTCGGAACACCAAGGGCGTTTGGTGGACCCCCCTGCTGAATCCATGCTGAGGATGGGGCCCGGGGGATGGCCCCCTACCGATCAAGTGGGCCCGCCAGGACCGATCGCCTCTCCATTTTCCGTCTACTCGGTTCCGGGGCAAACCCCCGGACACTGCGTGAGCGCCAGCGCAGCGCAGGAGTTCGACCACTGTACTTTGCAACACAGCGGGTTGATCAGGCACACATTGGTGGCACAGGCCGGGTTGTCGCAGCCGGGGCTCAGATGGGGGACACAACAATCACTGATGCCGCCGCCACAAATCACGCAGGCCGACTGCGCCACCGAGGCACACACCGGACCCCAGTCGACCGTGCAGCAGAACGGATCGTTGTCGCACACGAGGGTGCAACATTCCAGATTGTTGCACCCGGGCGAGCCATTGCCTCCGTCGGCGCAGCAGTCGCCGTCACCGGGGCAGACCGCGACCAACTGGCAGTCCGTGCCGCAGGTCACGCCGTCCGGCGGGTCGCAGGTCTCGCCCGGCTCGAGGATGCCGTTTCCGCAGCACGGGAACAGCGGGGTGCTGACGCAACCCACGGCCGGGTCACAGGCGTCCAGCGTACACGGATTGTTGTCATCACAGAACAGCGGTTCGCTGACGCATTCACCGGCCACACAAGAACCACCCACCGTGCACAGGTTGCCGTCGTCACACGAGCCGCTGATGGGCTCATGCACGCAGTTTTCGCCCTCATCGGCACACAGATCCGCGGTGCAGGGGTTGCGGTCATCGCAGGCCGCCGGATCCGGGCTGCTCATGCAACCGACATCGGGGGCACAGAAATCGACCGTGCAGGCGATGCCGTCGTCACAATTCCGCAGCGCCCCGCCGGCGCACTCGCCGGCCGCGCAACTCTCGCCCACGGTGCAGGCGTCGCCGTCGTCGCAGGGCGCTTCATTCGGCGTGTGCAGGCAGCCGGTCCGTTCGTCGCAGGCATCATCGGTGCAGGGGTCGCCGTCCTCACAGGACAGCGGGATCCCCAGGTCGCAGATCCCGTCGATGCAGGTTTCGATGCCGTTGCACACGCTCTGATCCGCACAGTCGGCGTCGCCTTGGCACTGCGGTGACGGTTCGCACGGCCCCCAACTGCCCAGCAACTGGGCCAGGTCGGCCGCGTTGATCACCCCGTCGAAATTGAAGTCGGCTGGATGGCCCGGGTTCGGACCCCAGGCGCCCAACAACTGGGCCAGGTCGGCCGCGTTGACCGTACCGTCGTGGTTCAGATCCGTGGGACACGGGGACGGGTTCGGAAGGTGCCAGACCGCACCAATGGCGATTCCGGTGGGCTGGTCGGCCTCATCAAACAACGGAATGATCGGCGCGCTGAAATAAATCTCGCCCGCCGCAGGCGGCTTGTGGGTAATCTGGGCCTCCATGGTCTTCGGTTGGTTGTTGTGCAGCACCATGCCGGCGGCTTCGATCTCGAAGTAGACATCGAAGTAGCTGGCGGCCGCCCCGGCGGCGGTGAAGGGTGCCAGGTCGAGCACACCGGGCGTGGTGTTCTGCTTTTCTTCGATTTCGCCGAGGGTCGGCAGGAAGGGCGTGCTGGTCTGCGGGCGCAGACGGACCTCCACCGGGCCGACCAGCGCACTGTTGCCGGTGAGATTCAACTGCACCATTTCAGTGGGCACTTGCTCGCGCAAGTTGGCGTCCCCGTCATTCAGACCAGACAGCCCGACATGGACCGTGGTCGGCCCGTTCAGCATGACCGTCTCGGTGCCGAAGGGCGTGATCAGGGTGACCACCGCCTCCGAGAACGGAAACGCGTCGATTTCGATCGCAGGCGCCTGGTAGGAAGTGTGGTCTTCGATCTCGCCGTAGGTGGCTTCCCCGCGGAAGGTGGCCTCTCCGGTGAAGGTGGCACCGGCCGGCGTGTTGTAGTCGACCGTGTCGTCTTCGCCGTAGCTCTGGCGGAATCGAATCCAGAACGGCCCTTCCGGCAGGAATTCAGGCACCTCGAAGTCGATGGTCACCAGCTTCTGGTTCTGGGCGGGGTCCCACAGGTCGCAGCCCTCGAGGCAGGTCTGGCCGACCATCATCTGCCCGACCATGGTCGGCCCGCCGACCCACATGACCATCTGGTTGCCGGCCCAGGAGACGTCGTCATGCTCCCAATCGAACCACCCGCGAACGTAGATCTTCTCGTCGGGATTGGCTGCCGAGTAGCGTCCGATGTTCGGTGTCGCGGAGTTCACCCAGAACGACACCTGGCCCTTGGTCCCGGCAATATAGATGGGATCTGGCACCACGCCGTCGTCCTCGGCATCCTGATCGGGCAGGCACACCGGGGGCAGGTTGATGTTGCTCTGGCCGTCTTCATCCTTCTCGGCCTCGCGGCCCATGACCCAGGCGTCCATTTCCCAGGTGGCTCCTGGCGTGGTCTGGTTGTCGGCACTGAGCCACTCGACCTCGAACTCCTTGGCGCTGGCACCGACGCTGGTCATCCGCGTCGGGAAATCGCCGCGCTTGGGCCGCGGCGTGCAGGGCAACATGTCGTCCGGTGCGTCGCCCCAGTCCGGCATGCAGCAAGGCTCCTGGGCCCAGGCCAAGGCCACCGGCTCCAGGGTGCCATTGAAGGCGGTCGGAAAAACGCGGACTTCATAGGGGCCGGTGTTGGCCGGCGTAAAGCGGGAAATCTCGAAGTTGTTGCCGACGCTGTTGGAATCCGCCCCAGCCACGTAGGCTCCGGCGGTGACGTCCCAGATCCGCAGGTCCAGGTTGGCGTCCAACGGATCGGTCGGGTTCTGGAACAACACGTAGTTGTCGCCGAGGGTGGCGCCGTCGGCCACCATGGTATCGCCGACCCCGACGGTCAAGGTCCCGGCGGTGTTGGCGATGACCTGGTACGTGAACGGATTGGCGGTGTTCGGTTGCAGGAACCACCCCACCTTGCTGTTCGGCAAGCCGAACGGGTTGGTCGCGTCGGCCAGCGTGGTGTTGGTCAGGGCCGTCGAAGCGCCGGCGACCTCCTGCCGCGAGGGATTGGAGAACCAGGTCAGCACCACCCGGGCCCACTTCGGCGGCCCGTTGCCGTCGCCGGCGTCCAGGTTGATGGTGTGAGCCCAGTAGCCGTTGGGCTGAAAATCAGCCGCGATGAGCAGGTCGTGATGGTACTGTTGTTGCTCGGCGACCTCGTCGGCCTCGCACACCACCAGGGCCCCGGCGCCATCAAGATTGCTCAGCCGGGCATCGCCTTCGATGTTGTGACAGGCCGAGGCCATCAGGATGGCCCGCATGGCCGCGGGGTAGGTCAGTAACTCCAGTTGGCGCTCGGCCAGCAGCAGGCAGGCCCCGGTGACCGCGGGGGCCGCGAAGCTGGTCCCCCGGCCGAGGGGCTGCACCGCGGCGCCGGTGTCACTCAGCCGATCAATCCTGCCATTCTGATCCTCGCCGGCGGCCACCAGGTCCGGCTTCTGGCGATCCTGCCCGGCCGGGTTGCCGGGATCAGGACGGAAGCTGGAGCTGGGGGTCATCCGATCGTCGTTCCAGCGATTGTTGTTCAACGATCCAAACGAGCCGACGGTAATCACGTTGTACCCCAGACCCGGGCTGGTGAGATTGCCGTTGGCTGAACCGAATCCACCGGCGTTGTTGCCGGCCGACTTGATCAGCGTCATGAACTGGTTCCGGGCCAGGTAATCGTAGTACCGATCCAGCACCGCAATCGCCAGGCCGGTGTCGGAACCCCAACTGTTGTTCAGGATGCGGCCGTTCTGATCCATGGCCCACTCAACCGCCTCGATGATGTCGAAATCTGCGCCCGAATCGCTGTTGGCATTGATCAACCCGGCGGCCCCATAAGCCACGCCGCGGTAGCGCCCGTGATTGCCGGCGCTGCCGTCGGTGGCGGCCGCAATGATCCCGGCGACCGACGTGACGTGCTGCCCCAAGGCACCGCCGGGTCGAAAGGTCGGCGTGTTGCCCAAGTGGTTCAGGTATGGGTTGGCAAAGTTGATCCTGGCGAACTCCACAACGCCAACCCAGGTGGCCGCCAGCCCCGAACCGTTGATGCCTCGGGCCCAGGCGACATCGGCACGCACCGATTTCTCGGCATGCTCCATTTCGACCTCGTAGGTCCGTGAGACGTAAATGCGATCCACATCCGGCCGGGCGGCCGCCGGCGTGATGTCGTTGTTCGGCAGGCTCATGAACACCACCGGCGCGTATTGGGACCGATACACGACGGCGTGACCGCGGGCGGTCGACCAGTTGATGAACGGCTGTTGTGCCGCGGCGATCTTCTGGCGGGTCCGGGCGGTGATTCCATCCCGGGCCGCGGGCGTCGCCGCGGCCAGGTAGGCGACATAGTCATCGTTGGGATCGTGATCCTGCCGCAGCCAAACGCCTACCACCACGGCTTCATCGGCCGCCTTACCGCCCATGACGTCGTGCAGTGCGGGCTCGATCTTGCCGGCCGGATCGATCACGATTGGACCGGCTGTCGCCACTGACCCGGCCCCACCGATGCATCCCGCCACCAACAACCCGCTCAATCGCCAGTGCCGTTTGCTGAACATCATTTTGCTCCTTGCGATAATGAGAATTCCCGACAGAAGACCGGCTGGCTTGGTTGGTTCCCAGCCGTTCCGAGCGATGTGGCGGTTCCAGTCTAGCTGCTTTTTCGGACCGGAATCAAGGCTTTCGGAGGAGGTAAATCGTAAGGCACTGCAAATGCGACCATTAGAACCAATGTAGCCGGCGAGTGCGCCGGCGATTGGCAGCGTCCGGGCATCGGGGTGTCGTCGTCTGGTGGGTCGATTAGTTCAACAGGTAGGACAACGCCGGGTCCCCGGTGTCCTCATGGCGGTAGTATGGCTCCAGGGGTGAGTGCTGCCGCCCGACGATTCTGGGGATCACCAGCACGACCCCGGGCGGCGCGACCAAGGCCAGGCCGATGTTCAAGACCGCCCCGCCGGGAAGCCTCAATTGCCAGAGGGTGGCGCTGCCCGGGGTGAGCACGAACTCGTGGGCGTCCTGGGGCCATTCGTCCGCAGCCGCCGGGTCGTCCGGGCCCGGAGGTAGGCGATTACTGATCATCTTTGACCTCGTACTCCGCGTCGATGACATCGCCGTCTTTACGGCCATCGCCGGCGGTGGCGCCGACCGTTTCGGTACCCCCCGAGGCGGCGCCCGCCTTCTTGGCGGCTTGCTCGTACATGATCTTGCCGATGGACTGCGAAGCGCTCATCAGGTTCTCGAGTCCCTTGGTGATGGCCGCCGCATCGTCACCTTTCATCCGTTCCTTCAATTGGTTGAGGGCCGCTTCGACCTTGCCGCGCTCGTCTGCCGGCACCTGGTCGCCGTGTTCCTTGAGCGTCTGCTCGGTGGTGTAGATCAGGTGGTCCGCCCGGTTCCGGGCTTCGACTAGTTCACGTTTGCGGCGATCGTCTTCGGCGTAGCGCTCGGCGTCCTGTTTCATCTGCTCGACCTCGTTGCTCGACAACCCGGAGGAGTCCTTGATCTCGATCTTGTTCTCCTTGCCGGTTGCCTTATCCTTGGCCGACACCGTCAGAATGCCGTTGGCGTCGATGTCGAAAGTCACCTCGATCTGCGGCATCCCGCGGGGTGCCGGCGGGATGCCCACCAGGTTGAACTGGCCCAGCGTGCGGTTGCCGGCGGCCATTTCACGCTCACCCTGAAGCACATGGATGGTGACCTCGATCTGGCCGTCGGCCGCCGTGCTGAACACTTCCGACCGGCTGGTTGGAATGGTGGTGTTACGCTGAATCAACCGGGTCATCACGCCGCCCATGGTCTCCACGCCCAGGGTCAGCGGCGTGACGTCGAGCAGCACGAGGTCGTCCTTGTCGCCGGACAGCACAGCGCCCTGGATCGCCGCCCCGACCGCCACGACTTCGTCAGGGTTGATGCTCTTGTTGGGGTCCTTGCCGAAGATCTCCTTGACCAAGGCCTGGACCGCCGGAATCCGCGTCGAGCCGCCGACCAGCACCACTTCATCGATGTCCGCCGGGGTCAGTTTGGCGTCCTTGAGGGCCTGCAGTGCCGGTCCGCGGGTCCGCTCGGTCAGCGCCCGGGTCAAATGCTCGAACTTGCTGCGCGTGAGGGTTTCCTGCAAGTGCTTGGGACCGCTCTGGTCCGCGGTGATGAACGGCAGGCTGATGGTGGTTTCCTGGGTGCTGGACAGCTCGCACTTGGCTTTCTCGCAGGACTCCTTGAGCCGCTGCAAAGCCATTGGATCCTTCCGCAGATCGATTCCTTCTTTCTTGCGGAATTCCTCGGCGACGTAATTGATCAGTTCCTCGTCATAATCATCACCACCCAGGTGACCGTCGCCGTTGGTGCTGAGCACTTCGAAAACGTTGTCGCCAATGTCCAGAATGGAGACGTCGAAGGTGCCGCCGCCCAAGTCGAACACGGCGATTTTCTCGTTGATTTTCCGGCCCAGACCGTAGGCCAGCGAAGCCGCGGTGGGCTCGTTGATGATGCGCTCGACCTTCAGGCCGGCGATTTCACCGGCGTCCTTGGTCGCCTGGCGCTGGGAGTCGTTGAAGTACGCCGGAACGGTAATGACGGCCCGTTCGACCTTTTGCCCCAAGTAATCCTCGGCGGTCTTCTTGAGATCCTGCAGGATCATGGCCGAGATCTCCGGCGGGGTGTACTGCTTCTTGCGGACCTCGACCTTGACCAGCTCGCTGGGATCGCCGACCACCTTGTAGGGAACGATCTTCTCTTCGCTGCCGACCTCGTTGTGACGCCGCCCCATGAAGCGCTTGATTGAAAAAACCGTGTTGCTGGGATTGGTCACCTGCTGGTGCTTGGCGACCTGGCCGACCAGTCGCTCGCCCTTGTCGGTAAACGCAACCACAGACGGGGTCAGGCGCGAGCCCTGGGCATTGGTCAGCACCTTGGGCTGGTCGCCCTCCATGACCGCAACGACCGAGTTCGTGGTTCCCAAGTCGATTCCGATGATCTTTGACATCGCGAGCACTCCTGTATGACGATCCAACGTCCCCAGGAATGGGGCAATGACCGTGCCAAGCCGCAGCTCGCCGGGCTATTGCCATAACGTTTTGTATATAATACTGTTAGCAACCTTGATGGCAGTCGCCGAGGGTCGGAACTCCTGCCAGGATGACAGGACAATGTCAAAAGGCGGGCAGGAGTGCGGAAATCTGACGAAGTGGACATAAATATCTGTAAAACTCCGCACTTAGGTGGTAGACTCTCGCTGTGCAACGCAAACGGTTTGATACGCCACAAATGCAAGGTGCCCCGCGGGTTAGGCAATTTTCGGTCTTTCTTGAGGATCGGGTGGGACAGTTGGTCCGGCTGACCCGTATTTTCGAGACCACCGATGTGCACATCTTGGGTCTGTCCATGGTTTATTCCGTGGACTGCGCGATTATCCGCATGATTCTGGACGATCCCGACCAGGGCTACGAACTGCTGGTCGGGTCCCGTTTCCCGGTGTGCGAGACCGAGCTGCTGGCCATTTCATTGCCCCCCGGGCGCAAGGGGCTGCTGTCGATCTGGTCGGCGCTGCTGAGCGCCGAAGTCAACATTCGCTACGCCTACCCGCTGCTCGCCCGGCCCAAAGGGCGCTCCTGCATCGCGATGCAAACCGACGAACTGGACGTCGCCTACCAGGCGTTGATGAACCGTGATTTCGACGTCCTCGACGAAGCCGACCTCAAGAACTGCTACTAGCCCGAACCTGAGGGCCGCGCCGCCCGACCGGTTACAGCGACCGCAAGCGCAGGCTGTTGCCGACCACCGAGAGCGAGCTGAGCATCATCGCGGCCGGGGCCACCCACATCGGAATGATCCCCAGAGCCGCCAGCGGAATCGAGGCGGTATTGTAAAAGAACGCCCAGAACAGGTTCTGCCGGATGATCCGCAGGGAGCGCCGCCCGATCATCACGGCCCGGGGCACTAGAGTCAGATCGTCGGACACCAGGGTCAGATCGGCGAGTTGGTTGGCAACGTCGGTCCCAGCCGCGAAGGCCACGCCGACATCCGCCTGGGTGATGGCGATGGCGTCATTCACACCATCACCGACAAACGCGACCACCGCCCCGCCCTGCTGGAGTTGTGCGACGATCGCCGACTTATGCTCAGGGCGTTGGTCGGCGAAGATCTCATCGATGCCGACCGCTCGAGCCAACGCCGCCGTGGCCGGACCCTGGTCACCGCTGACCAGGGCACAGGACAACCCCAGGGACCGAAGGGTCTTCACCACCTCGGCAGCCGCCGGACGCGGTTCGTCCGCCAGGGCGATGAGTCCGATGAGGCGGTCATCGCGTGCCACCAGAACGATCTGACACCCGCCCTCGCTGAAACGGCGATGCTCGCCATCGACCGCGGCGGTGGAAATCCCGTGTTCTGCCATGAAATCGGCGCTGCCCGCGCGAATGCACTCCGAGCCCACGTTTCCCTGCATCCCCCCGCCGGCCCAGGCGGCGAACGACTCGGGCGCTGGCAGCTCCAGCCGCTGCGCCGCTGCGTGCGCTGCCAGAGCCCGGGCCAAGGGATGCTGCGACAGCCGAGCAAGCGAAGCGGCCAGCTGCAGAACCCGATCGGCCGAATCCTGACCCACCGGAACCGTCTCGACGACCCTCGGCTTGCCCGTGGTCAGGGTGCCGGTCTTGTCGAACAAAACGGTGTCCACCGATCCCAGCCGCTCCAGGGCGGCCGCATCCTTCACCAGAATGCCGTGGACCGCCGCCCGAGCCGTAGTGATAAACACCGCCGTCGGCGTCGCCAGTCCCATGGCGCACGGGCAGGCGATCACCAGCACCGCCAGGGCAGCCGACAATCCGCCGCCCCAGCCCGCTGCCGCCAGCAGCCCCCAAGCCAATAGCGTCAGAATCGCGACCGCCGCCACGATCGGCACGAAGATCCCTGCCACCCGGTCGGCCAGGCGTTGAGCGTCTGTCCGGCTCGATTGGGCCCGTCGGACCCCTTGCAAAATCTGACCGATCGCCGATTCTGTTCCCAGGCGGGTGGCTTCCATGACCAGCACGCCATCGAGCACCCGCGTCCCGGCAAACAGTTCATTACCGGGGTTCTTGGGGACTGCCCGCGACTCGCCGGTGATCGTGCTCTGGTCAACCGAAGCGCTGCCCGAGATCACCCGGCCGTCGACCGGCACCACCAGGTCGTCGGCCAGCCGAAGGCGGTCGCCCGGGCGAAGTTCGCGAATGTCGACCTCGCGCAGCGCCTGCCCCTCGATCCGGATTGCGGTTCGCGGCACGCGCTCCAACAGCGCGGTCAGCGTTTCGGTGACCCGATGCTTGGCGCGGGCCTCGACGTAGCGCCCCACGTCGATGAACCATAAGATCATGACCACGCCGTGAAAATGGAACGGCCCGTGGCTACCCGACAGCAGCGCGGCAACGCTCGACCCGAACGCAGCCAGCACACCCAGGGTAACCAGCAGATCCATGTTCCCGGTGCGGTGCAAGAACGCCCGGATGCCGCCGGCCACAATCGGTCCGCCGGCCGGCGAGTACAGCGCCAACGCACACAGGCCGGCCTGCAGCCCGCGCCACCACACGTGGCCGCCCGCTTCGGTGGAAGCCAGGGCGCTGCCGAACCACTCCAACCCCACCACCGGAATGCCGTACATCGTGGCGGTCATCACCGCTTGCCGACCCTGCCGCAGGCGGTTCTGATAGTCACGCCGGGCGCCTGCCTCGGCTGCCGCCGAATCGATCACTTCGGCCGCCTGGTAGCCGCACTCGCGAACACGGCCGGCAAGCTGGCCGGCGCTGACGCCGTCGCCAGCCTGCACCCGAGCGCTTTCGCCCGCCAGGCTGACTTCCGCCTCCCACACGCCCGGCGATTGCAACAGGGCCTGGCGGACGCGGGCCACGCATCCGCCGCAGGTCATGCCCCCGATTCTCAAGTGCAGTTCATGCACGACCACCGCTCCTCGCCGGTCTGCACGCCGCCCACGGCGGCACCGGACCGGGAAGATTGTAGCCGCGCAAAAGTTCCAGGAGGAACCCGGCAGGGCTGGACCGCAAGGCGCAATAAAGACAGCGAGGGATACGGGAGACAAACATGGAGCCCGCAATCACTCGCTGTCGGGTATCGGGATACCCTTTCGCACACCCGCCAACCACATGACTCCCAACGGCTGCCCCAACCGTCATGGGAGTTGGTGATCAAATTGTCGTGCGGACGGCTCCCGTATCCAGCCTGCACGGTAGCACATCCGATGCCAATCGCCGCTCCCAGGGATCCACGCATCGTGGCGGCGACCCGAACGTAATGCCGGTCGAAATAGTACGCACCTGTGTGCCTTTTCACGCAGGTCCCGGTGCTGCCGCCGCCGCAGATCGCGCCCAACGCGATTCGCCGCGACATGGCACAAGAGATGCTAGTTGTCTTCCAGAGAAATAAGCTTCGTCAGGCCAGCAGCGTCAAGCTCTTCACATGAACTCCTCCCGGCCCGATCATTGAAGAGAGCTGCTGGCCTGCGTCGCTTTGAATTGCATTCCCCACCCGCAAGTGGTTAAATCCCAACATGATCGTGGCTTTGGCGCAACTGAACCCGGTGGTGGGCGACATTCCCGCCAATACCCGGCGAGCCGTCCATGCGGTCGACCAGGCCCGCACGGCGGGGGCGGACCTGGTGGTGCTTCCGGAACTGGTGACCCTGGGCTACCCACCGAAGGATCTGCTGCTGCGGCACAGCATCGTTCAGCAGAATGTCGTGGCGCTGGGCACCATCGCCGCCGCCTGCCGGGGGATTTCAGCGGTGGTCGGATATGCCGAACCCGACGACGCCCCCTCCCCCATGGGGCTGTTCAACAGCGCCGCCCTGTGCAGCGAGGGCACGGTGGTGTCCCGGGCCAGGAAGTGCCTGCTGCCGACCTACGATGTCTTTGACGAACGCCGCTACTTCCAGCCCGCCGCGTCCGGCACCGTCTGCTCATGGCGCTCCCCGCGCGGCGAGCCGCTCGTCTTAGGAATCAGCATTTGCGAGGACCTCTGGAACGACGAGCAATTCATCGATCAGCGGCTGTACCACACCGACCCGATCGAGCAGCAAGCCCGCTTGGGCGCTGACGTACTCATCAACATTTCCGGATCTCCCTTCTGGGTGGCCAAGCAGCGTGAGCGGCTGCGGATCTTCGCGCAGCAATGCCGGGAGCATGCATTGCCGCTCGTGTATGTGAACCAGGTCGGCGGCAACGATGACCTGATTTTTGACGGCGGCAGCATGGTCATCGACAGCGCCGGCCGGCTCATCGGGCAGGCCCGGGCGTTTGCCGAAGACCTGCTCATCGTCGACCTGTCCAGACCCGATCCGCAAGCGGTCGCGCCTTATCCCGAAGACCTCGACTGCCTCATCGAAGCGCTGGTTCTGGGCACCCGTGACTACGTGCGCAAGTGCGGCTTCCGTGAGGTGGTGCTCGGGCTGTCGGGCGGCATCGACTCGGCGGTGGTTGCGGCCATCGCCGCCCAAGCCCTGGGGTCCGACCGGGTCCACGGCGTCGCCATGCCGTCCCGGCACAGCAGTCCGGGGAGCCTGGAGGATGCCCGGGAGCTGGCAGCCAACTTGGGCATCGATTTCCGTACGATTCCGATCCATGAAATGCACGAGACGGCCGAGCGAACGCTCGCCGACCACTTCGGCGACCGGGCCCCCGACGTCACCGAAGAGAACCTGCAAGCCCGTATCCGCGGCCAAATCCTTATGGCCCTGTCCAACAAGTTCGGCTGGCTGTTGCTGACCACCGGGAACAAGAGCGAGCTGGCAGTCGGATACTGCACCCTGTACGGCGACATGTGCGGCGGGCTGGCGGTGATCAGCGACGTCGCTAAAACGCGGGTGTATCAGGCGGCCCAGCGGCTGAACGAACACGCCGGTCGCACGGTGATCCCCGGGCGAACGTTGAGCAAGCCACCGTCCGCTGAACTGCGACCGCATCAAACCGACCAGGACACCCTGCCCCCCTATGAGCAACTCGACGCCATCCTACAGGGCTACGTCGAGGAACAACGCTCACCCGAGCAGATGATTGCCGAAGGGTTGTCGCGCAACGATGTGACCGACGTTATCCGCCGCGTCGACCTCAACGAGTACAAGCGGCGCCAGGCGGCCCCGGGTCTGAAGGTCTCGGCCCGGGCGTTCGGCGTGGGATGGCGCATGCCAATCGCCGCGCACATCAATCACGTTGCAAGGCCCGTTCCAGATGGGCCGGACCCGGCCCGCTAACCCAACTTTCGCAGATTTTATCGCGTATCGGCCCTGATGATGGCGTCCGGCCGGGTTTTTCTCAAAGGTCGGCACTACGGCCGGGTGACGATGCCTCCGGGAGGAGGACGTCGCCGTTGCGGATGCGCGGTGGCGGCTGGG